>PHCJ01000039.1:0-5139 GCA_002842285.1 Betaproteobacteria bacterium HGW-Betaproteobacteria-22
GACTTGAGCCATCACATCCAGCCAAGCCTTCCTATCTGCATCGGTCAAATAAATGTTCTCACGGCCATCTCCACGAGATGTGACGTGATATAAACCACCTGAAAGTTCTAATCTTAGCGGGCGTGCCATAAGGTGATTGTAGCTGGGAGAATGTAACAATGAAAGACCTGACCCCATTGATTTTTGTATTGCGTGGCGGCATCAAATCCTCCACCGCTCGCTGCGCCAATGCCGACTATTACTTTAGTGGGAATATATGGCGCAGCTATGTAAGCCGCCCCTGTCAGCGTTCCACCAACATACGCCCTATCAAAACTATCCGTAAAATTCTTACTTACTTGGTCTGATGGTATCTGTAGCACAGGCACGTTCATCGCCATTTCCAACTGATTTTCGTTAATACCAAGCAAGGCACTCATGCCACTGCGTATAAGCATACCAGACGCAGGGTCACTACCTGCTGCCATTATTCAATAAAAAAACCAGAAATAAGTAATCACAGAGACAAAAGTAAAAATTACAACCCAATATATTATTTTGATTTTTTTAGGAAGCGCATCGTACTCTTCTTTTGTAAAGCCACTAATCATGAATTATTACTCCTAATTTATTTCTTAAGGTCAAAACCATAGCCCAAAGAAACAACTGAGCCTGATGGAGATATCACAGGAAAACTAAGACCTATTTCAGATGAGGTTCCACCACCATAAGAATGATTGACTCCAGTTGTTACTCCAAGAAATGGAACATAGCCTGTTGGCACGGTAACATTGGCACTTATGCCACCACCTTGTAAAAATGAACCTGTGAGCAACGCTGTGTTACCTTGGCTGGTCATGTAACCTGCCAAGAAAGAAACGCCAGGACTTGTTGAATATGGATATACTCTACCTAGAGACCATTGTCCGTAAACATCTAATGTATGCATATCAATTGCAACACTACCACCAGCAATATAAAGGTTGGCACTGGCCGAGATATAATCTGGATACGGACTACGAATTACTGGCGACCAAGTGCCATCTAAATTTTGCACCAATCCTTGTGCCGTAAAAGAATCATTTTTCGCATCATTAGGTGGATAGTAAAAAGCATAATTACTAGCCTGCATCAATTGCTGCTGTTCAGCAAAATATTGTATGCCTTCATTCTGAAGTTTTAATTTGTCAGCTTTTGATGGGTCCAGGTCAGATAAACCATCTGCGCAATGTACAAGAGCACAAGCAGCTGCGTCTAGCCTATGCTGCTCTTCTTTGGTTTTTCCTGCCTTTACTTTATCCAGTGCTGATTGTTCATTAAAATGCAACTGCCTATTATTAGTATCCACCACCAGTGCAGTACCTGCCCCTGCGGTGCCGCCAATCGCAGAACCTACGCCTATAGATGTCAGCTCAGCCAACGCTTGTGATATTGTGTTGGCACTTTCCTTACCCAACCCGGCACCTTGCAGGGTTTCAGCCACTTTACTTTGCAGTTCGTTAAGTAACGGTGCAGCACCTGCTACTGCACCAGCCCCTGCCGCACCGCTAATGTCACCGGTGAGCAAGCCACCCAGTGCCGTATGCAGGGCAGTTCTGTAGATACCGCCCTCAGCCCATTTTTCTGCTTCATCTACCAACTGGTTACCTAAGGCTTCATTACCTTCTTTGCTGGCTTGCTGTGCCTGAGCAATAAGTGTTTTCACCTTATTTGTCGCAAAGTCGGCCACTGCCTTCGGCGCCACCTGACTAAACGCCTGCGTGATCTGTATCTGTGCATTGAGTTCACGCTGCACCTGCTCTTGATCAAAGATCGGGGTGAGGGTGCCAGCCAGATTGTTGCCGTTACTATCGACGGTAATAGCCGTGGTGACGGTATTGCCTTGAGCATCAGTTCCCGTGGTGAGCTTGGTTTGTACATCACGATTAAGCGTGGCTACAGTGGTCGTGGTATCTTTACCTGAGAGCGTTTGTTGTTGAGTATTGTCGGTAATGCTGACCGAACCGCCACTAATGCCACTCACCGTGACACTACTGCTATCGTCACTAAGATTTGCACTACCGGCACTGGCAGTAGGTGCATTCTTGTAGCTATCATCAGATTGTTTGTTAAGTCCAACCCCAGTGCCAAAGCTTATCCCTTTAGCACTATATTCTGCGCTGTTCTCTATATTAGAAGTCGTCAGTGTTTGCGTAGTGAGGCTGTTTTTATTGTCCTGTATGGCTTTATCGGTAGAAGCAATCACCGCACCCTTGAGGTCGGTGTTGCCATTCACATTCACCTGAAACCCACCATCGCCCGCCATGATGCCGCTTTGTTCATTCACACTCTGGTAGTTGGATTTGGTTTTACTGTCGCTATAGCTAATGCTACCGCCTACTACGCCATAACCCACCGAGATACTGCCACCGATGCTTTGTTGCTTGTCCTTGTACTGATTCGTGTCTTGCAGGCTTTGGATATTGAGGTTGCCTTGCCCTGAAGTCCCGACATCAGCAACGACTTGGTTGCCTGTGACCTGCGCTCCGATCAGGTTTGTGTCGGTAGCACTGTTGAGCGTGACAGTGTCACCTGTATTGTTGCCGCCCTGAACCTGTGTTTCAGTCCAATTACTGCCATTGCCATTGGTTTTACCTTTGCTGCCACTGACTCCCGCATTAATGGTGAAGCCATTGCTACTGCCACCCAACGAGAAGCCTATGCCTAGGCTGGCGCTACTGCCTTTGTTGGTGGAGTTTAAGGTGTCGACGTTTTGTGCAGCTTGTAAATTGATCTCATCTTCTGCTTTGAGCGTCACATCGTGTGCGGCTTTGATCGTAGATCCAATAACGTTGATGTTGCCGGTATCGGGGTTGTTGCTGCCGTCACCGGTTGCGCTAACATTGACATCACCACCAGCATTGAGCGTGCTGCTCTTGGCGGTGGTGTTAGTTTGAGTCGTTTGACTGCTGCTCTTTGATGTGCCGATACTAAGGCTGATGTTGATGCCGCCGACTTGGTTAGCAGCATCGTTGGCAGCATTACCAGTTGGGGCGATAGCTTGTCCAGCGCTTACCGCGTCTTTGGCATTACTAGCAGCTAGTGCAGCGGTGCCTGCTGCCAGTGCCTGCATACGAGGGTCATCGGTTTTGCCAGCAGCTTTGCTCATTTGCTGTGCGGTTTGAATCGCAGAAATGACGGGGTTGGTGACGGCAAGCGTGAGTCCTGTCTGTTTGTACTTCATCGTCTGCTGGTTGGCATAGGTATCAGTGGCATTGGTGATGTTCACCTGCTGTGCCGTGATGTTGATGTCGCCTTGCGGGGTGAGTACATCACTGCCGGTCTGGTTGTAGGTTCCCCGTCCTGAGCCTGTCGAAGGGTTGCCGCTGGTAATATTCACATCCCCTTCCACACTACCCACGGTACTGCCAACATTCGTCACTTGCTGGCTATCATTGGTGGTTTGGAGTTTGCTAGTGCCGTAACCAATACTGGCTCCGCCACTTGGGCTGAAGCCTGTCTTTTTGGTTTTTTTGTAGTGGGTTTCATCATGCGTGGCTTGTTCGGTGGTGAGGGTGATGTTGTTGCCTGCGTTGAGATTGACGTCATTGGTGCCGACGATGTTGCTGGCGTTCACAGCAAGGTTATTGCCTGCGGCCATGTTCACATTATCACCACTGAAGGTGCTGCCGATGACGTCGGTGCTGTTGAGCGTGTCATGATGCACTGTGGTTTTGCTGGAGAGCATGCCGCTTTTTTTGGATTTGCGATATTTCTCCATGTCGGTGGTGGCCTGACCTGCTTCAATCGCGAGATCATTCCCTGCGGTGGTTGTGAGGGTGCCTTTATCACTGGTCACGGTGGCTGCACGGGCAGTGAGGTTGTTGCCTGCTTGTAGTGTGAGGTCGCCATTGGTTTGGATGCTGGTGCCGACTTCGTTGATTTTATCTTGTTGCCACCAGTTCTTACGGCTGCTCGCTGCATATGCGGTTTCTGAGGTTTTGATGGTGCTGATGTTTAAGTTATTCCCAGCACTTAAACTAGTTGTACCATCGCTACCGCTGTTCAAGAGTTCAGCCGCATTCAGATTAATATCGTTTCCTGCACTGGCGACCAGTACGCCATTGGGGTTGTTTACATATAAACCTGCTAGTCGGTTCACGTTGGTTTGTTGTACGTGACCATTGCCGCGTGCTGTGTTGATCTGCATGTCGACTTCATTGGTGGTGCCAATGATGTTGATGTCGTGTTTGGCTTCAAGCATGAGTTGATTGCCTGCCTGTATGCGTCCACCTAGGTTGTGGATGTTGTCTGCAGTGAGGGAGACGATGTCACGGCCTGCAATCGTGCTGTTGTTATTAATATCTGCTGTGGTATTCAAGTTAACACTGTTGCCTGTGAGCAAGGCGCCTGTGCTGCTTAAGTCACTGGTTTGTAGGCGTGCATAGAGTTGTGGTACCAAGGCTTGTACTGTGCTGCCGTCAGCGAGGGTGATGGTTTTTTCTACTAACCAGACGATGTCGCTGGTGAGTTGGGCGATTTGGGCGGCGCTTAAGGCGATGCCTGGCGTGAGCTGATAGGTTTGTGCAAAGGTGACGCCGTTGCTCATTAGGGCTTGGTATTGGGCTTCGTCATCGGTATAGCCTACCAGAAAGCGGCGCCCGGTGAGTTGGTTGATTTGTTCACGAATCAGGCGCTGTTCGTAGAAGCCGTCACCGAGGCGTTTGGTAGCGTTACCGCTTTGGCGGTAAAGACGATCTGTTTGTAGTTGTAGGCGGTGGCATTTTTGCATTGGTTATATTTTATGGATTCTACGTAGCACATTATAAAATACATTTAGTACGTACTTAACGAGCTTGTTATAAGGCGATGGGGTGTGATAATGAAAGACCTGACCCCATGTTTTGCGTATTGTTTTTTGGTATTCGTGGTACGTCCCCTATTGTTTTTGTCCCTATTGTTTTTCTTTATGCTTGAACATGGTTTGAGACTAATATTTTTAACAAAATTCCAAGAAATAAAAAATATAATTCATTTGTAATCAGTTGGTTAGAATCAATCGAGACTGACCCCATTGATTTTCATTGATTGTTCACTAGTGAAAGAGATGCCACCTCTTGGGTAAAGCCTTTCAATTTGCAGTTGTAATAAGAAGCGTTTATTCATGGTATTTATGTTTAA
>PHCJ01000039.1:5248-14474 GCA_002842285.1 Betaproteobacteria bacterium HGW-Betaproteobacteria-22
GATCTGCATGTTGCTGCCAGCCAGAATCTGCCCGGGTTGTGTGGTTAACATTTGCGTTTCATACACGATGCTGCCTGAGTTGTATTGCATGAAGGTGTTGATACCGCCCGGTTGGCCTTGGGATGTATTTGCACCAGAAAGGTTTCCTAGCGAATAAGACATCCCGAAGTATTTATTGTCGGAATCCATCATCTGTAGCTTTCGGTGGTACAACCCAATAAGTCACCAGCAAGGCTGCCAACGCAAGGCTGAGTGCAGCCATCAATGCAAAATGAACTTCGCCTGGCTCATGGTAACTATGGGCGCTAAATGTAAGCAAGAATAGCCCAAGAAACGCACCCCATCCTGCGGCGAAGCAATACGCCAAGATGCCCTTATGGACTTTGAATCCAACAAAAAATAATGAAAAAATTAAAAACGGGAGGCCGAACGCAGCGATGCCTCCAAGAGGAAATAGTGATAAAACAACTAAATCTCCAAATCCAAACGGATTTCTGTGTACTGAAGAAGCAGCTGATATGGATGCCTTTCCAGGCCAGAATGATTCTACATGAGGGAATAACCATGGAATCGTAAAGAACAATAATCCTGCTATCGCAGGACACAAGAGACCATATCCCAGCACCACTTTTAACCAAGGGTATTTTTTAACCGTACTCATGGCTTGCATCCTTGCGATGCAGAAACGCAATCAATGGGGTCAGACTCCATTGATTGTTCACTAGTGAAAGAGATGCCACCTCTTGGGTAAAGCCTTTCAATTTGCAGTTGTAATAAGAAGCGTTTATTACCCCATTGATTCTTTCGAGTGAAGCCCTGCATCATACTGAAGATCAAGGCAATCTCACTGAGCTACTGGCGCTGGTGGCTGGGCAGTCGGTTGGAAACCGGCCTGGACGAATAGAGCCAAGGGCGATAAAACGACGACCCAAGCCCTACCCGCTACTGACAAAAACAAGGGGCTTGGCAAGGGCGCATGTGAAACAGTATGGGCATCCTAAAAAGCTTAAGTAAGTGCCATTCGTGTCTGACCCCATTATACTTGATAATGCAAGACCTGACCCCGTTGATCAATATTTATCTGGGACAGCGGTGAGACTGACCCCATCGACTCGTTGAACCTTTTTGTAATCTGCTGGCAACGGCTCAATTTTAAAGGTCTCTACCCATTCGCGTAAAAAGGCTTGGCGTTTAGCTAGCCAATCAGGGTATTTATACACAGGGTCGTTATAGATGCCATAGATTAAAATACTATAATTACCTACGTCGGCTTGGTACATTTCGGTCTGGTCATACAGCCAGTTCGTCTGATCACTTTCTTTAGGTCTGCGATTATACCGTGCGTGTTCCCACTCCAATCCATTAGCTGTAGTGAATGTTGATTTCACTGTTCGCTTATTCTGGTTATCCATATAGTCTTGTGAAAACCGTCCACGAAACATACCGCCTAGCGGCAATTTATGTCCTTCTACAATATACATTGCATAGTGAATGCGCTCACTGCCACGTAAATTAGTTACTTTATTTTCTGAAAGGACGCCGTCTAAAGATACGTTACTCACCTGCCACACGTTAACCGCGCCCTTGTTAGGATCAGTATTGGGTACTTTTAATGTGTCTGTGGGCTGGCAATCCTTAATCGGAATTTTAGGGTATTTACAGATTTCTGTGAGGTGAGTATTGCCTAGTTCGTCTGGTGTTGCCCATTGTTTATTTCTAAGATTTTCACCCACATCGAACGAAAAAGGTTCTTTTGTGCAGGCGCCTGTAACTCTTCTCATGCCGGCATAAATTATTTTAATTTTGGCAGGTTCAAAAAGCATATTACTTTCACAAGCCCATCTAACGTTACTACTCATCGGACTGACCTGTTTTGTTGGTCTGCTGTATGAGTCCTCCAATTTACGATAAGCCTGTTCGTTAAAGCATCCTGTCATGGCAATAGAGGTCATCATTAGGACTAAAGAATATCGACTTAAAATAGATTGAACTTTCATGGCTGACTCCCTGCGCTAACTTGGTTGAGGGGGATAGTTGACGCTGTGGCAGGAACTGGCGCAACCACATTCGTCGGCCAAGTTGCTGGGTCATTCCAGCGGTAAGTGGAGTGTGCGCTGTTGCTCGTTGTAAACAGTGCATACACTTCTAAAATTGATTGAATCACATTGCCTTGTGTCGCCCCTTGTAAATAAATAGGCGAGTTTGGGTCGTTGTATTGATTAGTTTGGCCAAAGTTATATCCAATTAAGGTGGCAACAGTGTCGTTCGCGTGGTTGAGATAACCAGCACCACTGTTAAGCCTGATGTGCTTTTCAACCGCATCTGGGTCATTTGCATCAATTCGCGCTGGCAACCCACTCACATTCCCATACCTCAACCAGTTCTGCTGTTGCTCTATCGGTGCATTGTTCAACCCCGCCGCATTCAATGCCGCCGCCGCTTGTGCAGACATGGTGGACGCAGGACCAAAGTAATCCACGCGCAGATTTGGGTTGGTGTAACCCAGTTCTGGCAACGAATTTAGCGCGATGTTACTAATGAGCGTGCCGCCACTGTGTGCGTACACATAGGTTCTAGCTTGTCCATTTAAGCCGCCTGCCGCAATAATCGCCTGTGCTGCTGCGAGTGATGGATTGGATGCCGTTGCAAAGTTCTTATCAATAAAGGAGTTGACCAGATCAGCGATTACACCTTGCGTATCATTGTAAGAAAGATAGGCGGATTGACCAGTCGTTTCACCATCTCGCAAATGTCCAATTGCCAGCACCATTGCACGGTCAGGTTCATTCAGAATGCCATTGATAGCAATGTTGGTGTTGGCTAGACTGTTGCTATCTACAATTTCAATTTTAAAGGCTTGTATCATTTCCCCATCTTTATCCACTTGCAAATTTTGTAATAATCGAATGCGCTCTTCCAATGGGATATTGGTATTATTGATTTTATCACCCAAGCCTTCTGCTGCTTGTGAGCAAGCGGCAGGTGTACTATTGCATTTGACAATAAAGCCTTGCGTCACATCCCTCTCACGCTTTTGTGCCGTGAGTAAAAAAGCATTGCCTAGTGTGCCGACACTATAACTGGTGACAATTTGACCTGCATTCACTTGCCCAGCCAAACCACCAATGAGTGCTGCAAAATCAATGGGGTCAGACTCCATTGATTGCATCTTTTAAACATAAATACCATGAATAAACGCTTCTTATTACAACTGCAAATTGAAAGGCTTTTAGTGAACAATCAATGGAGTCTGACCCCATTCATTGATTCTTAAAACGGGCTACTTTACTTATTTATCTGGGACAGCAGTGAGTCTGACCCCATTGATTTTGTGACCCCATTGATTTTGAAGGATTATTTTTTATTGGTATTTGTGGTACGTTCCCGATTGATTTTTCGATTATTAAGTCACGGCGCAAGCATTTCAATCGGTGTATTTTGTGATTCATCTACCGTTAAAAAATCCGGTTCCGTACTGCCTGCCGGTGCGGATATTTTGATAGAAGATAATGCCTTGGCAATAAATGCGGAAGATTGTTTAACCCATTCTGGGCGTTCTTTATCTTTAGGGTAGCGGCTGGCGATGTAAGGATATCGCACTCCCAATTTAATATAACTGTCTGCCGATAAACCGGTGTAATAGGTATCAACAGTTTCTTCAGGTAAATCTACAATAGCCGCTCTTTCAGAATGCTCCCGTGCCCATTGACGTCCATTAATCACCACCACATCTCTTGGAGTTTCTATTTTGCCAAGACGATTGCCCTGCTCATCGTGTGCATAGTTAAATGATTTCGTCATTTTTACCAAGCTTTCCAAGGTTCTATAGTCAGCCCACATCGATGCTTTTACTGAGGTACGATCTATTTTGGATTCCCACTCCTCTGCCAAAAAAACGCCTGCGCCAATAGAGGTTTCACCATATGAGCGCACCAGCGGCCATATGCCGGTCTGGTCTTTGCGCCTAAAGCCAATCAGGCTCAACGCCTTCTCTTCTCTATCGCTAAAAATTTGTTCTCGGTAATATTGCGTGTCAATGTCTTTCCGATTGTAACTTGCGGCAGTTCTGCCTTGTGGAATGGTCATGCTGAATACGCGACCATCAATCTTGATGTTGTAGTCACCCGGTAACACAGGATTACGTACATCAGCCCAACTCTGGCGAACTACTTCATGCCTGTGCGCTTCTCTTAGTTCGTAGTCTTCTGCAAGCACGATATTGGGTAGAGAAAGTAGCATCACAATCAGCGCTCCTACGATTGAATAATATTTCATGGTGCAATCTCCGTATAGGGCGTGGTATAGCGCGGTGGCGCTACAATATAGCCGGGCGGCAAGGTATGTGGACTAATCAGCGGCCCTTTAGATAAATCCGGTATCGCAAGGATAGACTTAATCCATTGAATGGGGTTGCCATTGAAACCGACGATATTTGGGACAAGGTCAGCATCAGAGTTTTTATAAGGAGGCTGTTCATTACCTGGTGTCCCAATACCATATTTAATTTGTGCATCATTCAGAATACCTTGCGTCACTAACTCATTATTCGCGCCCGCATGAAATAATATGCTGTTGCGAGATAAATCATCAACAATCAATGGGGTCAGACTCCATTGATTGTTCACTAGTGAAAGAGATGCCACCTCTTGGGTAAAGCCTTTCAATTTGCAGTTGTAATAAGAAGCGTTTATCTGACCCCATTGATTCTTTTTTAGCGTCCCACTTTAGGGGCAGTATTGCGCAGCAGGTTTTTCATGTCGCGGTTGTTGTTGTTTTGTAAGCTTTTCTGAAACCGCTGTTGTTCTAATTCCTTTATCAGGTATTTTTGGCTCTCAGGATCAATAGGCCCATCATTAAAAAAAGCGGGGAATAGCACTTCTAACAATCTGCCATGATCAGAATCAGTGGTGTTCATTGTATTTTCTTTAGGTATAACTGGCATATCGTTATCTACACCCTCATATTTTTTTTGTGACATGTCTGTTTTGCCATAGGGTTGGCAAAACTTAGCTTTAGGATAGCGATCACATGCCAACGGAAGATTAGACTGATAGCAAATATCCTGCTTAGGGTATTTTTTACAGTGAGAGGTGGCTTGTCTACGTTCTAGGCTTTGGGGTTCGCATTCCCTTAAATATGCATGTTCTATGCAATATAAGCTATCAATCCTAGTCGTTATAGTGCGTAAAGGAATAGATGCATTGGGTTTACAGGTGGAACTCTGTGTTCGTAGTGAGCAAAGATCAAATTCTTTGTATTCTCCAATGTATGTAAAACCATCTCTTAACATACATTTTTCAATCTTAACAATCTCATCAGTATGCTCTAATGAGGTTATAGATTTACCTCTAAATTGACTTGTCCCACACTCTAACAATGCCTTTTCAGTAATAAGACTAGACTCACCAGTCTTTGCCCAATTATGCACTTTCAATCTAACTATGTATTTTGGTAAATCTGGATATTGTTCGAATAGCTTTTTAGTGTTTTCGTCTAACTGTGGTTGGATTGTGACAAGTTTCGGTTTACTGTCCCAATAAGTATCACATCCCGGTTGCCCTCGACCATAGCAATTAGAAGGGGACGGTCCAGCACTGCATGCACCAATAACACAAGCAACCGCCCCTATGAAAAACAATTGTAGTGACATAAGAAGACCCCGTTCCGTTAATTTGTGCGATTTATCAATGCTGGAGTAGGCTTTTTATCTGGTGAGTCTTGCCAATACGACTCACTTGATCCATCGATTTTGCCAGTGCCGTATCCATTATGCGCGGTTGAATCCCCATAGAAAATCTTTACCCACTCTTTTAATAAGTTGCTATTAATAGGTGTTGTGCCACCTGTAGCAGGATTGTTACCTATGATTGTTCCTACAAAATCATCAATGTGTACTGTGGATTGCACGGTCCCCTGTTTATCTTGAGTACCTAGTTTGTTCAGCAAATCTGCTGCCCGCTGCGCATTGTAAGCAGATCCAAATAAGCTGATATCGGTGCCACTGAGACTGCCCTGAGCATTAGATTGTGACGCAATAGCCTCAACAGCGTTTCCAGTTGTCACCCCTCCACGACTGTGTCCGTCTACTTGCAAACCAGTCTGCCCGTACTGATTCATAATTTGAACATTGGTTTGTGTTGCATTAGTAAGTCCCAATGCGCCACTTTCAAGATACTTTTGGTATCCAGCAATAAGAAGTTCTGAGAAAAAATTATTAGCTGGTGGAAAGTACACAAGATAATCTGCATCGTTATTTTGTATTGCTAAGTTTAGAGCATTTTTTAAAGGGTTAAAAATTCCGTTATTAAAAATATGTACCTTACCATCCGCGCCTGTCTGAAGGTTTTGCTTTTCCTGTACGCCAAGTTCAACCCATTGCACTTTGCCGTCTGTATCTACGACCTTTTTATACATTTTGGTTTGGTCAACAAACATTTTACGAAAAGATTCATCCGTAAACGCTGTGACTGTTTTCACCAACAGCATCCTATCCGCCTGCTCCTGCTGCACCTTCTCTTGCAGAGCCTCCACATCCGGTTTTGCCAGTACACGGTTAGTGTCTGTGGTATCACGGTTCAGCAGTGCCACGGTGGTTTCAGTTGTGTTGCCGGTAAGCGTTTGTTGCTTGGCTTCATCAGTAATGGTGATAGCAGCTGGTGAAATAGCGCTTAATGTAGTGCTGTTATCGCTAATATTCTCTTCGCCATGATTTTGCAGGTTTCCGGCAATACCTTTAATGGCTGCATATTTACTGTTGAACATATTGCTGTCTAAAGAAGTGCCGCTGCTATTGGCTTCTGCCTCCATGTGATTTTGTATGTTACTGGTGGTGAGTGTGCCGGTCGTCAGTTGATTCTTATCAGGTGTAGCAATACTTTTTATGACTGCACCTTTGAGATCAGTATTGTTGTTGACCTTGATATTAAACCCTTCTTCACCAGCTTTAATGCCAGACTGCTCATAAACACTGTTGTAATTACTATTGCTGTTTTGTTTGCTTTGGCTAACTGCACCAAAGGTATTGCCCAGAGTGGGCGATACTACAGGTACACTGATGCTAATACCAGTATTGCTTTGTTTGGCTTGGCTAGTAGCCACATCTTGCAGGCTTTGTATATTAAGGTCACCGCCTATATTAGCGATGATTTTTTTACCTGCTGCATTGGCACCTATCAGGTTTGTGTTGTCACCTGAATTAAGTATGAGCGTTTCTCCTGCCGTAACATGGGTGTTGTTGTAAGTGGTGCTGTCACTATTGGCTTTACCTTTACCGCGACTGGCTGCTAAATCCACGCTAAACCCGGCTCCGCCTGCACCTACACCCACAGATACCCCAATACTGGTGCTGCTGGATTTGTTTTTGCTTTGGTTGGATTCAGTATCGGCACTGGCAACGAGGTTGATGTTTTTAGCGGCTTCCAGCGTCAGGTTTTTATCCGCTTCAACCTGGCTGCCTGTTACATTAATGTTATCTTGCGTGGCTTTAATGGTAACGTCACCGCCTGCTTTAACCAGACTGCCCTGGTTGGTAGTAACATTCGTGTTACTCGAACTACTGGCTTTTGAGCTGCCAATGCTAACGCTGAGTTTAACCCCAGCGGCATCGGAGGCACCTTGTGCGTCACCTGCTTTAACAGCATCTACCACTGCTTTGCCTTGTTCCTGCAATGTAGATGCATTTGCATAAGTTTGTAGTGCATTGAGTGCTTTGTTGCGAGTGCTGTCACTTGTTACCGTAGCTTGAGCTGTGCCTGCAACGTTTTGTGCAAGGTTTAATGCGCTACTGCTTACAGATAACGTAATCCCGCTTTGCTTGTACTTCATGCGCTGCTGGTTAGCATAGGTATCTGTCGCGTTGATGATGTTCACTTGTTGTGCCGTGATGTTAATATTTCCTTGTGGGGTGAGTATATCACTCCCTGTTTGGGTGTAGGTTGCACCGGCATTGATAGTCACATCCCCTTCTACACTGCCCACGGTACTACCGACATTGGTCACCTGTTGACTGTCGTTAGTGTTGGTGAGTTTACTGCTGCCATAGCCGATGCTGGTGGATGAGGCGGTGAAGCCAGTTTTGCTGACTTTTTTGTAGTGGGTTTCTTCATGGGTGTTGGTGGCTGCTGTGATGTTAACGTTTGCTGTGGCATTGAACTCTACATGATTGGTCGCCACTACATGACTGCCATCTACGTTAATATTTTGTGCATTGAGTGCAATGCTATCGGCACTGAGGTTGCTACTGACGACTTCTGTATCATGGCTAGTATCACGTGTGGTCTTTTTGCTGCTGCTCATGAAGCCGCTTTTCTTTTTGTAGGAGGCGGATTGCGTATCAAAGGTGTTGGTGCCTGAGCTTATGCTGATGTTGTTCCCCGCATTGCCTGTGAGTGTGCCAGCGGTACTTTCAATATCACCAGCTTTAATATTGAGGTTTTGTCCTGCTTGTAGGGTGACGTTACCTGCGGTTTGAATGGTGCTACCGACCTCTAAATTATTGCTGTCTTTATTGTAGTTTTTAGCATTTTGTACGTAGCTGTTGTTTTGCGTGGTGGTTATTGTACCTAAGCTAATATCATTGCCAGCTTGCAGTAATGTTTGTCCACTGTAAGGGTTGCCTGCTGATGTTGGGGCTAGGTTTACAATCTCTGCGGCATTTAGGTAAATATCATTGCCGGCACTTGCGATCAGTAATCCAGTGCCAGAGGGGTTGGTGATGTAGAGGCCTGCCACACGATCAATATTGGTGCGCTTGTTATCTACATGGAGGGTTTTGTTGCCTTGGTCTAGCTCAAACTTCAAGGTGCTATCGGCTGTGGTGCTTTGTATATTGATGTTGTGTCCTGCATTGAGGCGCAGTACATCTTGGGCAATGATTTGACCACCGAGGTTGTTGATGTCCTGCGTGGCGGTGAGCTGGGTAGTATTGGCGCGGATACGCCCTGCGAGGTTGTTGATATTTTCTGCGTTGAGGTTAAGGGCTTCGCGGCCTGCCAAGTCGCCACCGTTAATGATATTGCCTGATACATTGAGGTTAAGGGTTTGCCCTGCCATGAGGCTGCCATTGGGGCTTAAATCATGAGCTTGCAGGCGGGCATAGACTTGTGGCACTAAGGCTTGGGCTTGGCTGCCATCAGGGAGTGTGACAGTTTGTTCGACCAGCCACACGATGTCAGAGGTGAGTTGGGCGATTTGCTCGGCAGTGAGGGCTACGCCTATGGTGAGCTGG
>PHCJ01000026.1 GCA_002842285.1 Betaproteobacteria bacterium HGW-Betaproteobacteria-22
TGCAAGTTTCCACCTGCAGAACTGCTGGACTAGCTAGTCTCAATTGAAGGGGTATGCAATGGCTGACAAGACTAAGCAACCGATAGACCCGCGTAATCCGCTAGACCGGCTGGATTCAAGGGTCGGTATGCAAATCAGCCAATAAAGCCAGTGGTCTGTGGACGCCAAAGCAGCCTGTTTCTCTCAGTATATCAGCGCCTCTTATCTTGCTGAATTTACCGTATGATTCATACTGGGATTGTAAATGTGCGTTACATCGTAAGCCGGTGCCAGTTCCTATGATTTTCCTTCTTTGAGGAGGACAGCGAAATTCTTGGTATGATCATCACGGTTTTTCACCATGATGTTAAATGCCCTACGGCTGAATGCTAGACAGATGCCCTGGTCCACAGGTTATAGCATAGGCAAAATCCCGGCATAGGTGAAAAGACAGTGACGACATGCGCGGCAAGTTAGGATTCAGGCAGGTGTTGATAATCGCTCTCATACCTTTGACGCGTGCTGAGGAGTAGGTGGCTTGGAGTGATGCCGTGGTGGGGAAGGAGCTTAAGTGTGAGTTGCAGGTGTTGGTAGAACATAAAGCTAATGCACCTTCCCTATTTTAATGGAAAAAAGGGGCGGGAAAGCCACTGAACATGCTGTTATTTTTTTTGAAAACAAAAGCAAGGCCTAGGTTCAGAACTCTCCCATAGCAATAAAACTTGCGCTTTTATAGATTGCAATTGCCATGCCAAGAGTTAAATCTATGCTATCTTTTTGTTTTTATTGATTATTAGTAAACGTTCGGATTCTTTTTGATGGCTGTTATCAGCCATTGGTTGTTGTAAGTAACCGGAATAAACAACCAAGTTGAGTTTGGTTTGAAGTAGTTGATTCTGCTGGAGTGGTCTGCGTAATGACAGGCGTAAAAAAACCCTCGTGAGAGGGTTTTTTTGCGGTAAATACTAAGGAATTACTCCTTGCCGATTTGGTAAATTTCTTTACTGCTTTCAACGATTTTTCCTGTGGTTGCATCTACTTCAACTTTCATTTCACCCGTCAAGGTTTGAATGTCAAATTCGTATGAAGCTGCGCCATCCGGCTCAATTTCATATTCTGTCTCAATCACTTCACCAGGAAAAGCCGCAAGTGCCGTAGCTTTAGCATCTTCTTCAGATACGTAACGTCTCGCTAAGAATGCAGTGTCTTCAGCGTTGGCCACTTCTTCTTCAATTTCAGTGATTTTGCCAGTTCTGCCGTTACACTCCACATCCCAAGCTTTGCCGTCTGGTGTTTCAATATCAAACTCATAAACGGGTACTTTGTTTTCGAGTTTGTATTCCACTTTTGCCACCTCACCAGAGCGCACTTTAAGGGCTGCTGCCAAGCAATTCTCAAGGCCTATTTTTGATTTTGGGAATGCTGCATCGGCAGCGTGGAGTTGTGATGCTGCAAATGTGCCAGCAACCAAAGTTAACAATGCAAGTTTTTTCATTTTACTTCCTTTCTAAGATGACCACTAATTTTGGCAATCAGTTTAGCCACCTGCCTAGGCACAGGCAACTGCATTTTAACAGCTTGTATGAATTATTGCGAATAATTGGGTTGATATGGGTCAATGTTGGTTGATATCAATCGGTGATGGTTGTATTTAACCATTAATTTTAAAAAAATTTAGCATTGAATTTTAGATAATCTTTGTTAATTAATTGATTTGTAAGTAATTTATTTTTATTAAAAATCAGGCACGAAAAATGCTTTTGATAATGGCTGTTTATTTTTTAAGCAGCAATGCATTAGGTTTGTAATATGCATGAAGTCCTTGGTTGGTATGCATGATATCAATCAACCCTCTAAGGGGTAACGAGTCGTTACCCCTTCTTTTTTTGGCATGAGTTAACTTAGCTGTCAGCAATATGCAATCATCCCAGATTTTCCATTAGGCGATTTTGCACCTACTTGCATGTCAATTAGCCCAGTTTACGTCTTTTTTGCGCATATTTTCTGTAAATAGAATTATCCATAAAATTTGCACAAAAAACCCATCAAACTGTGCGGCGTTGCCATTGCAAGTTCTAATGGAAAATCTGGAATTATAAAAAAGGCAGGCCGATTATAAATTTCAAAATACTCCATGCGCCAATTATATGATTGGTTCTGTTTTGGGTTTGAGTCTCATTGGTGGTAATTTTTGTTTGTTCGGTTTTGTTAGCGATTATTTGATAGCGATCATCAGTTTTAATATTTGCAATTTCTTTTTTTTCTTCTTTGGTGTTGATTGTGTGATCTGTAGTGTGTTCTGGGTTGCCTCTGACATGTGAATCCTGCTTTTGCAAGGCTTGATTGAGGTAATTTTTATTTTGAGAATCAAGTGTGGCAAGTCTTACTTGGTGTGTGCTAGGGGTCTTTTGTAAGTCATTTTGTGATGGGTTATTTTCTGTTTTACTTTCTAGTGCATAAGCGTGATGCACCCAAGTTGAGGTGGTTATTAAAAATAACAAAACTAATTTGATACGTGCCATGTGAGGGTAAGTTTCCAGATAATTTGGTTGTTTAATCAAGGTGAAATTGGTTTATTTAAACCATAGGTGGTTGTTTACAGCCAATTGTGATGATTGGGCCATTGATTTTGTTTAAGTAGCTAGCTGAATAATAAGCGGTTTGTGTAATGGCATATTTATTGCAATCTTTATGCCAATGTACTTTATGAAACTTACAAAAGCTTACCCAATGATAAAAAAAGTTCTAGATGTTTGTTTTGTCATATTATTAACATCGTTATTTGCTGTTTCTACTGTAATGGCGGAGGTTAAGCCAAAGTCAAGCTCTGCAACCCGCTACCTCAAGGTAATCAAGGGGCATTCATATCCACTTAGCTTCCATGCAAATATTGATACGCTGGTGATTGGTGATCCTAATGTCATCCAGGTATCTACATTAAAGCCAGATTTAATCATTATCTCAGGGCAAGTGGTGGGGAGTACCTCACTTACCATTTTTAGCGAGCATCATGTAGCAACTAAATATGTTATTCAGGTAGCGACAGATTACACCCAGTTACAGGCTTTAATACATCAAATTGAAAGAACTGTGACAGTGGACGAAGTGGGGGATGTGATTGTCCTTAAGGGTAAAGTTAAAACTGCTGCCGCATTAACCAGAATTTTAACGCTGGCTGACCGTTACGTGAGTTCGGAGCAAGCCCCCGATTTTTCTGTAATATCTGATAAAGGCGGGGTATTGGCGGGTAACACAGATGAGCAACAGGAAGTTGAGCCCACGCTTTTAAACCTTTCCACACAAACCGTTGGCGCTGGAGGGGCGCGCCAGAGCGCGGGGCGCGGCGGTGGTGCTGGCGGTGGTATCGCGCGTGCTATTAGGCAGCCGCTGTATCCGGGTAAGGGTAATCTGGCGCAAAATATTTCACGTGGTGATGTGATTATGGTAGCGCAGGGCAAGGTGATGAGCTTGATTAAGGTAGAAGCTCAGCCCAAGGTCGAAGTTCAAATGCAGATTGTCGCAGTTGACAGAAACAAAACCGACGAACTGGGGTGGGATTGGAGAATTACGGGCATCAAAGACAGTGGCGGCAGTAGTACAGGCATTACCATAGGCGGACTGCTTGGTGGGGTTTCACCTTCTATTGGTAGTGGAATCAGCGGAACGGGTAGCAATACTGGCACTCTGAATGTAGGTAGTTCAACACTGGCCAGTGTGCTTAGTCATGTGGATGCTGCTAAAGGATTGACACTGGGATTGGTGAGTTTTTTAAGATTGGTGGAAGAAAAAGGCGCAGGTACAACCTTGTCTGAGCCGATTATCACCGCGCTAAGTGGGGAGTCGGCGAGCTTTTTGGTTGGCGGGTCGCTACCCATCCCTGTGCAGTCGCTCTCGGCAGGGAGTGCAACACAAAATGCAGTTGTGGCCACTAATGTTAGTTTTGTACAGTTTGGGCTTAGTTTAATTGTCAGGCCGACTGTGCTTGAGAATGGCAATATTTCAATCGTATTGGATCAGTCAATCTCTGAGCCTGATTACACCAATGCCTTTACCTTGCTGGGCACACCTATCCCTGCTTTTAAACAAAAAACCATCAGCACCCTTACCGAATCTGCTAGTGGTGAAACTTGGGCTGTGGCCGGCTTGCTCACCGAAGAAGAAACTAAAAAGATGAGTGAGGTGCCTTTTTTCTCACAAATCCCAGTCATCGGGCAATTATTTAAAAAGAAAAATGATCGCGTGAGCCGAAATGAACTGTTTATTGTCGTCAATGCAAGGCGCGTGGATGGTGTCAACAATACGACTCAAAATTTTGATAATGAAGGCCGTCTGAAGCCCTCCGAAGCTGAGGACGCTGCGGATTCTGAAGATTATATTGAATATGAAAATTTGGATGAGCTACCTTTAGCCCCAGACGTTAAGCATGAGGGTTTGCAAGGAAAGGAAAAAACAACCAAGCCAGCAAGCAGCAAAAAACCAGTGGATGTTAAAGGTAAGAAGCAAACTGGGCAAAGTGGTAAAGTGAAGCAACCCAATATCATTAACGGATTGAGAAACAACTCAATTCAGGATGCTGGCGCAATTACTCAAGCAGAAAAAAAACAACCCCAACAATACAGAACCATTGGTGATGTTAAGTTAAACAAGCCAATACCAGTTAATTCAGAGAATGACAGCCACTCAGATACCTCGGCAGGTGATGTGCATTCTAATAAGCAGCCTTTAGATAAATTAGATGATCACCTTGCAGAGCGTGATGCACCTTACTATTTTGACTCTGCATCAGAACTCAATCAGTTGTTGGATTTGCAGGAAATGACCAGGATGCGGCAAGAAAATCAGTCACCATTTATAACGCCTAAACAATGGGTGATTGATTCTACACGAGGCTAAATACAATGACTGACGGACTTATGAAAAAAGATAATTTTACAAAACGATCAAAAATAGCACTCACCGCTTTAGTGGTGTTGATGTTTTCTGCCTGTAGCACGGTGAAAAACCCAGATGCACCAGTACCGGTTAATTTTCCACACGCCATGCAGCCGCAACTACAGGCGTCACAGCATTGGGCGACTGTTGCCGAAGATATCGCAGATCAGGTGGTGGCTAATCTCAAAGAGAAAAAACTATTAAATAAGCCTCTGTATATCAATGCGCAGTCTGCTCCAACGGAGTTTAGCCAGGCATTAAATGACTTTCTAATCACGCACTTGGTTAAAAAAGGTGTGGAAGTAAGTAGCGTGCCGACCAAAAGTGTAGTGCTGAATTACAAAACGCAAGTGATTAAATTTAAATCAGGTAGAAATGTTTTATTACCATCTCAATTGAAATGGACAACGCTGGCTGGTGGATTGGTAGTTGGCAGGCTGTTGGCGGATGCTGTGGATATTAACAGTTTTGATGCAACAGTTCTGGTGGGTGGTGGATTGTTTGATCTTTGGAGAAGTAATGAAGCGCCAAAGTTGGAGTTAGTGGTGACCTCATCTATTATGGCAGACCATCTGTATGTGTCACGGACTACAAACGTCTATTATGCTAATTCGGTCGATGTGCACCTATATGAGCGAGCAAAACTAAAATCAAAATCAAATGGGCCATTTGATGATCCGTTTTATCAGATAAGCAAGTAATCCAGGTGATATTAGCGTCGGACTAAAATTAAAAAATAAAATATCGAAGCATCATTTATGAAAATTTCGCCTCTTAAGTTGACTTTAGCCGTAGTTGCAGTGCTGATTATATTTTTTCTCACTACATTTTCTAATCAATGGGGAAATGTGACTGCTGAAAAGACCAGTAAAGATTTTGAGCCTGAAATAAAAAAACTCAGCTCGAATCCAGCAAGTGCCAAGAAGCTGTGCCCTGATATTACAAAAAAACTCAGGGAAAGCATTCCAAAATTAGAAGGTAAAGATGTTGAGATAAAGCGCTTAAAAACAATTAAATTGATTTTAGATTGTGAAGTTGCCGCCGAAAATCATGAAAATTCATTAAAGGTATTGCAAGAAATATCTGCCGCACTCCCACAAGAAGCGCGCTGGCATGCTGAAATGGCAAGTACATTTTATAAGCTGGGACGTTATGGCGAGGCTGCAAGGTCGGCCAGACTTTCTGTACAGTTGGCACCAAAAGATTTCAGATATCAATTACAGGAAGCAAGAATACTTGCTAAAACACCAATGAGAAAACGCACAAGCCATGCTTATGAAGCAGCAATTAAACTTGCGCCTTATGATCAGGTTAAAAAGGTGCATGAAGAACATATTAAGTTTTTAAATTCAATTAATTCTCAGCAGTTTGGCGACTCAAGTCCAAAGTAAAATTTATCTATGCGTATTCTTATTATTAGTTCGCAACAATCTTTTCGCCAGCAGGTGCAGGCCATTTGTTTGCGCTATCCTGACCGTGTTATCAGTATGCGCACGGCAGAGTCGATAGGCCAGGGCTTGGAGTTGGCTATTCAGTTTGAGGCACAGATTGTATTTATAGATTTAACCAGGAATGTAGAAGCAGGCATTTTGGCGATTGAGCAATTAGCTTCGGTGACCAATCGTATGGTGGCAGTGAGTATTGATAAATTAACTACCGAGTTTATGACGCGCACAATTAGAGCGGGTGCACGTGAAGTATTAAGTCAACCGGTTCAGGATGATGAAGTACATGACATTATTCAAAAAACAGATTTATTAATGTCTGATAAAACCACTGTTCAGCCATTAAGATCTGGCAAAGTCGTGATGTGTTTTTCAAGTAAGGGTGGCGTTGGCAAAACAACCATGGCCTGTAATTTGGCAGTCACCTTGCAGCAAAGATTTGGTTATGGGCGCGTGGCCTTAATAGATGCAAACACGCAGGCCCCTAATGTTGCACCGATGTTGGATTTAAGACCCCAGCGCTGGTTAAGAGATGCCATTATGGAGTATAAACGTCTTGATTCTGAGCTGCTTAAAGAGTTAATGACAATCCATGAACCCTCTGGACTAAATGTGTTGGCGCATAGTAGCGATAACCCGCTCGGGCTGGACTTCTCTGAAGACCAACTCTCTAAAATCCTATTGGTCGCTAAGGGAACCTATGACTGGACTGTGGTCGATACTTTTCCTTTGTTATCCAGTTTAAATTTATCGTTAATGGATTTGTCAGATGAAATTCTTTTGGTCACAGAAGGCGTGGTGCCAGCGTTAAGAAGTGCTAGACATAATCTGGATATGCTACAAAAAGCAGGATATAGTGAAAATAGAATTCGCGTGGTTTTGAATAGGTTTACACGCTTCAAAGGGAATGTAACGCCTGAATTAGTGGCAGAAACTCTTGGATGGCCAATTAAAAATGTCATTCCGTATGACGTGCATTCTACGATTGCTGCAAATAGCGGTCAAGCCGTTGTGCAGATGTTTCCAGACCGGGATGTGACGCTGGCAATAGCTGATTTGGCTGATGCCGTCACTGGCGTTGAGTCTGCGCCTGCACTGCCTGAAACCTTCTTAGAGCAGCAAATCAGGCTTTTTAGAAATTGGCTTGGTTTGAACTAATGGAACAGCCAGCAGCCAATACATTGCGTGGTGAGCTGAGGGAGCATAATCCTTCGGTTGAGCGTAACTTATTAAATGAAAGGGTGATCGCCCTTAATCAAAGCTTGGCAATGCAGTCGGGTTTGTTGCAGCAAACGGAAGTGCAGGGAGTTTCGTCATCCGCTTATGCGCAAATTCGGCACAAACTGCATAGAGGATTGTTGGATTTGTTAAATCCTCAAGCGGTAGGCAATGCCTCCATTGAGCAGATTAAAAGTGCGGTTGAGGATTTTGTTACCTCATCTTTGGAGCAGGAGTCTTTGCCGCTTACACGTCAGGAGCGTGTTGGATTAGTTGAAGATTTGCTTTATGAGGTACTGGGCCTAGGCCCGCTATCCCCCCTCATGACCGATAGCACGGTTTCAGATATTCTGGTGAATGGTCCCCATCAAATCTATGTTGAAAGACATGGCTTGCTGGAGCAGACAGAGATTCATTTCCATGATGATGAACATTTGATGCTCACCATCGAGCGCATACTCTCACGCGTGGGTCGCCGGGTGGATGAATCAAGCCCGATGGCAGATGCCCGCTTGGCAGATGGTAGCCGTGTGAATGTCATCATTCCACCGTTGGCGATTAATGGCCCTACCATGTCGATTCGGCGTTTTATGCGCAACATTTTAGATGTCAATGAGTTGGTGTCTGGCGGAGCGTTAACACAAGAGGCGGCAGAATTTCTCAAGTTATCTGTCAAGGCGCAACTCAACATTATTGTGTCTGGTGGTACTGGCTCTGGTAAAACTACCATGCTTAATGTGCTGTCGCAACATATTGGGGATGGTGAACGCGTGATTACCATTGAAGATACGGCTGAGTTGCAGCTAAGCCAGCGCCATGTTGTAAGGTTGGAGGCCAGGCCATCAAATACTGAAGGTAAGGGCTCAGTGTCTATCAGGGATCTGGTTAAAAATAGCCTGCGTATGCGCCCTGATCGCGTCATTATCGGTGAGGTGCGCGGTGCCGAAGCCCTGGATATGTTGCAGGCAATGAATACAGGGCATGACGGATCTTTGGCTACACTGCACTCAAATAGCCCACGAGATACATTGGCCAGGATGGAAACCATGATGCTGATGGCTGAGTTGGACTTGCCGCAACGTGTATTGCGTGAGCAAATTGCTTCAGCCGTCAACTTAATTGTACATGTTAACCGCTATCCTAATGGCGCCAGAAAAGTTGCCAATATCACCGAGATTACTGGCATCGACAACGGTGTTGTACTGATTCAGGATATTTTTGTCACCAAGCGCGAGGGCGATCAAATGGTGATGCGGCCTACAGGAATCGTACCTTCACTTGCTAGCTTGCTACATGAGCGTGGCGTAGCCTTAGATAGTCAATTATTTAGTGCGTGATCAACATGGCATATTTAATCATCATTGTCATTGCAATCTTGTTGGCCTATTTAATTGTGGATTATATTGTATCCGCAAGAGAAGATCAGATACGCGAGAGATTAACAGCTGGTGTACTCGATGGTGTGGAAGAAGAAGTGAGCCTGTGGTCAGATGCCGCTGACTTGCTGAAAGTAGACGAATTTCGAAAGCTGGTAGAAAAAAGCACGCTCACCCGTAAGCTGGATATTAATCTTAAGCGCTCTGGTATTAAGCTCACACTTTTAAAAGCCATAACTATGATTGTCGCATTTGGTGCAATGGGCAGTTTGGGAGGGTATTTCTATTTTAAAGACATTTCAGCTGCCATAGCGGGTGTTTTTGTGTTGCCTGTGTCGATGTGGATGTTGCTAAATTTTCTATCACAGCGGCGCTTAAAAAAACACGATGAACAGTTGCCGGCCTTTATTACTAGTATTATCACCACGATGGGGGCGGGTGGAACGCCTATGCAGGCGCTCCAGGCTGTTTCCAGAAACTCACCCGACCCGATTGCAGCGTCAATTTCATCGATAGTCAACGCCATGCAATTGGGTAAATCTCCCAATGTTGCATGGAAAGAATGGGCTGACTTTTGGGGAACCAAGTCATGTAAATTATTTTCGACAGGTGTACGTTTGAAGTGGGAAACAGGTGGCCAGATGACAACAATTCTGCACCACATTCTGGAAACACTGGAGTTTCACAAGCGCATGGAGTTGCGGGTAAGCACGTTGACAGCGCAGGCTAAACTTTCAGCCTGGGTGTTGTCTGCATTGCCCGCTGGCCTGGCATTGCTTACCAATGCCTATCGGCCAGATCTGTTTGATGCAATGCTCACTGATCCACTCGGGATTAAATTACTCACAGCTGCTGGGGTGATGTCGGTGTTGGGATTTATTTGGTTGCGTAAAATTGCGCAACTCAAAAATTAGGAAGCGCTTATGAATTTTTTGTTCGCGATTTTATTCATTGCGATTCTTTTTGGCGCCATATTTGTTTATCGACAATTTAAAATCAACCAGCAAGTTAAAGCACGCCTGCTATTTGGGTTTGATCAGGCAGATGAAGAGGAAGATGAAGTTGACTTATCCGCAGGGGATTACGGGCTGCATGGCAGTGACCGTTTTTTCTATCATTTACGCGAGTTTCTAAGCAAACCTCAAGGGAAAATGCTGATGTTTGTGATAGGGGCCATTACTGCAAGTGCGAGTTTTGCAATCATGGGCAAACCCTTTCGTAGCATACTGCTAGGCGCTGGCGGGGGTGGTATTTTATTATTAACAGTAGGGTTGCTCGCACTTTATACCCATAAAAAGGAAAAAACAAATAAAGTACAAGAAGAGCTGCCCAGTGCCTTGGAGCTAATGGCCGCCATTATGGAAGGTGGGATGGCGTTTGAGTCTGCTCTGATGCATGTGATTAAAGAGTCAGACCCTAAACACCCACTGTATTTTGATTTGCTCATTATGAGTGAAGCAATGCAGCGTGGCAGGCGACGCAATGAAGCGCTCAGATTATGGGCTAACCGATGCGAACTCATTTATGTGTCTGATGTGGTGTCAAGCATGATACAGGCCGATCAGACAGGCGCGCCGCTAGGCGCGGTATTAAGGCACCATGGGCAGGCAGTGTTGCGTGAGAATGAGGCGGTTATACAGCGACGCGCAGAACGACTGCCCGTGCGCATGCTCATGCCTATGGCAGGCTTGATTTTGCCAGCGGTGGTACTGGTGGCGGCAGGCCCCAGCATGGTAAGAATATTCCAAATTATCGACGACATTATTTCAAAATAACATCTTTCAAAATGACATCTAAAGCAAACACCATTATTCACGACTCCACCGGCCAGGCTCTGGTAACTAAGTTGCGCCATGCTGATAGTTACTTCACAAGGCTGCGTGGGTTAATTGGGTCGCCACCACTTGCGTTGCAAGAGGGTATTCTGATTTCACCATGTAAGCAGGTGCATACGCATTTTATGAAATACTCGATTGATGTGGTGTTTTTGGATAAGCATCTGACAGTCATCAATAAAATAGAAGCAATGCCGCCCTGGCGCGTTTCAAGTTACGTAGCCGTGGCTCGTTATGTGCTGGAGCTACCCGCGTATACTGCTCAAGATTTAGAGCCAGCTGACCAGTTGCGGCTGGAAACACGCTAACTCAATATGTGTTCTATGGTTTGTCATTTTTACAGCGACTATCAGGTGAATAATCAAAATCTTAATGCGTTTATTGATGAAATCACAGACTTACACTTTACTACTTTAATTTTATGATTAATATCGATCACCTGAATGTCAAATTCGACAATTTTGTAGCGGTCAATGATTTGTCGCTCCATGTTAAGCGCGGCGAGTTGTTTGGGTTTCTGGGGCCCAATGGCGCAGGAAAAACCACGACTATTCGTGTGCTGACAGGATATCAGGCGCTATCTTCAGGCAGTGTAAGTATTGCAGGGCATGCCATCCCTTGGCAGTTATCTGCAATTAAACCCATGGTGGGTTTTGTTCCTGACACTGAAAACCATTATGAAGATTTAACGGGCAGGGAGAATCTAAGCCTCTATGCGGATTTGTATCGCTTAGACAGGCAGTGTGTTGGTTTTTGGTTAGCACAATTGCAGTTGACAGAAGCTGCGGATCTGAAGGTTCGGCATTACTCTAAGGGCATGAAGAAAAAGCTCCTGATTGCGCGCGAGTTAATGCATAACCCTGCATTGGTTTTTTTTGATGAGCCAACCGCCAATCTGGATGCACACTCTATTCAACTGGTCAGGACACTGCTTAGAACGCTGGTGCAACAAGGCACGACGGTATTTTTAACCACACATGACATGGATGAAGTAGAGCAGATTTGTGATCGTGTGGCGATTCTCGCACATGGCAAATTATTGGAGTGCGATACCCCAACGGCATTTATTACGCGACATGCAGAGCGATTTTGTGATGTGCAATATGACAGAGAGGGTAAAACCCATCGTGAAACATTACACCTTGATTCAGAAAAAGATAAATTTCGGTTATCGGACATTGTTAAAAGTGAACATTGCGTGAGGGTGCACTCAAGAGAATTCAGGTTTGAAGATGTCTTTAAGAAAATTACTGGTGAGGCTTATGTATGAACACTGGTATGGTTAACATTTGGCACTGCTTTTGGACATTGTATTTCAAAGAGTGGATGAGAATTAAACGCAACCCTGCCGCACTGATGTCAGTAGGCTTGCTGGTGCTGGTTGCCTATCTGATCAGTATCGAAACCAAGTCGCAAGTGGCAGAGGTAGCGGTGCAGAAAAAGCCTTGCGTGATTGCTTATAACATAAAAGACAGCTTTATTAACCAGCTGGAAAATCAGCTCACCCCTGAAGTTTTGCTGATTCAGACAGACCTTGATCTCACAAAACAGGTGAATCTTTATCCTAAGGGGACAAGCTGCGTAGCACAATACGCTAATGATACGCGCAGTACAAAAGCAAATTTATTGTTGTTACATAGTGGCGATACCACACGGATATATCAATTGCTACGCAAATTTTACAGTGTTGAGTTGCAGGGAGCAAAATTAATCAAATCGGCAACGTTCACTATCAAAGAAACTGAAAAAAGAACGACGACGATTGATTTGAGTTCAAACAAATCAAGAGCGATGGTGTGGTCTATGCTGTTATTCTCATTACATTTTTTTGTTGGCTGCGCCTTGTTTATTTCATTTACAGCCCATGAGCGCGAGCGCGGTATATTACAGGCACTTGCGCTGACGCCTGCCAGCCTGAATGTGATTTGGCTTGCAAAAGCATTATTTCACTTAAGCCTCTCTTTAGCTGCAAGTGCTGTCATGTTATGGGTTTTGTTACCTGCTGCGCTAAAAGTGCCCTTAGTTTGGATTGTGTTATTTTTTTCAATTTTAGGCTTGATTGCGGTGGCAACCATTATTACCAGCTTAAACCGTACGCAGACTTCCGCGAGTTTAATTGGTTTTTGTTATTTAATGAGTATGTCGGTGATATTTTCACTTTCGCAGAACTTCCCTGCATTTTCGGTATTAAGGCAGTTCATGTTTGAAAACCACGTGATTAAACTACTAGGCGCTATTTTTGATGCATCACAAAGAAATGCAAATGTATGGGTTTTACATTTATACGCAATGGTAGGTCTTGTGCTGACGCTCACGGTAATTGCATTATTCGTCTGGAATAACCGCGCGCTAAAATCGCATTGATATGTCGTGTCTGTGTTATCCAACAAAGCCTGTAATACGCAGTGGGTTGATTCATTATTTCCATAGGCGATAGTTGATTTTAGGCATAATCTTTGCATTGTTTAAATCTATTGCAGTGAATCGCTCAGTTTTAAGGAAACATGAAAGAGCGCTTTTATTAATTGGTGGTTAAAAACACGCAGGTATGGTTGATTTCAACCAAACGTATTGAAGGGGTGCAGCACAAATGGATAGCAGATTTACAGAGCAGCCAGCTCCCAGGAGTTTTCGTCCTGTGTATGTTGACGAGTCACCTCAAAGAAAAACCAAAAAAATTATATTAGAGCCGTATGAAACTGAACCAGAAGACAGCTTGCTAGGCAAGTTATGGAAATGGTCTATATTGCTATCATCGCTGCTTGGGCTGAGTGTGTCGGCTGCGAGTTTGTTCGCTACCTGGTTGACCAACTCAAAAGTGTCCACGAGTTTCAGTGGGGTGGTTGGTACGTTTTTTCAGCACATAGAAACACACTATGGGCAGATGGGTATCCTCTCATTTTGGCTGGTGTGTCTTATTTATTTCTTTTTTATGGCATATCGAAGTGCGATCAAACTTTAACAGGATTACCCGCTGAGTGCATGGGCTTTTTAGATTCCTCATTTATTTTGCAGTAACGTCCGCGCTCATTGCTGCCATTGTTGTTGCGGGTTATTCAGAGAGCATCAATCAGCTTAAAACGCATCGTGCTCAGGGATTAACCTCTACACATCACCATCTAAACACAAAAACAGACTGTCGAATACAAGGTTACCCCTATCAATTGACCTGTGGCGAGATAGAGGTGCCGCGCTTTTATCCCTCACGCCCCCTCGCGCCTGCCGATCACTTTACCAAAACTGCACAGAGCAAGATCGTTAGCTCAAGTCAAGATACGCTCGTTTTAAAGTGGTATAAAATTGCCTCCAGAGCGCTTTATCCTAAACTAGACCCTGTCATTTGGATTCCTGGCGGATTGGGGATAGACGCAACAGAGCGCGCCCCTGCCATGAGCCAGGCATTGAATCGCATTCTTAATACACGTGATCTTATCTGGCTGGAGGTGCGGGGCTCAGCCGAAACGCCTTTTAATTGCAAGTTACATGCCCCGATGGCCATTGCTTCAGGTGTTGATCATTTCTCAAATAATCAACACCTGAAGGCTTGTCAGGCATTTGTGATTAAGCAAGGCGGGCTTGCGGCATTTGCGCCTGAGCAAATCGCGCAGGATTACGAGCAATTAAGAGTGCAGATGGGGATTACATCTGTCAATGTACTGACTGAGGGCCATGGTGCAAAAGTGGTGAATTTATGGGCAGCATTAGCGCCGCAATCGTTGCGCAGCATCATCATGGATAGCCCGCCCATGCTTGAATCGGCAGTAAATCAGGCATCATTTGATCAAGTCACTCCCTTGCAGCAGCAATCGCTGCAATTAGCCAAGGCGTTACAGGCGCTGATAAAAGCTTGCCAGCAAGATTTTGTTTGTCATCAAGCCTTCTTTAATCTGGATGAAACAATACATGCCTTAATCAAGCAGCTACCCAAACAGATTAAAGTGAATAACCCCTATCACCAGTTACCAGAGCGTGTCACTGTAACAGCGGAGTTGTTTGCGCAAATGCTTAAAACCGCTTTGCGGCAGCCAGAGCATTCTTCCAAGCTGCCTATGGTGTTGCATATGGCAATGAAAGGCGACTGGCAGCCATTGATTGCGCTGGATAGCCAGCGCTGGCTATCTGCCGAATCGAGGTTCAGTGATGGCTTATATTTAGCGAGCCTGTGCCATAACAATCAGGCAGAGTGGGCAATTAAAAAGCAATCGGCGCACTGGCCTTTGTCACTTGAGTTAAGCCAATCGCAAGAAAAATATGTTAGCTGGTTTTATCAAACTGAGTACCAGAGGCTAAGCAAACTATGTGCGCCATTGTTACAAAACACACCATCAGACACCCTGCATTCAAGCATAGATAAGCCAGAGATATCAAAGAGTCAGGCATTACCTTTTGCGCCAGAACAGCAATTTTTAAACAAGCCAATACCAGATAAGACAATTCCAGATAAGCTAATAAAAGTACCCACTTTAATGTTAATCGGTGAATTAGACCCCATGGCAGGCGACGCCTGGCCACAATACACGCAAGCCACAACAATAAATGTGGCTGCGGCAGGGAGCAACATATTAGCCTACAGTTGTGCACGTGATGTTGTGTATCGCTTTATTAATGCACATCATTTTGATGCGGAAATGCAAACTACCATTCAGCCGCAATGCTTGTTTAATATCACATACCCAACCATTCCTCACCCAAGCCGCAACAGAAAGTCTTTTCAAAATGATTGAGGTCGCTGGCATCTCTAAAAGCTTTTATCAAAAAAAATGGATTAAAGCCATCCAGACCCCTGCGCTTAAAAAAGTGGCTTTCACTGCGGCAGATGGTGCAATCACAGCATTGTTAGGGCCTAATGGCGCAGGCAAAACCACTTTACTAAGAATATTGGCAGGTTTGGAAACCGCCTCTGAAGGTGATGCAAAAATCAACCAGCATGGCTGTCATTGCATGCATTCAGATTTGGGTTTTTTAAGTGATGGCTGTGCTTTGTACCCAAGGTTAACAGGGTACGAAAACATACAATATTTTGCACGATTGCACGCGATAGCTGCACCACGCATGGCAGAAAATTTATTAAAGCTTACTGAAGCTCTGGATTTAAAACCATTACTGAACCAACGCGCAGAGCAATACAGCCAGGGGGAGAAAATGCGTATCAATCTGGCAAGGGCTTTGATTCACCATCCGCAAACAATCATCCTAGATGAGCCAACCAATGGCCTGGATCTGGTTTCCGTGAGGCGATTACGCAATTTTTTAAAATATTTAGCTTCACCAGAAGGGGGTGGACACTGCATCTTGATTTCATCGCACGTGATGTCTGAGGTGCAAAAACTGGCAGATACCGTGGTGGTGTTATCTGCGGGAGAAGTTAAAGCGCGCGGCACACCGCTTGAGTTATGCAATCAGGCCGGAAACACTGACTTTGAAGAAGCCTTTGTTTCATTGGCAGGTTTGGCGTCATGATGAATACTATTTGGATTGTTTGTCATAAAGAGCTTATAGAAGCATATCGTGATATGCGCTCACTGCTCATTATCACTGTGGTATCAGTACTGGCAGGGCCATTATTGCTACTGATGCTGGCGAATAGTTTGGCGAGTTTTGAGGCAAGGGCGGAGCGCAATATCGTGATGGTGAAAGGCATTGAACACGCACCATCTCTGGCGAATTATTTTGCCAGAGATACTGCACTCGTCATTACTGCCCCGAGCGATAGTGTGGCAGCACTGGAGCGCAATGCGTTGCTAGACCCCGTACTGATGATACCAGAAGGCTTTGATGCAAAACTCAACAACGAAGAAGCGGTAGAACTTCAGATATTGACCAACTCGGCAAACGCAAGGGTTAATGCAGGCGTAGCCAGATTAAAGCGCAAGCTATCAGGATACATCGCAGAAAAAAACAATCACCACTTAGTGCAATATGGCGTGTCATTTAAATCGCCCCTCAATCTGCGCATTCAGGATTACGATATTGCTAATCGTCAGGCAGATGCCGCCAAGGTGTTTGGCATGCTCCCTTATTTTTTGGTGCTGGCTGCACTCTACGGCGTGTGGGCGGTTTCGCTTGATATTACGGTAGGAGAACGCGAGCGCGGCACATTGGCGCCACTGATGCTTGCAGTAAAAAACACGTGGTCTATTGTAATTGGCAAATGGCTGGCCGCCACTGTAATCGGTGCCTTGATTGTGGTGGTTGCCGTGATCGCCTTTATTCCCGCGCAGGTAATGATGTCGGGAGAAACGCTTAAATCCATGTTTGCTTTTGGGAGGCATGAAGCTATCACGTGCATCTTATTGCTCTTACCACTGTCGGGTTTTTTTTCAGCGGTGTTGATCTGGGTAGGCGTCAGGTCAAAAACTACCAAGCAAGCGCAAGCACTTGCCACAGGAGCTTTGTTAGTGATTACCCTAATGCCGTTAACGATGCAAATCTCAGAATCCGGCCAGCAAACGTACCAGAATATTATGCCGGTGATTGCTCAGCACAAGCATATTATGGCGATGATTAAAGGTGATGCGGTTCAATTATCAGACTATCTTCTGGCAAGCGCTAGCAGTATTGGGGCGACATTTATTTTCATGTTCTACACACAAAGGCTGCTCAAACTGAAATAACAGTTCATTCGTACGGCTGTTTGCAGACCGTGTTTTGTTTGGCCGGTAGAAGCCAAGCAAAACACGTTTTTCCGATTGTAGATGCATCAATTGTAGATGCATCAGTTGCCGCAGGTCTGGTAATCACTACTTGGTAATCACTAGTCGTCAAAATAGAGGTTTAGGTTGCCGCCCGTATTTGCATTATTACTGCTGTCGGGTTGCTTATTTTTGGTAAAATTCAAGTCGTCAGCATTAGGGTTAAAGCGTTGGCTATTTTCCGAGTCTGTACGAAACCTGTCTGAAAAAGCTTTTGCCTGTCGAGGCTGCAAGCCATTGATGATGACAATATTCTCAGGGTCGCGGCTAGGCTTAGGCAGCCTTGTGGTCACCTTGACCTCTTTTACAGGAGTTAGGCGAGTTTCGTCACTAAAGGGCCTAAACACCACACGCATTTGGGAGCCAATAGACGAGGCAAGCACCGTAACATGGGCATCTTCCGGTGTCATTTGCATCACGACAAATTCACCGTTGGGATCCGGGCGCTGGCCTTGCCTGCGGCGTGGCACAGACATGATTTCAGCATTTTCTGCAATCAGCGTAGCAGTCACTGCATTTCCTCCACCAGCGACTACAGAGCCGCTAGTGGCGGCTCTAAGTTTGGCGCGTGCATCGACTTTGGATTTAGCATCACCTGGGTTGATGCCACCAAACCCATCGGATGATTGTTTTTGCAATGCCCTGATCTCTGCCGCAGAAGCGGTGCCACCCGTTTGCGTACCCGCCGAGGTTTCAATAGACAGTAAATCAATTCTGTCACCAACCCGTAGCGTGTTTAATGCCCCAGGAAACAAATCCGCATTCACGTGCACGATACGCATGCCCGGTCTTGCCACACCAGAAAATCCGGCATGCCCACCAGGCTCGGAGATGTCAACTTCTCTAAAGTGCTCATTGGTTAAAATATTTCTTCTGGCAAATCGCCCCACAAATTCTGAAGGAGCAATGAGTGCATCAGCGGGGACACTCGCGGGCGGCATATAGGTTGTTCTAAACATTGCATTGCTCAGACGTGTGCCAATTGTAATGTCTCTATTGGCCACGGGTACCGCAATCATGCCGGTCGGTCTTTGCGCTTGCGGTCTTGCTTGTTTGGGCGCTGGCGATAGCGCAAAAAAAGCACCAATTGCAAGCAATGCCAAAGCCGCCACGATAATAATGGTGCGTTGTCGTCTTTTTTGCCGAATACGTGTGTTATTTTGTTGAGCCATAAAATTTATTTACCATGTGTTTATCTGGAGTTGATGATTTTAAGATTGCGTTAGATGATAACTTAATTGCAGGCGGAAACCGTGGTTTTGACCAGTTCGCCAATATTGTCAGGTGGAATAATATCCACGTGGTAACACCCTCTAAAATCTCTGAATCGTTTAACAGTCGGGGTTTTGTCTTTACCACCAATCGGGCCGATTTCTGAGCCGGCAGTGCCTACTAACTGATTGCTCGCGCCCACTTGATTTGGATTATAAAAGTAGGGTAACAAGCTGGCTAGTGTTCCATTGATATAATCAACAGGAATCGCTTGTAAGCCGAATGTTAGAAATGATTCAAAAATCGAGCGGTAACGCGTATTGACTTGAACAGAGAAAGCTCCATTAAGCGTACTGCATTCATCTGCTGCATCAAAATTGCTATCTCTATAATCTGCACCACCACAAACTAGTTGAAAAGTGGGGCGAAACTCAGGGTTAGCAAAACTTGTGGGAATATACTCCAGATTGTTTCCACTAATATTGCTGTCGCCAAAAAAGTAAAAACCAGTGGCGCCATTCAAATCACCTTCATTTGGGCAGTATTCTGTGCCTTCTGCTGTGCCGGCACCACACATTTTACCCGGGGGTTTTAGCCATAACTGATTGCCATTGGCAACGCAATCCTTTAGAGGTTGTAGGGTAATAACCCCTGCAACGTTGCTAACGCACACTTGCTGATACTGTGAACGCAATGCAAGGTTTAGCTTGGGCATCCCCTCATAAGTATCAGTGCCCGCAATAAGTTCATCTACTTTTTTACCTGCTGACCCATCGCAGTTGGTGATATCAATAGGTAATGGATTAAATAAATAGATGTTTACTTGGTCAGGTAAGCCATTGTCGTAGTCAACACCGTTACAGTTAGCCATGCTAAAGTTAATAGGGTTATGATTTCCAAGTGTTTTTTTGATTTCTCCAACTTTGTTAACTGTCATGGGTTTTGCAATCAAATACTTGTTAGGATTGTTTGCACAGTTAATGATATGTGTGGGCGCGATAATGCTATCTGTGCAGATCACGCTAAAATCACTTTGTGGAAGGTCTGAAATAGCACTGAGCTTTGTGACAAGGTTGTCTGCATTGCTGGTATTCGATAAGTTGCAGCTTGATAAGTCAAGTGGAAGTTCTGTGATATCAACTGGCGGCGTAGTACTTGAGCAGTCCACAAGCGTGGGGGTTGTTAAGTTTAAATCATTAATCATTTGTAAATGTCTGGCATCATTCTCTGCAGGCGTTTCTCCTGATTGCATTGCTAATTTGTTCAATAAAACACCGTGTGAGAAGCTCACCGCATTTGCCCAATCATTGGCGGCAGCCTTGGCACCATCGCCTGTTTTGCTGGCATGGTAAGCGGCAATGGCAAGCTCCGCCCCCCCTGCAACTACCATGATGATTAAAATCAGCACAATGGCAAACTCTATTAGAGCTTGCCCACGCTGATATCTGCGTTGCAGTTTACCCATAGGTTTATCACTCAATGAATGGGTGCAGTCAGGCCTGGCGCAATGGGCTATGTAATTAACTTCGCTTACTTTCATAAAGTCACATAAAAAATAAGCAGATTGCCAGCTTTATATTCACTTAATTAATATTCGCCTAAATTAAAATCACTTAGGCTACTGCAGAATCTTGGCTGCGCTGTGTTACTGCTTGCATGGCTTCTTTGGCTTTAAACCAGGTATCCGCATGCTCACAATCTATATATTCATTAAAGTATGGGCCACCTAATGTGTAGTGAATTAAGGCAGCATTCGGGTTAGGCGGGTTGTAACCCACCAGGTGGTTCCATGTAATGGGTAATTCACCAATGAGTGCGTCATCGCCAAGCCATTTAAACTGATGCAACTCTAAACCGGTTGCGGTGTTCACATACTCAGGCGTGAGCGCTCTGCACTTGGCGTTGTTAAACAGCATTACACTAGACCAGTTTTTCTTTTGGTATTTGGTTTGAATAGCGCCCAAAAATTTAGTTTCTTCTACAGGGTTGTGGTCATGTTTAATGCACATCACTGCATAGCGGTCATCACGCATTGCCCACAGCTTTGCAATATCTTCAGTGACTACCATGTCGCAGTCCATAAATATGCTCCACCCCTCAAAGTTAGAAAGGTAAGGTGTTAAAAAGCGAGAAAAAGAAAATTGCGTAGACTGTAAAGGGTTAACCTCACGCTTAAAAATACCATTTAACTGCGTGAGCATAATTGGTGTAATGCTTACAGGTTGAGATGCGTGTGTGTGAATGCTGTGAGACAACACGTGAAACGCGACTGTTTCTCTAGTATCAAACCCAATAAATACCCGAATCATGACTTTTTTTCCTTATTAATTAACGCTTGGCAATAGAGAGTATGCAAAATTTATGCCTTACTTTTTTAAAGGTAACTGATTGATTGATTGGTATTTTTTTTAAAAACAATTACACATGATTGGTTTATTTCAGCCGAAAGGTTTAAAAAAACCTAAAAATTGGTTTATATAAACCACCTCTATATGTGCTGTTGCTAAATGGTGAGCGCGTGCAAACCCTCAACCATTTGAATTGCTTATTATTTTCTTTAAAAGCATGCGGGTTTGTTTTTGGCACTGAAATTGCACATAACAAAATTTTAAAGTTTTTAGGTGTAGTACTTTATTAATGGCATGCTGTTTTTTAAAAATATTATCAATTACATAGAAAAAAATACGGCCGCAGATAATTTTGCTATTGCCTTGTTTGCATCAAGCCTACTGGTTTGTGTGTGTTTAATCTTTCTAGTGCTGCGTGTGAGCCATGTTGGCATTGATTTAACCGATGAAGGCTATTATCTCAACTGGATCAGCAATCCTTGGCTATATCAATACTATGTGTCGCAGTTTGGCTATGTTTATCACGATCTATTTAACATGCTCGGGCAAAGCGTTGCACACATACGTCAGGCCAATGCGCTTATTAGCTTTGGTTTAGCGTGGTTGCTTGCTTATTTGCTGGTGCGGCCATGGTGTGCTGAAAGTCGAGTATTTACAGCAATAGTCATCAGTCTGTGCATTGCTGCGCCTTCACTGTTTATTTTGATGATTACAGGGCGATGGGTGGCCACACCTAGTTATAACAGCCTTAACTTTCAGGGTTACCTTGTTGCTATGGTGGGGGTAATGTTGGTCACTTATGTGCAGTCTGCCAGGTCTCGGCTAGGGTGGGTGTTAATAGGGGTTGGTGGGTGGCTAAGTTTTATGGCCAAGCCGCCAAGTGCTGCAATGCTCGGCGCAGTGATATTGCTTTATTTCATTGCTACTAAGCAACTGCAAGCAAAGCATGCGGCACTGGGTGTTTTAACCTCGGTATTGGCATTAATGCTTTCTGCATTTTATATCGATGGCTCAGTGCTAGTGTTTATTGAGCGCCTACAACAAGGTTTACATGCTGCAACCTTAATGCAAGCGGGGCATGGCATGGCAAGTTTATTTAAGCTGGATTATTTTCCTATAGATGCGGTTTTTAAAATCAAGTTTTTAATTTTTACAGCATTTGTCGCTGTTTCAGCATTGCTATATGTGAGCAATAAAAAAATTAGCACGGTGTTTATTAGCCTGCTATCGGCGATTTTTGTGGTGTCAGCCGTGATGCTGGTTTTTATGTTACAAGAGCCCGCGCAATCTATAAAAAAGTATCATGGGCTGATTATATTGGCGATTCCACTTGGGGCGGCTATTTCTTTATTAATTGCCAAGTTTTTGCCTCATGCACAAGGTGTTAACCCTAAACCTATAGCCGCCTTTGTATGCTTATTACTGGTACTGCCTTATTGCTATGCAGTTGGTACAGGCAATAATTATTGGCAAACTGCTGCGGGTGCGGGGGTGTTCTGGGTGATGGCAGGGGCGGTGTTATTACACAAAAGCATGCAATACAACGGCGCTAGAGTCAGCGCAATGATGCCAATGCTGGCACTGTTATCGTATGTCACGGTAGAAGTGGTGATTAACGCCATGGCAAGCCCATACCGCCAGTCACAATCATTATTTGTGCAAAAGAGTCAGATTACATTTCCGCAATCTAATGAAGTGCTTACCGTGGCGGACGATTCGGGAAAATACCTTAACCAGCTAGGGCTTATTGCCAAAAATGCTGGTTTTAAGGCAGGTACACCACTGCTTGATTTTACGGGGCACCACCCTGGCGCAGTGTACTTTTTACAAGGTAAGGCAGTAGGCCAAGCCTGGATGATTGGTGGCTACCCTGGCAGTAATGCCTTGGCGCGCTTTAATTTAAACCATGTGCGTTGTGACGAAATTGCGCAAGCTTGGGTGTTGCTAGAAAAAAATGGATATAGGCGAGTTACTCCTACCATTATGGCGATGGATGGTATCTCTTTAGATAAAGAACATTATGAAGTGGTCGGTAAATTAAACTCAAGAATCATGGCCTGGGGTAGAAAAAAGAAAGATGCCAGCTACATTTACGAGCAGCGTTTAGCAAAACCAGTAAACCCACAGCAATTATTGAGTGCTTGCAAGCAAGCAAGAGTTGCACAAAACGCGCCTCAATTGACTTTTTAATTATGACTGCACCATATATCTCAGTTGTTATCCCCGTCTATAAAGCTGAAAAATGCTTGGATGAACTCTATAAGCGATTAAAAGATGCAATTGCACCTATTAGTGAACACTTTGAAATTATTTTAGTAGAAGACTGCGGTGGAGATGGTTCATGGCAGGTGATTGAGCGCTTAACCCAACAAGATACGCGTGTTAAAGGCATACAGTTTAGCCGCAATTTTGGGCAGCATTATGGCATTACTGCTGGCATAGATTACTGCACGGGTGAATGGGTGGTGGTGATGGATTGTGATTTGCAAGATGCGCCAGAAGAAATCCCCAGACTGTATGCTAAAGCGCAAGAGGGTTACGATGTGGTGCTGGCAAGCCGCACCAATAGGCAAGACGCTTTTTTTAAAAGGCTGACTTCAAAATGTTTCTACAAAGTATTTAGCTACCTTGCAGATACTGAATATGATGGTAGCCACGGCAATTTTAGAATTATGTCTAAAAAAGCAATTAATTACTTTAAGCAAATGCGTGAGCAGCTGAGGTTTTTTGGTGGCTTGGTGCAGTGGATGGGCTTTCCTACAACGAGTTTAGAAGTGATTCACCATGAGCGATTTGCGGGGCAATCAAGTTATACGTTTAAGAAATTATTAAAACTTGCTTCTGAAACGATTATTGCATTTTCAGATAAACCACTCAGAGTGGCGATTAAATTTGGGTTTATGATGTCTTTTATCTCATTTAGCTATGGCTTGTATATATTAGGCCATGCCCTTATTCATGGCTCTAGTGTTGCGGGTTGGAGTAGCTTGATCGTTTCTATTTACTTTATTGGCGGCATCGTTATTTCTATGCTGGGTGTTATCGGTATTTATTTAGGTAAGGCGTTTGATCAAATGAAAAATAGGCCGCTTTATATTGTAAGAAGAACGACATTTAATGAATAGCAAATATATTTCACAAACGCCTTGGGATAGTAAAGTATTCGGCCTTTTCACCGCTGAAATCAATACCTATTCTGAAGAGGCAATCCAAGCCTGTTACAGGCAAGCAGGGCTATATACTTTGAAGCTAAATCCTTTGGCTGATAAATCGCTAGCAAATAAACATGGGTTTTATTACTGCGATACGCTTTTGCAGCCAGTGTGCAAGCGTACTGATTTTGTAGCGTTTGAAAATTTAAACACCTCCATCAGTTTAAGTGCAAATAATAAAGAAGCATTGCTTAATATTTGCTTAAATGCTTTTACGCATGGTCGCTTTCATCGCGATTTTCATATTACCAAGCAACAGGCAGATCAAAGATACGTCAATTGGTTAGGCGAGCTAATTGATAACCATAAGGTATTTTCGCTGCTATATCAGGGGGAGCTTGCTGGGTTTATTGCAACCAAAAATAATCAGTTATTACTACATGCGATTGCTGAAAATTTTAGAGGGCAAGGGTTAGCCAAGTATTGGTGGTCTGGTGTTTGTCGCACTTTATTTGAGCAAGGTTTTGAAACCGTAGAGAGTTCAATCTCTGCTAGCAATCTTGCTGTGGTCAATTTATATGCATCGTTAGGATTTAAAACTCAATCTGCAACAGATGTTTATCACAAGTTTGTAGAGTAAATATGCAGATTTATTTATACGTTTTGCCAGTTGCATTTTTAGTTGCTTATAGTCAATTAGTAGTCAAATGGCGCTCATCGTCAATTTTGCTTAATCCACAATCTAATTTGATGGATAAGCTGATTGTTTATTTCTCAGACCCCTGGATAGTTTCAGCTTATTTGGCGGCATTACTAGGCTCATTTGCATGGTTATTGGTTGTTACAAAATTGCCTCTTTCTATCGGGTTCCCCATTTATATTGGCGTTACTTTTTTATTGGTCATTATGGGGAGCTGGTTATTTTTGGGTGAAGATATTTCTGCTATGAAACTATTGGCTGTGTGTTTTATTTTTATTGGGGTTACTTTAGGGGGAATGAAGTGACTATGGTCGCAACCAATGGTCAATTATCAGGGGTATTGATAGAAGATTGGCTGGCACAATTAAGGCTTAAGATTTTGTCTAGCGCCCCAAATTTAATTGAAATTTTCGATTTATATGCGTCTGAAGCCAAGTTTGGCAGAAATTACATTGCTACAGAGCTAGATAAATTAGCGCCTAATGCCGAAGTGTTGGAGGTAGGTGCAGGCTCGCTTATTTTAAGTACGCAACTGGTAAGAGAAGGGTTTAAATTAACAGCACTCGAGCCTACAGGTTCGGGATTTAGTCATTTCAATCAATTAAGAGAAATTGTCATGCATGAGGCAAAGCTTAGTGGCTGTATGCCAAATTTGATTGAAGTATCTGCTGAGAGTCTCGATATTTCAAACCACTTTGATTTTGCATTTTCAGTGAACGTGATGGAACACGTTAACGACATAGAGCTTACTTTAATTAAAGTCATGCAATCAATCAAGGCAGGTGGGGAGTATAAGTTTACTTGCCCTAATTATGTTTTTCCTTATGAGCCGCATTTCAATATCCCTACAGTTATTTCAAAATCATTCACTGAAAAGATATTTTCTAAGCGTATTTACAGCTGCAAAAACATATTAGACCCCCAAGGGTTATGGGATTCAATTAACTGGATAACAGTGCCTAAGCTTAGGTCTTTTGCCAAGAAAAATAGCGTTATTTCATTAAAGTTAAGAACAGATTTATTTAATGAAATGATTAACCGAACTGTAGGTGACGAAGAGTTTTCAAAGCGTAGGTCTCCTTTCATTAAACGATTGCTTAGTTTAGTCATTAAACTGAAAGTGAATCGTCTGGTTCAGCATATTCCAGCGATATTTCAACCCGTAATCGACTGTAGCTTCATTAAAAGTGAGCAATAAATTTATTATGCAAGTGACTAATGGAATCAGAGCCGTACTTAGTAGCCCTAAAATCTATGATTTTTTTCAAAATATCATGGGTGCAAATCAGATTCGCCAAGAGCTGGTATCTGACTTTATTCGCCCAACTGATCATTTTAGAGTTTTAGATATTGGATGCGGCACAGCGAGAATTTTAGAGTATTTGCCCAAAGATGTTAGCTACTACGGTTTTGATTTAAGCCAAACGTATATTGATGACGCTAAGGCTCGGTATGGAAGCCGTGGCCACTTTAGCTGTGCCTTGGTGGAACAAGCCACCATTGATAGCTTAGCGCCTTTTGATGCGGTGCTTGCAGTAGGTGTTTTGCATCATTTAGATAACTCACAAGCTATAGCACTGATGCGATTAGCGCATGCCTCATTAAAGCAAGGCGGTAAGCTAATTACGATTGACCCAACATTGGTGGATGGGCAAAACGTGATTGCAAAATATCTGGTTAAAAGCGACCGAGGGCAAAATGTACGTAGCCCGGAAGAATACTACTTACTGCCTAACAGAATATTTTCAAAAATATCAGGGCAGGTTAAGCACCGAACTTTTATCCCTTATACCCATTGGATTATGGAATGTCAAAAATGAAAATCCCGTTCAATAAACCCTACATGACAGGCAAAGAGTTATTTTATATTGCTGAAGCACACTTTAATGGCATGTTAGCAGGCGATGGCCCTTTTACCAAAAAGTGCCATACTTGGCTTGAAAAAGAAACAGGCACACAAAAAGCCTTGCTTACACACTCATGCACGGCTGCCTTAGAGATGGCGGCTATCCTCGCTGATATTCAGCCCGGGGATGAGGTGATTATGCCTTCATACACGTTTGTTTCTACTGCTAATGCCTTTGTGTTGCGGGGTGGTGTGCCAGTGTTTGTGGATATTCGCCCAGATACGCTCAACATTGATGAAAGCAAAATTGAAGCCGCTATTACGCCCAAAACCAAAGCGATTGTGCCAGTGCATTATGCGGGGGTGGGGTGTGAGATGGATACCATTATGGAGATTGCAAAACGCCATAATTTGCTGGTGATTGAAGACGCCGCGCAAGGTGTGTTTGCTAAATATAAAGGTAAAACACTTGGCACCATTGGCCACTTGGGAGCTTACTCGTTTCATGAAACTAAAAACGTAATTTCAGGCGAAGGTGGGGCGTTGCTCATTAACGATGCGCGTTTTATTGAGCGTGCTGAAATGATCCGCGAAAAAGGGACTAACCGTAGCCAGTTTTTTAGGGGGCTGGTAGATAAATACACTTGGGTAGATGTTGGCTCATCCTACTTGCCAGGTGAGGTGATTGCTGCGTTTTTATGGGCGCAGTTAGAAGATGCTGGCAATATCACACAAAGGCGTTTAAATATCTGGGAGCATTACCACAGGGGGTTACATGCGCTTGAGCGCCAAGGTGTGCTGGCCCGGCCTATCACCCCAAGCCATTGCCAACACAATGCGCACATGTATTACATATTGCTCAATAGTTTGGATGCTAGAACAAAACTCATAGCGCAAATGCGTAAACAGGAAATTTACCCCGTGTTCCACTACGTGCCATTACACAGCTCACCTGCGGGTAAAAAATATGGTCGCGCCCATGGTGAAATGACGCATACCAATGATTTATCAGATCGATTATTGCGTTTGCCTATGTGGACAGGGCTAGAGCCACAAATGGAGCAAGTGCTATCTGTGGTGTTTGATCACGTTGATAGCAAGGTAGTACCTATTTCAAAGGGTAGATCATAAGAAAGGTTGCATCGTGTCTGAATTTTTAGTTTCTGTTGTAATTCCTGTGTATAACGCTGAGAAATTTGTAGAGCGGGCTATTAAATCTGCTCTTGCACAGGCCGAGGTGGCTGAAGTCATTGTTGTTGATGATGGTTTTGGTGATGGTGCATTTGATATTTGCGCACACATGGCTGCAATTGAGCCTAAAGTAAAGCATATTTGGCATGAAAATCGTGCCAACCATGGCGCAGGCGCTGCAAGAAACTTGGGCATATTGCATGCTTCTTATCCATATATCGCCTTTTTAGATGCTGACGATTACTACCTGCCCAATCGATTTAAGCATACCAAAGCAACTTTTCTGAATGCTCCTGTAATCCCCCCTAAAAATAGTCACATTTAAAAGTAGAAATTTCTCGTAAACTATTAACAGGAGAATTTCTATGAAGACCTCGAAATATACAGATACA
>PHCJ01000027.1 GCA_002842285.1 Betaproteobacteria bacterium HGW-Betaproteobacteria-22
CGCCCTCATTCAGCCATTGGTGGGATACCACCGAGAAAACTGATTGAGCGTGATTTAACCTCTACTTCTAGCTGTGGCTAAATATGGGGGGATTACAAAACAATGCTACTTTTGCTGTTTCCCACGAAGGTCCGTTTAAACATACATGAAACCCTACAACAGCAGTAGACCAAACATCAACAACAATATAAACAATTGGTCTTCCGATAATCCAAGCTCTATTAATACTACTTCTTAAATAGATATCGCCTATGGTGGAGTCAATCGCGTAACGATGCCCTGGTCCTGCTATACCCTCCCATGCATGTCCAGAAAGCCCTCGAGAATTTCTCGTAAAGTGTCCTGCTGTAGTTTTTGCGATTAGTCGATCTAGTTCAGAAGTGCAGGATTCAATTATGTAACGTACTTGTCTTTGATTAGGAAAACTGCCTTGGGGTGGCATGACTGCTACCCTGCCATCTATTTTTTGTATATATTTATTTACATAAACCTTTTCTATAATTTGATCATACATTTCTTGAAACGATGGCTTTGGATTTGGTATTCGGTCATACGCCGCAATTATCTTGACTCTATCTTCTGCTGTAACACCCGATTGCGGAAAATCTTCTGTACCACCAACTTTGACAATATTAGTTTTTGGACCAACTTTATTCCCACCTTCTGTGAATGGCCGTTTAACTCCTGGAGCCCCAGACATATCATATCTATCATGAAGTGATCCAGCTTCAAACCCATGAACGCATAGCAGTTTGAATAATTTATATACATAAACTCTAGAGCACTTATGAAGTTTAATTGCATTAGAGACGAGTTCTCCAAGCCCCCTAGATGAATATAAGGCATCGCATAATTTGTCATGCTTGAAAAAATCAGTCATAACTTTTACACGTTGCTGATAAATTTTCTTAGATTTTTCATCTAAATCCTCAGGCTGCCTTCTAAGTTGCGGATCAACTTCTAATTCAATGATTTTTAAAATGCCAGTACTGTGTAAATCTAAGAGAATCTCTCTAGGAACCGGTTTTAAAATAGATTGGGAATGAATACTTTTTTTCGGTTCTGATTCATTCTTTTCAGGAATACCGGCTAAGAAAACTACTTCACTTTCTGATGAAGATGCAACTACCCTCCAAAAGCCTTTATGTTCAACGTTATCTATTTTTAAGACAGAGTTAAATATTATTAAAGACATGATGATCTCCCTGCAACAACAGGATTTTGCAGCCAAAAATCTTCATAACTTAATAAATTTATTTGACTAAGAGGTGTCGGTTTTCGCCTCAGATTAATTGGAATAACCCCTTTCCAAACGCCTTGCCAAAAAACTTTTTGAGCTATTCCTTGAGAAACATTGAGGGCGTCTTCTAATAACAATAATATCTTTGACAAAGGCATTTCATTCATTAAGGGTATAAGATTCATAGCTTTGGTAATTAAATCCTTATCAACCATACTGTCTGAAATTGCATAAGGCGCATAGGTTTTAAGAGTCACTGCAACCGACTTACAGTAAACTTCGGGCGTTATTAATAGCCAATTTACTCCCTGTATAGTCCAATATTCTCGTTCTAGTTGTAATAAATTTATTTGCCTTTCTGATAACTGGTCAGATGCTTTGTCTTTGACACTTAGCGCTAACAACTGATATCCCGCAATTGGATCCTTAATTGTCACCAACAAATCGGTAGTCATAACCCAATCAACTGCCTCACCATTTTTTTTAACCCTAGGATGTGAAATCCCAAGAGAATTTGCAATCTCAAGCGTTCCTTTTGTGTTTTTAGATAACTTACTAACAAGGTAAGTAGATATATCACATGGATGCTCTAATAAATTCAATGGATATTGCTCGCGAACATCACAGACATTGGGCAACATTTGTGCAAAGCAAAATACAGCAAACTCTGTGTCTGATAAAAAATCCATCGATCTTCCGAATAGATTGTTATTCTGAATTCTAGACTTCCCCATACTTCCAGGATCAGCCCGAGTAATTTGGTGCCATGAGGTATAGTTAGCCCCAAGCCCCTCTCCACGATTCTTTTTTTCCAGCTTTTCAATAAAGTTGGCGTAAATTTCCTACCCTTCCTCATAACATAACTCCTCGTTTCACAGACACAAATATGCCCATAAAATATTTAAAAATAAATTTAGCGAATAGAGGGGGTGTTGACACGAAAACAAAGGCGTGTAGAATTGAGATTCGAAATGTCATTATGGGCTCACCCCCATTTTGCAAGAACGCCAAAGTCTGCAAACTTTGGCTTTTTTGTTTTAAGATTTCATAACTTCTCCTTTTTCAATTTACTAAATGTAAACAAAAAAAAAGATGATTGTCAATTCTAGTTTTTTATTAACCTATTGTTTATAAACATTTTTTATCCCTTATATGGGATATTTCATAGTGATAATTAATTGGTGTCTATAAATTCAAAATTGCCTGTTTGGTTTAGCTAGAAATTCCACTGAGAAGAATCCAATTTATGGAGATTGAAGTATTCAATTTGCCACTTCTGTGAGTATTTACAATATATCAATAAAATAATTAAGGGACTTTGTTAACAACTTAAATGTACTGTTAACAACTTTAATGCAATGTTAACGACTTTAATGTCAAAGAATAGAATTGTGATCAACTGGAACTTTCCTCATCTAGCACTCTCAAATCAAGAGTGCTAAAATAAGCCATCAAGGAGGACGAACATCAATGACTCATGCTTTAACAGTACCTGCATTAAAAGCAGGAGATAGCCTAGACCATTACGCTAGACTCATTAAAGCGCATCCTATTCTTTCCGCAGAAGAAGAATATACCCTGGCGACAAAGTTCAAGAAAGAAAACGACTTGGAAGCAGCTCGCCTACTGATTGTGTCACATTTGCGCCTGGTAGCCAGCATTGCCAGAGGCTACATGGGCTACGGTTTACCCCAGGCTGACCTGATTCAAGAAGGAAACATTGGCCTAATGAAGGCCGTTAAACGCTTCGACCCTGAACGCGGAGTTCGTTTAGTTTCATTCGCAATGCATTGGATTAAAGCTGAAATTCATGAATATATTGTGCGCAACTGGCGCTTGGTAAAAATTGCCACAACCAAGGCGCAGCGCAAACTTTTCTTTAACCTGCGTAGCATGAAATCAGACATCAACACCATGCAGCCGGAAGAAGTTACACGCATCGCGCGTGAACTCAATGTAAAACCAGAAGAAGTGATGGAAATGGAATCTCGCCTGAACGGTCACGAGATATCGCTCGAGGCTAATGTTGATGATGACGGTGATGATCAATACAGCCCAATTGCTTATCTGCAAGATGAAAGCCTGTCACCACCAGAAGCATTGGAAGCAAAACAGTTTGAAATGGCCGAAAGTACTGGTCTTGCCAACGCGCTTGCAAATTTAGATGACAGAAGCCGTCGCGTAGTCGAGGCGCGCTGGCTACAGGAAGGCAGCAGCAAAACATTGCACGAACTTGCAGACGAGTTTGGTGTTTCAGCAGAGCGCATACGACAAATCGAACAAAAAGCGATGCAAAAAATGAAAACGCTAATGCTGACAAACCGCTAATTTTGCTACGTTAGCTCGGCGCGTAGTCACAACAAAAAGACTTTCGCACGGAATATCGGCTAAATATTGCTAACAAAAAGGCTGCTCTCGCAGCCTTTTTAAGTTCTGTTAAGCCAACGCTAAATCGTCACAACCATTAAGCAGCCACAGCGTCGTCCGGCGCTTCAAAAGCGAGTGCATTTTTCATGTGCATACGCAGGACACTCAAATCGTCCAACTGCACTTGGATACTTTTCTCAATCGCCTCCAATTCAGAAATACGATCCTCCAATGTGTCAGTGGCTTTATAGATACGCTTGATGCTTTCCAAACGTCTACGCAACTGCAACTGATGTTCGCGCACCTGAGATTCCATAGGCGCAATCACTGCCTTTAACCAATTCTCAATATCGCGATTAGCCACTTCAAACACATGAATTACACGACTCGCCAGTGTTTCAAAAAAGCGGCTGGTTAGCGTCATTTTCTCATGTGCAATCATATTAAAAGCTGTGTTGAACTGCTCTTTATACGCACGCTCCAATTTTGATACCTCTTTTTGGTAGCGCAAGGTAGAGAACACTGGCGGCTCAGATTTCCGCAAACCATGTTCTTTAGAAAACTTCTCGTACATAACATCCATCATCTGTTTGATTTCATCAATCTGTGCATCAGAAGAAACTAAACGATTTTTGAGCTCGCTAAAAAAATTATCCATTGCCACACGCATGGTTTTGGTGAAGTTTGCATCCACCATGGTTTCACGTGTGCCATGCACGTGCGCCTTGAGTGACTCCATCCCCAACAGAGTGAACAAACGGTTTGTATGTTGTGAAAATATACTACGCAAGGCTTGGAATCGTTGCAGGCCTTTCTCAAAGTTCTCTTTATCAACTTTGACCTTATTCATCATGTGCTCAACGACGTCTTCGTTCTTGCCTCGAAGGCCACGAAGCTCGCCTAACTGTTCTTTTACGCCTGAGATTCTGGCATCTAAAATCACATGGGAGTTGGCAATTAAATCTTCTATCTCATTCTGCGTGTTATCACGCACGATTTCTTTCTTGGAGGGAATTAGTTCATTTGACAGCGCTTTCTCTAATTCAAGCACGCGGCTTCTTTCAAGTAACGCCTCATCGCCACTCACTTTGGCTAGCAGGCCTTTTTGCGCAGAAACAGGATAAATCTGATTAGTTTCAAGCCCGAGCAAATCCGCACTGGTCCTAACCTGCTTGGTCAGCTCCTGCTGTATGTCATGTTCATTCTTAAGCTCATCCCAAAGGCCATCAATTTTATTCAGTACAGCCAAACGGCCTTTTTGCTTCCAGCGTGTACCGCTGATATATTGACGCCACACATCGATTTCAGATTTAGTCACCCCTGTGTCAGCCGCCAGAATAAACAGCACCGCGTGAGCATTGGGCAACATATTGAGCGTGAGCTCCGGCTCAGTACCGATTGCATTTAAGCCTGGCGTATCCAGAATTACCAAACCCTGCTCCAATAATGGATGCGGGAAGTTAATCATGGCATAGCGCCAGCAGGGCACATCAATGGTGCCATCTTTGTTTACACTCAGCGCATCATCTGCGCTATTGGGGTCAAACAGACCATATCTTTCAGCCTCCTGCACGGTAACAGGCTTGGTGCTGCTGACTTCTTTAAAAGCATTCACCATGCTCTCGTTTGAGTCAACGTCAAATGTGACCGTTTTCCACTCATCAGGATAACGCTTGTATTCAGAAGTTGTCGCATCTGAAAGGCGCGTTTCAATCGGTAACATCATGATTGAGGTCGGCTTAGATTTGTCATATAGCAATTCGGTCGGGCACATGGTGGTGCGGCCCGCGCTGGACGGCAAAAGGCGTGTGCCATAGCCCGCGAAGAAAATCGCGTTGATCAACTCGGACTTTCCGCGAGAAAACTCCGCAACAAATGCAACATTTAACTTATCTTCACGCAGGCGGTCCAGCAACTGCTGTATGCGCTGATCCACTTGCGCGTCATTAAGCTCCTGCTCATTGAGCCAGCTACGGTAATCGCATATGGTATCTACCAGCGCTTTTCGCCACTCTGAGTATGCTGCAAATTGATGTGATAATTTATTATCTGCCATGATGGTCCTCAAACCACTTTTAGGTAGTGTAACTTTATCACTCTTAGTTGAATATGCAAATAAATCGACTCACTATTAGCCGACTATTATTTAAAATTCTGACAAACGGTTAGTTATTAAATATAAACGGCCTCCTTCAGCATTACCTGAGATTGACGCCATTCTGTTATTATCTTATTTTTTACAAATCATGCTAATCACCGTGAGTAAAAACAGCCACCACGCCCCCATGCCTGTCGACATTAAATTACACCAGAACTCGCGTCTGCTGGAAATTAAATTTGATAACAATACAGAATGCATGCTTTCTTGCGAGTTTCTGCGCGTGTACTCCCCTTCAGCAGAAGTGCGCGGACACGGGCATGGTCAGGAAGTCCTTCAAATTGATAAAGAAGATGTCAATATCATCGCCATTGCACCGGTCGGCAACTATGCCATCAAACTTACCTTTAGCGATGGGCATGATACCGGATTATATTCATGGGATTACCTGTATGATCTGGCACAGAACTACGATGCACTTTGGCTGGAATATATTGGCAAGCTGGATGCTGCAGGGCACCCTCGCAAACACATTACATAAGCATAAAATCATAATGATGACAGAACAAAAAACACACTTTGGCTTTAAAACGGTTGAAGAAAGTGAAAAGGCTAAAAAAGTGGCTGAGGTTTTTCACTCGGTCGCAAATAAATATGACCTGATGAATGACGTGATGTCTGCCGGACTGCACCGCAGCTGGAAGCGCTTTGCAGTTAGCGTCAGTGGTGTGCGGCCTGGTGATAAGGTGCTGGATATTGCGGGCGGCAGTGGTGATCTTTCTAAACTGTTTGCTAAACAAGTAGGTGCGGAAAGCCAGGTCATACTGACGGACATTAATGCTTCCATGCTGGGGGTAGGGCGAGATCGTTTGATTGATGCGGGCTTGAGCGTGCAGGCTTTGCAATGTGATGCTGAAAAGCTCCCTTTTCCTGACCAGTATTTTGATTGCGCAATTGTTGCCTTTGGCTTGCGCAACATGACGCACAAAGACCGTGCGCTGGCCGAAATGCAGCGCGTACTCAAAGTAGGCGGCAGGCTACTGGTGCTGGAGTTTTCTAAGGTTTGGCAGCCCTTATCAAAAGTTTATGATGCATACTCATTCAAGTTGCTGCCTTTAATGGGAAAGCTGCTCGCTAAAGATGCAGAAAGCTATCAGTACCTGGCCGAGTCGATACGCATGCACCCTGACCAGGAAACATTGAAACGGATGATGATAGAGGCTGGATTGAGCAAGGTGGATTATTACAACCTGTCCGCGGGCGTCGTGGCACTGCATAAAGGTTACAAAACCTGATGTTTAAAGTGCTTTCCACTCAGGCATTGCAACACATTATTGCACAAAACAGCTGGGCAAGTGGTCTATTGTCGCCATTTGCGGGAAAAACCGTGCAGCTTCGTGTCCCGCCTGTGCAAACTTCGCTTGTGATACTGGAAAACGGCAGTTTGGCAACCGCTGGCGAAACCCAAACAGCAGACGCCTGCATTGCCATCCCCGCCAGTCTATTACCTAGACTGATGGCTAAAGATGAAACAGCAAAGCTCGAAATTGCAGTTTCCGGTGACACCGAACTCGCCACTACGCTGGCAAAAGTGTTATCACACTTACGCTGGGATGTTGAAGACGATCTAAGCAAACTTATTGGTGACGTGCCCGCATACAGGCTAAGCAACATGGGGCGTAGTGCTATGAAAACTCTCAAAGCCGGTGTAAGTAACTCTGCACACATGCTGAGTGAGTACTGGCAAGAAGAAAAACCCATGCTCGCAAAAAAACGCCATGTGGAGCAGTTTAATCTAGAGGTTGATACCTTACGCAGTGATGTTGCAAGACTGGAAAAAAGACTGAACAAACTCGTAAAACACATCAACACCCAAACCCACTTTAACCAAAATACAACAGATAGCGTTTAATCAGTGATGCGCATTTTTCGTCTCTTTTACATTATTTTTATCAGCTTACGCTTCGAATTGGACGAGTTTTTCCTTAATCACAGCAAATTAAGGCCATTAAGATTGCTAATTAAGGGCTTATTTTTCTGGCGCAGGCACGATCAATCGCGCGGCGCGCGTATTCGGCTGGCCTTGGAAACGCTCGGCCCAATTTTTGTTAAATTCGGGCAAATGCTGTCTACACGCAGAGACTTGATCCCACTTGACATTGCCGATGAACTAGCCAAACTTCAAGATCAAGTACCACCTTTCAGCTGCAAAGAGGTGTATCAGGTAATTCAGGGTGCATTTGACCAACCAGTCTCTGCACTATTTTCACAGTTTGATGAAACACCTGTCGCCAGCGCCTCTGTCGCACAGGTGCACTTTGCGCATCTGCCGGATGGCGAGCCCGTCGCCGTCAAAGTGCTGCGCCCCGACATCGACAAAATCATTGCTAAAGATCTACAACTGATGGATATCATCGCGAGGCTGCTGCAATACCTATCCACCGAAGTTAAGCGGCTCAAACCTCGCGAAATTGTTGCCGAATTTGCCAGACACACGCAAAGCGAGCTCGATCTGACACTGGAAGCCGCAAACTGCAGTCTGCTCAGACGTAATTTTTCAGATCAGACCTTGCTCATTGTGCCAGAAGTGCACTGGGACTGGTGTCGCAAGGAAGTCATGGTGATGCAGCGCATGCATGGTACGCCTATCAGTCAGCGTGAGACTTTGGCTGAAAAAGGGGTTGATATTTCCAAGTTGGCGCGTGATGGCGTAGAGATATTCTTTACCCAAGTATTTAGAGATGGTTTCTTTCATGCGGATATGCATCCTGGCAACATTCAGGTTGCAGATGACGGGAAATACATTGCCCTTGACTTTGGCATCATGGGCACGCTGAACGATACTGACAAGTATTATCTGGCGCGTAATTTTCTGGCATTTTTTAATCGTGATTATCGCGATGTGGCGCAAGCCCACATTGATTCCGGCTGGGTGCCGGCAGATACCAAGCGTGAAGAACTCGAAACTGCGGTACGAGCAATCTGTGAGCCTATCTTCAACAAGCCACTGAAAGATATTTCTTTTGCACGTACATTGCTTAGCCTGTTTCAGATGGCGCGCAGATTTGGTGTGATTATTCAACCACAACTGATTATGCTGCAAAAGACCTTACTCAACATCGAAGGTTTGGGGCGTGAGCTAGACCCCAATCTGGATTTATGGAAAAGTGCGCAACCATTTTTAAGCAGGTGGATGAGCGAGCAAGTAGGCTGGCGTTCAATAATCAAGAACGTTAAGAGCGAACTGCCGCACATCGCACAAACTTTACCGCAAATGCCCAGACTGCTTCATCAGTTATTGTCACAAGAAACACAAGCAGAACTGAACACTCCTCTTAGGCAATCCATTGAAAAATTAATTAACTACCAACAGCAGCAAAGCGTTTGGCAAAAACGTATGGTGTTGGCTGTCGTACTCATTGCGATCATTCAAATATCATTCGCTTTCAGCATTTTCTTTATTATTTAACATCAGGAGTTTGTCATGAAAAATAGTTTGATCAGTGTTTTATACCTCATGCTACTTACCTTCGCGCATAGCACGCTTGCGGCAAGCCATACGCCTGCAGGTCTCTGGAAAAGTATAGATGACAACTCTGGCAAACCGAGGTCACTGATCAGAATCACAGAGCAAAATAATACGTACAGTGCGGTCATTGAAAAAGGGCTGCTACCGACAGATACAGGCGATGCAGTCTGTGACAAATGCACCGATGATCGCAAGGGAAAGCGCATCATTGGCATGACGATAGTAGAAGGGATTCAGTTAAAAGGTGACAGGTACGAAGGCGGTGAAATTCTGGACCCTGAAAATGGCAAGACCTACCGCTGCCTGATGAAACTGGACGAGTCTGGAAACAAGCTGGAAGTTCGCGGCTATATAGGCATCTCATTATTCGGCCGTTCACAGATATGGACGCGTGAAGAGTAAGACTTAAGATTTTTTGAGGATATCTCGATGCTGATTTGGTTTGTCATCATTTATTTAATTATTTCAATCACCATTGGCTTAATCGCAGCCACCCGCGTAAAAAACACCAAGGATTATGCGGTCGCGGGGCGCCACCTCCCCCTACCCATCGTAATGGCAACCGTATTTGCCACGTGGTTTGGTGCGGAAGCCATTTTTGGCGTATCCGCAACCTTTGTCACAGATGGACTAAACGGCGTTGCCGCTGACCCTTTTGGCTCCAGCATGTGTTTAATCATCGCAGGATTCTTCTTTTCTACTCAACTTTATAAGCTGAACATCATTACGCTGGGTGACTTTTACCGCATCCGCTATAACCGCACGGTTGAGATACTTACAACTATTGCCATTGTAGTTTCTTACCTGGGCTGGGTTGCAGCACAAATCAAAGCCCTGGGTCTTATCTTCAACATCATTACCGATGGCGCCGTAAGTGAAGAGGCTGGCATGATTTTAGGCACCGTGATTGTCCTCACCTACACAACGCTGGGCGGGATGCTATCAGTAGCGGTATTGGATTTTGTGCAAATGATCGTGGTGATTTGCGGCCTGCTTTATATCGGCAATATCGTCTCAGGCATGACTGGCGGCATTGCCCCTGTGATTAATCATGCCAGTGCAGCAGGAAAGTTGGATTTTTTCCCTAAAGGTGCTGATATTTGGGTTTGGGTAACTTTTCTGGGCGGCTGGGTGACCATGATGCTGGGGTCCATCCCGCAACAGGATGTGTTCCAGCGCATCACCTCGGCCAAGAGTGCCAAAGTTGCGCTGTGGGGCTCAATTCTTGGCGCTTCAGTTTACTTCTGCTTTACCTTTGTCCCTATGTTTATTGCTTATGCCGCAACACTCATTGATCCAGGCTACTTTGGCCCTTTAGTCACATCAGATTCCCAACGCGTGCTACCGTCTTTAGTTTTACAGCATACCCCGCTAATTGCACAGGTGATATTTTTTGGTGCAGTGCTGTCTGCCATCATGAGCTGCTCGTCCGCCACTTTATTGGCACCATCAGTGTCTTTTGCTGAGAACATCGTTAAAGGCTATATGCCACATTTGAGCGACAAAGGCTTTCTTAAAGTAATGCGCATTTGCCTTGTGGGCTTTGGCATGTGCGTTTTGTTTTACGCCCTGAATTCTGAGCGGTCAATCTTCGGAATGGTGGAATCCGCTTATAAAATCACACTCGCTGGCGCTTTTGTGCCACTAGTTTTTGGCGCTTTCTGGAAGAAATCAAGCTCTCAAGGTGCGCTGGCCGCGATTATTGGTGGCATTGGCACATGGGTACTCGTTGAAGTCCTGATTGGGGAGGATAGTTTGATACCGCCTCAGCTCATCGGCCTGGGCGTCAGCATCATTGCAATGATTGCAGGCTCACTGTTACCGCAGAAAATTGGTGGCAGCCCAAGCAAGCCGCATGGTTTTTTGCACGAACATGCGGCCAGGCCACATCAGTTTTAGAAATACTTAGGCAAAGGTCTTACAGGCGTTTAATCCGTGGCTAAACATGCTGACACTGCATGCAAAAAAACGTTGAACGCTGCCCCTGTTTAATCATTGCGATGGGGTTGCCACATACGCGGCATGGCGCACGCGCTCTGCCATAAACAAAATATTGCTGCTGAAAATATCCTGGGTTGCCATCTGCGCCAAAAAAATCGCGCAGACTGCTACCGCCCGCAATCAATGCAGCATTTAAGGTCGCTTTTATTTCGGTAACCAACGTCTCGCACTGTTGCCTGCTTAGGTTTCTAGCAGGAGTTTCAGGATGGATACGCGCACGAAACAATGATTCACTGGCATAAATATTTCCAACCCCAACCACCAAGTGACTATCCATTATCACGACTTTGATGGCTGCCTTGCGATTGCGCAGTAGCTGATGTAGATATTCCCCGGTAAAACAAGGTTCAAGCGGCTCCAAACCTAGTGCATTTAGTAAAACATGGGTTTCTGGAGTTTGCCCTGCCCACAGCACTGCACCAAATCGCCTTGGGTCACGCAACCGCAACACCTGCCCACGACTAAAACAGATATCCAAATGATCATGCTTTCCCGGTGCTGGTACTTGGCCTGTGTCGCTGTCAGTCGCCAGTAGAGACAGACGCCCGGACATCCCCATGTGCAGTAAAAGCACGTCATGCTCAAAATGTGCCAGTATATACTTGGCACGACGTGTGAGCTTTTTAAGCGTGCGACCTTGAAGCAGAGTGGGGAGATTAGCAGGGATAGGCCAGCGCAGTGATGCGTTACGAACCACCACACTGTATACAGTCTGCTCCAGCAAAGGCAGCAGACCGAGTCTAGTCGTTTCTACCTCAGGAAGTTCCGGCATAGTAATTTGCTGAATTCACAAAAAACAGGTACCTTAAGCAACACCACAAACCACATCTAGCTTGCTTACTTACTGGGCAAATTAATCGGAGGATTCAACATCACAAACCCAGCATCAGACGGGAAAGTATAGATAATACCTTCGTCAGGACGTGCTAATAGCAAATCTGGTGACTCCTGGATTTTATCAAAACGTACTTTACTGCCATCAGCCAGTTTCACCTCAAACGAGGGGTAAACTGTTTTTCGGTCCGGCTTATACAGTTCAACCGATTTGGCTCTGTTCTGCAACCAAGAGAAATCCAGCCATTCATTTAGCTCATTTTGGTCAGGTGCGGCCTCTGCAATAGAAACTTTCCATTTACCGTCAATAATATCCACGTTCAGACTGGACGCTTCCCATTGCTCCAGTCGTGCGAAATCAAAGCCCACTACCTTTTCTGTCGGTTTCAGCGGCGACTTGTCGATCATTTCAATGAGTTGCGTAGAAGCAGACTCGGCATAAATATTATCAATCAAATAAACCGTATTTCTGTGCAGCACGTACTGCTGGTCTGTTAACGGGCTGTGTGTACCAAACAGGAACTCCTCTACATTTTCTTTATCGCGGTAGAGTTTCAACTTGAGCGAAGGTGCATTTAATCCAAATTTATCAAGATCGTCAGCTACGATTTTTTCTGTGCTTTTAGCCGCTACTATCGCCAGAATACGTTGTACAGAGGCCTGATCTGCACGGGTTTTATAGGGCGCTGTAATCTGCCAGTAGCCGTTTATTTTTTCATAACTCACAGCCGCCTTAGCGGGAAACTCCACACTAATGACATTAAACTCAGAAAGCTTATAGGTAGATATCTCATGTTCCAGGTTTTGTTTCACATCCGTTTTTGGTCGCACATACAAAAACGTCACCAAGCTCGCAACGATTGCCAGCAAAATAAGATTAAGTAACCAACGCTTTTTCATAACCTGCCTTTAACTAATAAACACACAACTAACATCAAGCTCGCCTGCGTTTCCACCATAAGAGAAAACCCGCGATCAGGAACCCTAGTGGAATAAAATATTGAAACGCGTGGAATACCGTCCAGGCAACAAGCCTGCCTTGGTCTGTGTCAGGAATCGTCACGTTGATATCTTTCAAGGGCATAGGCTGAATCGTAATCAGGTTATCGTCACCTGCTAGCCAGTTAATGACGTTGATGCCAAAATCCAGGTTGCCGCCGTTAGTAATAAATGTGTTGGACAAAAAGTTGGCATTGCCCATCACCACAATACGCTGTCCTTTTTTGCCGTATACGCGCTCAAGTGCAAGCCCGACATTGATAGGTCCGCGCTTATCTTTCTTAGCGTTAAATGCAATTTTTGCATCTTTTGCCAACTTTTCGCCAGACAGCCAGCCATTCGGGGCCACCTCAACCAATCTCGCTACTTTCCAGCCTTTTTCATAAGAGCTCGTAGCGCTGACTTCATGCGCCTCCGGGAATAAGGTGCGCAACATGAAGTTGGTTGTAATCGGGTGCTCGCCATAGAGGCTAGCGAATGCAACGCGCGCATCTGCACCATACTGAGCGGAGGCCATATCAAGCACAACTCCCGGCGAAACTTCCAAGTTCAGATATTCGGCCAAATCATGCAGACCTCGATAGTGATCATCATCCAGCAGCCATAACAGATTACCGCCAGACTCTATGTAAGTTTGAATTTTTTTCGCTTCAATCTCACTCACATCCACCTGTGGGGCGGCAATAACAAGCATTGCGCCATTGTTAGGCACTGCCTGCGCGATCGTGAGGTCAGGATTAGCGAATTTAAAGCCTTTGGCCTCCAACTGCTTGCCGAACTCACCCAGGTCGTGATTTTTAAGCCCAAGCAAATTGCGCTCGCCATGGCCATCCAGATACATGATAGCCTGCTGATTGGTTCGTGACAGTCTGACCAGCAAATTGGTGAACTCCTGCTCAGCGAAAGGCGGCGTGATGTGCTCTACACGCTTTTGAAACTCGACCACCACTTCGCCATCCACCTTAACACCGGCATCCTGAGCCAACTTTGGCTCTTCGGACGGGTTAATAAAAGTAAGCTTGATATCTCTTTTTTCACGCTGATAACGCGCAACAAAATCAACAATACCCTTACGGAACACATCACCACTGGCGGCATCATCTTTGGTGGCATACACTGTGATGTTAATCGGCGCTTTCATCTGTTTGAGCACATTAACACTGCCCTCCGTCAGAATGTTACGATTAGCCTGCGTGATGTCTTTTGCAATCCGATACTCACTTGCCAAAAAGCCAAGCAAGACAATCAACATTAAAAACAGAACGACAAAAAACCAGTTTTGAACCAATAATTGAAAGCGTAATTTACGATTGATATTCATGTCTAAAATTCCAATTAACCACGTAAGCGGTCAGCATCCAGGCGACGCACGGTTAAGGTTAAAAATGTTGCAGCAAATAAAACAAAATAAACAACGTCGGCGCTATCAATCAACCCATTGGAAAATGATTGAAAATGGCGTGTCAACGACAAGTTGCCAACGATGTTGGTTGGGTCGCCAGCAAAGAAACGATCCAGCATCATCAAGGCAAATAAGGCGATAAACGTTAAAATCGCTGCAATCACGGGCTGCTGCGTTAGACTTGAGAAATAAATGCCCAATGCCGAAAAGCTTGCCACCATGAGCAACAAACCTAGAGAGTTGGCCAATAAAAAGCCAAAGTCAATATCAGACCAAATGTTAAGTGTGGCCAGCATCGCCCCGATAAACACCACAAGGATGCTTAAAAACGCCACCAAACCCAAAAACTTACCCACGACAATTTCAGTCAGTGAAATAGGCGCACTGAATAAAAATGGCAGGGTTTGACTACGACGCTCCTCAGCAATCAGGCGCATGGAAAGCAATGGCACTGCAAACAGCATGATGAACGAAGCCAGCCCGTACACGGATTGCCCGACAAACTGCGTAACGCCGGTACGCTCTGCCGGGCGCATCGCGCCCGACATCACCGCAAAGTAATCATTTACACCATTGAGATATTGCGTACCAAACGCAAACATTAACAATGAGAGAATTACCCAGCCCATAGGCGAGGCAAACACACTTTTCAGCTCTTTTCTTGCTACATTAATAATCATATCAAACCCTAAAATTCCGATTTATCGTCATGAAGTCAATCGATGCACCTTTATACAGCCGCCTGCTCTTGATAAGTTAGCTGCACAAATACGTCTTCCAGGCTCGTTTGGTCAGGTGCAATTTGATACAAGCCCCAACCCTGCTGTACTGCCGCTTGCACAATATCCTCCGCGGGGGTGGCGCCTTCTGCAAAGCGCACCCTTACCATGCCACTTTCCAAGCTTTCAGCTTCTGAAACTCCGGCAATTTTCAGCACATCCTCAATCGCAGGCGGGTTACGCAGACCAATCAACAATTTATTACCCACACGCTGACGTTTAAGCACATCGATTGAGCCGTTAAACACCAGCTTGCCTTTATCGATAATCTGCACCCGATCGCACACCATCTCCACCTCCGGCAGAATGTGCGTTGAGATAATCACACTGTGCTCACCTCCCACCTCTCGAATCAAGGCACGGATGTCACGAATCTGAATCGGATCCAGCCCTACAGTCGGCTCGTCCAGGATCACCACCATCGGTTTGTGTATAATTGCTTGCGCAATACCAACGCGCTGCTGATAGCCATTGGATAGATTCTCGATCAAACGTTTACTCATGTGACCGAGGCCGCAGCGCTCTTTTGCATTCTCAACTGCGCTTTTAATGTGCTTGGTGCTTACGCGATGCAAACGCGCAGCCATCACCAAATACTCATCTACAGTCAGCTCTTTATATAACGGACGCATCTCTGGGAGGTAGCCGATTAAAGCCTTCGCTTCTTTCGGATTTTCCATCATATCAACACCACAAATTTTCACACTGCCTCGACTAGGCGCCAGATTGCCGGTGAGCATTTTCATCGTTGTGGATTTACCTGCGCCATTGGGGCCAAGAAACCCTAACACTTCACCCTTGCTCAACGTAAAATTTACATTGCTAACCGCTTCGTTGCCGCCATAAAGCCGTGTTAGCTCAATCGCCTCTACTGTATAATTATTCATAGTCGCTCAATTTTAAAACATTCTTTTAATTACAAACTGTTACCAAATCATTTCCGCTTAACCGGACTAGCTTAAAGCCCGATTTCAGGCGCAGCACAACCTCACGCCCGCACCTGAGGCGCGAGCCCCACATCAAATAAGTGACTCGAATTATAGTCAATTTACTATTATGTAGGAACTTGCCACAACTGTCACGGACTAAGAAACAAGAGCGCATCATACAGGGTTAAGCACACCGTTTTATAAACTCCAGTCACAAAGGTTGGCTTTTATATCAAAAATACTTTATCTTAATCAACATCAACGCGATTAAACAATTCATCACTCTAAAAATTTATGAGCATCCTGAAAAAAAAGCCTACATCAGTGCCCAAACATACGTATTGGCTCCTGATATTATCTACAACAATCTTCTTAAACGCCTGCGCCAGTCAGCAGCGCCTTAAGCAGGATGCAGCCACTGCAAGCTCAGTGCTTGCGGAACAACACACAACGCCTGCAGAAAAAACGCTCGACCCTGAATTTATATTTAAGTATCTGGTAGGCGAAATCGCCGGCCAGCGCGGAGAAACGGGCACATCAGGCGCAATCTTTTATGAATTAGCTAAATCCGAGCAAGATGCAAGACTGGCCGAACGCGCCGCAAAAATTGCAGCGTATGCCAACATTTCCAACCTCGCCATTCCTGCCATCAGACTATGGGCAGAACTGGCCCCCGACTCCATCGAGGCGCAACAGGCAATGACAGAAATGCTGATTGCTACAGGCAGCCTAGAACAGGCAGAGCCCCACCTGGCAAAACTGTTAACAAAAGAAGATACTCGAGCCTCCGGTTTTTTATACCTCAACTCACTGTTTAACAGAAGCGCCGACAAACTGGCAATCCTGAAGCTTATTGAGTCGCTGGCTAAACCGTACCCGGATCTGGCAGAAGCGCAGTTTGCCATCGCGCAGGCCGCCTACAACGCCAATCAAGACGCCACCGCAATCAAAGCGATTGAGAATACAGAGGCCTTACAACCTCACTGGAGCATTGCCGCCTTGTTAAAGGGGCAGATATTGTTTAAAAAATCACCTCAAGCAGCCATCGCCTTTTACGAAAGCTATCTCAAGGCAAAGCCGGAAAATAACGAAGTACGCATTAACCTGGCTAAAGTATTAGTTTCACAAAAACAATTTGCCGCGGCCAAAACCCATTACCCCATCATTTTGGATATTGCAGGTAAAAATAGTGCCGATAACCTTGCCGATCTTAATGCGATTATCGGCCTGCTGTCCTATCAGGCGGAGGACTATATCGCTGCTGAAAACTATTTCAAGCAAGCACTGGCGCTTGATTTTAAAGATGCTGACCAAATTTATATTTACCTCGCACAAGTTGCCGAGAAGCAACAGCACGATGTGGCCGCAATGAATTGGTACAACAAAGTGTCCAATGGCCCCAGATATCTTGAGGCGCAATTTAGCTTGGCCAATCTGGTGGCGCGCAAACAATCTGCCGACAGCGCGATTGCCTTGTTAGATGCATTGGAGAACCTAACAACAGAACAGCAGATTTTGGTGATTCAATCACAAGCCTCCATCCTAGCCAAGGCAAAGCGGCATACCGAATCATTTGATCTGCTGGAAAAAACCGTAAACAACCTACCCAACACACCTGACCTGGTGTACGACTACGCCCTCGCAGCAGAGCGCGTAGGTAAATTTGACCTCATGGAATCCGAGTTACGTAGAGCGATTGCTGAAAAACCGGACTTTGCCGCCGCATACAACGCGCTGGGCTACTCATTTGCCGACCGTAACATTAAACTCAATGAAGCAGTCAAACTCATCGAGAAAGCACTTGCACTTTCCCCAAATGATCATTACATGCTCGATAGCCTGGGTTGGGCATACTACAGAAAAGGCGACCTGAACAAGGCACTTAAATATCTGCAACAAGCCTATGACATCAACCCCGATCCTGAAATCGCCGCGCATTTAGGCGAGGTGCTATGGCACAAAGGTGAGCACGATAAAGCAAAAAAAATATGGTCTGATGCCTTGATTAAAAATCCTGACAATGATGTGCTGATCATCACAACCAATAAATTCAGGTCATAGGCCCGCATGGCGTTACATCTGCATATCTGCGGCCTGCACCGGCCATATCTCTTACTGACTCTTGGGCTGACACTGGGCTTATTAAACGCCTGCTCCACATCGCCCATTCAATCAAGCGAAACTTTATACTCCCAGCGGCTAAATGCTGCGCACCTGAAGCACATTGGAGGCATTCAGCAGTTCTCGCTACAAGGCCGCATCGGCGTGCAGTCAAATTACAAAGGGTTCTCTGGCGGCCTGTTTTGGCAGCATACTCCCATCGCGGATGAAATAAACCTGCACTCCCCCCTTGGCGGGCAGGTGGCAAGCATTGCCAAAAATCCTGAAACCATCACACTGACTGACGCCAGCGGCAAACAAATATCAGCCAGCAACGCTGAAACTCTGACATACCAAGTATTAGGCTGGAGTCTGCCACTTGACGGATTGCAGGACTGGGCTTTAGGTCGCCCTACTGAAAACTCACCGTCTGCCAGCACCTGGGATGATAACGGTTTACTTACTTCACTCAGCCAGAATGGCTGGCAAATCGAATATCAAAACTATGCTGACAAAGATGGCTACCAACTACCTCATAAGATTTCACTCAAAAGCGAGCAAGTCAATCTAAAACTCATCATAGAAAAATGGAGTAACATTACCCCCTAATTTTAGAACTGGATATTTAATCGCAAGCATTGTCTATGACTTGGCGCAAGTCTAAAACAAGCTTATCTAAGAGGTAAAATATCTTCACTTATCATCAAAACTGCAGACAACTAGCCTAAATTACATGAACGACTTTAAACCCTACCCCGCGCCTGCAAAAATCAATCTATTCCTCCACATTACCGGCCAAAGAGCAGACGGTTACCATTTGCTGCAAACAGTATTCAGGTTGCTGGACTTCTATGACACGGTTTATCTAAAGCCCACAAACAACGCGCAAATAAAACACGCTCAACCCATCGCCGGCATTGATGAAAATGAAGATTTATGTGTGCGCGCCGCAAAGCTTTTGCAACAACATGCAGGCTGCCGGCAAGGCGTTGAAATCCACATCGAAAAAAAAATCCCCATGGGTGGCGGCCTTGGTGGCGGCAGCTCAGATGCAGCCACCACCCTGCTCGCGCTTAATCGACTATGGCAGCTCAATTTAACACGTCAGACGCTCGTTGAGCTTGGCACCAGGCTTGGTGCAGATGTACCATTTTTCATTTACGGTGACAATGCCTGGGCTGAGGGCATCGGAGAGAAGTTGCAGGCAATCAGTCTGCACGATGCCTACTACGTTGTGCTTACACCCAAGGTGCATGTCTCAACCGCGCAAATTTTTGCTAATAAGCAATTGACAAAGGATGCAATTCCTAAGACAATGTCGGCCTTTTCAGACATCAGACATTCAGATGCTGAAGATTTACTGAATAAAAATGTACGTGCTGATTTTATTAATCAGCTTGAAAAGGTAGTTTGCGATACTTATCCTGAAGTTTCATCTTGTTTAGCATGGCTTAAACAGTTTGGTGATGCTAGAATGAGCGGCTCTGGTGCTTCTGTTTTTTTAGAGGTGTTCAGTGAACAGGTTGCAAAAAAGATAATTGCGCAAAAACCAGAACATTTTGGTGGTTTTGTTGCAAAAGGGCTAGATCAGCACCCTTTAAAATATTACGCTGATTAAATATTGGGGAGTCGCCAAGCTGGTTAAGGCACCGGATTTTGATTCCGGCATGCGAAGGTTCGAATCCTTCCTCCTCAGCCAAGCATTTAACATGCAGCGCATTGTCAAAGGTTCTGTATGGTTAAAAATAACAAGCGTGTAGATTTTATGATTTACGCGCTTTTATTTTTTATGTTTTGACATTTAATGTTTTTAATAGTATCTCGCTGGTGAAAATCAACCCCAACGATAGGAAATCAGATGGCGTCTAACGGCAACATGATGGTCTTTACAGGCAATGCTAACCCAGCGCTAGCGCAGGAGGTAGCAGGTCATCTAGGTATTGAGCTCGGTCGCGCAACAGTTGGTAGATTTTCCGACGGCGAGGTGATGGTTGAGCTGCTTGAGAATGTGCGTGGTCGTGACGTTTTTGTGTTGCAGTCCACCAGTCAGCCTACCAATGACAGCCTGATGGAGGTGATGGTCATGGTGGATGCGTTGCGCAGATCCTCTGCGGGCCGCATTACCGCCGCCATCCCTTACTTTGGTTATTCTCGTCAAGACCGCCGTCCGCGTTCTGCCCGTGTTGCAATCACGGCTAAAGTTGTGGCCAACATGTTGACAGGCGTTGGTGTAAACCGCGTACTAACAATGGATTTGCACTCAGACCAAATCCAAGGGTTTTTTGATATCCCGGTAGACAATATCTATGCAACGCCGATTTTATTGGCGGACTTGCTCACCCAAAAACATGAGAACTTAGTAGTTGTATCACCGGACGTAGGTGGCGTTGTCCGTGCACGCGCATGTGCAAAACAGCTCAGCTCAGATTTGGCGATTATTGACAAACGTCGCCCAAAACCAAATGTCGCCAAAGTGATGAATATCATCGGCGACGTGGCTGGCCGCACTTGTGTCATTATGGATGACATGGTAGATACTGCAAATACGCTATGCGAGGCTGCCGCAGCACTGAAAAAACATGGCGCAGTAAAAGTATTAGCCTACGCAACGCACCCCGTGCTCTCCGGTGGAGCCGCAGAAAGAATCATGAACTCCGAACTGGATGAGCTTGTCGTTACCAACACCATTCAACTGAGTGCAGATACTGCCAATTGCAGCAAAATCCGTCAATTGAGCGCAGCCACCCTGCTAGCAGAGACCATACGCAGAATTAGCAGTGAAGATTCCGTGTCATCACTATTTATGGATTAATTTTTCACCCCTGTACACTGGTCGCGGTGTGCAGTTTTTAGTGTAGTAAAGTAGTAAATTTAGGAGCAGTAAAATGGCTATTGAAATCAATGCAGTAAAACGTGACGTAAAAGGTACGGGTGCGAGCCGCCGCCTACGTCGTGCAGGCGCAGTGCCTGGTGTAGTATATGGTGGCGGTAAAGAGGCAGTTACCCTTGAATTGAATGCTAAAGAACTTTTCATGCAATTCCGCCATGAAGCTTTTCACGCTTCAGTGTTAGGTTTAGTGGTTGACGGTAAAAAAGAAAACGTATTACTGCGTGACTTTCAACTGCACCCGGTTCGCAACACGATTCAGCATATCGACTTTCAGCGTGTAAGCGCAACAGATAAAATCCACGTTAAGGTACCTTTGCACTTTGTTAATGCAGACGTAGCACCTGGCGTTAAACTAGGTGGCGGTATTGTTGCCCACATTCAAACAGAAGCTGATGTAAGCTGTTTGGCTAAAGACTTGCCAGAGTTTATCGAAATTGATGTTGCCAATCTGGAAATGGGCCACTCAATCCACTTGTCACAAATCAAACTGCCAAAAGGCGTTGAATTTGTACAGTTGGCCCACGGTGATGACGCAGCAGTAGCCTCTATCGCCAAAACTCGCGGCGGTGTTTCTGCAGCAGCTGATGAAACACCAGCAGCTTAATCACGCGTAGCTTTAAAGCTAGATGAAAATAACGCGCGCTTTATAACAAAGTGCGCGTTTTTTATTATCACGATAAAGAATAATTCTTCGATATCCATATGAGCGGAATCAAACTATTTGTAGGCCTAGGTAACCCGGGCGATAAATATGAAGCCACGCGTCATAACGCCGGCTTCTGGTGGATAGACCAGCTGGCGGCATCAACCAACAGCAAGCTTGCCGTGGATGCGAAGTTTTTTGGAGCAGCTGGCAAGTTCAACGCATCAGCGGATACATGGTTATTAAAGCCGACTACGTTCATGAACGCGAGCGGCAAAGCAGTTGCCGCACTGGCAAACTACTACAAAATTACCCCGGCGCAAATATTGGTGATACACGATGAGCTAGATTTGCCCCCCAGCACGGCAAAGCTTAAAAAAGGCGGCGGGCATGGCGGGCACAACGGCCTTAAAGATATTACGTCCGCGCTTGGTACAGCAGACTTCTGGCGACTAAGGCTTGGTATCGGCCATCCGGGTGACCGCAATGAAGTGGTTAATTTTGTGCTCAAGGCGCCATTGAAAGATGAACAGGCAGCCATTAACCAGTGCATAGATGATAGTCTAATTGTTTTACCTCAACTCCTAAATGGTGACTTTGAGGCGGCAATGTTAAAATTGCACACAAAGAAATAGCAGAGAATCTGCTTCAACAAGCAACGACGCATAGATTGCGTGAATGATGATTGGAATCATATGAAATGTGGCATCGTAGGTTTACCAAATGTGGGCAAATCCACATTATTTAATGCAATTACCAAAGCGGGGATTGCCGCGGAAAATTATCCTTTCTGCACCATTGAACCTAACGTAGGCATCGTAGAAGTGCCAGATCCACGCATGCAGCCACTCATTGACATTGTAAAGCCGCAACGCGTACAACCTGCAATCGTAGAGTTTGTTGATATTGCAGGCCTCGTTGCAGGCGCTTCAAAAGGGGAGGGTTTGGGCAATAAATTTCTGGCCAATATCCGTGAAACGGATGCAATTGCCCACGTAGTACGCTGCTTTGAGGATAATAACGTCATTCACGTCGCCAACAAAATTGATCCGCTCTCTGACATCGAAGTCATCAATACCGAACTCGCTCTCGCTGACATGGAAACAGTAGAAAAAACCATGCAACGCGAAAGTAAAAAAGCTAAAAGTGGTGACAAAGACGCCATAGCACTCGTTGCCATACTTAACAAGATCTTGCCAGGCCTAAATGAAGCTAAAGCCGTACGCACGCTTGGGCTAGACTCAGACGAACTGCAACTGCTCAAACCGCTATGCCTCATTACCGTAAAGCCAGTCATGTATCTAGCCAACGTGGATGAAAAAGGCTTTGAAAATAACCCACATCTGGACAAAGTGGTTGCGCTTGGCAAAGCCGAAAATGCCCCAGTAGTATGCATTTGCGCAAAAATCGAAGGTGAAATATCTGAGCTGGACGAAGAAGACAAGCTGCTGTTTTTATCAGAACTCGGCCAAGACGAGCCCGGCCTAAATCGTGTAATTCGCGCTGCTTATGATTTGCTAGGTCTGCAAACCTACTTTACTGCAGGCGTGCAGGAAGTCCGTGCATGGACAGTGAAAAAAGGTGCTACCGCACCGCAAGCCGCTGGCGTGATTCATACAGACTTTGAACGTGGTTTCATTCGTGCCGAAGTGATTCAATACGATGAATACGTTAAAAACAAAGGCGAACAAGGCGCTAAAGAAGCCGGGAAAATGCGCTTAGAGGGCAAGGAGTACATCGTGCAGGATGGTGATGTGATGCACTTCAGATTCAATGTGTAACCCCGTAAAATTTGTGCAGAAATTGCAAAGTCACTTTGACAATTCGAGCGCAAAACACTAGAATGGCGCCCTTGCTAAAGTTTTAGCATCAGGTTTACAAGGTGATGTAGCTCAGCTGGTTAGAGCACAGGATTCATAATCCTGGGGTCGAGGGTTCAAGTCCCTCTTTCACCACCAATAAAGACGCCCCTTTCGAGAGATTGGGGCGTTTTCACTTTGGGCACAGTGTTTTAAACTATTTTAATAATTAAAATTATGACCCTAGTAGTTATTTTTAAATAAGTTGTCTAAATCCAATGTAGTTAGATGATCTGAACCATTTCCAACAACTTTTCATAGCTACTTAATTTAGAAAATTTCACTACACCACCACTGATAGTATCAAAGTGTTTCTCTGCACAATGAATCTTAAGCTTCTCAATCTCCCTTAAATCCATATCTGAATCAGAACCCTTGGTTTCTGCCACAAAGTAGATATGCCTTACTTTGTCTTTATCAAACACGATGGCCCAGTCAGGACTATAATTTGCAATAGGGGTAGAGATATAAAAGCTCTTGGGTAGTTTGGCATACACTACTACTTCTAGGCTGTTTTCCAACGCTTGAGCAAACTCTGCCTCAATCGTTGAGTCAGTAGTTAAATAGTCATAGATATGCTTTTTAAGCAGCTCAGAATCCCTTATGGCTGACTTATCATTGGTGAATACTGTTTTGGCATCATACCGCTCTTCTGTTTTGTGATAAACGATATTGCTGATAATCAAACTTGCCTTCACCTCGTTAATCAGCCTGCTACATTTGGCAATAAACTCTTCAGGGTTTTTGCGTACAAGGTCAAATTTAAGGGCGGATATTGCTTTTAATATGGCAACAATAGTGTGTCTAGTCAGGTTGGTTAATGCCTCAATCTCGCCAACGATATCATACGTAGCATTGGTGTAAATATCATTCTTCAATTTGAGGTTTTGGCGTTCAGATTCAACGATTAGCGCGCCATCTTGCATTTCCTCTTTAGTGCCGTCCCTTAATTCACCTGTTCTCACTTCATAGGTGCGGTCACTGATATGCAAATCTCGATCTATTCGGCCTTTGCTATCTGCAATCAGTTTTTCGGTATCAAACTTCACCTCATAAATGGTTTTGAGGTTTATCTTTTCCCAAAGCTCCTGAAACTCTTTTTTCTTGAAGTTGGGGTTGGTGGTTAGGATAATTGTTTTGCGCTCATCTTCAGGCTTAAATGCTTCACCTGTGTAGATAGATTTGAGTAACTTGGTGACTGATTCACGGTAAGGTTCTAAGCTCTCAGGCAATGGCATCGTGCTTTTTTCAATTAGCTCTCTGCCAGATACAGTAATTTTATAGTTTTCATCAATCACATTGGCTTGAATGAGTTTGAATTGAATTTTCTGAGCATCCTCAGAGGTGAGCCTATGACTTTCACCTTTTTCATTTTCAATTAGTTTGCCCGTAAAGAAAGCAACATCCGCTTTCTGAGGTCTATCTTTAAGTGTTGCTGCAATCTCGCTTTGTAGCCCTTTAGCGAAAGCCTCATAGCTTTCAGAGGCAATCACAGTGAGCTTATTCATCTCATGAACCTGATCGCCTATTAGCTCAAAGTCTTGGCGTATGCCACGCTTATCCACGCATAAACGCATGCCACGGCCAACTTCTTGGCGTCTGCGCGTTTGGCTGCCACTTTCAGCATTTTTGAGTGCACATATCTGAAATACGTTAGGGTTATCCCAACCTTCTTTAAGCGCTGAGTGCGAGAAAATAAAGCGTGTTGGCTCTTCAAAGCTCAGCAGGCGCTCTTTATCTTTCATAATTAAATCATAAGCTGAAATATCATCAGAATCTTCACTGCCACGCTTCACCGTTGGGTCAACTGACTTACCTTTTTTATCCACGGAGAAATAGCCATCATGCACTTTCTCAGCCTCATCACGTTTTAGATAAGCAAAGTAGTTGGTTGGCATGTAGCCTTTATGCACGGTGCTTGGGTCAGTTTCATGCAAATACTGGTTATATTCATCATGGAAGAGATCGAAAAACTCATTCACTGCATGTTTATATTCTTCTTCAAATATGTGTCCATACTCACCGAGCGCTTGTTCTCCAGCATCGTCATACACTCGATACTTTTCCACGGAGTCGATAAAGAACAGACTTAATACCTTAATGCCCTTATCAAACAAATGCTTCTCTTTTTGCAAGTGCGACATAATGGTTTCGCGGATTTGTACGCGGCGGAAGGCATGTTCATCCTTGTCATTTAAAATATCGCCAGGGAAAATATCTTCACCGTTCACAACTATCTTGTTGTGGTAGCCGTTAATCTCGGTAATGGTGCAATTTACATAAGCTGGCATATTCCCAGATAGCTCATATAAATTAGCTCCTTCACTTACTTTTTGGCGAACTCTTTTCGGGCCTGAGCTTGTACGCTTTTCAAACTCTATCACTGCAAAGGGTGGCTTAGTAGTGCTAAGGCTAATCTGTTCCAAATACAAATAGCCTGTGGTGCCTGTAGAGCCTTTGAGGTTAATGCCTTTTACTTGAATCTTTTTCACCAGTCGTTGGTTATAGGCATCCAAAGCATCGAGTCTAAAGACTTTGTTATATTCCTCATTCTTATCATGCGTTGCTGAATAACGAAGCGTGAACAAGGCATTAAAGTCTTCCATGCTTTTCATAGTTGCTGAGCCTTGTTTACCAACCGACTGTGGCTCATCGATAATTAGTATAGGATTTGTTTGAGAAATAATATCAATCGGCCTCCTAGTGCCAAACTGATCCAACTCTTTATAGATTCTTCTTACCGCTTCGCTTCTATCATTTTCCTTTTGTGAACTAAACGCCTGCGTGTTAATAATCATCACGCTAATGCGGCCATCCGAGGCGAAATTTTCAATATCTTGTGGGCGGCCAGAGTTATAAATAAACGGGCTGACTTTGTGGCCGTAGATCTCTTGAAAATGCTCTTGCGTCACTTCAAATGACTTAAATACCCCTTCACGAATGGCAATGCTAGGCACAATGACAATAAATTTGCTCCAGCCATAGTGCTTGTGCAACTCATACATGGTGCGGATATAGGTATAGGTTTTACCAGTACCCGTTTCCATTTCTATGGTCAAGTTATAGCCATTCCTCAAGCCTGTCGGACGTTGAATCTGTTGGCTTTCATTCAAGTCATTTAAACGCTGAGCCGCTTGAATATTTTTAAGAACCTGTGCATCGGCAAGCACCAGTGGGCTGTTTCTATAGCCAATATCCTCAAGCACATCGGCTTCTAAACCTAAATCTTGCGCTCCTTGGGCGACCAGTTTGGCCTTACGGATAATCTCTCGGCTACGCTCTAAGGTAAAGCGGTTGGTTTTTAAAGGTTGCCCTTCAAAGCAATCCACCACTGCTTTAACCGCCTGTAACTGAAACCCTTGCTGTTTAAACTGTAGTTTCATTACAGCACCTTCATCTCGGTTTCTGGGCTTAGTTGCTTGAGTAGTTGTTTTACATTGGTTTTAGCGGTGTCGTCTTTAAAGCCTGCGTCTTTGAACACAATGCGCAATGGTTTTTCTTTGGCAATCTCTTTGGCAAATTCTTCATCTATGCCATGGTCAAAGCATGCAAACAGGGAGTTCTCAGAGACTTTAAATACTTTTTTGCCGACTACATTCGCTTGTTCAATTTTCAGGCTCAGTGGTAAGCCCCAGTCCAACATCACTTGCGCCAGCAAATCATCTTCGGTACGGTCAGGTTTTACATTGTCACCAAACAAATCCATTTTGCCTTGGTCAAGGTCTTGCGGATGATAATACACATCCTGCATATTACTTTCATCTAGGCGATAGACTCTAAAGCCATAATCAATATCGGCGCCAGTTTCTTCTTTGATTTTCTTGGCTGCACGGCGGATGCGTTCTTTACCTATTTCTGCGATTGTTTTTAAATTTGCTCTAAATGCATCCGAATCAGGTTCGACTTCTTCTGGAATTTGAACTTGAATAAATTTTCGTTGCCCCCCGTCTAAAGCGTTTAATTTCATAACTGCATGAGCCGTTGTGGCAGAGCCAGAGAAGAAATCTAAAACAATTTGATTAGTAGATAATCCATGGTCAATTAAATCAAACAGAAGCCCAACTGGCTTTGGTGTATCAAATACTTTCTCGGTAAATAAATCCTTAACTTCCTCTGTTGCTACCTCGGTGGTATACATCGTTTTGTCTAGAACACTTCGTGGCTTCATTCTTCCTGAATCAGCTAAATAATCCTTCACATAAATAGTGCCGCCTTGACTTGCATATAATCTATGTAATTTATCTTGCGCAAATGGTTTTGACCAAATCCAACGTCCATCACCACCATCAGGTAATTTTGGTAGAACTTCAGTTCTTAGATTACCCGGCTCTAAATAAACCTTGCCTAGTGTGTCATAGTAAATAGGGTAAAAACATCCCGGACTATCTGTTCTTTTTTGACCAGCCCCTTTTTTTCTAAAAATCCCGTCTACTTTAAATTTACCAAACTCATCTGTTTTATCGAATTTACTAATATAGTTTTCATCTTGCATTAGGTTACAAAATGCATCAGTGGAAGCCCCTATTTTTTTATAAACAAGAATAAAATCGTTATTGGTAGCAAATCCTTCTTTTGAACCCAGACCATTCTTACTTCTTACAACAGTGACAGTTGATACAAAGTTCATTTCACCGAATATCTCATCGCATAACTTTTTCAGGTTATCGATTTCATTTTGGTCAATCGAAATGAAAATCACACCGTCTTCACGAAGTAAATTTCTTGCAAGTTTTAACCTTGGATACATCATGCTAAGCCAATCTGAATGATAACGGCCAGAGCTCTCAGGATTCACCACCAAGCGCTGGTTTAACTCATCTTTTTGTCCACTTTCAAATAGATCCTCATCTTTATCTTTGGAAAAGTTGTCTTTATATACAAAATCATTACCCGTGTTGTAAGGCGGATCAATATAAATCATCTTGATTTTGCCAAGGTAGCTTTCTTGCAAAAGCTTGAGCACTTCAAGGTTATCCCCTTCAATATAGATGTTCTCAGTGTTATCAAAATCAACTGAGTCTTCACGCACTGGGCGCAGGGTTTTGGTGGTGGGTAAGTTGGCAGTCACAATCGCTTCACGTTTACCAGGCCACTCTAAACGGTAACGCTCTTTATTGCCTTCCACCACCGCATGGTTGAGTTCTTGTTTGAGCAAGTCAAAATCAATCGCTTTGGCTTTTTCACCATTCACCCCAGCGCTTTCAGTCACGCAGTTTGGGAACAGCTCCGCCAACTTTTCAAAGTTTTGGCTCACTAAATCGGGTGATTGCATATCGAGTTTATCGTCACCTGATTGATTTGAATGGTCTTGATTTGAATTGCTCATAGGTTAGTCCTGATTTCTTGTATTTATGCTTGTAGTTGTTCAAGTTGCTGCTGCAAGGTTTTGAGCTGGTTGTTCATTTCCACCTTGCGGTTAAATTGCTTTTCGTTACGCATTTTACTTTGTAACTGGGCAATCTCTTTTTGTTTTTGCGTTATCTGGCTAAGACGATCAGTTTGCGCTTTAATGCCTTCGCCCACATTGGCGGCAATGGGCATTAAGGCTTTGAGCATTTGCTCGTATAAGCCGCCTAAATTCAATGAAATTGGCAAAGGTGTTTTTAACTGCTCGACTTCGGCTTGGGTCATCCACGTGCTAGATAAATATTGCTCTATCACCCACTTAGTTTCATCGGCCTCATTCAAGCGTTTATAGGCCAAAACCACTCGTATTTTATCTTCAAAAAATAGTTGGTAAAAAATGGGGTGCGGAATGGCTTTGTCTATACTTAGCAATACACCGTTATCCAAATCAGGCGTTTTAAGCTGAATGTTAAACACCTGAATTTCAAACAAGCCTTTAACCGCTGCCAAGTTAGTGGTTTCAGGCGAAAGCTTATACGCCCAAGTGATTTGCTGAATTTGCGAAACAAACGCATCCTTCAATGACCGAGAAATTGAAGCATGCTCGTAAAACTTGGTTTTAGGGATATTACGGTTCACGAGGGCTTTGTCGGGGAATTGGTATGTAATCATACTGGAGTTAACTCGTGAGAACTTGAGCAAATGATTAATCTTTTGGCTCCACGTGTTAGGGCAACATAAAGATTAGCAGCGTTCATATGCTCAGGGTTTAAGATTACTGCGACATCTGCTTCAAGTCCTTTTAGCAATAAGGTGCTTCCTACTGCACGTCTTGAAATTACACGACCATGATGACGTTGAGATTCACGAGCAGCTAACACCTCATCAATCAATGGTGTTCCTTTTATAGATGAATTTCCTAATGCAGAACTAAGGCAACGAAAGATTTCTGGGCGATATACACGAGCATTTTCTTGATTTTCAAACTTGCTTAATAGATCTAACATTCGCTCAAAACTTGGTTCAGAGCTGAAGGCTACTGCGGCAATTTCTGCTGATGATGGCTCAGTTCGCGAGCGACCATTTCTTATAGTTTGAATACGACTCAAAAAATTGGCAGGACCAACTTGCGTAATAAAATCAGATGCGAAATTAACAAAGCTCTCTAAAGCATTCTCACTATTTAAATCAAAACTTCGAGCAAATGATACAAGGTCGCGATAGTCTACTGCCTCAACAGCTGTTGCCCCTGGGGTTTGACTGGTAAGCTGGTTCCTTCCTTGTGGGTTGCGGGAGTCACCTATAATAAGAACTGTATATTCACCATTTTCGGTACGAATTTGTGCAGCCCTTCGCCTCTCTTGATCTGCATTCTGATTGTTAATTTGAATCCATACAACTTCTTGAGGTGCCTGTCTAAGATTAACAGGTGAACCGTCTATTAATCTTTGTCGCACATCTAATAACCATTGTCCCAAAACTTCTCTGTCAGCATTTCGCCAGCGCCAGGGCGTATTTAAGGTACCAATCGGTGGGAAAGATACTTCAACATGTTGTTGCCAATTTACTAATTGATTACCTCCAAAATCAAATATTGCCTGTAAAGGATCACCCAGAACCACAGTAGGAAGTATTAAAGATAGGGTATTAACCAATTCATGTTGAATTAGATTGCAATCCTGATATTCATCAGCAATTAGCCGTGAGTATGTAGCCTTTAAAACATCAGTAATATGTTGATTTCGTATTAATTGGGTCGCAGCACTACGAATTGCAGGGTAATCGTCGCTAGGGTTTCTAATTTCAAGCAACAATGGGGCATGTCCACTTCTTCTTGGAAACATCCCAATTATTTTTATTGCAAAACCATCTAATGTAGCAACTGTAAATGCTGAATTAGGGACTTGCGCACGCTTAAGTCTTAACCTTAAAGCTGCCGCGCCGGCATTAGTGTGTGTGAGTATTAGAATAGGTTTCTGTCCATCGTGAATACTCAATGTATCTGCAATAAGTTGAGTTTTACCACAACCTGCGGGAGCTGTTACTGAACCCCTATCAACTCTGAATAGATCTATTTCAGGAGGCATACATCCAGCTTCTCAAACGATTAACAGTTTCTTGAAATTCCTGATCAGCGGTATCCAAGTGTGGGCCAACAATTTCTTTAGCAACCTCTTGAAAAGTCGTTACAGATTTATACCATCCACTACCTTTTGTTCGAGACGCTTTTCCAAGGATAATTTTTGTTTCTTCCGTGATTGGTGCGAGTAGACTTTCAAGCTCAATATCATCCAGACTTTTCTGACCATTAGATTTTGACCTAATGTGTTCACCAACCATTTCTCTATCAAATACCGTTATAGCCTTAGCAACTAGAGTGTCTATAGCGGTATCATTTAGACTGAGAAATAACTCATCCTCAAGTGCTCGTGGTGATCTCCAATTTATGAACGGCCCATTAAATTTCATTACCAACTCTGCATTTAAAGGTTTATCACCATCCACGAGTACCAACACCCTGTACCCCAATTGTTTTAAAGCTATGGCGCGTTCGAAGCATTGATCTGGACTACCCCCTTTAGCATCAACATAAGCTCCACCTAAAGCAAAAAAAGACTTTGAACCTTGACTCACCCAGAATTGGTCGAGACCTCTCGCAAAACCAACTTCACTTGCACCCTCGCAAACGATAATTGACTTTGCAAGAAATGCTTCTGGAACAGTTCTCAGAGTACTTTGAACTTCATCAGAACTGCCAACTTTACTTACATGATGAAATTCATTTCTTCTAACTATAAACAGTTGGTCACCAGATAGTTCACGAATAGCAACCGGTGAGTGACTGGTCATAAATACCTGCAAGGGTGGAGAAGTTTCCTTTGCACCAAGTGAATCTAGAAGCCTGGCTATACGATGCGGTTCTAGTCCATACTCCACCTCATCTATCAAAGCAATTGATGCATCAGTTGTAGCTCTACGTTGAAGGCCTGCAATAAGAAGTCTAGTCGAGCCAGTGCCTAATAAACGTAATGGAACTCCGTTTTCACTATGGAGTGAAATTGCACCATCCGAGATTGAAACTGAATGAGAATCCAACAATGCTTTAGCAATTTCACCAATTGGAATACCAAGTTCATTTGCAGTGGATGTTACTGCTTGAAGTGTGTTGTTTAGTTGCACAGCAGCTAGATCACCAAAGTTTGCACGCGCACTTCTCGCAGCCTCTGCCAAGGCTGGGCCGAGGTTCGCCCTATCAGTAGTCAATCTGTTTAGTACAGAGCCACGTGTCCAGGATAGGTTTGAATTCGAATAATTGCCAATTCGCACAGGGGACAGAATTGTTCTTTCAGCCCATCCCATCCTTCTCTCCAAAGATATTTTTTCTGCACGCTCAGAGTAGAGCAACCAACTTGGCTCAAGGTCGCTAGAGACCCTCAATCGTAAAGTAAGAACTGTTTCAATTCCTGCACGAGGCTCATCTTCAATTTCTTTAGTTTCAGGCACAAACCCACGTAAGAAATTACCATAAGAATCAAGATTTAAAAGTGTTTCGGGAAGATTGCCTAATGTTATTGATATATCAATTAGCTCTTGTACATTTAAATCATAAAAGTCAGTATCTTCAAAAGACACATTTCGCCTAGCTCCCAAACAAATGTCAATAGCATCAAGAATTGTCGATTTTCCGCTGTCCCCTGGACCAATAAGGCAATTAATACCTGGCATTGGTGCCCAATTTAAACTTTGAATTGAGCGGAAATTTTTAATCTCTAGCTTGCGAATAATTGCCACTATACGTCCACCATTGTTTTATACAGTTAATTTATTAGGTTGAATTTTTTATTACTGCACCACAATAAAGCTAATCAACTCAAAATCATCCAATCCTTGAATGGTATTGGATAGCGCTGTAGTTTTTCCTAAGCTAAACAAGCTATCTAAGTCTTTATCCTCTTTGACTTCAATCATAGACTTAATGGCTTGATCAAGCAGGCCAGACGCATGCCTCATCTCTTTGCCATCGTGTGTTTGCTTATTAAACAGTTTGCAAACTTCGTTAATCGGTTTGGATTCACCTTTGCAGGCGGTTCTAGCTAGGTCTAATAGGCGTTTTACCTCGGTGTGGTTATGTACCACTTCACCATCGTTGGAGATGTAGATTAAATAAAACGGATGTAATCTGTTTTGCTGGTTGATGTTCACCTCTGGGTTAATGTTGCGCAGGGTGAAGATAATTCCAGGCTTGAGGCCTTTTTCCAGATTTGCTGGCACTACAGCATGCATACCAGAGGGCAGGTGCACCAAGTCACTATTTTCTTTGATGTAGTTGAGCAAATCCATGCGAAAGTCGTTGAGGCCAAGATCAGTAATGGATACGCCAGCTTTCACATCCTCTAGCTCAATTACTTCTTCTTGCAGTTTGCGCAATTGCTCACGGCGGTATGACACATCGTTAGCTTTTGCATTGAGTACGTTATCGTCACCTGTGGCGGTTACATCGGCAATCATCATGCGATTTTCAACACGCTCTTTCAGGTTGATATATTCATCCAACGAAATATCAGGCCAATAATTCATCAACTGGATGCAATCGTTGGGTGAGCCAATACGGTCCACGCGTCCAAAGCGCTGAATAATACGAACTGGGTTCCAGTGAATATCATAGTTAATCAGGTAATCGCAATCTTGCAGGTTTTGGCCTTCTGAAATGCAATCTGTACCAATGAAAATATCAATCTCTCTTGGTTCATTGGGCAATATTTTGTCTTTTTCTTTTGAGCGTGGTGAAAAGAGAGTAAGTAACGCTTGAAAGTCGTAGAGGCGTTTTGTATTGTCTGGGCTAATGGTAGAACGCGGTGCATCTGAACCAGTCACCTTGCCTGAGTGCAAACCATGCGTTTGCAGAATATGTGGCGCGATATTTTCGTAAAGGTAATCTGCGGTATCTGCAAATGCGGTAAAGACTAGTACTTTTTTATTGCCTGCGTTAATGGGGTTATCAATTTTTTCTTTGATATGGGTAATCAGGTGTTGCAGCTTATAGTCATGCACAGGCGTGATTCTGCTCATTTCTTTATGCAGTTCGTCGATGAAGACTAAATCAGCCTTGAGGTCTTCTTCCCATGCTACGACATCCATATCGGATAGCTTAATTTTGACCTTGCCACCAATTTCATTGTCATCTTGGTTTTCTGAAATATCGTCTTCATCAAACTCTAAATTCTCATAACTATTAGAGGCATCTTCAAAGCCTCCATCCACGCCTGTTTTTTTGAAAGTCTCAATTTTGTTGAGAGTAGCGATATGGTTGTTTTTGAGTTTTTCTAAAGTGAGTCTAAAGGAGTGCACCGAACTCTCTAGACGTTTGAGTAAGTTGGTGGTCATCAGGGCAACCAAGCTGCGCTCTCGGTCTACTTGTTTAAACTTGCCTTTCCCTTCGCGCACATCGGTATCATAAAGCGCTTCATACTTACCAATACGGCTTGGCAATATGTAACTAACGGGGGAGTAAACGCAGAGTTTTAAAAGTGATAGGTGCTGATAAATTTCATTGAAACTCATCACGCCATCAAGGTCGGTTAATGGACTATGGAACGATATAGGCTTTAAGCGTGTGGGGAACTTGCCAATGTCAGCTGTGTTGTAGAAAGTTTCAATATGCTTTCTGGAACGCGCAATGGTGACACGGTCTAGTAGTTCAAAGAAGTCAAAGTCGAGTAACTCTAAGATAGCTTCAGCAGTGCGTTGTTCAGTAGGCAAATTTGACCAGGTAGTAAATGCAGCCTGAGCGCTACTAAAAATGGTCTCAATATCGCGCTCGGTTTTCACCTTATCACGTAAGGTGCTAGAGTCACCTTCATAGGCTAATGCAAGCTGGTTTCTTAAATCTGCGAAACGATTATTAACTGGAGTGGCTGAAAGCATCAAGACTTTGGTTTTTACGCCTTGCTTAATAACAGTGTTCATCAGTTTTTGATAGCGGGTCTCTTTGTCTTTAAACGCATCGTTATTTCTGAAGTTGTGCGATTCATCTATTACTACTAGGTCGTAATTGCCCCAGTTGACCTTGCTGAGTGGCATGCCGAGTGATTCACCCGTGGTGCGTTGTAAATCAGTATGGCAAAGCACATCGTAATTGAGCCTATCTTTTGCAAGTATGTTGGTGGTGAGGTTGCGATTATAAGTAACCCAGTTATCCGCAAGCTTCTTTGGGCATAATACCAATACAGACTTGTTTCTAAGCTCGTAATATTTAATCACAGCCAACGCGGTGAAGGTTTTACCAAGACCTACGCTATCAGCCAGAATACAGCCATTGTAGGTTTCCAGCTTATTAATAATTCCAGTAGCTGCATCCTTCTGGAAGTTAAACAGCTTGTTCCAAATAATACTGTCTTTGTAGCCAGTTAGATCATTGGGCAGAACATCTTCGTTCACCTCATCCAGGAAGTCTCTGAAGATGTTATACAGCATAAAGAAGTAGATGCGCTCTGGAGAGTTTTCTTGATATACAGAAGATATATGCTCACAAATGGCCTCTGTCACATCTTCAAGCTTTTCCTGATCATGCCAGATGGTATCGAACAAGTTTAAATAAGCCCCCGTCATGGGCGCTTCAAACTTGTTTACGATATTTGAGAAGGCATTTCCACGCTGGTATCCTAAATCAACTGCAGTGAAACCAGAGATTGGCATATAAACCGCTTCGCTCTCTTGTTTAGTGCAAGCAGCAAATTGTTGCATAGGGGCTTTGGTTTTATTGGACTTGAAAGTGGCTTTTTTAATGATCCAGTCAGCACACTCTTTCGCGATAGCACGTTGGTTTAATTTATTTCTAAGTTGAATTTCAAACTCAGTACCATAGAAATTTTTCTCAAAATTTGACTTTGGGATGTGAAACTCTCGATGCTCTTTTTTGATTTTGTCAGTAGCTTCTGTAGGAACAAACGTGGGGGATGTAAAAATAAATTGCAGTGAGTCGATATGCTCTAATTCTTTTTTAAGAACTGCAAATGCATAAATTGAAAAGCATGAAGCCGCAATTTTCAGTTTGGTATTTGGTGTGAGCTCTTGTTTTAGATCTTCACCGAGCAGCGAGTTGATATTGTCTATTATTTTCATTTTTATGTTTATTGGATTTAAAAAATAACCTTTACTAAAACAACTTCCAATCTGTCTTTAGTAAAGATTTAAGCTATTCGATTCTTTCAAATAAAGTACCAACTTCACATTTTAAATAGTCACATAATTGATCCATTACATCGAGATCAATTCTCTCAGCCGTCTCTTGATATAAACGAGTCAAAGTACCTCGGTTTATACCCGTGTCCCTCGATACATCACTAATTTTTAGTTTTTTCTCGCCCATAATCCGAGATAAATTGCACTTAATCATACCTTCTCCAGATTATTTTTATCTACTGTAGATAAAAATAACTTGCAAATGTTTATTTATGGGTTATTATGATCTACAAGAGAACATAATTATCTCTTGGTGATACTTTTAACCTTGAAGTCCATATCATAAGGAGCATTAACAATGAGTGCAACAACATTTCTAACAACCAATCAGCTAGCTGAACGTATTCAATATGATGTACGAACAATTCGTGAGCAATTAAAAGATAGCGTCTTAATTGAAGGGATCCATTACGTGCGCCCTTTTGGACGAAGAAAGATTCTCTACATTTGGGAAACTATCGAGAATGAAATTCTTAAGTCTAAGAATTTTGCATTCGGCATCCCAATGGCAAATGGAGGTGTTTGTCATGGCTAGCATTAGAGCACGCACAGACTCTGGTTTGCTTTTCTTCGACTTTCGCTATAAAGGTACACGATGCCGAGAGCAGACAGCGCTAGAGGACAACAAAACCAACCGTGCAAAGATGGAAAAAATCCTTAAAAAAATTGAAGAGGATATTGAAGCGAACAACTTCGATTATCGCCGCTACTTTCCTAATAGTAAGTTAGCAGAAAAGTTTGATAGCCTACAAGCAATCAGAAGCAAGATTTCTTTAGCGACTCAGCAAGCATTTGCGGCCTCACCAGTTGTCATGGATGCACCACTGTTTTCAGATTTTGCTGAGCAATGGTTTATAGAGTTTTCTGTGGGATGGCGTCGCACCTATATTTCTACTGTGCGACAGATTATTGATAGCCGATTAATCCCAGCCTTCGGGAATAAGGCGGTCAGCAACATCCGTCGTGAGGATATCCTCAGTTTTCGTTCCACTCTCGCCAAAGAACCAGGACGTAAACAGGACTCTAAACTATCACCACGAAGAATCAATGCAATTGTTCTTGTGCTGACGCAAGTGCTCAACGAAGCCGCTGACCGCTTTAACTTTACCACAGCAGGCGATCGAATTAAACCGCTCAAGCTGAAGAAGGCGGACGTTATGCCTTTTTCGCTTGAAGAGGTGTATCGGATTATTGAAACAGTCAGACCTGACTTTAAAGACTACTTTACCGTCAGATTTTTTACCGGCATGCGCACAGGTGAAATCGATGGCCTGAAATGGAAATACGTCGACTTTGAAAAACGCCTGATTTGTGTTCGTGAAACCTATACAGCTGGCGATGAGGACTACACCAAGAATGACACCAGTCAGCGTGATATTCGCATGTCCCAACCGGTCTACGATGCTCTAAAGCGTCAATATGAAGCGACAGGTAAATTTTCAAAGTTCGTGTTCTGCAATCGCGACGGCAACCCAATAGATCTGCACAACTTCTGCAAGCGTGTCTGGTATCCCCTACTCCAGCATCTTGGCCTGGAAAAGCGCACGCCTTATCAGAGCAGGCATACCGCCGCAACGCTATGGCTAGCTGCAGGTGAAGCGCCCGAGTGGATTGCCAGGCAATTAGGGCATGCCAATACGGAAATGCTATTTACCGTCTACAGCCGCTTTGTCCCCAACTTAACACGCCAGGATGGCAGTGCCTTTGAACGCTTGTTACTGCAATCCGGTGGTAACAAAAACGATACCACGGCTGCAACTAGCGTCGAAACAGCTTAATTGAATAAAGGATACAAAATGCATATTCAACAAATGAACGTTAACCAAGATCATTCTGTGCCGATTATCGACCTGCCATGGTTATTTCGTCTTGTGCGTCTAGACCAAGCAAAGTTACCAAACGGCGGCTACCGCTTCCAGGCAAACCTGTTCCATGAAAAAGCATCAATTGCTGTCACCTGGATTAATAGCAAAGCGGACGATCGATTAACCGCCGGAAGTTTGGTCACACCACGCTGGACGAGTAAAACGGTCTGCACCCAAGGCCAGATCATCATCAATCGCCTGTTGCCGGTTAACACTCCAGGCAATGTGAATATATTTGATACCGTACCATATGAATGGGTCAAAAATAGAGAAATCATCCGCCAGGCGCAAGAGATGATTGATAGTCTGCCACCCTGCTTCATCAAATTGATCAACGGTATCTTTTGGGACTATCGCCGCTTCTATCGTTTTCTAGTGGGACCAAGCTCATTAAATGGTCATCACAAAGATAAACATGGCAATCTGCGTCATAGTATTGAGGTGGTCAACAATGCATTGATGCTGGCCAAGGAGCGTAAAACCATTTGCCCGCACGTGTTAGCTACGGCTGCCTTCTTACACGATGCGGGCAAGGCAGACGAATATCAGTTCAACTATGAGCGCAACTGCTTTGAAATATCTACGCGTGGTGTTTTGCTGGGACATAAGCTATCTATTGTGGAATGGATAGCAGCCGCAGTCGCACAATATCAGATCAATATTCCAGAAAACCAACTGCTCAGTCTTTTACATGCCTTAACCGCCACAAAAGGTGTGCCAGACTGGGTTGGGATTAGAGAGCCGGTCAGTCCTGAGGCCAACCTGCTATCAATCGCAGACCGCTTATCAGGTCAGGATGATTTGTATGCGCAAACCATGCCATCAACTGAAGGCTTTGGACGTTATCATAGACATCTGCGCGGCCGACCATTCCTAGTGGCTTGACGCGCTACCAGACTGTCTGGATGGTAACTGAAAACTCAGTATGAAAATCACGCAATGCGCAATATCGATCTATCTCTTCTTAAAAAATAGGAAAACTTGCGCGAAAAAACTTTCATGCTATTTTGAAGTTTTACGATTTGGAGAATTAAATGGATAAAGCACTGGCTGCAACTTTCTTGATCTTGTTTGTATTTCTAATCATGACACCTATCATTCTGTGGATTAACAACCGCTTTAATGACAATCCGGAAGCAATCGATGATTTATCAGAGGAGAATTTGATGAAACTGGAAATTAAAAAGAATTTACTGAAAATGCTGGAGCAATGGATTCAGGAAAATGATCCAAGCCATGAGCAGATTGCAATCAAGCTTGCAGTGAGCTTAAACGTTGTCGCTGACATTGTGCATCAGCGCTTTGACAAGTTCACGGTGGATCGTCTGATAGACCTAGTTCTAAGGACCGGCAAGCCAGTTAGATTGGTTATCACAGGTAAAGATAAATAAGGATCAAAGCAAATGGACTTCATTTCAAATTTCATCGTGCAGTCACCCTTCCTTTTCTTGACCTTTATGCTAATGCTGGCAGGGGTTTTCTTTATTTCTAGTATGTATTTTCTTTTACAAAAAGCCAAAAAACAAGATCAGATACAGAATGCTATTAAACAGAAAAAACTGGCTGAACTGAAAGCTCATGAAGAATACAAAGCGCAATTCAGAAATATTCACCATGTCAGGAAGAAGTTTAAAGAGTTAAAACGTTAGACCAGAGTAAAGTTTCTGATGGAATAACACCAAAGGAAACTTTACTCAGCGGGAAATTGAGTCGGGATAGAAAAAATCTAAACCAAATCTAATCTGACGGACACCGTGAAAATTCGGTAACCGTCAGATCAGGTCTGAGCTAGTACACTTTAAAACCCCATAACAACCTGTACGTGAAACGTTGATATCTAAAAACTTCTTCAAATACCAAGAAATCTTCAGTGGGCCAAAGTGATAGGTTGTACGCAAATGTATGATTTTTTCTTCAAACTCTTTGGATACCCTTAATGCAGGGTTCTCTGGGCAGGGTCTACTATCGATTAAACCTAGCTCACCTTTAGCAAGATAAGCCCTTTTCCAGCGATAAAATGTTTCTCGGGCAATACTAAAGTGGCGACAGGTTTTAGCCACATTTCGATGCTCAACAGCATAATTAAGCACTTTAAGTTTGCGTGTGATATCGCGTTGTGATTTTGTATCCATAAAATAAACCTCCCGACAGTTTCTAATATCATAAACTGTCTTACGAGGTTTAAGTTTTCACAGTTTATGTAATAAAATTCGGGGGGTATACAAATGCAATCACCTAACAATTTTCATAGTTCTGGCCAAATTAAGTCACCCAAACAGACTGATTTTCAATGACATTAATAAAACTTTTACCTGAGAATCCATTCGGATAGAGTGTTGAACTTGAAATTGTCCCGCCTGAATCGATCTTATCAATATTAATTTCTTGGTTGCTAGACATGCCAAGTGGATTATTCAGCAAATGTCTGTCATCACGCAATGCGATAAGCACCTCTTCTAGCGACACTTTCAAAAATCCGTTGAATCTCTCATGATCATGTTCAATACATGTATCTACGATCCAACCCTGGATTGATTGCACTTTATCAGCAGACTTTAAACCGAGTGAGCTTGCAATATTTTCATTATAGATTAGTGCCAACCGCACCGCTTTGAGTTTGCGGCATAACTGCAATCCAGCTTTGCGTAACGTAGTTGTTTTGTGCAACCAAGCTTCCTTAAACGACCGGCGCATATAGGTTGATTTAATTTCAAGAATCAATATATGACCATCCAGTGCGCAGATGACATCAATTTCACCAGGGTTATCTTCTTCAGATGTTGCAGGATGATAATTTAAAAGCACATTAAACCCTCTGTCCTCAAGAGATTTCCCAAGCCGTTGTTCGATGCGATCCGTTTCTTCTCGGGCTTCTCCTCTACGCGCCCCAATTCTCCGTAGATTATTAATCGCTGCCGTAGAGTTATTCTGCATTGCCACAACCCATGGCAATTGAAAAAAGTATCGCCCCATCTTCAACATTGGTCGCTCATGAAGTTCTGGAATAAGCGCAGATTGACCATTACGCATTTGCTTGGACAGCCCAGATAAATCATTAGTCCAAAAATCTAGAATGGCTTCAGCCGCTTTGGCTAGTCCTTGCGGAAAGCTCTTGCTTACCGTCCATGGACGTATACTTTCAATCTTGGTAGCTCTCTCTGAAAATGTTATTGGTAAACGATTTTGTGGAATTGATTGCATCATGCCATCCATGGCAAGAGAAGCTAACGCCGGCCTCCACTGGCCAGTTTTACTTAGAAGTTTCTCAAATGGACGAACATAATCTTTGATATAGAAAGCTGTCATCAACTCTAGTGATAGCAAAGCCTGAAATACATCCACTTGCAACCCTGTGTCCGCTAAGATTGATTCATTTAGCCCATAGACCTCGGTTAATTGAAGCTTAGTACGAATAGTCTTGATAAAGGCAATTTGATTCTCATTATGGTTTTCAGAGCTGCCTATTCGCTTCATTGCCATTCCTGATGTTACAAACTCATCTATTGCACGATAAAACCAGTAATTGTGCAACCGTGCCAATTTCTGACCGTTATTCTGCCATGCGCTACGTTCAGCTTCGTTAAGCACGGTAATTACGAGTTCAGTTCCTGCATATTCAAATCGTATATTGTCGTCATAGCAAAATGCATCGACTGAACGCTCAAGGAAACTATTCAACTCAAGCTGGGCGTCGATTAAATTACCAAAGGCAGAATAAAGATCATCTCTGATTATAGGAAGCTCGGGCGAAGGAAATAAAAATGGAGACAGATGCTCACGTAACGATCTGCCAATGATAGCTTCAGTTAGTTGAAAATCACTTTCATCACAGTTGCGAAGTTTCCATATCAAGATGTCATTGATAGCATCCCAAACATTCTGAGTATCATTCTCGCTTCCATCTTTTTGACTAGTTAAATTGAAAATTTTAGGTATCAAGTGCTCGAAGCCGTACAGGCTGGCATATATGAGAAGCTCCAGCGGCGAGATATCTGCTAACAACCGACTATGCAACTCAACATCATCCAGCCTTATTCGATGCGCATGATGAAATGTGTGACATATTTGAACGATTTCACCAAACTCGACTGCATCTACAACTGCAATACGCTCAATCTCCTTCCAACGATCAGAGTCTTGGCGCAGCACAATCCCAGAATAACGTACCGCTCGACGGACAGCCTCAGGCGCGACGTTCGCGATGTGCTGAATCAACTCAAAATTAGCAATCTGTTGTTGTGACAAGTAACGTGCCAATGCCAACACCAATGGTTGTGATTCGAAGCACTCGGTAGACAACCCCCAAAGAAACAAAGATGCCCAAAAATCTGCATTCCGGTAAGCAGTATTGATTGAAGGCTTTCCATTTCGCACTGGCTTATTGTCAAGATAGTCTTCTGCTACAGCAATAGCAGCATCAGTCATTGACAATCCTAATGTGACATTACGCTCGAACCGCAGCTGATAAATATTTTTATTGTTTTCCAAGTTTGGCGTATATGGATGTTAAATTCACAATTTGTGTAAATGCAGTATAAATCAAAATTCCACAAGCATTAAAAACCACCATGAGTAACCTGCGCTAGTCTATCGTAAGCGTCGCTTTGGTTCAGCCATTATGGGAAGCGATATAAACCCAACTGGGAGTGCAATTTACATCAAATTCAGGGGACTCGCGATTATTAAGTTCAATATGAGGATGCACTGTCACGAGCAAAGTAAAATTTGCCATGAACCTATTGCCATAACACTAGAGGCAATTTTAAGGCCAAGAACTGTTCTTGAACTATTCCAGCTTTATTAGCTTTAATTATCCGCCACAAATTCTTGCAAACATGCTTCTCTGGCAAGTTATCTAGTGAAGAATGGCAACTTAAATAATGACGCTCATACAGATCAACGCGGCTGGTTTTAGGTGATAAGAACAGTTTGTTCAATTCCTCATTAGCTGGGGCAAGCACAGCTGATAATCCATTTATCCCCATCACATTAACTAGTCCGCAAGGGTCAATGTCAACTGCGGCTAATACAGGTAGTTTAATTAAGTTCAAGAATGACAGTACGGCGTCTAAACGGCTTTCACTTTTGTCGCCACGGTAAACCACCATAGGATTATCAAAATTTGATGGCAGAAATATTTCTGTTTCTGAGAAGTGATTGAAATTCTCATAGTTCTCAACCAGTATTACCGCGTTATGTTGAGTATTGCTTACTTGTGAAATATCAATATCCAGATGAGACATTGCAGGTAACTGGATTGCCTTACCATTGAGCAAGAGCGGCTTATTACCTGAAGCTTTGATAGATATCCTATTCCGTTTTAGGCTTCCCCCACCGGCTTTTTCATTAGGCCCATAATTTAGTTTCTCGACTCTAGACATTGAACTATCAACGCTTACGTCAAGGGAGTAACCTTTATTGGTAAGAATCTTCCTAATCTGCTCTTTATCGTCATCACTGAAAAATATAGACTTGCCTTTAATGCTACCGAGATTAAAATCTTTACAGAACTCCGTCAAAGCTTCCGTCTGACTGAATCTTTCCTCGTTTCTATTTATGATACTTTTCAGTTTTGCCAGCAGTCTATGGCTATACATTCGCGTATCCTTGCGATACAACAATATCGTTAACTTTTACGTTACCGTCAAAATCTTCAGTCTCTGTGAACACCAGATCAATCCTGATTTCTGGACCAACCTTGCGGTTAAGCCTTTCAGACAATACTCGGTGCACCCAGTATTCCTCAGAAACCTTATCAAGCATCTCCGGATTATTTTGCCACCAATGCCTTGCAGATAAGCCGTCTTTTTTAGATATAGCTAGATTCATGTAAGCACTTACAGCTTTCTCTAATAGTGAGAACTCTTTTTGCACTACTGGTACATCATCCATATCCAATAAAATACCGGCAGGACGTTTCCTTTTGTATGCATTTATAGTTTTACTTGCAGGCAAGTTTAATGCAATATCCACCAATAATTTTTCAGATGATGTGTCATTTACATCAGGATAAAAAGAAAGCGATAGTGGATTGGCAATGCACATCCAATCTAACAACTCTTCATTGTTGGTCCAGTCGCTTGGAGTCCAATCGGGATAACGGTTCAGGTGGGTGGAGAATTTTCTTAATAATTTAGCTTGTGCCTCGATTTTCCGGAATTCATATTTATATTTATCAAGTTTAGAAAGTATTAATCTAAATGTATCAATAAATTGCGGCATTCGTGACTTGAGTAGCAACTCATACGTAAGCTCAAGGTCTCGATGCCCCAACAGTCTTTGTTCAATATCTGAAAAACTAAACGTTTCTAACAGATTAAGAATCGTTGTGGCGCGATTCATATACCATTCGTTTTCTTTCATCTTTTCTGCAATCGTTGTAACGGTTGCAAATTTGCTATCAACAAGACTGGAAATATGCAGCAGCTCATCAGCTATAGAACCTGCTATTGCATTGATTAAATCGCGAATGCAAACCTGATAATTTTGGCGGTCTTCATCGCGTGATTCCAAGAATGCGTCATTATGCCTGTTTACATAATCATCAAGACGATTGAAGCTGATACTGAAGTCAGTACCTGAATCCATGAGTTTGTTTGTATTCAAGACGGTATTGAGAAACTGCCGCATTGAATAGCGCAATTGAAACGTGTCATAAATGTCAGAGGTTAGAATGCGTTGCTGCATCAGCAACATAATTCTTTTTGAATTTTCCTCAGTCGCACTAATCCGGCTGTTATCAAAAGCCTCCGCAATGATATCGCTCGATTGATGTAACCGTTCCAATATCAATCTGACGTTGGTTTTGTTGCTCAAAGCAAAGTCTCCTGCATTGATGCTTTAGATTCCTCTTCATCACCTAGCGAGCCTGGCATTTCATTTTCATTTAAGAAAGTTAATATTTCGTAAAAATAATCAAGCTTGCCTGTGAAAATGTAGGTATTCATTTTTTTGCTGTTTTCTACGAGATAGCCCCACTTGATCATTTGTTGAATTACCCTATCTAGCATGCCTTTAGGTGAGGCGTCTAAACTAACAAACTCTTTACCCATATTGGTAAACGAGTGCAGCATTTCCAAAGCATTAGCATTGTCAGAAACAGCCACCAACAGATCTGAGTAATTCACACGTTCTCCAGATGTCGGCGCAGTATCCTCTTTAGTGTATTTCATGCACATTTCAAGGAAATTAACGACAGGGGCAATCGTGTGCTTGATATTAGCAAAGATGTTTTTAATTTCCGTGCGCTCGTTCTGGCCAACAGTCAGCCAGGCAGCATAGAATGCATTGCCGTTATTAGTAGCGACTAACTTTCTTCCAATTTTCAGCAGAAAATCATCAACGGATTTCTGATTGTTGCCATCGCGTAACCATTGGTAGGCATTAGCATTGGTTTGATCGCAAATAAATGCGCCTTGGAGTAAAGCTAATACAATAGGCTCAAACATTTTCCATTACCTCTTTTGCAGTTGCTTTCGTGCCATCAATATCAACAATTGCAATCCTCTGGTCTTCCAGTACCGTAAACATATATCTGAATTTTGGCGCTAGATACTCGTCCATTTTAGGGAACGCACCAACAATCATGATGTTGTTCTGTGCTAAAAACTCTAACAGCGACACAGTATTCATCGGGTCTAAATCCCCTACCTCATCAATAGCGTAAGGAATGACGACATTATTCTTACCGCGAATCCTGTTTACAAAACCAACCATCACAATTGCCATCACTAGATATGAAAGTCCTGTACTACTCAATTCCTTAAGCTCTTTTTCATTTTTTGCCGAAACAGGTTTGTTATTTATCACCGCATCAATTCTGATATTGATGAGATCGGTAGGATTCGCCACTAACCCACGATCATCATAAACAATGTTGGCTACATCATTAGCCGCATCAACAAAAGACTGCGGAGGCATGGAATGTGATGCTGTAGGTTGCCACATTTCATACTGAAGCTTCAGCTCATTGATCGCGTACCAATAATCCTGTTTCTTGATGTCGGTAGTAATACTGATGTCCACGTTATTGATGGTCGCAAACATCTTGGCAAGACTTAAGCTATTTCTGATTTCCCTATTGAATGTAGTAACTTTCGTTTCCATATCCTCAAGGCTGTCACAGAATGTTTTTATGTTAATCCCTTGAGACCTGCAATCATTAATAATGGAGTCTTGTCTGGACTTGTAGCCTTGATTGAACCAGCTTCTGCAAATTTTCAACCACTCATATTCCTGATTAAGAATAGGTCTGCCACTCTCCCTCTCGTTAGCAAGGCAATACTGCTCAGTTTCGGTGCCAGGAACACGTAACATTTCTTGACGAATTTCGTCTACACCGTCGGCAATCACCTTCTTATAGTGTTTGTCTTCAATGTTGATGCTGTTTTTTGTATTAATTAAATCTACCAGTGAAAACGCCTCATCATGCGGCATTGATTCAACGTGAAGGTTTTTAGGCCAATTATTGATGCTATCTAATTGTCCAATAGCGTACCGAATAGACTGTTCCTCACCTGAAAGTTGTTTCTCGACAGCAAGGATTTCATTACTTATTAAATTTTCCTTAATGTCATATTCTTTTTTCAGTGCAACTTGTGCAGATTTAACCGCATCCAAGTTAATTTTTTGCTGATTTGCATCAAGATGCATTTGGCTCAATCCAGAGTAAGAGTTATCCAGCCAGCTACGGTAGGTATCCACTACTTGTGACTTTTTCTTAGCCAATTCTATATCTTTACCGACGGCTAATTTATCAGCCTCTAGTTTTTCTAGCACTTTAGGATCTACGCCTTTCCCTGCCAGCACTTCAAGTCTACTTGCATTGAGTTCTGCTACTTTTGTTTCACAATTAGCTTGTAGTTCTTTTTCCCTTTCATCAAATTGCTTCAACGCTTCTTTCTCATCGGTGATGATAGCGTTTATAAGCGCTGTTTTTTCTTTATTCTTCTGTGCAATGGTTTCATTGAGCTTGTGCTTCTCAATATTGATGTTCGCGCGAATATCGGTAAGTTCCGTGACTGCGGCAGCAAGCTCTGTACGAATGTTCTCCATTGCAACACTCTTGCTATGTTCAAGCTTTGTACTCCACAAATCAATTTTTGACTGAGATTCTTTGCTAGCGTTTTCCAGTTTACTTAAGTTTGCTTCACTTAATTGCTTTTTCTCGACGGCCTTTTTGCGACTTTCTGAAATCTTTAAAAGCTTGTCATTTTCTTCATCACAGGCATCTTGTGCGTTTTTAATACGCGACTTTGCTCTGGCCAATTCTTGCTGAATTTTTTCTTCCGTAGATAATTTAGAGTCCTCTATCTGGTCCAGATTGATGTTGATCCCATATAAACTGTTGCCGTCTGCCAATTCAGGATTAAGGTCTTTTCTTAACAGGACATCTTCATTGATGATACGACCAATATCATGAACCCACTCTGGCCGTTGCTCTCTCAGAAAACCGATTAAAGTATCTTTGCCCGCTGATGATAGTTCATGAAATCGCGCTTCTTTTAACTCTTCAGACTCAAGGTTCATGGATACGTCATTACATAGACGCTCCTGATCATCGTACTGCCTTAGTGTGAAAGTGTAATTTTTAGTTGTATCGGAAACCTCTTTAAAAGCCAGCTTTAGTGACTCAGTAATTCTGACTAAGTTAGCCTGCTCTTGTTTCAGCGAGTCCTGTATAGATGCATCACCTGTAACGTGCTCCTGTTTTGTTTTAAGTGCAACAACTTTATCGTTAGCGACACTTTCCCTTGCTTTCAAATCGGTTACAACCAATTCAGAAGCCGCTGTGATTTGATTTAATATCGCGTCATAATTTTTAGCAACCGAATCCCTCTCAAGAAGGAAAGTTTCTTTAGTCTTGTTACGGCTCTCTAGCTCACTATTTTTTTGTAACTGCAGGTTGAGTTTTTCATCCCCAATTAACTTTTGAAATTTATCATCGACGTTTTTAATCTCGCCGCTTAGTTCTTCGATGGTTTTTTCTAACCCGTCATAATTCCTTTGAAGGTCAGGTAATGAATCTACCAGTGCGCAACTGTGATCAATTGCATCATTTTTGTATTTTTTGAATCTTTCTTCTATATTTGCGATGTCTTGTAGTGACTGTTTGTAAATAGCCTCTAGCCGGGCCTTTTCCTGTTCGGCAATATGGTTTGCCTGATTAAATTGCTGTTCAAGGATAGTACGCTCTGATTTTTTACCCTCTAAGAGCTTTGCGGTTAATTCTTTTTTGCCTTCTAGACTTAACAGCAGTGTCTTTAACCTTGAATGCAAGGTGCCCATTTCACTTAGCAATCTGATACGATTGGCATCTGCTTCTTCTAGGGTTGCCATAAGCGGTCTTTTTTCTTCAAGCGACTGATGTGCTTGTAGCTCACGAATCCACTTCCTCAATTCATTCTTTTTTGTACTGAGCGTGAATTGCTTGTCATCACCATATATCGTTGAGGCTACCATTCTTTTCAGATCGGAGAACTCGGTCACACGATTCAAAATACCACTTATTACACGGTTTATATGCGTCAATCTACTTCCTGCACCGACAAATGCATATCTTGCTGCTAGGCTTTTGTGCTCGTGTGTAGTTGCGCTATTAGTAAGTATCTGTTCATAGTGAACTCGTGAAAATGGTTTAGTGAAGGAGATATTCTTACTATCTAAATGCTTGTGCAAATCCTGTGACTGCACAAAGCCACGTTCATTTCTAAATAGCTCATTATCATATTCATGGTCTATAAAGCGATACACCACATTATCTGATTGCCCGTCAGCATGTATAACAGCGAGAACTTTGGTATTTCGGCGCTTATATTCATAGACCACATATGAGGTCGAGTGAGGGAAATAATATTCCCCGAATGTTTTTGCCCCTGTAATAACGCGTTGTGGGCGTTCACCAAAGAATATAGGTATCAAGCGCAACATGGTGGTTTTGCCAGCACCATTGGCACCATTAAGAGCTACGTGTCCATCTAACTGAAGCTCTACTTTTCTACCCTCACAATATGAGTCAATAACGATTATTCTTAATAGCTGAAAGTCTATAGCTGGCAATTCTAAAATGTTATATGCATTAGAATTTTGTTGGTTATTCATTCTTAATTATTATCCAATTATGTATAAAGTTATTCAGTTATTAAATCAACCAGGTAAATCTAATTCTTAACTTTTTATAGGCAGGTAGCTGACACTCAAGATCATTCATCTTCCCCAATCGCCTCAAGTGTTTTGTAATGGTCTAACGAATCAGGACATTAGTTAAGAGGGGTTTTGATGTTTTTCCTCATAGGCTGCCGGCGATAAATTGCCCAAAGTTGAATGGCGCCTGATGCGATTGTAAAACGGCTCAATATAATCAGCAATGTCTTCCATCGCCTCTTGTCTGGTTTTATATTGTCTTGTGTTGACCCTTTCTGTTTTTAAACTGCGAAAGAAACGCTCTGTAACTGCGTTATCCAGGCAGTTACCCCTGCGGCTCATGCTGGCTGTCATGCCATGCGTGCGTAATGAACGCTGAAACTGTTCGCTTGAGTACTGAACTCCCTGATCGGTGTGAAACAGCAGCGGTTGCTCAGGCCTGCGATGCTGCACAGCAAGTTGCAACGCCCGTGTGCTTAGTTCGCTGTTAGGCTGGCCTGAAAACGCCCAGCCCACCACACGCCTGGAATATAGATCCAACACGATAGCCAAATACAGCCAGCCCTGACTGGTACGGATGTAGGTGATGTCACCGGTCCAATGGCTATTGGATTGCGCAGGCTTGAATTGACGATTCAGGGTGTTGGGTGCGATCGAACTCACCTGGCCAATAGTGGGATAACGATGTTGCTTGGGTCGTTTCGCTTTCAGTGACAAATTCTTCATCACTCGACGCACCTTATAGCGTCCAAGCAAATAACCCTGAGCATTCAGCTCTGCACACATCCTGCGACTGCCATAGGTGGCATGCATCTCGTGATGGATCTGCTGTACCTTAGCCTTCAGCATGACTTCTTCTGCATCAATGGGCTTTTGCACACTGCGTCGGTAATAACCACTGCGCTGCAGTTTGAGATTGCGGCAGATATCGGTGACTTTGAAACCGGCCTTCTTCAACTTGACTGCGATGACTATTTCTTTGTCGCTTGCATTTCGATGGCGAAGAAGGCCGACGCTTTTTTTAATAAATCGTTATCGCGCTTGAGCTGCCGATTCTCGGCTTCCAGCATCTGGATGCGCTGCTGTTCAGGGGTAATGGCCCGGGATTGCGGTGTGACGCCTTGAATTTCGTTTCTGTACTGCCTGAGCCAGCGCTGCAACGTTGATAAGCCAACATTCATGGCTTTGGATGCTTCCCCAACGCCGTAACCTTGGTCAACAATTAAACGAACGCATTCCTGCTTAAATTCCGTGGTAAATACATTTCTAGTTTGCTTCATTTGACACTCCATTAAGTGATGATTATCTCTTAATTGGTGTCCTATTTCATTAGACCATTACAGTTTCAACACTATCTAGCTGAGGCAGTTCAACATGAGCAATACCTTGCAATTCCCCAACCACACTTGTCATACTCATAGTGACTCGCTCAATCTGAGTTTGGCGTTTAGCCCAGATTTTCTGCATAGCTCTTTTTTCCGCTTCAAGATCGCTTCGCATTGACACAAAAGCATCAAGCATTGTGCGTACTTTCTGTGAAAACTGAGCGCTAGATAAATAGTTATAAAGCAATTCCATTTTCTCGTTGCGGCCAGTATTCACCACTTTAAGTTTATTGGCCTCGACCAATGCGTTCCTTAACATTTCAGCTACAGGCTTTATAGCATGCGGGGAGATTACCCAGACATCGCCAATGCGAACAATAATCTCATCCACACCTTTAGGCATTACTGTCGTTACTAGTACTGCAATATCCGCTTTTGCCTCCTGCTGGTCATCCTTGAGTTTTTGTAACCACTTTTCAGACCAGTTATCAGCACGCTTAGCTTCCCAGATGATTTTTCCGCACTCGACACCATGAACAGTTCGTACGGTATGGAGGACGTCAGCACCACGCTGTCCTTTTTTAACTTCATCAATTTGATCATGTAAGAATGATGTTGTTAATACATGCTCTAGTTCAAGTTCAAGCACTTCACCTTGAAGTTGCTGCGATCCTTGGTCTAATTTCCTCCTGAGATCCTCATTAGCTTTTTGTGCGTCTTCGATTTTCTTTTTATACTCTGCCTCTATAAATGAAAACCGGTTAGCTTCTGCAGCAGAAATCTGTTCTGTCATTTTCACGCGCTCTTCTTCCAGCTTACGTTGCAGCTCAACTTCAATATTCCTTTGCTGCTCTTCTAGGGCTGTTTTTTGACGGCGGAGCTCTAATTCCTGCACTCTAAATTCATTGAGTTTGGTATCTTTCTCTTTAAGCTCTTCAGCTAGAATACTTTTTTCACGTTCGAACTCTTCTTGCGCTTTGGCTTTTGCGTCGGACTGTGCTTTAGTGATTAGCTTTTTGGTTTCTTCCTCAGCAGCTCTGGAATCCTTTAGCTGTTCCTGAAGCAGTGCTATTTACTCAGCAAACTGTTTAGTCGCTTTACGTTCGGCTTCTTTTTCAATGACTGCTTCCAGCTCTTTTTTCTGAGCAGCAAATGTGTAATCCCCCCTAAAAATAGTCACATTTAAAAGTAGAAATTTCTCGTAAACTATTAACAGGAGAATTTCTATGAAGACCTCGAAATATACAGATAC
>PHCJ01000028.1 GCA_002842285.1 Betaproteobacteria bacterium HGW-Betaproteobacteria-22
TGCAATTGTTAGTCGCCGCTATACAGCAGTATTTAAATATCGCTCAGTTCAATCAGTTAGAAACTGCTTGAACTGAGTTGTTCAGGTTCGACTAATTAACGAACTTGCCCTTATATTAAATTGGACCTAACTCATGAATAATCAGTACGATGAATTACGGGCATATTGCGCGGAAATCTGTTTAAGTTTGCGAAGCCTGGATGTAATATAGCATTCAAAGCAGTGACAAAATAAATATGGGGCTGACGATAATGACATCTACACCACAGAGTTTGCATGAAAATCAACTTAATGCGTGGGTCAAGCGTATTTGCAGTTCGCCGATTCCTGTGCTGAAGCTAACAGCCCGCGAGGTTGGACGCTTGCAGGCTGATGAGGATAATATAAGTGCCAGAGCCATTACTGGCGTAGTGCTTAATGATCCGATGATGACATTTAAGGTGCTGAGTTATGCACAACAGCATAAGGGGCGCAGTCAGCTGCAGGATCTCGCTCAGGTTGAGCAAGCTGTGATGATGATGGGCACGTCAGCTTTCTTTCGCAATGTGCCACCGACCCCTCTAGTTGAGGACGTGCTTAAAACCAATTTACCGGCACTCATGCAATTGCTCAAGTTGATCAAGCGTGCTCATCGAGCAGCTAACTTTGCTGTTGAGTGGGCGGCGCATTTAAATGACCTGCATTCAGAAGAGGTGCTAATCGCAGCTTTGTTGCATGATTTGTCCGAGATGCTGATGTGGTGTTATGCGCCTGATGAGATGACACGTATCCATGAAATTCAGCTTGCGGATAAGCATTTGCGTAGCAAGGTAGTGCAGCAGGAGGTTTTAGGATTTGTATTGCTGGATTTGCAAAAGGAACTGGTGAGCAGATTCCAGCTACCGCCATTGCTGAATAAATTAATGTTGGATGAGTTTGCTCATGAAGTGCGAGTGAAAAATGTAATATTGGCAGTGAATTTGGCGCGCCATTCTGCAAATGGCTGGGATGACGCGGCTCTACCCGATGATTATCATGATATTGCCGAGCTTTTACGTATGGATTTGGAAAAAACCAAACGTGTGCTTGGTGTGCCTGAGATAACTTCATCCTGATATAGTATTGCCAGCGTTTTCTACCTTAACCCATTTGGCGATTATTTGCTAATTGTTTGATGTATTCCTGTTTAACACTTGCTTAGCAAATGTTATTAGCAAATACTAGCGTCTTTAAACGCTTAGTGTTATCATTCCGCCTTTGCAGTTTTAGCAAAAACATCGGCGACGCTGATGTAAATTTACACGTAACCCACTCAAGGGTGCTCATGCGTATGAGTGTTTCTGGTGTTGCGTGGATTCATAACCCTTTTGAAGAGAGATTAAAATGTCTGTAACCATGCGTCAAATGCTGGAAGCCGGAGTTCACTTCGGCCATCAAACCCGTTACTGGAACCCTAAAATGGCACCGTTCATTTTCGGTGACCGCAATAAAATCCATATTGTAAACCTTGAAAAAACACTCCCAATGTTTGAGGATGCGTTGAAGCACGTGCGCACATTGGCAGCTAACAAGGGTCGTATTCTGTTCGTGGGCACTAAACGTCAAGCGCGCGATATTGTTAAAGAAGAAGCAACGCGTGCAGGTTGTGCATATGTGAATCATCGCTGGTTAGGTGGTATGTTGACTAACTTTAAAACAGTGAAGCAGTCTATCAAGCGCCTGACTGATTTTGAAACCATGTTGCAAGATGGTAGTCTGGAAAAATTCGGCAAAAAGGAAGCGTTAGGCTACAAGCGCGAAGTTGAAAAACTTGAGCGCTCAATCGGTGGCATTAAAGAGATGGGCGGTTTGCCTGATGCAATCTTCATTATCGACGTAGGTCATGAAAGTGGTGCGATTACTGAAGCCGCTAAGCTGGGTATTCCGGTGATTGGTGTTGTTGATACCAATAACTCACCTGACGGTGTGGCTTATGTTATTCCTGGTAACGACGACTCAAGCCGTGCAATTCGTTTGTATGCGCGTGGCATTGCTGATGCGGTGATTGAAGGCCGTAGCTCTGCTATTACCGAGATTATTAAATCTGCAAGTGAAGAAGAAGTGACAGAAGCCGTAGCTGAGTAACGTGCTCTAGTCTTTAAAGGGGCTTTTAGCCCCTTTTTAGTTTCAAGATTCCAATCGTTAAAATTTTAAATTAAATCAATCATATAAATCATTTAATTAAAGTGATTTATTAAATTTAGGAGTGAACAAATGGCTGAGATTACCGCCGGTATGGTAAAAGAATTACGCGAACGTACAGATGCGCCAATGATGGACTGTAAAAAAGCATTGACTGAAGCTGAAGGTGATATGACGCGCGCTGAAGAAATTTTGCGTGTACGTTTTGGTAATAAAGCAAGCAAGGCGGCTGGTCGTGTGGCTGCTGAGGGTACAGTTGGTATTAGCATCAGTGCAGACGGTAAAGTGGGTGCCATGGTTGAAGTTAATTCTGAAACCGATTTCTGCGCTAAAAATGAAGACTTCTTAAAATTTGTAAATGCGTTAGCTGGTGTGATTGCTTCTAGTAGCGCAAATGACATTGCTGAAGTTGGTGCATTGGCAATGGGTGGTTCTACAGTAGAAGAAACACGCGCGCAATTGGTTGGTAAAATCGGTGAAAACATCACGCCACGTCGCTTTGTGCGTCCAGTAGTGCAAGGCAAATTGGCAAGTTATGTTCATGGCAGCAGAATCGGTGTGCTGGTTGATTTGGTGGGTGGTGATGATGTGCTGGCAAAAGATATTGCAATGCACATTGCCGCAGCCAAACCCAAAGCGCTTGATGCTTCAGGCATTGATGCAAGTTTGATTGAAGCCGAGCGTCGCGTGGCGATTGAGAAGGCAAAAGAGGCGGGTAAGCCTGATGCGATGCTGGAAAAAATCGCTGACGGTACCGTGCAAAAGTTCTTGAAAGAAGTAACTTTATTAAGTCAAGCATTTGTCAAGGATGACAAGTTAACGATTGAACAGTTGCTTAAATCAAAAGGCGCGTCGGTCGCATCATTTACCATGTTTACTGTAGGCGAGGGTATTGAAAAAGTAGTGGTTGATTACGCAGCAGAGGTTGCTGCAGCCGCTAAACTGTCGTAATGGTTGTGTAGTTTACAACTTCAGTTCAAAAATGGATTAAGCGCGTGCTTAGTCCATTTTTTTTATAAGTTTTTTGCAAAGGTCTTAGTGATAAGGCCTGAATAAAACCCGGATTTTTCATTAGGCGGATATTCGATCCTGTCAGGCATGAGCAAGCTGCTTTTCGCACCTGTCTTGTTGCTTTAGCAACGCTAGATTGGTGGTGATGACCTTTAAGGTTAAGCAGGTATATTCTGCGGGGCCCCTTTACTGTCTAGCGAATACTGGTGGCTGTTTTTTTTTGGTTTTTTGCAGTTTATTTGTTGTCCATAGCCAGCTATGGACGCCTCATAGGCCACAAACCCACCTCAAAACCACTTCGCCATCATTTTGCGTCATAATCGAAAATCCGGATTAAACGCTGATTATCAACCCATAGCTATCATTTTTTATGCCTATCTGGGTTAATATATGCTTAAATATGCAATCTTAAAATTAAGAGGAGCCCACGTGTCAAAACCAGCTTATAAGCGCATTTTACTTAAACTTTCTGGTGAGGCTTTAATGGGGGAGGATGCCTACGGCATTAATCGTGCCACCATCACTAGAATAGTGAACGAAGTTAAAGAGGTGGTTGATTTAGGCATACAAGTTGCCGTGGTTATTGGCGGAGGCAATATTTTTAGAGGAGTAGCACCTGCCGCAGAAGGTATGGATAGGGCAACCGCTGATTACATGGGGATGCTGGCTACCGTTATGAACGCAATGGCGTTGCAAGATGCCATGAAAAATATCGGTTTAAATGCGCGTGTACAGTCAGCATTAAGTATTGAGCAGGTGGCCGAGCCTTATATTCGAGGTAAGGCCATACGTTATTTGGAAGAAGGGCGCGTGGTTATTTTCGGTGCAGGAACGGGCAACCCGTTTTTTACAACTGATACTGCAGCCGCATTGCGTGGTATGGAAATTAATGCTGAAATCGTGATTAAAGCGACCAAGGTGGATGGCATTTATACGGATGATCCTAAAACAAATCCCGAAGCGATGCGCTATAAAACTATCAGTTTTGATGAGGCGATTTCTAAAAACCTGAAAGTGATGGATGCTACAGCGTTGACCTTGTGTCGCGATCAGAAACTGCCTATCTCTGTATTTAGCATCTTTAAGCAGGGCGCCTTAAAGAAGGTGGTGATGGGTGAGGATGAAGGTACAATGGTATTACCCTAAATAGGTATTGTCCACAATGTTTATGTGGTGTTTTTTCGTTGATGGTGAATGTCAATGTTAGTCGGAGAAGTAAATGTTAGAGGAAGTAAAAAAAACAGCTGAGCAGAAAATGCAAAAGTCATTAGAGGCACTTAAAAATGATTTGGCCAAAGTGCGTACAGGAAGAGCACATACGGGTTTGTTGGATCATGTCATGGTTGAATATTACGGCTCGCTGGTGGCTGTGAATCAGGTGGCCAATGTGAACCTGGGCGATGCGCGTACTATTAATGTGCAGCCTTATGAGAAGAACATGATCGCCAAAGTCGAAAAAGCAATTCGTGATAGCGACCTGGGGTTAAACCCCGCAACCAATGGTGATTTAATTCGCGTACCTATGCCGATGTTGACGGAGGAGCGCCGCCGTGACCTCACCAAGCTGGTGCGTAGTGAGGGCGAGGGTGCTAAAGTAGCCATTCGCAACGTGCGTCGCGATGCAAACGATGCCTTGAAAAAGCTGGTGAAAGATAAAACCATCTCTGAGGACGAAGAGCGTCGTGCACAGGATGAAGTGCAAAAAGCCACTGATAAAGCGGTTGCGGAAGTAGACAAAATGTTGCAGGTAAAAGAAGCTGATTTAATGGCTGTTTAATCAGTGGTTGACGAACTCAGCATTGATGTCATCCATTTAATTTATTCACGCTTTATATTTCGGTAATTTTTGGAGTGTTGATTGGCTTTATTTTCTAGTGCTACGCAGCGTGTCCCTGAAGTTGCTCATGTGCCTAAACACATTGCTGTGATTATGGACGGTAATGGGCGTTGGGCGCGCAAGCGTTTTTTGCCCAGAATTGCCGGGCATAAAAAAGGCGTGGAAACGGTGCGGGAGCTGGTGAAGCAATGTGTTCTGCTTAAGGTGGGTTATCTGACCTTGTTTGCCTTTAGTAGTGAGAATTGGCGACGTCCCACTGAAGAGGTAAACTTCTTGATGGGCCTCTTTATGGAGGCGCTAAAGCGCGAAGTAGTAAAGCTGCATCAGAATAACATCAAGCTGTTGATGATAGGTGACCGTAACCGTTTTGATGCCAATTTGGTCGCGCAGATTGAGGCGTCAGAGCAGTTAACCGCAAACAACACTGGACTCGTGCTGACTATCGCGGCTAATTATGGCGGTCGCTGGGACATCTTGCAGGCTGTGAATAAAATGCAGCAGGATATTCCGCAGTTGGCCGGGTTTTATCGTGAAGATCATTTAATGCCATATTTGTCGATGGCTTACGCACCCGAGCCGGATCTTTTTATTCGAACCGGGGGTGAAAAGCGTATCAGTAACTTTCTTCTTTGGCAGCTGGCCTACACAGAACTCTACTTTACAGATATGCTTTGGCCGGATTTTAATGAGGCGGCATTTAGTGCAGCCATTCAGTCTTATCAGCAGCGTGAGCGCCGTTTTGGCCGCACCAGCGAACAGATTAAAGCGTCAACTCCATCTCAATCTTGATAAGAATAAACCTATCCGCCTTTAAATCAAAAAACTTTGAAATACCTTAAGTCAAGTAACGTTTAACCATTCAATAACTCATTCAAACGCTCAATGTTAAAAACCAGAATAATCACAGCCAGCCTGTTAGTGACAGGGTTGTTAATCACTTTGTTTTTCGTTAATCACGCAGTTTGGTCCTGGCTGACATTGCTTGTTATTTTACTTGCAGCTACAGAATGGGCAAGTTTAATCAGGTTGACTCGTCCGCAAGCTTTATCCTTGGCGATAGCGGTATTCCTTATTGGTGTTTTTGTGCAATGGATGCCGCACGCTGCTTTGGCTGATTATCAAAGCGTGGTGGCCTTGGTGTTTTTGGGGTTGGCAACGGTTTTCTGGCTGTTGATTGCACCTTTCTGGCTAATAAGTCGTCGCACATGCGAGCATGCTTTGTTCATGGCGGCATTGGGTGTGGTGCTTCTGATCGCTGCGTGGCTGGGTGTTGTAGGGTTGCGTGCGGAAAATATCTGGCTATTGATTGGTGCTATTGCTACCGTGAGCCTGGCAGATAGTGCGGCTTATTTCTCAGGCAAGCGTTTTGGTCGGCATAAGCTAGCCCCTGAAATTAGTCCTGGAAAAACCTGGGAAGGTGTCTTTGGTGCAGTACTGGCTGTCACTATCTATGCAGTTTTGCTTTGTGTTTATTTGGCGATTAGTTTTTGGTTGATTCCGTTGTTGTGGATGGTGGTGGTGCTGAGTGTGATAGGGGATCTGGTTGAGTCTTTGTTGAAGCGTCAGGCAGGATTAAAGGACAGCGGTCACTTGTTGCCTGGTCATGGCGGTATTTTAGACAGAATTGATGGGTTTATCCCGACATTGCCACTCATTCTGCTTTGCGCAAATCTTGAGATTTTATCGAGGTTGCATATCAATGGTTAATGTGAATAGTAAGGAACTGCATCACGCAGAGCAATCTACGCAGGCAAAGCGGCAAAATGTGTCAATATTGGGCGCTACAGGTACGATTGGCTTGCAAACGTTGGACGTGATTGCTAGACATCCCGAGCGATTTTCTGTGTTTGCATTAACAGCGAATACCAAGGTCGAAAGTTTGTTTGATTTGTGTATGAAGTTTACGCCACGCTATGCAGTGATGCTGGTTGAGTCGGCCGCAAATGAGTTAAGTGACAAGTTGAAAACCGCAGGTTCAACGACACAGGTGCTGTTTGGTGAGGAAGCATTGAGTGAAGTTGCCGCACATCCTGAAGTTGGCATTGTGATGGCAGCGATCGTAGGCGCTGCCGGTTTGCATTCTGCAATTGCAGCAGCACGGGCAGGCAAACGTATTCTGCTCGCAAATAAAGAAACATTGGTCATGGCAGGTAGCTTGTTTATGCAAGCGGTGGCCGAAGGGGGTGCGACCTTACTCCCTATCGACAGTGAGCATAACGCTATTTTTCAGGTGATGCCGCAAACGCGAGGCAAACCGCTCTCTGATGCGGGCGTAACACGCATATTGCTCACTGCATCAGGCGGGCCTTTTCGCAATGCCACACTGGAAGAGCTCAATTTCGTCACTAGAGCACAGGCACTTAATCATCCGAATTGGGTGATGGGGCCAAAAATCACCATAGATTCGGCCACTATGATGAATAAAGGCCTGGAGGTGATTGAGGCACATTGGCTATTTGATGCAACCGCAGCACAAATCGAGGTGGTTGTTCACCCGCAAAGCGTCATTCATTCTATGGTTGAATACAATGACGGTAGCGTATTGGCGCAATTGGGTAACCCTGATATGCGCACACCGATTGCTTATGGCTTGGCTTACCCTGACAGGTTGGAAAGCGGTGTGAGTCGGTTGGATTTCTTAAAGATAGGCCAGCTGGATTTTGCAGCACCTGATTATGCCAGGTTTCCATGTTTGCGATTGGCATATGAGGCTTTGGATAAGGGAGGTACTGCACCGGCAATCCTCAATGCAGCGAATGAAGTGGCTGTTGAGGCGTTCCTGGCAAATGAAATCAGGTTTATGGATATTCCTGCGGTGATAGAAGCCGTGCTTGCGACTTCTAGTATTGATACAGTGGCTTCTATTGCGCAATTGGTATCTGTGGATGCCGCTGCAAGAGTGCAGGCAAAATCGATTATGTCCGTATTAAAAAGCACTCACTGATAAGGCATATAGTACATCCACGCTGAAAATGGGGAACAATACTTAAATGTTAACAATATTGGCTTTTATCTTCACCATTGGCATCTTGGTGACCGTTCATGAGTATGGTCACTTTCAGATGGCGAGATGGTGTGGCGTAAAAGTGCTTAAATTTTCGATAGGATTTGGCAAGCCGTTATGGCGCAGAAATTTTGGTCAGGATAAAACGGAATTTGTGATTGCCGCCATTCCTTTGGGCGGTTATGTCAAGATGCTGGGCGAGGATGTGTTATCAACGGAGGCGTCATCAGAGCATCACGATCTGTCGCGTGCCTTGAATCGCCAGAGTGTGGGTAAACGAATTGCAATCGTATTGGCAGGCCCTTTTGCCAATTTGTTGCTGGCGGTTTTTTTATATTGGACACTGTTTATGGCAGGGGTGGTGGGTTTAAAACCCATACTTGGCGGTGTTATCTCAAATACGCCAGCCGCAATGCTGGATATCCGCCCAGGCGACCTCATTCAAAAAATTAACGATCAAGAAGTTGCAAGCTGGCAGGATGTGCGCTGGATACTACTAAAAGAGTCGCTCAAAGATACGCCCGCACAGATTCAAGTTGCCAGTGCGCTGGGTGAGGTATACCGCTATGCACTGGATTTGTCTGTAATTGACTATGATGATACGAGCAAGGATATACTACAAAAGATCGGCTTGCTTGTTTATCAGCCTAAAATCAAGCCGCTCATAGGTGTAGTTTCCAAAATGAGCCCTGCCGAAACGGCTGGTATAAAAACAGGGGATTTGGTTTTAGCCGTAAATCAAAAAGAGATACCGGATTGGGAGGCTTTTGTTAAAGAGATTCGTCTGTATCCAGATGTGTTGGTAGATGTGCTTGTGATGCGGGACAAGGAAAAAATCACGCTATCAGTCAAACCTCAACAGATAACAGAGGATGGGGAAATCATTGGCCGTATTGGCGCTACATTTGATGTGGGTCAGTCTGATCTGGATGCGCTTATGGTCACGACGCATTATTCGGCATCGGCCGCATTGGCTAAAGCGGTTGGTAAAACCTGGGAAACGGCATTATTCAGCTTGAAAATGATGTGGAATATGTTGCTGGGCAATGTTTCCTGGAAAGGAATGAGTGGCCCGGTGACAATTGCCAGTTACGCAGGGCAGAGTGCCAATATGGGCGTAAAGGTGTTTATTGGGTTCTTGGCGCTTATCAGTATTAGCATCGGTGTGCTAAATCTATTGCCAATTCCCATACTAGATGGCGGCCATTTCATGTATTATATGGTTGAATTTTTTACAGGCAAGCCTGTATCAGAAAACGTTATGATTATAGGCCAAAAGCTGGGGCTGGCGATTCTTGGCTTTATGATGGTTTTAGCACTATTTAATGATATTAATAGATTGATTACAGGCTGATTGAATGGCGAATCAAAAATTGAAATTTCCGAAGTTTAAGCTTAATACACTACTTTTTTTAGTTTCTGGCTTGTATGCTGGCTCCGCCATGGCGCTTGAGCCCTTTATTGTCAAGGATATTCGGGTAGAGGGTATTCAGCGTACTGAGGCAGGCACCGTATTTAGCCACCTGCCGGTAAAAGTCGGTGAGTTAATGGATGATGAACAAGCCTCGCTTGCAATTAAATCGCTATATAAAACAGGTTTTTTTAAAGATGTGCGTATCGAAGCTGAGAACGATATTCTTATTGTGACCGTTCAGGAGCGCTCGGCGATTGCGCTTATTGACTTCAGTGGTAACAAGTCATTTCCTACTGACAAAATGAAAGAAGGTTTAAGACAGATTGGCATTTCTGAAAGCCAGATATTCGACAAATCCCAGCTAGACCGGGCAGAGCAGGAAATCAAGCGCCAGTATTTAGCGCAAGGTAAATACGGCGCAACCGTAAAAACCGTCGTAACGCCTTTGGAGCGTAATCGTGTAGCAGTGCGGTTTGAGATTGAAGAGGGCGCGGTTTCGAAAATACGTGATATCAATATTGTCGGTAATAAAGCATTTACAGTTGAAGATCTGCGGGCAGAATTTTTGCTGACCACCCCTAACTGGATGAGTTGGTGGAATAAGGATGACCAGTACTCCAAGCAGAAATTAAATGCAGACCTGGAAACATTAAGATCATTTTATATGAATCAGGGCTACCTTGAATTTAACATTGATTCTACACAGGTATCAATTACACCTGACAAGAGAGATATTTACATCACAATCAACATCACCGAAGGTGAAAAATATACCATTTCTGAAGTCAAGCTGGCGGGCGATACCATCGTGCCTGAAGAAGAAATGCGTGAATTGATTCAGATTCAAACAGGTGACACCTTTAGCCGTGAAAAGGTGACAAAAACCAGCAAGGCAATCAGTGACCGCTTAAGCAATGACGGTTATGCGTTTTCTAATGTAAACCCTGTGCCTGAAATTAACAAGGACCTGCACACAGCATCCTTCACATTTTTTGTTGATCCCGGCAAGCGCGTTTATGTGCGGCGCATTAATGTTGTTGGCAATATGCGCACACGTGATGAAGTGATTCGTCGTGAAGTGCGTCAGTTGGAGTCTGCCTGGTATGCTTCTAACAAAATTAACCGTTCAAAAGAGCGTATCACGCGTACGGATTTTTTCTCGGATGTCAATGTAGAAACGCCCGCAGTCGCAGGCACTTCTGATCAGGTGGATTTGAATATTAGCGTAGTAGAAAAATCCACAGGCAGCGTTCAATTCGGCGCAGGCTTGTCTAGTAATGAGGGTGTTGTATTCGGGGTCACGGTTAATCAGAGCAACTTCCTGGGAACGGGAAATCGTGTGAGCACCCAAATCAATACAGGTAAAGTCAATACCACCTACTCACTCTCCTATACTGATCCGTACTTCACGCCAGATGGTGTAAGTCGTGGCATTGACTTGTATCGCCGTGATGTGAATACAAGGTCATTGAACGTGGGGACATTTAACACCTCATCCTGGGGCGCTGGTGTGCGCTTTGGCGTGCCTTTGAATGAGCGTGATAGTTTATCCTTTGGAACGGCGATTGATTTCACAACGGTGGATTTATCTGCCGAGAGTCCGCAGCAATATCGTGACTTCTGCGGCAACACCAAAGGTTGCAGTAGCGACTCTGTCTCGTTAAATGCAGGCTGGGCGCATGATACTAGAGATAGTATTTTGTTTACAAACAATGGCGTGCTTCAAAGGCTAACCGGCGAAATTACATTGCCTGTACTTGACCTGGAGTACTACAAAATAGATTATAAACATGCCTGGTTCAAAGAGATTTATTCTGGCTTTACCTTGATGCTGAATGGTGAGATTGGTTATGCCGACAGTTATGGTAACAAGAAATTTCCATTCTTTAAAAACTTTTATATGGGTGGCGTAAATTCGGTTCGTGGCTATGATAATGGCTCCCTGGGTCCCAGAAGTGTTGATAGCGTGACCGGAGAAGACTTTGCACTGGGCGGCACTAAACGCCTGTTAGGTAATGTCGAATTGTTCTTACCGATTCCTGGGTTGAAAGATTCTAAGCAATTCAGATTAAGTGCGTTTGTAGATGCGGGTAACGTGTTTGGAAGCGACCAGTCTTACGATTTCGGCGAGTTGCGGTATTCTTCAGGTTTGGGTGTGACATGGATTTCACCATTCGGCCCCTTGAAGCTGGTGTTTGCTAAACCATTGAACAGTAAAACTGGAGATAACACGCAAACCATACAGTTCCAATTGGGGCAACAGTTCTAGCTGAGAAGTGTGTTTTATTGTTTTTTGCATGAATAGATACATGCAGTTGTGGCATAATATGCCGATGTAGTATAGCGTCTTCTAGGAGAATTTAATTGCGTAATTTAGTTAAAAGTATCACATTGGCAGCACTGCTAAGCTTGGCAGTCACTGTTCAGGCAGCCGATCTGAAGGTGGGTTATGTGCAGGTGGATAAAATTCTGCAGGATGCACCGCAAACAGCTGAAAGCGGCAAGAAGCTCGAACGTGAGTTTAGCCCTCGCTCGCAAGAGCTTGATCGCATGGCTAAGCAGATTAAGGATTTGGAAACAGCTTTAGACAAAGACGCACTTACTTTGTCCGAGACCGAGCGCCGCAATAAAGAGCGAGATGCGCAGAACCTCAAAATTGAATTCCAGCGCAAGCAACGTGAACTGCGTGAAGATATCAATCTGCGTAAGAATGAAGAGTTAGGCACACTTCAAGACCGCATCAACAAGGCGGTTCAGACTGTTTCTGAAGCTGAAGGCTATGACCTGGTGGTATATAGCGGTGTTGCGTATGCTAGTAAAAAAATCGATATCACGGATAAGGTACTTAAAGCATTAGGTAAGAAGTAGTCTGGTGTTGCGAATAAAGTCCGATTACTTATAGATGTCAGTACAATATACCTTAGACCAGATAGCAAGTGCGCTAGGCGGTGTTGTTGAAGGTGATGGAAATGTAGTCATACAACGGGTTTCCTCTGTAAAGAATGCCAAAGTTGGTGCGATTACATTCATTAACGATAGCAAATATCAGAAGGCATTGGCAACTTGCGGTGCCAGTGCCGTGGTTCTGCGTGAACAGCATGCACACTTAACCGCGCTACCAAAGATATTGGCCGACAATCCTTATGCTTATTTCGCAAAAGTATCTACTTATTTAAACCCACATACGCCCCCTACTACAGGCGTGCATGCCTCCGCAGTGGTGCATGAAAGTGTCAGAATCCCTGCATCGTGTAGCATTGGTGCTCTTGCTGTTATTGGTGCCAATGTCGTACTGGGTGAGAATGTTGTAATCGGAAGTGCGTGTGTGATAGAGCATGATGTCATCATTGCTGATGGTGCGCGGTTAGAGCCAAACGTGGTGATTAAGCATCATTGTGAAATCGGGCGCCGTTGTCATCTGTTTTCAGGTGTAGTGATTGGATCTGATGGGTTTGGCTACGCAGAAGAGTCAGGAAGCTGGCTTAAAATCCCTCAAGTAGGTCGTGTGATATTGCATGATGATGTGGATGTGGGTGCAAATACCACCATAGACCGTGGTGCCATTGATGATACCGTGATTGAGCAGGGTGTGAAACTGGATAATCTAGTACAAATTGGCCACAATTGCGTCGTGGGTGCGCATAGCGTGATTGCCGGATGCGTGGGCGTGGCTGGCAGCGCCGTAATAGGCAGGCATTGCAGAGTTGGCGGTGCGGCGATGATACTAGGACATTTGGAAATCGCCGATCATGTGACGGTTTCCCCGGGGTCAATGATCACACGTTCTTTAACTGTAGCCGATACCTATACCGCATTAATGCCATTCCAGCCACATAAGGCATGGCTCTCAACTGCGGCCAAAATTCGTCATCTGGATGAGTATGCAGATAGAATCAAGCGACTTGAAACAGAGTTGGCTACTTTGAAAGCAACGTATAAAACCAAACATAAGTAAGTATTTTAAATAATGAGCAAGTCGAGATTAATATGACAAATAATACGACCACAACAGCTATGGATATTCACGAGATTCTGGATCATCTGCCGCATCGCTATCCTTTTGTGCTGGTGGATAGAGTGATTTCTATTGAGCTTGGTAAAGAAATCACTGCGATTAAAAACGTTAGTGTTAACGAGCCGTACTTCCCTGGACACTTTCCCTATCATCCAGTCATGCCAGGCGTGTTGATTGTAGAAGCGATGGCACAAGCTGCTGCAATTCTTTCTTTCAAGACTATGAATACCAAGCCGACAGACGATTCAGTATACTATTTTGCAGGGATAGACAGTGCGCGTTTCAAGAAACCGGTGTCGCCGGGAGATCAGATTGTCCTTAACGTTAAAATAGACCGAATTCTAAAAGGAATCTGGAAGTACTCAGGCGTTGCGACTGTGGACGGTGCTGTCGTGGCTGAAGCGCAGATGATGTGCATATTAAAAGCGATCGAGAAGTAATTTAACGATAGTTTTTCTTGTAATTAAGTATCGTGATAAGTGAAGTGCTTATGCAGCCAGCAAAAATACACCCTACCGCCATTATAGACCCAAGCGCTGAATTAGATTCAAGCGTAGAGGTCGGTGCATATTCCGTGATTGGTCCCAATGTTAAAGTGGATGCCGGTACACGCATCGCTAGCCATGTTACGGTCAATGGTCCTACGGTTATCGGCAAACATAACCAGATATTCCAGTTTTCTTCACTAGGTGAAGTGCCTCAGGATAAGAAATACAAAGGCGAGCCTACGCTTTTGGAGATAGGTGACAATAATACAATCCGTGAATTCTGCACGTTTAATCGCGGTACAATTCAGGATAAAGGCACGACAAAAATCGGCAGCGATAACTGGATTATGGCCTATGTACATATTGCACATGACTGTGAAATTGGCAACCACACTATTTTCGCCAATAACTCATCACTGGCTGGTCATGTAGATGTGCATGATTATGCAATTTTAGGTGGCTTCACGTTGATCCATCAGTTTTGCAAGATTGGCGCGCATGTGATTACAGCGGTGGGTTCAGTTGTATTCAAAGATATTCCGCCTTATGTGACTGCAGCAGGTTACGATGCAAAGCCGCATGGCATCAACGCAGAAGGTTTGAAACGCAGGGGCTTTTCCGCTGACAGCATTCTACAAATCAAGCGTGCCTATAAAACCCTTTACCGCAAAGGTTTGACTTTGGATGAGTCCAAGGCTGAACTTGCTGTTATGGGAACGCCTGAGATTCATTTATTGACTGATTTTCTAAACATTTCTACCCGCGGCATTGTCCGTTAATTTTCTCCATGACGACTAGAATAGCGATTGTTGCAGGCGAAGCCTCTGGTGACCTGCTGGGTGCTCATTTGGTGGAAGCCTTAAAGCAACATCGACCTGATATAGAGTTTTTGGGGATTGGCGGCCCTAAAATGATCAGTCTTGGCGTCAAGTCACTGTATCCAATCGAGCGTTTATCGGTGCGTGGTTATATTGAGGTGATAAAACATCTATGGGGTTTATTAAAACTACGCCGCAATCTGCTGAAGCACTTACTCAAAAACCCTCCCGATCTATTTATCGGGATTGATGCGCCTGACTTTAATTTCTGGTTAGAAAAGAAATTAAAGAATAAAGGTATCAAGACCATTCACTACGTCAGTCCTTCAGTCTGGGCGTGGCGTAAAAATCGCATCAAACATATTAAAAAATCAGTCACTGAAATCCTGGCGCTGTTTCCTTTTGAACCTGCGCTCTACCAAAAGGCGAATGTGCCCGTGACTTATGTAGGGCACCCATTGGCGGATATTTTGTCTTTAGTGCCAGATGTTACCGGTGCGCGCCAGATATTAAAGCTCGATGCTAACGCGCTGGTAGTAGCAATGTTGCCCGGCAGTAGGCAAAGTGAGGTAGCGCAACATGCTGAATTATTCGTACAAGTTGCAAAAAAGATACAGGCTGAATTGCCGCATGCACTATTTTTAGTGCCGCTTATTACCCGTGAAACGCGTAAGATTTTTGAACAGGCAATTTTTAAAGAGGCTGTACATTTGCCTATGCATTTGCTGTTCGGTCATGCACACGATGCAATGGAGGCGGCGAATATAGTGGTGGTGGCATCCGGTACAGCAACATTGGAGGCCGCTTTGCTGAAAAAGCCCATGGTGATTACTTACCGGATGTCGAAACTCAGTTGGCAGATACTCAAGCGCATGCGCTTGCAGCCCTATGTCGGATTGCCGAATATCCTGGCTGGGAAGTTTGTCGTACCCGAATTATTGCAAGATGATGCGACACCGGAGAAAATTACAGAAGCCGTGTTATCACTGCTGAGTGATAAAGCACGGCAGGCCAGTATTGAACAAGAATTTACAGATATTCATCATGCCCTGCGCCAGAATACGGCACAAAAAGCCGCTGTTGCAGTACTTGCTCATCTGGCATGATAGATGATTTGCTGGTTTGTGGTGTCGATGAAGCTGGGCGAGGGCCTCTGGCGGGTGCAGTCTTTGCTGCCGCAGTAATTCTGGATCATCATCGTCCAATTGCCGGCTTGGCGGATTCAAAAAAACTCAGCGAAAAAAAACGTAATATTTTAGCACTGGAAATCAAGGAAAAAGCACTGGCTTGGGCAATAGCCAGTTGCAGTGCGCAGGAGATTGATGAGATTAACATTCTGCAGGCCAGTTTGCTTGCAATGCAGCGCGCCATAGAACAACTTGGTGTGACACCGCACCTAGTGCAGGTGGATGGCAATAAATGCCCTAATATCACCCTGCGTTGTGAAGCGATAGTGAAGGGTGATAGCAAAGTGCAGGCGATTTCTGCAGCGTCAATTTTAGCCAAAACGGCCCGTGATGCCGCGTTGTACGCTTTGGATAAACAATATCCCATGTATGGCTTTGCCAAGCATAAAGGTTACCCAACGGCTATGCATTTACTGGCATTAACAGAGCATGGTGTTTGCCCGGAGCACCGTATGAGCTATGCGCCGGTGCGCAATGTGGTCTTGCATAGCAAGGTTTAGCCTGAGCTGTCCATTCCAGTTTAAACACCACATTTGGGTTTAAGCCAAAAGTAAAAACACCGCAGGTTTTTTTTGGAGATCCGGCCGTTGTTTGATGTTTTTCCAGGCGTGGATGTTTCTAGTGACGATGAATTCATCTTCAAGACTAATATTACACGCGATACACAGTTGAGTCTCATTGTGACAGTTAGCCAAAATGTCTTCCAGCAGGTGTTGGTTGCGATATGGTGTTTCAATAAAAATCTGTGTTTCGTTATTTTTACGCGACTGTTTTTCAATTTCCTTAAGCTTTTGGATGCGAGCCGCTTTATCTGCAGGCAAGTAGCCTAAAAAAGAAAATCGCTGCCCATTAAGACCCGAGGCCATCAGACTTAGCAGAATAGCGCTAGGCCCAACCAGTGGCGCGACCCGAATCCCTTTCTTATGGGCAAGCGCAGCGAGTTTTGCGCCAGGGTCTGCTATGCCGGGACATCCCGCCTCGCTCATCAGTCCTACATCGTGGCCTGCGAGCAGTGGTGCTAGCAGTGCTGGGATTGCTTTTTCCTCAGTGTGTTCGTTGAGTGTCATGAGCTGGAGTTCGCGCACAGGCTTTTGGGGGTTAATCAGCCCCAAAAAGCGGCGTGCGGTTTTCTCATTTTCTACAACAAATAACTCCAGCTTTTGAGCGATGCTGATGACATCGGGCGGCAATGCCGAAGTTAACTTGTCATCGCCTAGAGTAACTGGAATAAAGTAGAGCGTGCCTAGTGCCATTTTTGATCCATTATTAATACTTTACCTGAACACGGTAGTTAAGCGTTGTTTTGCCTTCTGCTGGAATAGTCACTGTCCATAGTGCAGTGTTGCTTGTGGCTTTGGTGCTAGGATGGCTTTCATTCAATATTTTCCATTCCGCAGGGATCGGCTCTTTTACCATGACGGTGACGGCTTCCTTTTTGGCATTTTTAAGTACAATTTCGTATGCACTTTCATAAGTATGATTACCTTTGCTTGGACGAGGCAGGGTTTTGAAGTCAGTCTGTTTTTTATCAGCCGTGACATCAAACGCTTCGCCTAACTTCAAGCGCACTTTTTCGTTTTTAGGTGTGTGGTCAATGTTGTCTTCTCCAATAAACTGCGCATTGCCTTGGTTGTCTTTTTTATACATGCGCATCACGCCCTTGGGTATAGGCATGCCTAGTTTTGCAGACTCCTTGTTGTCAAACTCTACAAATACGCTGACTTTCATTTTTTGCCCCAAATCACCATAGCTGGATGCATAGTAATAATTTGAGCCTTGTAATACCAGCTCTTTACGCGCGGGCACATTGCTCGCTGAGAGCAAGGCGACTTGCTTGGTTTGATTTTCGGCAATTGTTGTTGGTCGATTTAGTGAGTATAAGTGATATTCCAGGAGCGACTCTTCTGCCATAGATGCACTTGCAACGGAGTCAAAACCAACCTCCTGTTTAGACCTATGTAAATTACGATGCATCTCCGGTTGGGCGCGATTAACATCTCCTGCCACGAGTTGCAGTCTGGCATTCTGGTAACTGGCACCGCTGGTATTGGTGAGCGTGACCCAGCCGGATAAGTCGATGCTGTTTTCTTTGGGGCTCAGTTCGGCAACATAATCGGCTTTCCAGCTCAAGCCGCCCGTGAGATAACTTAGCTCTATTGTATGTTCGCCGGGCTTGTTGTTGTTAAGCTGCGTGACAAGGGTGGGGCGGTCACGTAAATTTTCTGGCACATCATCATAGACTATGCGCCCCGGAATGCCAGTTTCGATGCGATTGCCGATTTTAAGCACAACACCATTATTGGCTGAGAGTACCGTTGCATTTTCTGTCTTTTCTTCACCCGTTACTGGGTTGGTTTTAATGATGCCGACCGTTTTTCCTACATATTTTTCCAACAGTTTTTGTGGTGTCAGTAAATCAAAATCAAAATTTTGTTCCAATGTGGTTAAACTGCCGCTATAGCTGATGCTGCGGAGTAATGCCGTTTCAGGACGAATTTGAGCGCTCACGTCCCTGAGTGCAAGTGCATTCAAGCCTTGTTCAAGTTTGACTTTACGCTGGTCTTTCACCAGTGCCAGGTTTTCGTTGTAAATCGTGACGGCCACAGCCTGCTGCTCGTTTTGGGTGTTGCGAATTTCTTCAGATGCTACTGCCCAGGCCGTGGCGCCTAGTGCAGAAATTGTGGCAAGTAATATGGCAGTTTTTTTTTGTTGCATGATGGGTATCCTAGTTTGGTTTAATTAAAGCATCAACCATTTAAATATGATGGTGAGCTACCATCGATTAAACGTGGCATGCAGCCAAAAGGGGTTAAATCATTTTGAAACTATATGACAGCAGCACCTTCAGCTTGCAGCATGTCGATTAAACGTATCAACGGCAGGCCAATCAAGGCATTGGGGTCATCCCCTTGCATTTTTTCAATAAGTGCAATGCCTAAACCTTCAGATTTGGCACTGCCTGCACATTGATACGGCTGCTCTAATAAAAGATAACGTTCAATCTGCGCATCGGACAACTGTCTGAATTTTACAGAGTAAGGTACTACATCTGCCTGCATGATTTTTGAGCTGGCATTATATAGGCACAAGGCGCTATGAAAGATGACCTCACGACCGCGCATCAAGCGTAATTGCCGGGTTGCATTGCTGTGATTGAGCGGTTTCCCAAGTTGTAGATTATCCAGTGTTGCCACTTGATCGCAGCCGATAATCAGTGCATCCGGGTGGGATTCGGCAATTTTTTGAGCTTTTAATTGCGCAAGTCTCAACGCGGTTTCCTGTGGAAGTTCGCCAGCGAAGGGGGTTTCATTGACATCAGGGGATATGCAGGTAAAAGGAAGCTTCAGGCGCTCAAGAAGTTCGCGTCGGTAGGGGGAGGAGGAGGCTAGAATGAGTGGCTGTATCATATTCTGGTTTGATATAAAAAAGCCGACAGTGTTGATGTGTCGGCTTGGTGTGCTGGTTCGGTAATGTTTTACTCAGGCTGAATTTCAAGCAAGGCTTCATCAGGTGTGACTGCGTCGCCTTTCACTACGTGAACGGCAACAACAGTGCCCGATGTGGCGGCTTGAATTTCATTTTCCATTTTCATCGCTTCAATCACCAGCACGCCATCGCCCGCTTTAACCTTGTCACCTGCATTGACCTTTACCGCAACAATCGTGCCTGGCATAGAAGTGGTAACGTGCCCTGCGTGTGTAGGGCGCGGTCTATTGCTGCTTGCGTTGGCAGATACCTTCTTTTTGCTGCCGGTGCTACTGCCATCCCCTGAAATTTCAATTTCGCTTAATGTTTCAACAATCACTTCTTCAGCGATGCCGTCTATAGATACAAAGTAAGGACGTTGCTCTTCACCTGCATGGCCACTGCCTGTAACGTTGATGTGAAAGGTTTCGCCATGTAATGTAACTTTAAATTCGCTCGGCGCGTAGCGCGCGCCTTGGCTGTGCTCGCTGTTTTTTTCAAGCAGCGTTTCCGGTACGAGCGAACCTGCATTGCGCTCCTGTAAATAAGTTTGGCCGATATCAGGGAACATGGCATAGGTCAGCACGTCTTCCTCGGACTTGGCGAAGCGTTCAGCCTCTATTGCTAACTTCGCCATCTCCGGTTTTAACAGGTCAGCCGGCCTGCAGTTGATGACTGCGGCATCGCCAACCGCCTGTTGCTTGACGGCTTCGTTGACTGGTGCCGGTGGCTTGCCATATTGTCCAAGCAGGTAGTTTTTAACTTCGTTCGTAATGGATTTGTAACGTGTGCCAGTGACTACATTAAGCACGGCCTGTGTGCCTACAATTTGAGATGTAGGTGTCACTAAAGGCGGGTAACCCAAATCTTCACGCACGCGCGGAATCTCATTAAGCACTTCGTCTATGCGTGCCAATGCACCTTGCTCTTTGAGCTGGTTAGATAGATTTGAAATCATGCCGCCAGGTACCTGGTTAACTAGAACGCGAGTATCTACACCGGTAAAACTGCTCTCAAATTGCCAGTACTTTTTACGCACTTCACGGAAATAAGCGGTGATTTCCTGCAACGCGGCTAAATCCAGGCCTGTGTCGTATTCAGTGCCTTTAAGCGCCGCCACCAGGCTCTCGGTGGAGGTATGACTGGCGCCTTCACCAAATGAAGAGTTGCATGTGTCTATGATGGCTGCACCGGCCTCTATACCTTTAAGAAAGCACATAGCGGATAAACCTGATGTGGCGTGGCTGTGCAGGTGAATCGGGAGATTAACAGCTGCGCGGATTGCCTTAACCAGTTCACTGGTGTGTTGCGGAGTGAGCAAGCCCGCCATGTCTTTAATGGCGATGGTATCACAGCCCATAGACTCCAGCTCTTTAGCGAGTGTCACAAAGTGAGCGATATCATGGACGGGGCTTGTGGTGTAGCTGATAGCGCCTTCCGCATGCTTGCCAACCTTCTTAACGGCTTCAATAGAAGTTCTTAAGTTGCGCATGTCATTCATGGCATCAAAAATGCGGAAAACGTCCACGCCATTATCCGCAGATTTTTGCACAAACGCTTGAACCACGTCATCAGAATAGTGGCGGTAGCCCAACAGATTTTGACCACGCAGTAACATTTGAATACGGCTGTTTGGCAGTGCTTTGCGCAGCTTTGCTAGGCGTTGCCATGGGTCTTCTTTAAGGAAGCGCACGCAGGCATCGAAAGTAGCCCCTCCCCACGCTTCTAAAGACCAAAAGCCGATTGCATCCAGTTTTGAGCAAATGGGCAGCATATCATCGGTACGCATACGAGTTGCAATAAGAGACTGATGTCCATCGCGTAAAACAAGTTCTGAAACAAATACTTTTGCCATATTTTAATCTATCGCTTTAATGTTTAAATTAATTTAAATCGTAATCAAATGCCTTCGTGTGCAGCAATTACAGCAGATATCGCTGCAGCAATTAATTCAGGGGGTACTACATTTGCATAATTCGTCAGCTCAGGGTGGCTTTCAACAAAGCTGGTATTAAATTCTGCATTTCTAAAATCCTCATGTTTCAGGATTTCCTGATAATACGGTATGGTGGTTTTAACACCATAAATCAGCATGTCATCTAGCGCACGGCGTCCGCGTTCAATCACACCTTCCCAGGTGAGTGCCCAAACTGTGAGTTTGGCGCACATTGAATCATAATAAGGTGGTATGACATAGCCGCTGAAAATTGCAGCATCCATTCTCACGCCGGGGCCGCCAGGCGCGTAGTAGCGGGTGATTTTACCAAAGCTTGGCAGGAAGCTGTTTTTAGGGTCTTCAGCGTTGATACGGAACTCCATCGCGTAACCCCTGAACTTCACGTCTTTTTGTGCGTATTGCAATGGGTGCCCGTAGGCGATGCGAATCTGCTCCTGTACGATATCTATGCCGGTAATCGTTTCAGTGACGGTATGCTCCACCTGCAGGCGGGTGTTCATCTCCATAAAGTAAAAGGTGTTGTCAGAGTCAAGTAAAAACTCAACGGTACCTGCATTTTTATAGCCCACCGCTTTCGCGGCTTTTACTGCTAACCCACCAATATATTCACGCTGTGCTTGTGACAGTTGTGGTGATGGTGCGATTTCTATCAGTTTTTGGTTGCGACGCTGAATGGAGCAGTCTCGCTCAAACAGATGAATTGCATTGCCGTGGCTATCTGCAATGACCTGCACTTCAATATGGCGTGGTGAAACCACGCATTTTTCAATAAAAACTTCAGGTTTGCCGAACGCCTTGCTTGCTTCACTGATGACGCGGTCATAGTTGCTGAGCAAATCTTTTTCGCTATCGCATCTGCGAATGCCTCTACCACCACCGCCGTTGGTGGCTTTGAGCATGATAGGGTAGCCAATTTTGTTGGCAAGTGTTATGGCTTCATCCAGATTTTTTAAGTTGCCGTTGCTGCCCGGTGTGCAAGGAATGCCAGCTTCAATCATTGCATTTCTAGCCTGGATCTTGTCACCCATTTGGCGAATTACAGTGGCACTAGGGCCGATGAACTTCACGCCACGTCTTTCACATATTTCTGCGAGTTCTGGATTTTCGGATAAAAAGCCGTAGCCTGGATGCAGTGCATCACATCCGGCAGCTACGGCGAGATTGACGATGTTATGCGCATTCAGGTAGCCAGCCACGGGATCGGCACCAATATGATAGGCCTCGTCAGCTTTTTTAACGTGCAAAGCCTGACGATCTGCATCGGTGTATATCGCTACCGATTTGATGCCCATTTCCGAGCATGCGCGTACGATGCGCACAGCAATCTCACCGCGATTGGCAACTAGAATCTTTTTGAACACGTGGTAAACCTTAAAGAAATTTTGTTACAAAACGCGTCATTGTATCATGTGCGCTGTGATAGCCAAATCCCAAGTGTGTATTTGTAGTAAAAATTACAGATGCAAACATGCAATTTAAGTTGTCGAGTTGGATGGATAGCACCAGTACAGGTTGTGCTGTAATCAAAAAAAACGCAACGATGCGATTTGTACGCGCAGGTGCTTGTTTTTCCTTCCCTTTAAATTGCTAATACTTGCTAAGTCTTAAGCGGAATGTTTTGCTAATCAATCGGAAGATGGGCGATAATTCTAATTATATGAATAATCGCTGGAAATAATGGCCATGACTACACAGTCGCTTCAGATTAATAATGTTGAATTTGCTACCAGAGGCGAGCGCCTGCAGGGCACTTTACGTTTGGCAGACTTACCTAGGCTTGGGGAGTTGCTGGCATCAAAAAATCCGGCTTCCGAGCAGGCTGTCAAAGATTTAGCAGGGCGCCAGGACGTGGTTTCGGAGGTTGCGTTTCAGTTGGGCGGTGAAAAAGATGCAATGGATCAGTATATTCTGCACCTTTCCATTCAGGCGAATTTGCCTACATTCTGTCAGCGATGCTTAAAAGGCATGAAAATTCCTATGAATTTGAATTTTTCCTATCTCATTGCAAAAGTAGATGATGCGGCTTTGTTGGATGTGGATGAGCTGGCATTGGGTGATGATGTGGATGTGCAGCCGCCCGATCAGGCAATGAGCGTGCTTGCACTTATTGAGGATGAGCTAATCATGGCGCTACCCATTGCACCTGCCCATGATTTTTCCTGTACGGATGTACAAAAAATGCAAAGTGGTGATAAGCACAACCCGTTTGCGGTATTGAAAGACCTGCTTAAATCCTGATGGAAAGCCTTGAGTTTCAGTGCGAACTGCAAGTTTAAATATAAAAAACCGGGTGAGGTGTGAATAAACTCAGGTGAGCGCTGACAAATTTTTATTTTTGTATTACAATGCTGGATTAGTTTTTTTCTAATCTTAAAAAATTTAGCGGTGCGATGGCGGTATGTAAGCGGTAGGCACTGATTTATATGTAATTGAGATGATGTTTTAATCATTTTATTGGAGTTTATTATGGCAGTTCAGCAAAACAAAAAGACACCTTCAAAGCGCGGTATGCACCGTTCGCATGACTTTTTGACTAACCCGGCATTGGCTGTGGAGCCAACAACAGGTGAAACTCACCTGCGTCATCACGTGAGCCCAAATGGCTACTATCGTGGTCGTAAAGTGTTGCCATCTAAAGGCGAGTAAGTCTACACGCAAGCAAGCTAACGAATTGATAAAAATCAAGATGCATTGTTTGGTGTGTTGATTGCAGCATAAAAATTAACGCCGCTCCAGTAAAATGGGCGGCGTTAATTTTTTATGATTTGTTTTTAAATGGGTCACTAAATTTCTAGACGGGTCAGTTATGATACTGATACGTGAATCAGCTAATAAACTTAGATTAATTGAGTATCGAGATGGATATTACAATAGCAATAGACGCAATGGGTGGAGATCATGGTCCTCATATAACGGTTCCAGCCGCCTTAAAAGCCTTGGCGTCTGATGATCAGCTGAATATAGTGCTGGTGGGTCTGGGTGATGCAATCGAAGCGGAACTTAAAGCTAACGGCGCATCATTAAATCCACGCTTACGCATCCATCATGCAAGCCAGGTAGTGACGATGGATGAATCTCCCCAGGGTGCATTAAAAAACAAAAAAGACTCATCCATGCGCGTTGCTATCAACTTGGTGAAAAGCGGTGAGGCGAATGCCTGTGTGAGTGCTGGCAATACAGGTGCGCTGATGGCGACAGCACGCTTTGTCCTTAAAACGCTGCCGGGTATCGACAGGCCAGCCATTGCCTCTGTTCTGCCTAGTGAAACTGGCAATACCTATATGCTGGATTTGGGCGCCAATGCAGATTGTACTGCTGAGCATCTTTATCAGTTTGCAATTATGGGGGCAATGCTGGTGAGTTGCGTTGAGCATAAAGCGCGTCCCAGTGTCGGTTTGCTTAATATTGGTTCCGAAGAAATCAAAGGTAACGATGTCGTCAAGCAGGCTGCAGAGTTGTTGCGTGCAAGTCATCTTAATTTTTACGGTAACGTAGAAGGTGATGATATTTTTAAAGGCACGACCGATTTAGTGGTATGTGATGGTTTTGTGGGGAATGTTTCGCTGAAAACCACTGAGGGGTTGGCGCATATGATGGGTAAGTTCTTGACGCAGGAGTTCAAGCGTAATTGGCTTACTAAAGCCATGGCGCTGTGCGCCTTGCCGGTGCTAAAGGCATTTAAAAAGCGCCTTGATCCACGACGATATAACGGCGCCAGTTTTTTGGGCTTGCGCGGGCTGGTGGTAAAAAGCCATGGTGGTGCAGATGACGTGGCTTTTTTATCTGCAATTCATGTGGCCATTGAGGAAGCACGCAGTGGCGTATTAAAACGGATTAGTGAGCAGTTGGAAATAGAGCATCTACAGCCTGCTATTGAAGTGCAAAGTTTACAGGATACACAATGATATTTTCTAAAATCGTCGGCACTGGTAGCTATTTGCCGCAAAGAATTCTCACCAATGCTGATTTGGAAGCCATGGTTGATACCACGGATGAGTGGATTTATAGTCGAACAGGGATTCGTGAGCGGCATTTGGCAGCCGATGGAGAGTTTACAAGCGACCTGGCGGTTGCGGCCGCAAGAAATGCCATTGAAGCTGCAAGCATTGATTTGCAGCTGATTGATTTAATTTTGGTTGCGACGACCACGCCTGATCGTGTTTTTCCTAGTACGGCATGTTTGGTGCAAAACCAATTAGGCATAAAAAACAATTGCCCTGCATTTGATGTGCAGGCGGTTTGTAGTGGTTTTGTCTATGCGCTGGCAGTGGCGGATAGCATGATTAAATCCGGCAGCGTTAAAAACGCACTGGTAATTGGCGCCGAAACCATGTCACGCATTACTGACTGGACTGACAGAAGCAACTGTATTCTATGGGGAGACGGTGCAGGTGCTGTTGTGTTGCAAGCTTCATCTGAAGCAGGCATTATATCTACACATCTGCATGCGGATGGCAGTTACGAAAAGTTACTCAACGTGCCGACAGGTGTCTCTAAGCAGGGCTGCGATAAAACCGTCAAGATGGAAGGTAACGCAGTGTTTAAAATGGCAGTCAACACCTTGGATCAGATTGTAGATGAGACATTATCTGTCAATGGCATGCATACGCACGATATTGATTGGCTTGTGCCACATCAGGCCAATATACGTATCCTGCAGGCTACAGCAAAGAAACTGGACATGGACTTGGATAAGGTGGTTGTGACGGTAGATAAGCATGGTAATACTTCTGCGGCATCAATCCCTTTGGCTTTGGACACCGCAGTGCGTGATGGCCGCATTAAGCGCGGTGACGTGCTGTTAATGGAGGCATTTGGTGGTGGCTTCACCTGGGGCTCTGCACTAGTTAAATATTAATAATCAATAAATTATATTTCTTTGTTAAAGTAAATTATGAGTAAATTATCTTTCTTTTTTCCAGGTCAGGGTTCGCAATCAGTTGGCATGATGAGCGGCTTTGGTGATAATCAAGTTGTGCGCGATACCTTTGTAGAGGCTTCCGATGTGCTGGGGGTGGACTTTTGGGAGATGGCAACAGTTGCGAATGAAGCCATAAATGAAACCAGCAATACCCAGCCCATTATGCTCACAGCAGGCGTTGCAACATGGCGTGCCTGGCAGGCGGTTTCTGGAAAAACACCGGATGTGGTTGCCGGACACAGTTTGGGCGAGTATTCCGCGTTAGTCGCTGCGGGAGCGTTGGCATTTAAAGATGCTTTGCCTTTAGTGCGTTATCGTGCAGAAGTCATGCAGAACGCAGTGCCGGCAGGGGTTGGTGCAATGGCTGCGATTTTGGGCCTCGATGATGATGCCGTGCGGGCGGTGTGTGCGGAAGCCGCACTTGACGAGGTATTGGAGGCCGTTAATCTCAATTCACCTGGTCAAGTCGTGATTGCAGGTAACCGGGAGGCAGTGGAGCGCGGGATGGAAATCGCAAAGGCAAAAGGTGCAAAACGCACATTAGCGTTGCCGGTGAGCGTGCCATCTCATTGTGCGTTGATGAAACCAGCTGCTGCCAGACTGGCTGACTATCTGCAAAATGTCGTGGTTGTTCAGCCGCAAATACCTGTACTGCATAATGCGGACGTCATGGCTTATAGTGAGAGTGATAAAATCAAGGATGCGCTGGTACGTCAACTTTATAGTCCGGTGAGGTGGGTTGAAACTGTGCAAGCTGTTGCTGCGCAGGGCGTGAGCCAATCCGCAGAGTGCGGGCCAGGTAAGGTGTTGGCCGGGTTGACCAAACGTATCAAAGCTGAACTGCCATGTGTTGCGCTGACAAGCGATGCTGCATTGACGGAATTAAATCAGACGCTTTGAATCATAGAGTCATTGAGCCGTAAAATTTATTTAAATCATGCACTTAAAATTCATTCAGGGGTGATGTATGTTAACAGGACAAATTGCATTAGTAACGGGTGCTAGCCGTGGCATTGGTGCTGCGATAGCGTTGGAGTTGGGGCGGCAGGGTGCCACAGTCGTTGGTACCGCAACTTCGGACGCAGGGGCTGCTGCCATTACTCAGACGCTAACTGAGGCAGGTATTAAAGGCGAGGGGATGACTCTGAATGTGAATGATGCCGCGCAGCTTGACGCCACATTAAAGGCAATCTCGGAAAAATACGGGGATGTGCGTGTGTTGGTGAATAATGCAGGCATTACGCGCGACACCTTGCTGATGCGCATGAAAGAAGAGGATTGGGACGAGGTGATTAGCACCAACCTCACTTCTGTTTACCGTGTGAGTCAGGCAGTGCTGCGCCCCATGATGAAAGCGCGAGCCGGTCGTGTCATTAGCATCTCTTCTGTGGTAGGTCATATGGGCAATGCTGGACAGACCAATTATGCTGCTGCAAAGGCCGGTATGACCGGCTTCACAAAATCACTGGCGGCAGAGGTCGGTAGCCGTGGTATCACCGTGAACTGTGTTGCGCCAGGTTTTATTGAAACCGACATGACAGCGGAGTTATCTGAAGATATTACGAATAAAATGCTTGCCCGCATACCTATGGGACGCCTGGGCTCTGTTAAGGAAATTGCAGCCACTGTGGCATTTTTAGCATCGCCCGGTGCCGCATATATCACAGGGGAAACCATTCATGTGAATGGTGGTATGTTGATGGTGTAGATGTGCTTTTATGTAATCCCCCCATATTTAGCCACAGCTAGAAGTAGAGGTTAAATCACGCTCAATCAGTTTTCTCGGTGGTATCCCACCAATGGCTGAATGAGGGCG
>PHCJ01000002.1:0-260763 GCA_002842285.1 Betaproteobacteria bacterium HGW-Betaproteobacteria-22
CCCTGCACGCCAAAAAGTCTGGGAAGATATAGACCGCAATTGCAAGTTTCCACCTGCAGAACTGCTGGACTAGCTAGTCTCAATTGAAGGGGTATGCAAAAGCCTGCGCTTAAAGAAAATTCGTAGCCTCGCTATATACCGCGTACTATGGCTACAGCCGCTACGCTTAACATCGCAACGCGCGTTAGCCTGCGTCAAAACACTGCGTTGGTTTTCTCGGCTGCAGCAAGCCAAACACCTATCAAGTGTGAGCCAGTATTTGGCCTCCGCAATTGGATTAAAGCTGCTAGCGCAGCAAGTCACTAAATTGGCAAGGCGCTACATGTGGTAAGGCTCCAGATTGGTAAGGCCATGGTGAAATAACGTGCTTTTCGCACCAATCTGGGTTAAAGCAGCACTAGATTGGTGGTGATGATCTTTACGGTTAAGCGCAGATATTCCAAGGTCTTGCCCCCTGCGGCTACACCTCATTGCACCTAGTCACTTATTCGGTGTTTCCTTATCCATAAAAGATCACTGCAATGATTACCAACCCTACCGTAGCCCAGCCGATGCGATCCACATATCGGTGCAAACTCGCCTCCATACGCGCACCGCCCCATTTCATTAACCCCGCTACCATAAAAAACCGCAAGCCACGGCCAATGGTTGAAGCAATCACAAATGGCAACAACGGCATGGCAAGTGAACCAGCCGCAATGGTAAACACTTTATACGGAACTGGTGAGAAACCAGCAACAAATATTGCCCAAAAACCCCATTCACCAAACCACTGCACCGCAGTTTGATAGGGCTGCCAGTAATGACTCGCGCTTAAAGCAGGAGCAATCAAATCAAACAAGCTCATACCTATCAAATAACCAAGCATGCCGCCTGCTACCGAAGCCGATGTGGTGATAAACGCAAAATGCCAGGCTTTTTTAGGGTTGGCCAGGCTCATTGGTGCCAACATCACATCAGGAGGGATAGGGAAAAACGAAGACTCGGCAAAGCTCAACCCACCTAGATACCATGGCGCTTTTGGCAAGCGCGCCCATCGCATTGCCCGTTCAAATAAACTTGAAAATAATTTCATTTATCAGCTTTTAATAAAAGTTAATGTCATTTTAGCAGGATATTCATCCTTTACTTGTGCCTGCAATGGTTATAAGGTAATGAGCCTGCCCAATCTCAAGAAATAGATAGCCTGCTTAACAGGAATCCCCTCGTCTGCAAACAGCATGGCGTAGTTATCCAGCTGTGATTGATATTGTTGTGCTATCACCTTGAGTTCATCATCCGTGAGATGATTTTCCAAAGCCACCGATTTATAATCAACAATCCAGCGCACCCCATCTTCAATGAACGTTCTGTCAATCACATAACTCATTACGTCACTCTGATGACAGTGTGTGATGCCAAGCTCTGTTCCTGCATCCGGCCTCACTTTCAGCACCCACTGACCATCCACGCTGCTCACTGTTTGTATTAACATTTCCTGCACAGCCGCAACGGCCGCTTTTACCTCCTGCCCGGCATGTCCCTGTTGATGCAGCCAATGTTGCATTGCATACTCAAGGCTTGCAATTTTATCAACTGTCCACTGCATAACCCCTTGCTGCGCAATCATTTCCAGATACCGGTGCACCAATGTGCCGACATCTGCATCCAGGCTACTTTGATAACTCGGCTTGGTATTCACACGCGTGTCTGTGTGCGTGTTAAATTGCGTAGGTATCGCACGTGACTGTTCACCACGTAAGATCGCAGGAATACCAGGCTGAGCCAGGCGCACCAGCTGCGGCGTAAAATCGGCAATATCATCTGGTGCTGTTGCCGTGCCGGCGACTTGTACATCTTGCTTGAATGTTTCACCAATGGTAGGCCATAATAAATCCAGATAGGTGTTCTTGGCAGGCTTAACCTCACCCTTGGCATTCTGATTAGCCACCCCGACCAAATGCAGTTTGCGTTCTGCACGTGTAGCGGCCACATAGAGCACGCGGGCAGACTCATTGGCATCGCGTTCATGCTCACGCGCCTCCAGATAATCATATGGACTGACCTTCTCTTTATCACGTGCACCCTTAGGCACAAATGGCGCAGCTAGCAACTCACGCTGATGCGCTATCACTACTTCTTCCCAGAGCACCAGCGGTTTATCGTCATGATTCCCTCCAGTAGCCGCGCCTAAACCGGGCAGAATCACCGTATCAAACTCCAGGCCTTTGGATTTGTGTATTGTCATCATCTGCAAATTGCCACCGCGACTGTCCGGTGCGGCAAACAGCTTGGTAATTTCGCTTTCCATGCGCTCGGGGGAGAACTGGTTGCTGCGATCTAAACGGTCCAAACAGCTGAAGAATGCCTGTACATCAACCACATCACTCTGCGCCCACAGACAGGCAGCACCATTGAGCATTAACCATAGGCCACGTACCCAGCGGCTGACATTCATGCGCCCCTGCGCTGCAAAAGCCTCGGCGAGTATATCGCGCATATGCAGCAAGCGGGCTTTGCCATCCAACTGACTCACCAATGCATCATTTTGCATCAGTGACCATAGCGTGCTTTGGTGGTCATGGCCTGCCAGCGTGTGCAAATCTTTCAGGGTCAGGCCACACCAAGGCGCACGCAGAGTCGCCAGCCAATGTACACGGTCGGCGCGATGATGCAAGGCGTGTGTCAGCGAAAGTAAATCCTGCACAATCTGCCGCCCCTGCAACGCTTCGATTTCCACCGCTTGAAAAGGAACATCTCTGAAATCCCTGCGCAATCTGCTCACCAGCGCTGACAGATGTTTTTTGGAGCGCACCAGCACGGCTATTTTTCTTTCTGGGTCTGCGCCACGCTCGGCCTGAATAATGCTAATCACCGCTTCAGCCTCGCGCTGGCTGGCAAGCTCGGTTGTTTCATCTGCCGGGCTAATTACAGGATGCACCTCCACGCCGGATTGCGGCATCTCCTGTTTGGTTGCAATAAACGGACGATAATGAATCGCCCCCTGAACCACCTCATCATCAGGCGGGAAAACGGGCGCAAAGGTATGATTAATCCAATCCACCACAGCAGGACAGGAGCGGTTATTGCGATACAGCTGCAAACGCTCCAGCCGGACATTGCCAACCCCATGTCTGGCGGCATCAATAAACAACCCGACATTGGCCTTGCGGAAGCGGTAAATAGACTGCATTGGGTCGCCTACCGTGAACAGGGTACGACCATCGTCTGGCTGCCAGCCCAGTGTCAGCTGCTCGAGCAAGGCAATCTGGCTGGGGCTGGTATCCTGAAACTCATCTACCAGCAGATGCTGAATCTGGTAATCGAGCTTTAAGGCCAGCTCCGTTGGTTCACCAAAGTGATTGGTCAGGGCATGCGTCGCACGCTGGGCTATTTCCGAAAAGTCCACCTCTCCGGCACGCTGAAAAGTCAGCCATAGCTCGGCAACAGCCAGATTCAGCAGTTTGGAAAGCATAGTGATGATTTGCCAGCCGGTACTTTCATGACTGAAGTCGGGCAGGCTGCGCACACGATGCAAGACACTTAAATCAGCGATTGACGCTATCACATCAGCCAAGACCTGCTTTTGCGCACGCCCATCATCAGTAGCAGGAAAACCCACCTTGACATTCAAGCCGCCCAATTTGCGCGGCTCGCCTTTATCTGTCAGCATCAAATCCGCCAGCGCACGCCACATTGGCAGGCACGCCTGCTTGTTTGTTATCGGCGTCTCCCAGTCCGTCAGTAAAGCTACCGGATGATCACAAGGCAGATTAGATGCGGCAAAACGCGCCACCGGCATCAATGCATGCTGCACTCTGGCGTTAATGGCCAGCTCAACGGCGGCCAAGTCTTGCTCTACCAGATACTGCAGTGTCAGCTGCAATGCATCCGCATCGACCTCGTACTGCGCGTGATGCAGCCACTGATCACGTTTTTCCAGCATGGCAATCAGCAGTTTTTTCAACTTGCTGGCATCGTTATCCACATAACGCAAGGCAGCTTTGACTATTTCACTATGCGTTTTATTTTCACTATGCGTTTTATCTTCCAGCAGCGCCAGCGTCTGTTCCGCGGCCTGCGCATACAGACTGTCTGCATCTTCCGTCACGCGTGGCTGCGCACCAAAGCGACTCATCAGCGGCATTTGTCTGGCCAGATGCGCACATAAGCTGTCAATGGTAAAAATACGCAGCCGGGATGGGTTCTCAATCAGCTGCCAATCCTTTAACTGCGCATGTTGCAAAGCTTGCAGACTTAAATTATAGGTAATCTGCTTATGCGCTTGCTGTGGTTTTTCCTGATTAGCCGCTTTCATCAGGCTATCCAGAATGCGCGCGCGCATCTCTGCAGCGGCTTTATTTGTGAAGGTAATCGCGATGATTTCTTCAGGCGCATTCACCGTTGTCAGCAATTTCAGGTAACGCTGAGTCAGCAGCTCGGTTTTACCCGCACCTGCCGGAGCCTCTACGATAAATGACTTCAGCTCCAGTGCACGCAAACGGTTGTGCGCATCGGCAGCAAGATCAAAGTATGGATGTGCGGTATGCTCGGTATATGCAGCATCTAGGGTCATTCTGCATCCCCCTGAAAACGCTCGAATTGCAGCTTGCGTTCAGGCAAGCGCAGCAATGGCAACACTTCACAATACATCAGCTCACTTTCATTCGAGAACCTTACGGCAGATGCTCCGCTTTTCAGTTCTTCTGCAATGGCCTCGATACTGCTTTTCCAGTGTGCTAGCAGACTAGCCCAATCGCTAAATTCCTGGATAAAAGCCGGTTTGCGCTTAGCGGACTCCGCTGAGAAAATGTCTTCGTCCACACCTGAAAAAGCATGCTCCGCCGTTTTTACCATGCCAAAGTACACCCCTGAAACGCGTGCATCCTCCTCCTGCGGGTAAAAAATGGCATAAATGGGCAGTTGAGGCTCGGTGATACGGTCTTCACCCCAGCTGCTGGTCTTGGGCACTTGTCCGGTTTTGTAATCCACGAACACCAGACCACCTTCTGCCAGCGCATGAATCCTGTCAATTTTTAGCGTCACCTCAATGCCGCGAATATAGACTTTCTTCTCTGCCTCGCAAGCAACTATCCTGAATGACACACCGTTATTTTTCTCAAACTGTAGCCAGTCGCCAACCAGTTTCGTCAGCCGCTCCTGCTCAAGTGCCAGCACGGCATCTGAAACAACATCGTTTTCTGCCACAAAAGCCTGTATGGCATGCTGTACGGCCTGCGCTAGCGATTTAGCCAAATCATCACTGCTCATATCACGCAGATCTGCATAATGGCGCTTACGCCAGAAATGCTCCAGCACCCCATGCACCAGGGAACCACGCGCCATGCTATCCAAGCCAGCAGTCGGCGCTTTAAGCGCCTTGGCTCCTAAACGATACTGATAAAATGCCCACGCAGGGCAAACTGCCTGCGCTTTCAGCAACCCCGTGCCGCCAGACACGTGCTCACCCTCCCTAACCGCAGGCGCGATATGATCATCAACATGCTCCAACTCGCGTTGCGCATGCGTCAACTGTTCAGCCAGCGTCTCAGCCAAAGGTAACACACTGCCAATAACCGGAATACCCTTCATCAGTGGTGACACACGCAGCTCACTCTCGCCTTCCATCCTGCTACTGGAGAAAATAATGGTGCTTGCTGAATGCAGAAGCCTGTGATGTATGGTTGCAGCAAATGCAGCCTGCACGCTGTTATCTGCATTAGGCACGGCGGCGGCACGCTGTACGAAAGCCGGCAGCAATGGATTGGGTCTGGCAGGCAACGGCCAGATATGGTCATTCATATGCATGCACCAGATTGCGTCAACAGGCCGACTTAACCCTTCCATGATGCCCAATATCTGAATCACGGGGGTTTTTTCGGTTTCTGGCTGAAACACCTGCTCGGTGCAAATCTGCTGTAAATAAGCAACGGCCTGACCTGCCGAGAGGCGCTTACCCAACACATCAAGCTGCGCCAACTGCTGCAATGCCTTTTGCCAGGCATTCATCGCCTGATACTCCAGGCTGGCAATATTACGCGCACCCGGCCAGCGCAAATGATTCAGCAGATTATCCAACAAACTTCCCCAGCGCGAGGCTTGCGCTGTATTGTCAGGGATGGCGGCCACTGCGGTTTTGAGGTCATGCAGGAGTTGCGCTACGTTCAACCCTTCATCGTGCTGCGCTTGCAAAAATGTAATAAACCGGGATAAAGTAAACTGCATAGGCAGCTTTTCACGCATGCGCACATCTAGCATCGCCCTAGCGTCGGCTTCTTCGTTGCTGGCCGACCAAAACGGTGACAGCAGCATCGCAGAAACATCCATGTAGGCTAATTGATGCGATGTCACCAGCCGTAACAGGTTCAAAGCCGCCTGAATAACCGGTTGCTGCGTTAATGCTGTACCTAATGAAAAATTATAGCGTCGCGGTAATGCCGCCAAAACAGGACGTGTGCTTTCTGGATAAAAAACATCATCCAGCAAATCAGCAAGCCGGTTCCTCACCTCGCTTAACCTGGGAGTGACGATAGCAATGTTGGCCTGCGGGAACGCATTGAGATAAGCCTCAGCCCACGCAACCGCAGCCCTGCATTCCGCTTCTTCATTTTCCAGACACAGCTGGGTGGTTTGCGCTAATTCGCTTGCTGTCGTGGCATAGTCGGCCACTGTAACGCCAAGTTCTATTAAAACATCGCGTAAACGCTGCTCTTGCGGCGCGGTTTGGTCAAACCCTGCAAACGCGATACATGAAGGTAAACCATCACCTAATTGTGCAAGCTGCGATAACTGCCAATCAAAGTAACGCACGCTTTCCAAAACATTTAATTCAGCACAACGCGCTCGAAAGGCCTGCTGCCACAGCATAAACTGGCGCGACTCCTCAGCCTGATGCTCGCGTGGCACATGCAGATTCCAGGCAACGACATAACGGTTGGCCTCCACCGCCACCTTCGCCATGCCAGCCGCATCAAACAGTTCACCCAGTGCGTGTTTCTTGAGCGACTGCGTAATCACCTCTTGCCATAGCGATTGCTCATTAAAAGCGCTTAAAGCATAAGGGGCCGACTGCGCTACAATCAAACCTGCCAGCAGACCCTCTTCTATCACCAGATTCAACCATTGCGATAAAGTCTGTACTTTCGGGCTAAGCCACTGGCTTTTTTCTGACTGAATATACTGCTGAGCAATATCATTTTGGATGCTGCGCGCCAAGCGGGCTGAAGGGCAGAGTATAATCGGCTTTGAAGTCATTTCACAATTCTATTGGATTATTTGCAATAGGCAAATAAAATGGGCAGATTCATAAGTGAAAGCGCCGGAACCATCATGATCGATCGACTGAAAAAAATCCTGGCTTATGCAGTATTTTTGTTACTGCTTCCTGTCGGCCTGTTAGCGCTATATACGTGGGCGTCATTGAGCTGGGTGTATTCCTCTGGTGAGCGTGCGGGCTACGTACAGAAACTTTCGCAAAAAGGCTGGGTATGCAAAACCTATGAAGGTGAGTTGATACTGGTTTCCATGCCAGGCACACAGGCAGAAAAGTTCTTCTTTACCGTGCGCGATGAACATATAGCCAAAAAAATTAATGAAACCGTCGGAGAACGTGTGCGCCTGATCTATGAAGAACACAAAGGCGTACCCACCAACTGCTTTGGTGAAACCGGCTATTTCGTTCACGATGTTCAACTGCTGGATAAATAATGGAAAAAGACAATCGCAAGCTGTTTTATCCGGCTTTTCTGCTGATGGTGTGTTTTCCGCTCTATATAGCGAGCGATGTCTGGTTTAACGGTACTCAAACTTACTGCACCCGCAAAAACAACAAACCAACTGGCGCATTTTGCGACTGGGGCCCAGACTTAGGTACGTTATTGTTTGGTGAAACAGACGCACACCGTGGCTTTTCCCTATTAATGCTGCTAGTGGCATTGATATTAGGCTGCTTTCTCTACTACATTGCCAAACCAATCACAAATTAAATATGGCTGCCAGCGACGAAAAAAACTACATCACTCCAGAGGGCTTTGGTACACTCAAGGCAGAGTTCGATCAACTGTACAAAATAGAACGTCCTGAAGTTGTACGTACTGTTTCCTGGGCAGCCGGAAACGGTGACCGCAGTGAAAATGGCGACTATATCTATGGTAAACGTCGCTTACGCCAGATTGACAGCCGCTGCCGCCATCTCATGCGTCGCATGGATTTAGCTGAAATTGTAGACGCAGGCCAACAGCAGCATCTGGAAAAAGTCTACTTTGGCGCATGGGTCACTTTATACAATCCGGATAATGATACTGAACACACCTACCGCATTGTAGGCAAAGATGAGCTTGATCCAGGCAAAGGCTATATCAGCTGGGTTTCACCACTGGGAAAATCCATGATAGGTAAAACCATAGGTGACACCATACGCGTCAGCACCCCGCAAGGTGAAGCCTCTTTTGAAGTCATTAACATTCAATATCACGCACCTCAAGTGCAGTGATTCACAAAAAATATTGCTGGAGTAAATTCTCATGAAATTTATTATCCTCAAATACCTAATCACCGCGCTACTGGTTGTGCTCGCCTCTGAGCTTGCAAAATTCAGTGACAAATTAGGCGCGCTGGTGACGGCATTACCCATGGTCACCATCCTCACTTTAATCTGGCTGTTTATAGAAAAACAAGCCCCAGCCAAGATTGCCAACCATGCCTATTACACCTTCTGGTATGTGATTCCCACTTTACCCATGTTTCTATTATTTCCTTTTCTGCTTCCCAAGTGGGGGTTCTGGCCCACTTTAGCCGCATCTGGCATATTCACTCTGTGTCTATTTTATGTATATGGCCTGATACTCAAGCAATTTAACATTCATTTGTGGTAGCACACATCATGCAACACCAGGCTATTGCCAAACAAGCAAGAAAATGGGACATTTTTTGCAAAATAGTAGATAACTTCGGCGATATTGGCATATGCTGGCGATTGGCAAAACAGTTAAAAACCGAACATAAACTGGCAATCCGGCTTTACATAGATGATTTAAACGCTGCAAAAAAGCTCATCCCAACACTCGACCCCACCCTGCAATCACAGGTCATTAAAGAAATCACCATTACCGCATGGAATGCCAACACGACGTTCACACCCAAAGCCGATGTGGTGATTGAAGCATTCGCCTGCGGGCTGCCTAGCCTCTATAAGGCAGCCATGCAACCCGGCATCGCGTGGATTAATCTGGAATACTTATCAGCCGAAACATGGGTAGAAGACTTTCACGCCAAGAGCGCAACTTACGGAAAACTGACCCGGCATTTTTTCTTTCCGGGATTTACCCCCAACACTGGAGGACTGATGAGAGAGGCCAGTTATCCCACTCTCGTTCAAAATGGCACCCGCGCTGACAATTTATTATCCCTTTCGCTGTTTTGCTACCCGCATGCGCCCATATCCACACTATTAGCAACACTCGCCAATGGTCAAAAAACTACCCACTGCCACGTGCCCGCAACCGGCATTTTGCCCGAGATTGCACAGTTCTTTAATCTAGACCAAGTCAGCGCCGGCAACACCTACATTAAAAACAAACTACACCTGCATGTGCTGCCGTTTTTAAGCCAGGATGACTACGACACACTGCTTGCAAGCTGTGACATCAATTTTGTGCGCGGCGAAGATAGCTGGATACGCGCCATTTGGGCAGGTAAACCTTTTATCTGGCAGCCATATTTACAAAGTGAAGACACACACATCATCAAGCTCGAAGCATTTTTGACAGCATTTTATCGCGGCCTAGATCAGTCGGCACAAACTGCCGTCCGCGCCCTGCATCACGCGTGGCAGGCAGACGCCACCGTGCACGACAATATGCAGCAGCACTGGGGAAACTACTTACAACAGTTAGCCGCAATCCAAAAACACACTTTACAGCATTCGTCAGCACTGGCAGCCCATACCGATCTTGCCACTAAGTTAGTGATTTTTAGTGAAAAAATCACCTAAAACATCGTAAAAAAATAAGGTATAATGCCCGGTTTTATGCATATAGACTTTTAAGGGCAAGCTATGAAAACAGCACAAGAACTCCGCGCCGGTAACGTGATCATGGTGGATAACGTTCCACTCGTCGTAGTCAAGGCAGAATACAACAAATCAGGTCGCAGCACAGCGGTGGTTAAAATGAAGTTCAAAAACCTACTGACAGAAGCACCAAGCGAGAGCATCTACGGTGCGGGCGACAAGTTCGACGTCATTATCCTAGAAAAAAAAGAAGTAACTTACTCTTACTTTGCTGATCCTACTTACGTATTTATGGATGCTGAATACAACCAATACGATGTTGACGCAGAGTTTATGGAAGACGCACTTCCCTACTTGGAAGATGGCATGCCTGCTGATTTACGCTTTTATGAAGGCAAGGCGATTACCGTTGAACTGCCAACTACCGTTGTACGCGAAATCACCTACACCGAACCCGCTGTGAAGGGCGACACTTCAGGCAAAGTGATGAAACCGGCAAAAATTGCCTCTGGTTTTGAAATTTCAGTGCCCTTATTCTGTGCACAAGGTGACAAAATTGAAATCGATACACGCACTGGCGAATACCGTAACCGCGTCATGAAATAATTGCCGGGTTTTAAGCAATGTTTCACAAATCGGGAGCCATACGCTCCCTTTTTTTATCCCTAAAAAAACTAAAATCACGTTAATATAGTCAAATATCTCAATCATAAAAAATCAGAACAATCAGGAGCGCAGAGATGGACGACAAACAACTGGTCGCACTGCACGCTGCAAGATATGTCAAACAGGGCATGCTCGTAGGCCTGGGCACAGGTTCAACCGCCAACTACTTTATTGAAGAGCTTGCCCGCTTGGCGCGAGAGGAGCGTCTGAAATTCACCACTGTCGCCAGTTCCACCATCAGTGCACAAAACGCACAATCTCTTAATTTACCTATTGTTGCACTGGAACATATCAGCAGCATTGATCTTTATGTCGATGGCGCTGACGAAATCACCCCGGACAAAACACTGCTCAAAGGCCGCGGCAGTGATTTAGTGAAAGAAAAACTTCTTGCCAAAGCCGCAGAGCGATTTATTGCCGTCGCCGATGCCAGCAAACTGGTCACACACATTGGCGAGAATTTCCCCATTCCCATCGAAGTCATGCCATTTGCCTGGAAACTCGCAAAAGAAAGTCTAGCGCAAATTGGGGCAGTGGGTGACTTGCGCCCCAATGCAGCAAAAGATGGTTACTGGATTACCTCTCACGGCAGTTACGTGTTGGACATGAAATTTGCACAAAACACCAATGCAAAGGATTTAAATGCGCTCATCAACAATGTTCCTGGCGTAGTAGAACATGGTATTTTTCACAATCTGGCTGACATTGTGCTCATTGCCAGAGATGGCCAGGTGAGTGAGCAGTAACCTTGATTGACACAATCAAAAAATATGTAAGGCTGGCAATCATGACGGCCGCGGTAACCTGCATATCAGCATGCAGCGCACCCGATGATGAAACAGACATTCCCGCTCTGGACTCCAACAAAAAAGAAATTGTGTTCGTTACCCACAACGGCCCATCCACCTACTATCTCAACAACGAAAACGAAGCGGCAGGCATTGAAAACGATCTTGCCGTTCTGTTTGTTAAAAACCATTATCCAGACTACGCAATTCGTTTTGTAGTGGTTAAAAGCATCAGCGATGTGATCCCCACCCTGCTCAAAGGAAAAGCCCATATTGCAGCGGCTAATTTAAGCATCACGCATCTGCGCGAACATCTCGTGTTGTTTTCACCTCCCTACCAGGAAACGCAGCAGCAACTGATATTTAACAGTGACGTTAACAAAAAACCCAACAATATCAATCAAGTCATAGGTAAGAAAATTGCCGTACCGGATGGCACCAGCTACGCTGAACGCCTTACTGAATTGCAACAGCAACATCCCGCACTGCAATGGCATGCCGCCAACCACACCAACACTGAATCCCTGCTTGAAGAAGTCGCAGACGGATTGTTAGACTACACCGTTGCCGATAGCCACCTGGTAGCACTCATGCAAAATTATCACCCGAACTTAAAAGTTGCAATGCCGCTTGGAAAACCAGATAAAATTGCCTGGGCCATGTCTAAAAACTCCCCTGCGGAACTCACTAAGAATGTAGATGTTTTTTTTAAAAAAATCCGGCAGGACGGCACATTGCGCAACCTGCTCGATCGCTATTATGGACATAATAAACGCTTAAACAGTTTGGATGTGACTACTTTCCTCGCCCGCATCAATACTCTGCTCCCAAAATACATACATTTATTCAAAGAAGCACAAGTGCTCACAGGGCTGGACTGGCGCCTGCTAGCTGCACTTAGCTACCGCGAGTCGCACTGGGACACCTACAACACCTCCCCCACCAACGTGCGCGGACTCATGATGCTTACAGAAAGTACTGCTGACTTAATGGGTGTCACTGATCGGCTAGACCCCAAACAAAGCATTCCTGCAGGGGCTAAATATTTATTAAGACTAATTGAAAAGATCCCTGAGCGCATTCCGGAGCCAGACAGAACCTATATGGCACTGGCTGCCTATAACATTGGCTATGCGCATGTAGAGGATGCACGCGTACTGGCCAAACGACTTAACCTCAACCCTGATAGCTGGGCTGACGTTAAAAAGACCTTGGTGATGTTAAGAGACCCTGAATACTACACCACCTTGAAGTATGGCTATGCCAGCGGTGGCGCACCTGTGATTTTTGTGGAATCTGTACGCAGTTACCTGCGTATTTTAGAGCGCTATCAACCCAAACATACAGAAGAATTTAACGCATTTAAAATAGCGAGTAACAACTAGCCTTTAACCACAAAAAATACTAAAGGCTCGCACAAAACAAACACGCATTGGGGTTTCAACCCAGATTTTCCATTACGCGGATTTTCAATCCTATCAGGCATGAATTAAGCTGCTTTTCGCACCAGTTTTGTTGCTTTGCAACACTAGATTGGTGGTGATGCGCTTTAACGCTTAAGCAGGTATGTTCTGCGGGCAAGATGTTTACGATCTCGGAAATACTGGTGGCCGTTTTTCGGTGGCTTTGCTGTTTATTTGTCGTCCATGGCCAGCTATGGGCGCCTCATAAGCCACGAAATCACCTTAAAAACCGGCCACTACCATTTCACGTTTTTATGCAAAGTCTGGGTTAGATCAACGTTACACCAACGCGTCTTACAAGCCAGAATATCCATATCTAGCAAAGTGTCCGGACAATTTTCAACGTAAAACACTGCCTCTTCGCATGCGCTCAAGTCCGCACAGCTTTTTTTACCTTCACACTCAAAGCGTGTATCAACATTAGGCCTTTGATTTTCCTGACTACCCGCATTTTCCTGACGACCCGACTCTATCGCATCAGGCAAGTTATGTGGCGCCATGAAGTTAAGTACAAAAAAACCAAATACCATCATGATAACCAAGGAAGAAAAATTCTTTTTTCTTGGTTTCACGTCAATTCTTGCCGGCTTAATCACAAAATGCGGACGATTCACATACTGCAATCGAACTGCATGCATCCCACTCTCAGAGAGTTGCAGCTCAAAACTAACCAACTCGCCCAATCTGGGTGCATCTTGCCGTTGTGGCAAGGCTTGAGCTTCAACAAAAATCTCTTCTTCAGTTTCGTTGCACTTGATCAAACCGTGGCCTTCGCCATCCAACCATTGAATAATTCTGCCTTGAGAACGCACGTCTACTTGCCCCGCATAAACATCTTATCCAAATCACTCAAGCTCACCTGAAACCAGGTTGGACGCCCGTGATTACATTGGCCGGAGCGCTCGGTGGCCTCCATGTCGCGTAATAAAGCATTCATCTCAGGAATCGTTAAAATGCGATTGGCGCGCACCGCTGCATGGCAGGCCATGGTCCCCAGCAATTCATTTCTGCGTTCAGTCAGCGCTCGGCTTGCACCGTACTCACGTAAATCGTGCAATACATCGCGCGCCAGTGTCACGGCATCGGCATGTTGCAGCATGTTTGGCACCGCGCGCACTGCCAAGGTATTGGGGGAAATCACCGCAATATCAAATCCCAGTCGCGTTAAACTGTCATCTCCGGCACTCAGCACTTCTTGTACGGTGGCAACTTCCAGCTTATCTGCATTAAAACTCAGGGGGATCAGCAAAGGCTGCATGGATACAGCTTGATGATCCAGTGCCTTCTTAAGCGCTTCATACATAATGCGCTCGTGTGCGGCATGCATATCCACCACTACCATGCCTAAGGCATTTTGTGCCAATATATAAATGCCATGAATTTGCCCTACCGCAAAACCCAATGGATGCACTTGTGGCTCGCCTGTATGTTGATGATTCAAGTTACCGGCACTTGGTACGTACTCAGCATCGCTTGGCTTGAAAGCACCACCTTGCAAACCGCCAAACATGGTTTGATAAAAGCCCGCATGTTCATTCACACTTAAATTGATTTGCGACTGATAAGTCGGATACGTTGCAATGGACGCAGAGCCTGTCCCATATTCGGCACGAGTTTGAAAAGAATCCTGTGGGGAAAACGGGTTGTAGCCTGCCTGCCCCGCGCTCACCGCATTAGATGCACCTGTTGGCGCTGCCAGCGCCTTATGTAATGAATGGAAGATAAAGCGATGAATTGCCTGCGCATCTCTAAACCGGACTTCAGTCTTGGCCGGGTGTACATTAACATCCACCAGAGCAGGATCCAACTCCAGGAACAGCACAAAAGCAGGATGCCGGTCGTGATGCAGCACATCCTGATATGCCTGACGAATAGCATGTGAAATGAGCTTGTCACGCACAAAGCGGCCGTTAACATAAACATATTGCGTATCGCGCGTGTTGCGGTTAAAAGTCGGCTTGGCCGCCATACCCCATAGGTGTAGCCCCGCACTGGACTCATCCACACTAAATGATTCTGCTGCAAACTCACGGCCAAGCACATCGGCAAAGCGGCGCTCAGGTGGCGCAATCACATAGCGGCTTAGCGCACGACCGTTATGCTGCAGCATAAAACTCACGTCAGGCCGTGATAGCGCAATACGGTTAAAAGCCTCTTCGCAATGGCCAAACTCGGTCGCATCTGTCTTTAAAAATTTACGGCGCGCAGGCGTGTTGAAATACAAATCAGTCACATCTACGATTGTGCCAAAATCGAGCGCAGTCGGCTCAATAAGTGAAATCTCGCTGCCTTCTGAGGCGATTTTCCATGCATGCCTGGCCTCACGTTGGCGACTTAGCAATTGTGTGCGTGATATTGAGGCAATACTCGCCAATGCTTCACCACGAAAACCTAAGCTAGCCACTGACTCCAAATCCTCAAGACTGGATATTTTGCTGGTAGCATGGCGTGTCAGCGCCAATGCCAAATCTTCTTTAGCCACGCCCGCACCATTGTCTGTCACACGCAATTGCTTAACTCCTCCTTGCAGCAAAGCCACCTGAATATCTGTGCTTCCTGCATCCAGGCTGTTTTCAAGCAACTCCTTTAACGCAGAAGCAGGTCGCTCGACGACTTCACCCGCTGCAATCTGGCTAATAAGTTGATCAGGGAGTAATTGAATAGGCATTGCAAAAAATCTAGTGTTAAGTGTGTTGGTATTTTACCTGTTTTAGGCTAAATTCCTGAAAGTATGCATTCAAACCCGCAAGATTTACGCGCTGAAGACTATCTGGATGGTTTTAAACTAGCCCGCAGCCTAAAACGCCATCACCAACTTTACTTAGGGCCGACCAACTCAGGTAAAACCTACCAGGCGCTACTGACACTGGAACGCGCCAAATCAGGGGTGTATCTCGCCCCGTTACGTCTTTTGGCGATGGAAATCCGAGACCGCCTGGTATCCGCAGGCATCCCTTGCAACCTCATCACAGGCGAAGAGCGCGTGCTGATGCATGGCGCACAGCATACCGCCTCTACAATTGAAATGATGAACCCAGGCAAACTGGTCGAAGTCGCTATTATTGACGAGATTCAGATGCTACAGGATCCCGACCGTGGTGCGGCGTGGACAGCCGCATTGCTTGGCGTACCTGCATCACAAGTACTCATTTGCGGCTCAACAGCCGTTACCCTGCCATGTCTTAATGCAATCCAAGCGCTTAATGAAACATATGAGATTCATTACCTGGCCAGAAAAACCCCCTTGATACTGGAAGAAAAAAGCCTGTGCGGTAAGCGCTATCACAAACAAGCACTCAAACCGCATTTGCAAAAAGGCGATGCGATTATTGCCTTCAGCCGCAAAGACGTGCTAACACTTAGCGCACGCTTCAGACAATGGGGTTACCGCGTAGCCAGCATTTACGGTGCTTTGGCACCTGAAGTGCGCCGCACCGAATCAGAACGGTTTAATCTGGGCACAGCAGATATTTTAGTGGCTACCGACGCCATCGGCATGGGCTTGAACTTACCGATTAGGCGCGTTATTTTTTCAAATATCCATAAATTTGACGGCATCGCTTCACGCCCGCTCAACGCGACAGAAGTCAGGCAGATTGCCGGCCGCGCAGGCAGGTTTGGCATTTACGACACAGGCTATGTGAACGTGCTGGAAGACGATGAACGCATTCATATTGAGCACATGTTAACTACCGACGACACAGCAGATTTGATCAAGTTACCTGTGAATGTCAACTTTAACAAAATTAGCGCGCTTGCAGCAAAGCTCCATACCCGCAAAATTTCAGAAGTGCTGATCTACCATCAAGAAAGAACCGCATTTAATCACGCTTTATTTGAACAGGCATCGCAAACAAGCCAGATCTTACAGGCATTGATAGTAGATGAATATGCACCAAACATGTCGCTAAAAGACAAGTTCATCTTCGTATACGCCCCTATCTCGCTCAATGTCGCGTTTGAGAAAGACTACTATCTCATGTGCCTGCAAAGCGTCGCTGAATCAAAAGTCCGCCTACTGCCCCCAGCGCCAACATGGCTTAATTCACCTAGCCCCAAACATTTAGAAGCAGCAGAATTACTGAGCCACAACTTAAGCCTATACGCCTGGTTAAGCTTCAAGTTTCCCCAGTATTTTACTGAGGGCAAAAACGTAGATGCACTGCGACGCAGCGTAAGCCGCTATATTGAGCAAGCACTCCTCACACAGGCAGGATTTGGCGACACCTGCCGCGACATCGACTACCTGATGTCACACAGAAAGTAAGCTGTCAGTTAGCAAGCAATCTCACACGGTCAAAACCCAAAGCGCTGACTAAACCAGCCTCACCGTTTCAAGGTAATCTGGCACATCCACCTGCCAATTGAGTTTTTCTTCAATATGGTGACGCATCGCATCTGCCGCCACAGGCTCACCATGCACGATAAACGTGCGTTTCGGGGGCGTTTCAAACCCGCTAAGCCAGGCTAAAATCTCAGCATAATCTGCATGTGCGGAAAGATTTGAAATCAATTGCACCTCTGCACGAACGGGGATATATTCACCATGAATCTTGATGCTTTCAGCGCCATCTATCATTGCTGCGCCACGCGTGCCTGCAGCCTGAAAACCTGCAAACAGAACAGTATTATTGGGATTAGGCGCAAATGCCTTCAAATGATGCACAACGCGCCCACCCGAAGCCATGCCGCTGGCAGACAGGATAATCATCGGGCCCGCCATTTCATTCAGGGCTTTAGACTCTTCTACACTATTGACCATATGCGCTACGCGACTGAGTCCATGACATTGCTCAGAAGAAAGTCTATGCTCACCCTGATGACGCATGAATATCTCGGTAGCATCTACGGCCATCGGGCTATTGAGGTAAACCGGAATATCCTGAGAAATTGCTCCTGAAGATTTCAGCAAGTGAATGTAATAAAGCAATTCCTGCGCCCTGCCCACGGCAAACACCGGAATCAGCACAATGCCCCTGCGTTTGACGGTTTTGTTAATGATCGCAGCGAGTTTTGCCTGCGGATCATCTGTTTCATGCAGGCGATTGCCATAAGTAGATTCAAGCAATAGATAGTCTGCCTGCTTAATCTGTGCTGGCGGCTTCATCAAAACATCCTGGCTGCGACCTATATCGCCAGAAAACAGCACGGATGTATGTTGATCATGAATGCGTACGAACGCGGAGCCTAGAATATGCCCATTAGGCGAGAAGCGAAGCGTCAGATCTTCAGCTAGTAGCACATCCTGCCCATAATCCACCGCTACGATTTGACTCAGCGCATTTTTTGCATCCTCTTGTGTATACAGTGGCAGCGCAGGATGATGTTTGGAAAAGCCTCGCCGATTAGCGTATTCAGCTTCCTCTTCCTGCAAATGTGCCGAATCCGGCAGCAGAATCTCACATAAATCGCGTGTGGCTTCTGTGCAGTAAACTCGCCCTGTAAAGCCATTTTTAACTAATAATGGCAAATAACCGCTGTGATCAATGTGCGCATGCGTCAGCACGACTGCATCTATTCGCCTTGGATTCACAGGCAGCTTTTCCCAGTTTTTAAGCCGCAAGTGCTTTAGGCCCTGAAACAAGCCGCAATCGACCAGAATGTGTTTTTCTCCGCTTTTGAGCAGATATTTTGAGCCGGTCACAGTGCCTGTTGCACCAAGAAATGTCAGTTCCATTATTGTCCCCTTCCAGGTGAATATTTAGTCTAATGCCACTTTCGTTTTAGCCAGCGCCGGATTGGTCGCGAAATATTTTTTAATCCCACTCAGAATAGACATGACCAATTTATCCTGATAAGCGTCATCGTTAAGCTTACGCTCTTCTTCAGGATTGCTGATAAAAGCGGTTTCGACAAGAATTGACGGAACATCGGGCGACTTCAGCACGGCAAAACCCGCCTGCTCGACATGATTTTTATGTAGCTTGTTAATATCGCCTATATAACCCAACACCGCCTTACCCAGTTTGAGGCTATCGTTAATGGTGGCTGTTTGTGATAAATCCAGCAAGGTTCTAGCCAGTAAAGGATCTTTCACATTCAGGCTCACGCCACCGATTAAATCGGATTCATTTTCTTTTTTAGCCAGATAGCGTGCACTGGCACTGGTAGCGCCTTTTTCGGACAGTGCAAATACCGAAGAGCCTCGTGCTGCAGGATTGGTAAAAGCATCAGCATGAATGGAAATAAACAGATCAGCCTGAAATTTACGCGCCTTGAGTACGCGTCCATGTAATGGTATAAAATAATCCCCATCACGCGTTAATATTGCGCGCATGGCAGGCTCTTGATCAATTCTGGCCTTGAGTTTTTTTGAAATGGCCAGCGTAATGTCTTTCTCACGACTGCCGCTGGCGCCAATCGCACCCGGATCTTCACCGCCATGGCCGGGATCAATCACAATTATAATTTTTCGCAAATCGTTGCCTGAGGGGATTAACGGCTCTGGTTGATTGCCTATCGCGTGTACTGGTTTTGTTGCTGAAGTGGGGTTGGCTTCTGTTGGCTTAACATCGGGCTGGTCAGAAGCTGCCTGTAGCACCTCTTCTGTCGACTTAGTTTCTGTCGGCTTAGTTTCTGCCAAAACCGACACTTCAGGCGTCGTTGCCTCCTGCTGTACAAACGATGCCACATCTGAATCTGGGGGCAAAGCATTCAATGACTTTTCCCGCTCTTCCAGCAAAGCCATGATAGAGTCTTTGAGCGGGTAAATATCCAACACCAAACGGTGCTTATACTCACCCGCCGGAGGCAAAGTAAATATGGCTGGTTTCACCTCTGCCTTTACATCCACAACCACACGCACAACAGTGGGCTTGAACTGCCCCACCCTGACCTGCGAGATATAGGGGTCATTGGTTGATATTTTTTCACTCAATGTTTTTAAAACCTGGTTGAGCTCCACATTCTCAATATCCACCACAACCCGTTCAGGATTTTTAAGCAAGATCATTTTAGAGACAATCGCGCCGCCAGACTCCAGCGTTATTCGTGTGTAATCCTGCGACGGCCAAACCCGCACCGCGGTGATGATATTGCTATCGGCAAGCGCGTTGCCTATAGCAGCATATTGCAAAAAAACAAAAAAAACCAATTGACTTGCAGCTAATAAACAACGTTTAATCATTGCGTTACTTTAAATAAATTTGCATTGAATTTCTGTAAACATTTTTCTGCATGTGCTGAATGCCCGGTGATTGTCACGCGCCGCCCCGGTTCGTTGAGCGCGAGCTGAATATCAATATCGGGGATGGGTAAAATATGTGCAGCCTTCTCTGGCCACTCAATCAGGCACACACTGCCCGCGTTGAAATAATCCCTGAAACCTGCTGACTCCCATTCCTCTTCATCATTAAACCGATACAGGTCGAAATGATATAGATTAAATAACGGTTCACCATCCCGTATTATTTCATAAGGCTCTACGATCGTATAGGTCGGGCTTTTCACTTTACCGACAAAACCCAAACCATGCAACAAGCCACGTACCAAAGTCGTTTTACCTGCTCCCAAATCACCATGCAGATAGATGGTCAAATTTGGCATCATGCAGGTCGCCAGGTGAGCACCCAACGCGAGAGTCGCCGCCTCATCAGTCAAATCAAGTGTAAAATCCTTATCCATGAGTCATTCTACTAAAATCACAGCCCAATTGAACAACATGGCGCAACTGAGTGCAGAAATTAAACGCTGGGGCCTGTCGCTGGGGTTCAATCAAATAGGCATCACCGATACCGATTTGCAGACAGCAGAAGCGAAACATCAGGCATGGGTTGAAAAAGGTTTTCATGGTGAAATGGATTATATGGCAAAACATGGTGTTAAACGCACCCGGCCTGCTGAATTAGTGCCGAATACCTTGCGCGTCATCTCTGTCAGGCTGGATTACCTACCACCTAACGCGACAGACAGTGAAGCAATACTGCATCACAAACACAAGGCCTTTATCTCGCGTTATGCGCTTGGGCGCGATTACCACAAAGTCATGCGTCAGAAATTGCAGAAGTTATGCGATAAAATTCAAAGTGAACTCGGCAATTACAACACCGCAGATTTTGAATATCGTGTATTTACAGACAGTGCACCGGTGCTGGAAGTTGCATTGGCAGAAAAAGCAGGTTTAGGTTGGCGTGGTAAACACACCTTACTCATCAACAAATCGCATGGCTCATGGTTCTTTTTGGGCGAAATTTACACTAATCTGCCATTAAAGATTGATTCCCCTGCCGGCAATCACTGTGGCACCTGCACCAGCTGTCTGAATATCTGCCCCACCCAAGCCATTACAGCGCCTTATGAAGTCGATGCCAGGCGCTGTATTTCGTATCTGACAATTGAGCTCAAGGGCAGCATTCCGCTTGAGTTCAGACCTATGATTGGGAACCGTGTATACGGCTGTGATGACTGCCAGCTCTACTGCCCATGGAACAAGTTTGCAGAAACCACCAAAGAACCGGATTTTGCAGTGAAGCATGGTCTAGATGATATTGATTTAATCGACTGCTTTCGCTGGGGGGAGGTAGAATTCAAATCAAAAATGGCAGGCAGCGCAATTTACAGAATCGGCTATGCACAATGGCTGCGCAATATTGCAGTAGGCTTGGGTAATGCTGAACCTTCGGCCGATATAATCAATATACTGCAAACGCGCGTGCATGACCCCGATGCCACTGTCCGTGAGCACGTTGCATGGGCACTGGACAGGCAATTAAAAAACGTGCTCAAGTGAGCTGTGCGATTTCTCCTAGTTGCTTTGCAAGTAAATTTTTATCAGTCAGGATATTCACGTCTAAACGTAAAAACGCTTCTATCCTTTTGCGTAAAACCGCATAAGCATGTTCAAAGCTTGCATTGATTTCATCTTCAGCACCCACGGCTTTTGCCGGGTCGTACACCCCCCAGTGTGCTCGCATCACGTTACCAAGGTAGGCGGGGCAAGCCTCCCCGGCCGCACCGGCACACACTGTGATCACGATATCTGGCACCACAGGCAACTCATTCCAGGATTTGCTGTAGTAACCTGCAGCCGAAATCCCCTTGCTTTTTAACAACGCAATCGAGCGCGGATGCACCTCCCCCGTGGGCTGGCTACCTGCGCTCAGCGCCCGCATCCCTTTGGGGGCCAGCGCATTGAAAGTCGCTTCTGCCAAAATTGATCGGCAAGAATTACCCGTACATAGAAATAAAATGTTCATTTTGTTTATCCCTCACGCTCATACCAATGCCTGCTACGATTCACAATCGCCACAATCGACAGCATCACAGGCACCTCAATCAAGACACCTACGACAGTGGCTAAAGCCGCTCCGGAGTCAAAGCCGAATAAGGCAATCGCAGTTGCCACCGCTAATTCAAAAAAATTAGAAGCGCCAATCAAGGCGGAAGGCCCAGCCACGCAATGCGCTACTTTAAATTTCTTGTTCAGCCAGTAAGCCAGCATTGAATTGAAATACACCTGAATCAGGATGGGTACGGCCAGTAAAAAAATAATCACAGGCTGATGGATGATTTGCTCTCCCTGAAATGCAAACAGCAACACCAATATCAGGAGTAAAGCACTTAACGATACAGGCTGCAATGCTTTAAGCGTTGTATCGATTGCGCCTGCAGCGCCTTGCTGCAACAACAGTGCTCTTAATATCTGACTAGCAATCACAGGCACTACCACAAACAGCACTACCGACACCAGCAAGGTATCCCATGGCACTACAATACTGGATAATCCAAGTAGCAACGCTACAATCGGGGCAAAGGCAAACAGCATGACAGTGTCATTAATGGCCACCTGAGACAGCGTAAACCTTGGCTCACCACCGCAAAGATTGCTCCACACAAACACCATGGCGGTGCAAGGTGCTGCCGCCAATAAAATCAAGCCTGCAATATAACTATCCACCTGCTCAGCGGGCAGCCACTCCACAAAGAGATGGCGAATAAACACCCAAGCCAGCAAGGCCATAGAAAAAGGTTTTACCAGCCAGTTAATCAACAAAGTGACCGCTATGCCCCTGCCATGCTGAAAAACCTCACCCATGCCCGAAAAGTCTATTTTCAGCAACATGGGTATGATCATTAGCCATATCAGCACTGCAACAGGCAGATTTACCTCAGCTACTTTTAGAGCGGCAATCGCCTGGAACAAGCCAGGCTCAGCCTTACCCAGCGTAATGCCAACGATGATGCAGGCCAATACCCACCAAGTAAGATTACGCTCAAAACTGCTGATTGCCGATTGAGCTGCTTCAACTTGACTGATTGTCATGCTAAGACTTCACCTTACGTGACACCAACTGCACATTTTGCAAATTTTGCACAGTTGGCGTGCAGCAGGCGCTGCTTGAATGTTCATTTACATCATTGAACGTAGGTGCACTATCCAATGTATGGTAAGTTTCCCAAGCGATACCAGATGGATCGACCACCCAATGTTTGTCAGATTTTGCATAGCAGCAGGTCGCTCCTTGCTGAGAAACAATACGCATATCTGCAGCATCCAGCCTTGTTTTGATTTCATCAAGCTCATCAGTGTTATCTACCTGAATACCAACATGATCCAACCCTGCCTTCGCGCCGCGCTGGCTAATGGCAAAATTCACATAAGGATCATCCAGCATCCACTTGGCGTAATCCGGTTTCTCTACCGCGGGCCTTACACCAAATAAAACACTGTAAAAGTCTATGCTTTTAGCCAGATCATCGACTGACACGTGTAAATGTAAACGCTTCATTTAACCTTCCTCACTTTTTGTGTAGCAATCCAGATCCGGGCGGCAAGCTTGCTCCCCTGTACAGCAGTTTTCAGTTAAAAATGCCAGCAGGCGATTCATTGCCTCATAATTGGCAGCATAATAAATAAAACGGCTTTCCTGTCTGGCTGTAAGCAAACCCGCATGACTTAGCGCTTTAAGATGAAACGACAACGTACTGCCCGGTATACCTAACTTTGTAGCAATCGCACCCGCAGCAAGCCCCTGCCTGCCTGCCTGCACCAGCAACCTAAAAACATCCAGTCGCGCTTCCTGCGCTATCGAAGACAAAAGCGTTACAGCCAAACGGTTATCCATACATTTATATTTCCACAATTATCGAAATATTGCAATAAAAAAAAGCCACGATGACAAGTTAAATCTGATGCAGTGCCTAAAAAACGCAACCACCACGAATTAGCAAGATAACTCACTACCTAACTAGGACACAGCCAAAAAAATTACGCCGTCGCCAACATTGCCGCACCCAGCATACCAGCCTGATCTCCGACTGTGGAAACACGCACGTGCACATGTCCGCGCAGCACAGGGATCAAATCCGCATCCAATTGTGTAGTAAAAGCAGACTGCATAAAAGTCCAGCCGGCACTCATGCCGCCACCAATAATAACGTCCGTCACGTCAATCACTTTTAAAATGTGGGCTAACGCCTTCCCCAGCATTTTTCCTGCCATCTGGTAAGCCTGCTCCGCACTTTGGTCACCCGCTCCGGCGCGCGATGCAATCTCTGCCGCAGTCAATCGTTGCCGTGTTGCATCAAAATAACTTTTTACCACACCGCTTGCTGAAGCATACTGCTCCATACACCCGAAGTTCCCGCAACCACATGGTCTGCCACCCTCTTCAACAATGATATGCCCTACTTCCATCGCCACACCATGCTGGCCCTGAAATGGCTTGCCATTAAGAACCAAACCACCACCCACCCCTGTACCCAGGCCTAAATAAATCAGGTTGCCTGTTTGATTAGGCTGCAATACATATTCACCAAAAGCGGCAGCCAGCGCATCATTCTCCACCACGACAGGCAACTTGATTAAAGCGCTCAAATCCGCACTTAAATCAACACCATGCAAACCAGGCAAGTTAGGCGAAAGCGCAATACACTGCGTTAATGGGTCAATAAAGCCAGGAAAACCGATGCCAACCGCAGTTATGCCAGCATGCTGATTACGTACTGCACCAATAGCATCTGCCATCACAGCCAATATCTCCCGCCAGGCCCGCTCAGGGGTGTGCGATTTACATAATCCAGAAAAATCAGCCTGAAAGCGTATCTCGTCCACCAAGCGCGGCGTAAGCGAGGGCGAATACTCAACCACGCCTACGCGCAGATTCGTTCCACCTACATCGATTCCAACAAGCTTCACCATCATCACTGCGCGCGTCCTGTACGCAGGATGGCCACACTAATGCTGGCGACTTGCTCTGGACGCAATTGTTGCCAGCTAAAACGCCAATGCCAATTACCCGTAGCCGTACCAGGTATATTCATGCGATGCGCGCCATCCAACTGCAAAATATCCTGCATCGGGATAATGGCCAAATTAGCCTGCGTCGCCAAGACCATATCAATCAGATCATTGGGCATTGCAGGCACATAACCTTCAGCATGCGTGGCGTATAAATAGGCATGTACATGTTCGCGCTGCTGCTCATCCAGTGCGTTATACCAGCCTAGCGTAGTATCATTGTCATGTGTGCCGGTGTAAACCACGCTATTAGACGTGATATGTTGCGGCAAATAAGGGTTATCACTGCTGCCACTAAAAGCAAACTGCAGTATTTTCATCCCTGGCATATGATATTTGTTTCGTAGTGCTTCCACTTCTACCGTGATAATGCCTAAATCCTCCGCAACCAGACTCACCCCCGGCAAAGCCTGTGTAATTGCTGCGAGCAATGCATCCCCCGGTGCCAGCACCCAGACACCATTCATCGCAGTTTCTTCATTAGCCGGTATTTCCCAGGCAGCTTCCAACCCTCTGAAATGATCAATGCGCACGATATCAAACAAGGCACTCTGTGTTGCCATGCGTGAAACCCACCAGGCAAAGTTATCGGCCGCCATCGCCTCCCAGTTGTAATGGGGGTTTCCCCAACGCTGCCCTGTTTCTGAAAAATAATCTGGCGGCACACCTGCTACCACCGTCATATTCTTGTCATCATCCAACTTAAACAAATGCGGCTGAGCCCATACATCGGCACTGTCATAAGCCACAAATATTGGTATATCGCCAAACAACGCAACCTGCTGAGTTTGTGCATATTCCTTAAGCTCATGCCATTGCTTAAAAAACACATACTGCGTAAATTTAATTGCCGCAACCTGCTCAGCAAGCTCAAGCTGTGCATGCTTTAAGGTTTTTTTATCACGATTTTTATACAACACAGGCCAAAATGCCCAAGCTGCCTGATTAAATTTCTCGCGCAAGGCCAAAAACAAGGCAAAATCATCTAGCCAGTCACTTTGTTTTTTACAAAAAGCCAAAAATGCTTGCTGCGACTTTTTGTCCGCCTGCTCAACATGCTTGGCATAAGCCTTGGCAAGCAAGGATATTTTGCTAGTTATAAGACCGCCTAGATCATCTTTGGATAAAAGCCCCTCCGCTTGCAAAGCCTCTAAACTGATAAAGTCCGGATTCCCCGCATGCGCGGACAAACACTGATAAGGTGAGTTGTCAGCATGCGGCATGTTAATTGGCAAAGTTTGCCAGACACGTGCGCCAATCTGATGCAAAAAATCTACAAAGCGGTAAGCATTGGCACCTAAGTCACCCGTATAAAAAGCACTTGGCAACGAGTTGATGTGCAACAGCACGCCTGCACTGCGCAGATCTAAAATTGATGCCTTTTTTTGTAACGTCATAACACCCTATTCTATAAAAACCAACCAAGACATCAACGCTCTAATGCAAAACATGAATTAAGCAGGCACTATCCTTTTCCGAGGGCCTGCTCACTTAATTCAGATCATGACTGACCACGCCGCATGGTCCCAGCATTTTCTGCATTACCGCCACCTAAGCTAATCGCAACGTGTAAGGCTTCCGGTACAGGTTGCCCCAGCAACACGTACAGATTAATCAGATTACGGCGGTACAGTAAATCAAAACTCGCCACACTGTCCGATGCATTGTAATCGCCAAACCACCAAAACCAGTCCGACCCCTCACAAATAGCCAACTGATGCTCACAAGCCTCAAGCTGTTGAGCATCTAAACTTCCGTCTGCGACTGCCTTATCGTAAACCTTCTTGGCCTCGCATAATAAATCCCAGGCTAAATTCTTATCCTGGCTGCCTATCCATGTGCTAAAAGTACCATATACCCAGCTCCCTGCCGCCACCTGCGGCAATATTGGCGCAGAAAATCCCGCTTTTTCTGCATGTTCAGATTGATAAAAATCCACGATATCACTGAATGTCGTCATTTCAATATCCGGATGATTAACCAGCGCCTCATATAACTCGCTAATAAAGTGATAGCCATTGTAAGGATAATATTCCCAGGCATTTTCACCATCCAGAATTACACTCACCACCTGAGCCCCGTCGCTTGGATTAGATTGGTGTATATGTTCTAAACTTTGTATAAAATCATTCACTGCATCGCGCGCAAACATCCCGGAATATTCGAAGCCGATTTTGTCTGAAAGGTTATCATCTCTAAAGAAACATAAAATATCGTGCTTGCCATTGGTCACCCGATAAGGCTGATACAGATAAGTGTTTTGATCTTCCGCACTTAAATGCGATTTTCTCAGGCTATTCGCCAATACAGCCTGCCCTGTGGCCGCCCACTCTACGCCACTCTCCGCCATAAGCGAGAGCGCTGCATGAGAAACAGCGCCCTCAGCCGGCCACATGCCACGGGACTCCTTACCAAAATGCACCTTATGGTAGGCATTGGCAGACTCGACGTGCGCTACAGCCCGGCGATACCCACCTTTATATTGCGAGTTCTCAGGCAGGGGGGCATTCGGCATTGCGTCTAAAGTCGATTTAAAATCCAGCAATAATGGCAAAATCGGATGGTAGTAAGGCGTTGTCGAAATCTCTATCTGCTTAGCGTCCATTAGCGCCTTATAGCGTGGAATAAGCCCTGCCACTGTATCACCCACCACTTTAAACAAGGCCATGCGTTCTTCAAAAGTAAACAGCACGCCCTTGTTCATCAAGGCCTGCACAGTGGGATTATTGCGACGCAAGCTCTCGCCACACCAAGCCAAGTGGTACCACACCAGTAAGTCCGCTTTATACTGTGCGTCCAGATAGTGCAACCTGTCATGGCCATTAATGGTATCAACCAACTTATAAAGCTGGAATAAACGCTGATAATGCGGAAACGGACTCAACATCTTTTCATGATGACTTTTAAAGCAACTTTCCACAATTAAAAGGCACTGCTCATCACTGACACCGCCCAAATCCTTCTCTGCCAACAAAGCCAGTAGCGGGTCACGAATTTTATTTTGCCTGAACTGCGCTGTGTAATCTTCAAGCTGTTCAATCAGAATAGGCACAAAATTAAATGTCACGCGCGCCTTGGGGTTGGCTTCAAGATGAAACGCCATGTCACTGTAGTCCTTAATCGCATGCAGATAAGTCCAGGGCAGCACGTACTCATTGGTTGCCAGGTCACGATAGTCCGGCTGATGCATATGCCAGTAAAGATTAAGATACAACTTAGAACGACGGGTAATCACTTATAAAAAACCTTGACTAAAAAATTAAGACTACATTAAACACTTTTTCGAGATGGTCACGTTAAAGCGCGCACATGTTAAATACCTCAACGCACAGCCACCTGAAAAAAATCGAATCAGTTTGCCTGAAATATGCGCACGAATTAAACGACGCGATACAAATCCTGCCCAAGCATATCAGGCGTAACCAGCACGATGCCCTTTTCTGAAACATAAAAACGTTTGGCATCCAACGCGAGATCCACCCCAATGGCCATGCCTTCTGGAATCACGCACCCACGATCAATCACTACATTTTTCAGTACCACATTACGATTCACAGTCACTTTGGGCAAAATCACCGCACCTGAAACTTCGCAATAGCTGTGCACACGCACATCGGAAAACAAAACCGTATTGGTCACCGCCGAGCCGCTAATCAAACAACCACCGGAAACCAAAGAGTCAGTGGCTTTGCCCGTACGTCCTTCGTCATTAAATACAAATTTCGCGGGCGGTAACTGCTCCTGATAAGTCCAGATTGGCCAATCTCTATCGTATAAATTAAGCTCCGGCACCACCTTTGTGAGCTCCATATTGGCTTCCCAATAAGCATCAATCGTGCCCACATCACGCCAATAGAAATTACCATTTTTAGCACCCACACAACTATCTGTAAAACGGTGCGCCTGCACTTTATATTTATTGATGATGTAAGGGATGATATCACCACCAAAATCATGGCTTGAATGTGGGTCATCGGCATCGCGTATCAACTGTTCATACAGGAACTTCGCGTTAAACACATAAATGCCCATGCTGGCAAACGCTTTGGTGGGATCATCAGGCATATGCTTAGGGTTAGCCGGCTTCTCAGCAAACTCCACCACACGGTCTGTACCATCTACGGCCAGCACACCAAAGCCTTTAGCATCTTCCAATGGCACATTAATACAGGCCACCGTCATATCCGCATTGTTACGCACATGCGTAGCCAGCATTTTGCCGTAATCCATTTTGTAAATATGATCGCCAGCCAGAATCAATACATAATCAGCCCCACCCTCACGTAATAAGTCAATGTTCTGATACACCGCATCCGCGGTCCCCTTGTACCAGTCTTCAGAAATACGCTGCTGCGCAGGAATAATATTGACGTACTCATTAAACTCACCGCGCAAAAACCCCCAGCCACGCTGAATATGCTGAATCAGGCTTTGCGCCTTATATTGCGTTGCCACATTAATGCGACGGATACCTGAGTTAATGCAATTGGATAATGGAAAATCAATGATACGGAACTTGCCGCCAAACTGCACCGCCGGTTTTGCACGCCAATCCGTTAAATTCTTCAAGCGACTACCGCGTCCGCCTGCTAAAATGATTGCGACAGTATTTTTGGTTAATGTACTAATAAAACGATCTGAATGCTGGTCTGTATGTTGATGCTGAGACATGATGCCCTCCTGAAGTTTTTATTTAGTTGCTAAATATCCTGCTAGCTGGGCTAACTAGCTTTTTTTACTACGATTGCCATTGATTACATTATAATCAGCTTAAAGCACTATAATCTAGCTAAAATGGTTTAAATTTAATAAATAGCTAAAAAATAATTGGGGAAGAGATATTTTGGCAAAATCAAAAACAACTCATGCACCATCCAACATGCACAATCAGGCATTAAACCGCATACTGGAGGCACGTCATCACGACCCTTTTAGCTTCTTAGGCCAGCATGTCACACACATTGATGACGAAAAATACTACGTATACCGCACGTTCCTGCCTTACGCGAGTGAAGTCAAAATCAAAACAGAGGATGACTGGGTCGATCTCGAAAAAACACATCAGGACGGCCTGTTTGAATATACCAGTCCGGTGGCTTTCAAAACACCCTGCCTTCTGAAGATCAGCACTGGTGAACAGTGTTACGAAACAAATGACCCCTACACCTTCAGTTCCAGCATTACGCAAGACGATCTGTATTTATTTGGTGAAGGGCGTCTTAAATTAGCCTATAAAATGTTAGGTGCCCATCTGATGACGCAAGAAGGTGTAGCAGGTGTGCGCTTTGCCGTCTGGGCACCCAATGCTGAGCGCGTCAGTGTAATCGGCAGCTTTAACAACTGGGATGGGCGCATCCACTCTATGCGCACTCATGGCTCAAGCGGTGTGTGGGATATCTTCATCCCCGGGCTCACCAACAGTGACACCTATAAATTTGAAATTCGCAACCGCCATACAGGTGGAATCTTGGTTAAAACCGATCCGTATGGTTTCGAGTTTGAACAGCGCCCGGGCACCGCTGCAAAAATCAGCGACAGCCACCATCAATGGGAGGATCGTCAATGGCTGGAGGCGCGCAAACAGCGCGATTGGTTGCATGCACCGTTCAACTGTTACGAAGTACACCTGGGCTCATGGCAACGCAACAAAAAAGGACACTTTCTTACCTACCGTGAACTAGCAAAAACGCTGGTGCCGCATGTGGTTGCCATGGGTTACACTCACGTTGAATTATTACCCATTTCCGAGCATCCGCTTAACGAATCCTGGGGCTATCAGACCACGGGTTACTTTGGCGTCACCAACCGATTTGGCTCGCCGGATGATCTGCGTTTTCTGATAGATGCATTCCATCAGGCCAATATCGGCGTTATTCTAGACTGGGTACCGGGCCACTTTCCTAAAGATGACTGGGCACTTGCACGCTTCGACGGCACTGCACTTTATGAACACGAAGACCCACGCCTGGGCGAGCATCAGGACTGGGGCACTTATATATTCAATTACGGCCGCAACGAGGTGCGTAACTTTCTAATTTCCAACGCCTATTACTGGTTACAGGAATTCCACATTGATGGCTTGCGTGTTGATGCCGTTGCTTCAATGCTCTACCTGGACTACTCACGCAACCCTGGCGAATGGATTCCCAACAAGTTTGGCGGACGCGAAAATCTTGATGTCATCGACTTCCTGAAACAACTGAACATGATGGTCGGTGAAGATTTCACTGGGGTGCTCACGATTGCGGAAGAATCCACCGCATGGCCTATGGTATCCCGCCCAATCTACCTGGGTGGCCTAGGCTTCAGTATGAAATGGAACATGGGGTGGATGAATGACACGCTAAGCTACATCGAAAACGACCCCGTGCACAGACGCTACTACCACGACAAACTTACCTTTGGGCAACTGTACGCGTATTCTGAAAACTTTGTTTTACCTTTCTCGCACGACGAAGTCGTCCATGGTAAAAAATCACTGTTAGACAAAATGCCCGGTGATGCCTGGCAAAAATTCGCCAATTTGCGTTTGTTAACGACTTACCAAATGACATCTCCCGGAAAAAAACTCAATTTCATGGGAAATGAAATAGGTCAAGGTCGGGAATGGAACGTCAATACCAGCCTGGATTGGCATTTAGTCGACAATCAGTACGCAGGCCATGAATGGCATCGAGGTATACAAAAGACGCATACCGACTTGAACAATCTCTATAAAACGCTGCCCGCACTGCATACCCTGGATTTTGAACATCAGGGATTTGAGTGGATTGACTGTCACGACACTGAACAATCCATTATCAGCTACGTTAGGCGCGGGCTTGACAATAGTTTTGTTATAATAGTGCTGAACTTTACACCGGTGTTGCGTAACCAGTATCGCATTGGGATGCCGCAGGCAGGAACCTACCATGAAATATTCAACAGCGATGCAAGCTGTTACGGCGGAAGCAATCAGGGCAACAGTGACAGCCTACACACAGAGAATGTGCCTTGGATGCACCATGCGCAGTCACTTGTGATTAAATTACCACCACTCGCTGCTATCATTTTGCAAATAAAATAACTTAAACCTAATACATAAAGCTCGATCATCAACATGGCTAGACTAAATCAATTACCGGTGTGGCAAAAGCTTTGCCAGCACCAGCAAGCAATCAGCGATTTACATATGCGGGACATTTTTGCGAACGACCCCAATCGCTTTGAAAAATACCACCTGAAATTTGCCGACATACTGTTTGATTACTCCAAGCATCGCATCACCGATGCAACACTGCCGCTGTTATTTCAACTTGCGCGTGAAGCCAATATTGAGCAATGGCGCGATAAAATGTTTTCCGGTGAAAAAATCAATATCACAGAAAATCGTGCTGTATTGCATACTGCTCTGCGCAACCGTGCCAATACACCCGTCTATGTGGACGGCCATGATGTGATGCCTGATGTGAATGCCGTATTGGCACAGATGCGTGAATTTACAACCAAGGTGCGCAACGGCGCATGGCTAGGCTATACCGGTAAACGTATTACCGACATTGTCAATATTGGCATTGGCGGCTCTGATTTAGGCCCCGTAATGGTGTGTGATGCATTAAAACCCTACGCCAGCCCTGATTTAAGCGTACATTTTGTTTCAAATATAGATGGTGCACATTTAATGCGTGCCCTAAATGTATGCAACCCTGAAACCACCCTGTTTATTGTGGCCTCAAAAACATTTACCACACAAGAAACCATGACCAATGCGACGTCTGCCCGCGCATGGTTCTTGGATGCAGCCAAAGACAATGCTTTTGTCGCCAAACATTTTGTTGCACTGTCGACCAACATCAAAGCCGTGCAGGCGTTTGGCATTGATACCGCCAATATGTTTGCTTTCTGGGACTGGGTGGGTGGCCGCTATTCACTGTGGTCTGCGATTGGATTGTCAATTGCCTTGTATATCGGCATGGATAATTTTGAAGATCTGCTCCAGGGCGCATTTGAAATGGACGAGCACTTCAAAACTGCACCATTAGAGCAGAATATGCCCGTCATCATGGCGCTGATTGGCTTGTGGTACAACAATTTCTTCCATGTGGACTCTCAGGTCATATTGCCATACGACCAAGGCTTGGCGAGATTTCCCGCCTATTTACAACAGGCCGACATGGAAAGTAACGGTAAATTCATTTGCCGTGATGGCAGCCGCGTCCCCTACAAGACTGGCCCCGTCATCTGGGGTGAAGCTGGCACCAATGGTCAGCACGCTTTCTACCAGCTCATTCATCAGGGCACACAAATCGTGCCTGCCGACTTTTTAATGCCTGTACATAGTCATTACAAAGTGAGCAGCAACGGGCATGCACATCATAAAATTCTTTTAGCTAACTTTTTAGCACAGACCCAATCACTCATGCTAGGTAAAACCAGAGAACAGGCGCGTGCCGAGCTTGAACAACAAGGACTCTCTGGTGAAGCGCTGGAAAACCTGTTACCGCATAAAATGTTTGAAGGTAACCGCCCTACTACTTCTATTCTATTTGACAAATTAACACCCAATACACTGGGAAAACTGATTGCACTGTATGAGCACAAAATATTTGTACAGGGCATCATCTGGGACATTAACAGTTACGACCAATGGGGCGTTGAATATGGCAAACAGATTGCACAGCAAATTCTACCTCAACTAAGCAACGAAGAGGTTGTAACTGACTATGACAGCTCAACCAACGGCCTCATCAACTATACCAAAACACTTAAAATTGAATAAGGCATGATAATGCGCATTCAACGCTTATTGAAGTTTGGTGACTAAAATTTTAACCTTTAAGCCCGATGAGAAATCTCATTGGGCTTTTTTATCGCACATTATTTAACAAAATTAAGCGGCAATAAACATGTTCAACTTCGACAAATATAAAGTAAATCCTAAAAAATTTTCGCTCAAGGATTATGATGCGAGAGACAAATCTGAGCGCACTGGCACAAAAGAGCAAAATGCGGCTGACCTTGCGGCACTGGCAAGTGAGATTAATCAATTGCAGGATATCCTGCATGCAGAGGGCAAACGCAAAGTGCTGCTTGTACTGCAAGGAATGGATGCAAGCGGCAAAGACGGTACTGTACGTCATGTGTTTCGCGAAACTGACCCCTTGGGCATACGCCTTGCCAGTTTCAAGGCGCCAAGCAAGGAAGAACTTGCACATGATTATCTATGGCGCGTACATCAGCAGGTGCCCGGTGTGGGAGAGTTAGTGATTTTCAACCGCAGTCACTATGAAGACGTATTAATTGTAAAAGTGCATGACTGGATTGATGATGCAGAATGCAAACGCCGCTATGCACAAATCAACGACTTTGAACGGCTTTTGACAGAAACAGGTACAACCATCATCAAGTGTTTTCTGCACATCACCAAAGAGGAACAAAAAAAACGCATGCAGGAACGCTTGGACAACCCGGAAAAAAGCTGGAAATTCAACCCAGCAGACCTTGATGAACGCACTTTATGGCCTAATTACATGCAAGCCTATGAGCAGGCAATCAAAGCCACCTCTACTGATTATGCGCCCTGGTATATCATTCCTGCTGATTCAAAAACCAATCGCAATCTGCTCGTATCAAGATTATTACTCAGCACCTTAAAGCGCATGAAGTTAACGTACCCAGTCAGTCCGCCGAATTACCAATCGATTGTTATTCAAGACTAAAAAACAGTCGACGCTTGCCATATTGCGAGTTTCCTGAAATGAAAAATACAAACGCCTCATGCTTGAAATTAACCCAAATTTTCCATTAGGATATTACCAGCGGCTGATAATCAGCACTAAAGGCAACAAGTTGGCAAGTGTTGCTAAAAATGACACCCCCGCACAGTTTGATGGATTTTTTGTGCAAATTTTATGATCGAAAGTCATTACTATTGGCAGAAAATTTGTACAAAAAAGACGCAGAATGGGCAAGTTGACATTCAAGTAGATGTAAAATCGCCTAATTGAAAATCTGGGATTACTAGGAACAAACCTATAACCCTGTAAACTTGATAGAAAGGGTAGTCTAGAGAGTTTGTATTGCAGTAAAGTTTTATGGCAACCTCATGCTGAGTCCTAAATAAATCAAAAGGTTGCTCTAAAATGGTTTCCATTAAAAATGGCTGCTAATGAAAGATCCCGGTTAAAAGCACGCATGCAAAATCTGTCCACCGCGTTTATTTAAACAGCATTAACGCAATTTCACTTCACCCGCGTTCACCAGCTGTTTCGCTAGCATCTCACCGATTGTGGCACTCACACTCGCCCCGATACGTTTTGCGATTCGACTGGCAAGGTCATCCTGATAAGTAAAATCAACGATGTGTTCCTGCTTGATTACCTCACGCGCCACATAATCAGTACTGCCAATCGCATCGGCTAAACCAATTTTGATACTCTGCTCACCGCTCCAGAACAAACCGCTAAAAGTTTCATCATTCTCTTTAAGCCGTGCACCACGCCCTTCTCTGACAACGGTTTTAAATTGTTCGTGAATTTCATTGAGCATCGCCTGCGCCAAAGCCTGATGTTTAGGATTCACCGGAGAAAAAGGGTCTAACATGGCTTTATTCTCGCCCGCTGTCATCAAGCGGCGCTCGACGCCAACTTTCTGCATTGCTTCTGTAAAGCCATAGCCATCCATAAGTACACCGATAGAACCCACGATGCTCGCTTTATCAACGTAGATTTTGTCCGCTGCAGCGGCAATGTAATAGCCACCAGATGCACAGATATCCTCAACTACGGCATACACAGGAATATCCGCATGCAATTTCTTTTGGCGCTTGATTTCATCATTAATGATGCCAGCCTGCACAGGGCTACCGCCAGGGCTGTTAATCCGCAGGATAATACCCTTGGTGCCTTTGTTTTCGTAAGCATCCCGCAAGCTACTCATTACTGCATCGGCATTAACATCTCCCCCTGCCTGAATCACACCTGAAATTTCAATCAATGCCGTATGCGCTTTAAAATCTTTCTTTGCCCCACCGACAAGTCCTAAAGCCACTAACATCAATACAAAAAGATAAAGAAACGTCAGGCTTTTGAAAAACACACTCCAGCGCCTAGCTGTACGCTGCTCCGTAAGCGCACTCGATGCAAGGCGCTCGAGCGCATCACGTTGCCACTGCGTGTCCTGAGGTTTGTCGACAACTGATGCCGAATGCAAATTCGCGGTGTGCTGCTGCGCTGTGTTCTGTTGGTTTTCTTCTGCCATCTTACTTACTTTCTAATAATTACATTACAGATGCTGTATTGATAATGATTTTTTGATTTTGTTCAACTACCTCAATAGGTTTCAGGCTTTTTCCTTTACACGGCCCAAACACACAAAATCCGTTATCAGGTCGATAATGTGCGCCATGCGTTGAGCATATTAAAAAATCCTGCTGAGCGGTATAAAAATCGCCCTCATTCCAGTCCAATTCTACAGAAACGTGTGCACATTGATTTACATAAGCATAAGGCTTGCCCTTGTAGCGCACCACAAAACCCGTAACGTGCTCACCCAGCATGGGCAGGGCAAACCTAAGTCCTTTTCCTGACTCTGCCAATGCCGCACTCTCTAGGATAATAAGATTTTCGTTTATTTTAAGCATGTGTCAACAGCCACGCACTCAAGCTATTAAAATCATCAAACTGCTGTATCGGATTTAAATGCTGCCATTGCTCGGCAGGTTGCGCACCATAACTAACACCTACGGCATGCACCCCTGCATTTTTTGCCATATGCAGATCATAGCTGGTATCTCCTATCATCAGGGTACGCGCAGGTAAGGTGATCAAATCATCCATTAATTCATTTAGCATCTGTGGGTGCGGTTTTGAAAAACACTCATCTACCGTACGTGTCGCATGAAAATAATGCCCAAGCCCTGTATGTTCAAGTGCAAAATTAAGCCCACGCCTGCTTTTGCCGGTTGCAACTGCCAACTTGTAACCACGCTTATTGAGTTCAATAATCGTATTAGCCGCTTCCGCAAATAGAGGGATCTCATGCTCACCGGCATAGTAATTAAGATTATATTGCTGAGCAAGCGCCTGCGCCTGGACTACAGGCAGATTGCCATACAGAGTTTCTATAGATTCACGCAAACCCAACCCTATGATGCTGCTTGCCTTTTGGGCGCTTAGTGCAGGCAGCCCGACCTGTTCTGCTGCCTTTAAAATTGCATTGGTAATCATACCTGTGGAATCGGCCAATGTGCCGTCCCAATCCCAGACAATTAAATCGAACTGCTTTGCCATACTTCAATCATTCTCTTTCTCATGCTAATTTTTGTAAAAATCTGTCTAACTCCAGTGGAGTCGGCGCGCTGAGATCCAGCTTTTCACCTGTCAATGGATGTCGTATTTTTGTCACGGATGAATGTAGAAACATACGTTTCAGCCCGTGCTTCACCAAGGCTTTGTTTAAGGAAAAATCCCCGTATTTATCATCTCCGACAATCGGATAACCCAAGTGTGCCAGTTGTACGCGCAGCTGATGCGTGCGGCCTGTGACCAACTGCGCTTCTAACAGGCTAAATTTACCGATGGCAGGACTATGATAGTGTTTTAACAATCTAAACAGAGACTCAGAATTCTGACGTTCACCGAATTTATCTTTTGATGCGTCAGTAACTACATTCACACGGCGCTCGCCATTGGGCAGGACATACTTCTGCAAATCCAGCACCACGCGCTTTTTCGCTTCCGTCCACTCACCCTGCACTAGCATTACATAACGTTTATCTGTCTGATTGTTACGGATAGCTTCATGTAGCGCCACTAGCGCACTTCTTTTTTTAGCCAGCATCAACACGCCTGAGGTTTCCCTATCCAGACGATGCACAAGCTCAAGGAACTTGGCACGCGGACGCTCTAAACGCAGCTGCTCAATCACACCGCGGCTAACGCCACTACCACCATGCACAGCATATCCGGCAGGTTTATTAATCACCAGCATAGCATCATCTTCATAGAGAATGGCCTGGTCAAACTTGGCACTCACAGCAGCTACAGATTCAGGTTTATCTACAGCAGATGAACGCGTTGGTGGCACGCGCACCTCGTCACCCAGACTCAATCGAAAATCGGCATCAATACGTTTTTTATTCACGCGCACTTCGCCACTACGCAAAATGCGGTAAACATGGCTTTTAGGCACGCCTTTTAGTGTTTTCGTAAGGAAGTTATCAATACGCTGTCCTTCACTGGCCTCGTCGATCGTCAAAAAAGACGCCGCTGACTCACTCACTTTACTCGGTTTATTGATCGACTTTGTTGCAATTAAATTATTCATGCGTAGCTTTTATGAAAGATGTAGCTTATACTCTGCGAATTCTTGTTAGGTTGCGATTGAATTAACACTTAAACTCCTGATAAGGATACACTTAATTATGATAATCACATCACATTGTGGCAATTATTTATGTCACTGATGTTTATCTTAAACTTAATGATTAAGTGAAAAAATACCTGGTTAATACCGCTCGCCACTCAACAAAGTAGCGGTAAGTAGAATTAGCGCTCAAGCCGCCGCAGACAAATAAACACAAAGCGCGACTTAATGTGATAGTTAAATTTGACAGTCTAGTCAATCGACTTAAATTACAGTCATTGATTAGTCCATCAAATGAGAATGACTAAAAGAATAGAATTTTAACGAATTTAAGTGACGAGTGGTTAACAATAACCACTTTGAAACAAAAAATTTACAATGCACTTGCTTTAACGAACAATTTACTCAAGTAAGATACAATCCGAGCCTTAACGTTGATTGAACCATTCTGCTTGAATAATTTAATATGATTGAATGAGCCTATGACCACTGTGCCACCTTTGCCACTGGTCTAGTAAAGCAAAATAAGCGCGCGTATAGACACATCGTGTTTTAATCGCCCTAAGATAGCTACTATCATGCGTTAATTGCGGCATTGTTAACATGACCCTCGTTAAAATGTTCATTGCATTGGCAAACAACTCGCCCATGTAATTCTATGCAGGCATGCCCTGCCTCTTTAGTCATTTAGCCAAATTAATGGCACTCTCACCTTAAAACCTGCTTTGTATTGATGTACAGAAAATGTATCAAGCTGGCTTTCCTGAGCGCTTCAGGAGCAAACAATGAAACGCATGTTATTTAATGCAACGCAGTCAGAAGAATTGCGCGTTGCCATCGTAGATGGCCAAAAACTAATCGATTTAGATATCGAACACGCAGGTAAGGAACAACGAAAAAGCAACATTTACAAAGGTGTGATTACCCGCATAGAACCATCACTTGAGGCCGCATTTGTAGATTACGGCCAGGATCGTCACGGTTTTTTACCCTTCAAGGAAGTTGCACGCAGCTATTATAAAGAAGGCGCCGATGGGCGCGCGCGTATTCAAGACGCCTTGAAAGAAGGCCAGGAACTCATCGTTCAGGTTGATAAAGATGAGCGTGGCAACAAAGGCGCTGCACTCACGACTTTCATCTCGCTGGCAGGACGTTATTTAGTGCTCATGCCGAACAACCCTCGCGGAGGTGGTGTATCACGTCGTATCGAAGGCGAAGACCGTAACGAGTTACGCGACGTACTGGCCCAGCTGGAAGTGCCGCAAGGAATGAGTATCATCGCCCGAACTGCGGGCATAGGTCGCTCTGCAGAAGAATTGCAATGGGATTTAAACTACCTTACGCAACTATGGGCAGCGATTGATGGCGCCTCTACAATGCAGGCTGGCGCTTACTTGATTTACCAGGAAGGCAGCTTGGTCATCCGTGCAATCCGTGATTATTTCAGCTCTGATATTGGCGAGATCCTCATCGACACGCCAGATATTCACGAACAAGCAGTGCAGTTTATGAATCACGTAATGCCAGGCAATGTTGCTCGCGTAAAGCTGTATCAGGATGAAATCCCGCTTTTCACACGTTTCCAAATTGAGCACCAGATTGAATCTGCTTTTGCACGTGAAGTTCGCCTCCCTTCTGGCGGTGCCATTGTCATTGACCATACGGAAGCATTAGTTTCTGTTGACGTCAACTCCGGCCGCGCTACACGTGGCAGCGATATTGAGCAAACGGCATTTAATACCAACCTGGAAGCAGCAGAAGAAGTTGCTCGCCAATTGCGATTACGCGACTTGGGCGGGCTGGTGGTAATTGACTTTATTGATATGGAAAGCCAACGTAACCAGCGCGAAGTTGAGAACGCACTGCGTGATGCATTGCATGCAGACCGTGCACGCGTTCAAACCGGCAAAATCTCACGCTTTGGCTTACTCGAACTGTCACGCCAGCGCTTGCGTCCAAGCCTGGGTGAATCAAACCACATCCCATGTCCACGTTGCCATGGCACAGGCCATATCCGCGGCATTGAATCAACGGCATTGCATATCCTGCGCATCACACAAGAGGATGCAATGAAAGAAAACAGCGCTATTATTCAGGTGCAATTACCTGTTGAGGTTGCGACATTCCTGCTTAACGAAAAACGTGCTGACATTCATAAAATTGAGCAGCGTATGGGGGTTGAAGTCGTTTTAGTCCCCAATATTCACTTAGAAACACCCAACTACAACATCGTGCGTGTGAAGCATGATGATGTCAACGATGAAACAAATCGCGCAAGTTATCAAATGGTAGAGCTACCGACAGAGATCAACTACGTGACAAACGCGGCGGAAGAAGCAAAGGCCATTAAACCGGTTGCAGCTGTGAAAGGCATCACACCTGCTGCACCAGCACCTGTGTCTGTAGAAAAAGCAGTTGCTAAAGATTCTATTTTTGCGCGCGTCAAGAAGTTCTTCTCCAGTTTTTTTACATCCAGCCAGGATGAATCTACTAAAGATCACAAAAAGGCGAGTGATGCCCGTAGCGAAAATGGTCGTAACCGCAACCGCAACGAACGCAACCGCAACCGTAACGAGCGCAACCGCAACGAACGCACAGAAAAAAATGCCAATCACGAGCAGCGCCAGCCCCGCCCACAGGAAGCGCGCGCGGCTGACAGCAAAACACATGACGCGCGCCCACAAAAAACACAACAGCGTCCAGACCAGTCGCGCAACGACCAGCCTCGCAATCAGCAGCCTGCTAATGTGGCGCAAACACCTGACGTAAGCACAAACGAGACATCAGAACAACGCAACGAACGCAGTGGCCGTCGCAATCGTAACAACCGCCGTGGCCGTCGCGATCGTGATGAAACACGTGCATTTGTACCTAACGAAGAAATTAACGCCAGCCAGACTGCATCTGCTGAAAATACATCGGTAGACAAAGCCCAAACAACAGAGAAGCCAACTGAAAATATTCAGGCTGAAAATATCGCAAGCAATACAGTCTTGGCAAGCAAAGAAGCTCCTGCGGAACAAGCCAAAAATCACGTTGAGCCCACAAAAACCGCAGAGAACTCGCAAAAAGCAACCGCAGGTGAAGTTGCGGCAGGTGAAGTTGCGGCAAGCAAAGAGGTTAAACAAAAAAACCAACGTAACTCATCGAGCAAAACAGCGGAAAATAACGAAGTTACAGAAACAAGTAGCAAGGACGCAGAACCTGCAGCAAATGAAACTAAAGCTAAAACTGAGAAAAAACGCCCAGCCCGCGCGCGCAAACCAAAAGCTGAGGCTAAAACTTTGGATTTGGCAGCAACTGGTCTACAGCTTGTGGAAACTAAAGCAGATACACCTAAAGTAACCGCACCTGTTGCAACAGAAAAACCACGCACGCCACGCAGGGCTGCTTCCTGGCAAAAGCAATCTAAAGAAGAAACTACCGCAGAGCCATTAGTGATGATTGAAACACTAAACAAGTAAATATTCAGGACTCGCATGTGCACCCCCCTGATTCCTCACTTGCACTTTAGCTAATCAAATTAATATGGTGGAGTACTGTTATGTCAAACAGAACTCCACCCTCTCTTAATTGGTTAATTGATAAACGCACACGAATCTCTGGGGGAATTACCTGGCTATGACTGTTATTCAGAATGCCCTAGCTGAGCGCGTAAATGGTATTTAAAATAATGAGTGCCTATTAACCAAACCCAAAGATCTGGACGAGGCCAGAAAGATGGTCAAACAATCCATCAAGATTTACAATGAGGTCAGGCCACAAAAAAGCCTTAAATACAAAACGCCCGGTGAAGTTCATCAGGTGTTTCTAAAACAACCTAAATAGATGAATAACTGCCAACCTATTTTGGACGGGACGTGTCATTGAACTGCAATCTTAACCAACTTAAAATCATTGATTGGAAGCCTGGCATAATTCCATACTTTCCATTAGTCGATTCACGTCTACTTGAATGACAACTTGTTGAATGACAACTTGCCAACTTGTTGGCTTTAGTGTTGACTATTAACCGCTGGCAAGTCCCTATAGAAAATATGGATTCAAATAGCATTTGAAGTAAAATAACACTCATGAATACTCAAGATAACAATCTGGAAAATTGTGTCATGTGTGACTGCAGTGGCACTACACGGTCAAATATTCAAAACTTATTTGAACAAGGCATGGATATGGAAGCTATCTCAAGGTGGACAGGTGCAATCTCCGGCTGTGGAGGGTGCGAGTGGGATATTGCTGAATTTCTCAGTACACTTGCAGAACAGAAAATAAACAGCTGACATTGCTAATACTGACCTATGCTGTCAATCAAAGAGTCGAACGGGTCGAGCGACAGCAATTTTTTTATAGTATTGCTGCGTAAAAATAGCAGGGGATAAATATCAGCTTAGCTCAGTTGTACTAGCTCAGACCGCCCGAAAAAACCAGCGCGACATCACCTCAATTGAGGCTGTTTTATACGTAAGAGAGCTTATCTGGGGCAGCAGTGAGGTTAAGTCTAAAAAATCAAAAAAGTCAGCGCATGGCTGACTTGATTATTTATAACCCGTTGATTTATTTGGTCGGGACGGTGTGATTCGAACACACGACCCCTTGCACCCCATGCAAGTACGCTACCAGGCTGCGCTACGCCCCGAACCTTGTCACAATTAATTGCAACAGCGCGTATTATAACGCAAATGGACACCTATCATAAAACATCAGCACAAAATCTTTGTACACACTTAAGACAACACCGTATCATGACGTAATAGTTTTAATATTTGCTGCAACTCCAGTTTAATGGCTGAAAAATCAACCTGAGGATTCACTGCTTCAAGCGGCAAGCTCGACTGTAATACAGGCTGATTGTCAGGAGCTTCCGCTTGCGCCGGCAATCGAGTCGCGCTTGACTTGTCAGGATCTGTCGCTCCTGCGTCGTGGCTATCCAGGCGATTGCGCGCTCCAGTTATAGTGAACCCTTGTTCATAAAGCAATTCACGGATACGTCTAACTAACAGTACTTCATGATGCTGGTAATAACGGCGGTTGCCACGGCGTTTTACAGGCTTAAGCTGCGTAAACTCCTGCTCCCAGTATCTCAGCACGTGCGGCTTGACGCCACACAGTTCACTTACTTCACCGATGGTAAAGTATCGCTTTGCCGGTATTGGTGGCAACTGCACCTTGTTCACCTGCTCACTCATCCTGTTAGCTTTCCTAGATCCTATCACCTACATGAATAAAACATCTACAGCTCTAAAGCCAGATTTGCTACAAACTACAACACCGCGTAGTTGGCATCTACCTTACTTTTTAGTTTTTGGCTGGCATGAAAAGTCACTACACGGCGGGCCGTAATAGGAATTTCCTCGCCTGTTTTTGGGTTACGGCCCGGCCGCTCAGATTTTTTACGTAATTCAAAATTACCAAAACCTGACAATTTGACACTATCCCCTGCTTCTAAAGCAATACGTACCTCTTCAAAAAAGGCTTCCACCATATCTTTAGCTTCACGTTTATTTAACCCAACTTGCTCATAGAGTAAATCTGCAAGTTCAGCCTTTGTTAAAGTCATATACCACTCCCATTTCATTTAAAGCTGTTATCGCTTTTTTACGTATTGCCGTTTAAGCATAATACAAAATGCTAAGCCACCAAATCGCCCGTTAAGGGGGTTAGTTTCTTAGCGCTGCATCAAAATTATTCTTTAGCAATTCTAGCAGGTTAGCGATCGTTGAATCAGCATCGCTGTCTGTTAAAGTTTTTTGAGTATCGTGCATAAGTACTGATAATGCAAGGCTTTTTTTGTTTTCTGCAACACCTTTTCCTTGGTATAAATCAAACAAACTGACATCAGTCACCAGCGGAATATTGGCGTTTTTTATCGCATTTAACACTGCGGATGCGGTAACCTGCTGATCCAGCACAATTGCGATATCGCGACGTACGGGCAATAGTTTTGAAACTTCCTGATAACGTGGCAGTGGACGCTTTAACACAGCGTTAGCATCAAGTTCAAACAGGTAAGTATTTTTTTGCAAACCATAGTGCTGTTGCCACCTCGGATGAAGCTTGCCTAAGTAACCAATGGCACTGTCACCAAGAAAAATACGTGCGGTTTGCCCAGGATGCAACGTAGCATGCGTGTCTTTTTCATAGCGCGCATGCGCGCCTAACAATCTGTCGACATGTGCTTTTACATCAAAAAAATCCACATCCACATTGCTCGCAGCCCATTGCTCAGGCCTTGCACTACCATAGGCCAAGCCGGAAATACGCGTTGATTCTTCAAATGCGCCAACTGCCTGTTGATACACCGCGCCTATTTCAAACAAATAAGCACGGTCTTGCTTACGATTCAAGTTATAGCTCAGCGTGTCTAGTAAACCACCCCACAGGCTTGTACGCATCACACTCAGATTGCTCGCAATCGGGTTTTTCAGGCGGATTGGCGCATGGTTACCCAACAGGTCGCGCTCCCAGCGCTCATCCACAAAGCTGTAGGTTACCACTTCCTGATAGCCGGCAGAAACCAAACCGTCTCTAATCTTGTTTAGATGCAATTGCTGCTCAGGTGCCGCCAGCATCGTTAACTCAGCTACAGGCGGCGTTGCCGGAATATGGTCGTAGCCATGCAGACGTGCAACCTCCTCAATCAAGTCTTCTTCAATCGTGATATCAAAACGGTAGCTGGGTGGTGTCACTGTGAATACCGCATCAGCCGTACTGAATGCAAAACCAAGCTGCGTTAGAAGCTGTGCTACTGCCTGTTCTTCAAAAGCTATACCCAATACAGACAGCAGCCTTGCCATTCTCAGTTTAACCGGATGTCGCACCGGTAAAGCGCCAGACACCTCAGTGATCGCACCAGCCTTGCCGCCGCAAATTTGCTGTATCAGTGTTGTCGCATACTCGATTGCATTGCGCGTATTGCCAAAATCAACCCCGCGCTCAAAACGATAGGATGAGTCGGTGCTTAAACCCAGCCTGCGCGCTTTACCTGCAATCACTGACGGCACAAAGAATGCGCTCTCCAGGAAAACATCCGCAGTGCCCTCATCTACCGAAGTGGGTTTGCCACCCATAATGCCCGCCAAAGCAACAGCGCCTTGCGCATCCGCAATCACCAGATCATCGGCTTTGAGTTCCACCGTCTGGTCATTCAACAAGCTTAACGCTTCGCCTGCTTTTGCATAGCGCACATTGATATCACCTGTGAGTTTGGCAGCATCAAAGGCATGCAAAGGTTGCCCTAACTCAAGTAGCACGTAATTGGTGATATCCACTACCGCACTGATGCTGCGAAGCCCGCTACGCTCTAAACGCTTCATCATCCAGGCCGGGGTAACCGCTTTTGCATTGATGCCGCTGACCAGGCGGCCACAGTAGCGTGGACAAGCCGCCGGCTCATTCACCGTAACATTCTTCGCTTCTGCCAACTCAACCGGAACAGGTGTAATCTTCGCAAAGTTTGTTACAGCACCAGTAATGGCGGCAACATCGCGGGCAATCCCTGTAATGCTTAAACAGTCACTGCGGTTCGGTGTCAGTTTCAGCGTGAATAAATGGTCATCCAGATCCAGATGCTCACGGATGCTCTGACCGACAACCGCACCACTGTCCAGCTCAAGCAGGCCTGTAGCCTCTGCGCTGATGCCCAGCTCTTTAGATGAGCACATCATGCCGAATGACTCAACGCCGCGTACTTTAGCCTGCTTGATCGAAATGCCCGGCAAATCGGCGCCCACCATCGCACAAGGTGCCAGCAGGCCTGCGCGCGCATTCGGCGCGCCACAGACAATCTGCAAAGGCTCAGCCAAACCGACATCTACCTTACACACCTGCAAGCGGTCCGCATCAGGATGTTTCTCTGCGGACAGAATTTTCCCCACCACCACTTTACTAAATGGCGCGGCAACCTGCTGCATTTCTTCCACCTCAAGCCCGGCCATTGTCAAGGCGTGACTTAAAGCCTCGCTATCCAGGTTTGTATCAACTAAACTTCGTAACCAGTTTTCTGAGAATTGCATAAAAATCCTTAAGCGGCAGATTATCGCGGATGTACGCAGATAAAAACTGGATACTTATTTCGTATTCAATATCTGCGTACATCCGCGTCTATCTGCGGCTAATAAAAAAGTCCTGATCTATCTAAATTGGTTTAAAAAGCGCAAATCGTTATTGAAGAAGTGACGCAAGTCATTCACACCGTAACGCAGCATTGTCAGGCGCTCTATGCCTAATCCGAACGCAAAACCGCGATATTTCTCACTATCAAGATTCACGTGCTTGAATACTTCCGGATGCACCATACCGCAGCCGCCGATCTCCAGCCAGCCACCATTCCAGCTCATGTCCATCTCGGCTGATGGCTCGGTAAAGGGGAAAAATGAAGGCCTGAAACGCACCGTCAAATCATCACGCTCAAAGAATTTCTGTAGAAAGTCCTGCACCACCCCTTTTAGATTCGCAAAGCTGACATCTTCATCCACCCACAACCCTTCCACTTGATGGAACATGGGTGAATGCGTTGCATCAGAGTCCACACGATAAACGCGGCCTGGCGCGATGATTTTAAGCGGCGGCGTCTTGTTGGTTTTGAGTGCATTTTCCATATACCGCACCTGTACAGGAGAGGTATGTGTTCGCAGCACGTTCGCTTCATCGATATAAAAAGTATCATGCATGGCGCGTGCCGGATGGTCTTCCGGGATATTCAATGCAGTGAAGTTATAAAAATCAGTTTCGATTTCAGGACCGGTTGCCACTTCAAAGCCAATGGAGTGAAACAGCTCTTCTACGCGTTTCAAAGTCAATGTTACTGGATGCAAACCACCCTGCGACTGCGCACGTGCCGGCAAAGTGACATCAATCGACTCCTGTGCCAGCTGCTTCGCCTGTTCGGCGCTCAATATCGCTTCGCGCCGTAGCGTTAGAGCGGCTTCTACGGCCTGCTTCACTACATTAATTGCGGCACCAGCTATCGGACGCTCTTCCGCACTCAGTTTACCCAAACCTTTTAATGCATCTGTAAGTAAACCGGATTTACCCAGATATTTTGCCTTAGCTATTTCCAGGTCGTTCATTGAAGCGCTATTCGCAAAATCCGCTTCAGCTTCTGCAATTAAATGCGTTAAGTCTGCCATGTGATTTATGATCTTTAGTTGTTATAAATTAACCGGCAATAACCCGGATTTATTTCATAATGCTTTGATTTTGTGCAAAAAATCAAAAAGAGAATTTTACCGCAAAAAAAAGAGGCCGAAGCCTCTTTTTTCGTTCAAACCTAGTAATAAGTCTGAAATTTTCAGCTTGACAAGTTATGCGCTCAAACCAGCTTTTGCTAATTCAACGAATTTTGCAAATGCCGCTTTATCGAACACAGCCAGGTCAGCCAATACTTTACGATCCACCTCGATCGCAGCTTTTTTCAAGCCATTCATGAAGCGGCTATATGTCAAGCCACACTCACGCGCACCGGCATTGATACGTGCAATCCACAATGTGCGGAATTGACGTTTCTTTTGACGGCGGTCACGGTAAGCGTACTGACCCGCTTTCATTACCGCTTGTTTGGCAACGCGGTAAACGTTTTTACGACGGCCACGATAGCCTTTAGCTGCTTTTAATACTTTTTTGTGTCTAGCGCGAGCGATGACACCACGTTTTACTCTAGGCATGTTTTACTCCTATTGTGTTGGCATCATAGCGCGGACGCGCTTGACATCAGTTGCAGAAATGATCGCCGTGCCGCGTAATTTACGCTTTTGCTTGGTGGTCTTTTTCGTTAGGATATGGCGCAAGTGAGAGTGCGTACGCTTCACTTTACCATTACCCAAGAATTTGAAGCGCTTTTTAGCGCCACTCTTGGTTTTCATCTTTGGCATTTTGTTCTCCTTTAGAGTTGTTTAAGAGTGCTTAGGCATGCCTTTTAGCCGTATCACTCAGGGGTACTACTACTTCACACTATTACTGCAGAATTTGCAGCAATACATGTTTTTATCAGAAAACTTATTTAGCTTTCTTAATCGGGCCAAGCACCATTACCATCTGACGGCCTTCCATCTTGGGATACTGCTCAACCATTGCGTATTCTTTCAAATCAGCTTCCACACGTTTCAATAGCGCCATACCAAATTCCTGGTGTGTAATCTCACGCCCTCTGAAGCGCAAAGTGATTTTTGCCTTATCGCCATCCTGAATAAAGCGGATGATATTGCGCACTTTAATCGCATAATCACCATCATCGGTGCCGGGGCGGAATTTAATCTCTTTGACTACAACCTGCTTTTGCTTAAGCTTAACTTCATGCTGCCTTTTGCTTTCCGCATATTTAAACTTGCCATAATCCATCAACCTGCATACCGGAGGCGCTGCATTAGGTGCGATTTCAACAAGATCGATGTCTGCCTCTTCAGCCTTAGCAAACGCTTCGGCAAGAGACACAATGCCCAAAGGCTCACCCTCTATACCCACCAGACGAACCTGTGGCGCTGTAATATCGCCGTTAATTCGTGTTTCTTTATCCTGTGCTATATCAAATTCTCCAAATTAATCACGCGTGATGACGCTAAAATAGTTAAGCCGTGCACCTAAGTGGATTAAACCTTAGCTTCAATCTCTGCTTTTAGGCGTTCAATCAACGCGCTAATCGGCATAGAACCTAGGTCTTCACCTTTTCTGGTACGCACGGCCAAATGTCCCGTCTGCATTTCACGCTCACCCGCCACTAGCAGGTAAGGCAATTTTTGCATGCTATGTTCGCGTATTTTATAGGTAATCTTCTCATTTCTCAAGTCAAATTCGCATCGAATACCATTTTTCTTCAAAGTTTCAACCACTTGGCGCACATAATCGGCTTGGTTTTCTGAAATATTCAACACCATGACCTGCACTGGTGCTAACCATAAAGGCATTGCGCCTGCGTAATGCTCGATTAGAATGCCGATAAAACGCTCCATTGAACCCACGATGGCACGGTGCAGCATCACAGGACGCTGACGTGAATTATCCTCGGCCACATACTCTGCATCCAAACGCTCTGGCAGGTTAAAGTCTAGCTGGATCGTACCACATTGCCATAAACGGCCTAGGCTATCTTTTAATGTAAACTCAATTTTAGGGCCATAGAATGCACCTTCACCCGGCTGCAAGTCAAATGCCAGGTTGTTTTTGTTAAGTGCATTTGCAAGCGCCGTTTCCGCTTTATCCCAGGTATCGTCTTTACCCACGCGCTTCTCCGGACGGGTAGACAATTTCACCAGTACGTTATCAAAGCCAAAATTGCCATATACTTTGTATAACATCTGAATAAAATCAGCCACTTCCGCTTCGATTTGTGCTTCTGTACAGAAAATGTGTGCATCATCCTGCGTAAAACCACGCACACGCATCAAACCATGCAAGGAGCCGGATGGCTCATTACGGTGACACGAACCAAACTCAGCCAGACGCAAAGGCAAATCGCGGTAGCTATGCAAATCATGATTAAATATCTGCACATGCCCCGGACAGTTCATCGGCTTAACCGCGTAATCACGGTTTTCTGATGCGGTTACAAACATATTGTCACGATAGTTTTGCCAGTGACCGGACTTCTCCCACAAGGTCTTATCCATCACGGTAGGTGTGCGCACTTCCTGATAGTTATACTCCCTGAACATCTGGCGCATGTATTGCTCAACTTCCTGCCAGATGCTCCAGCCACGCGGATGCCAGAACACCATACCAGGCGCATCATCCTGCATGTGGAAGTAATCCAGTTGCTTGCCCAGTTTGCGGTGGTCGCGTTTCTCAGCTTCTTCCAACTGGAACAAATAGGCTTCCAACTCCTCTTTATTACGCCATGCAGTACCATACACGCGCTGCAACATCTCGTTATTGCTGTCACCGCGCCAGTACGCACCAGCCAACTTCATTAACTTAAACACCTTGAGCTTGCCTGTGTTGGGCACGTGCGGGCCGCGACAAAGGTCAGTAAAGTTGCCCTCGGTATAAAGCGAAACATCTTCACCTTCTGGAATTGCGCCTATCAACTCAGCCTTGTAAGCTTCTCCGATGCTTTTGAAATACGCAATCGCCTCATCACGCGGCAGCACCTTACGGGTCACTGGCTCATCTCTTTTGGCTAATTCTGCCATTTTCTTTTCGATGACAGCCAGGTCTTCAGGAGTAAAGGGACGCTTGTAGGAAAAGTCATAATAAAAGCCATTCTCAATTACAGGGCCTATCGTCACCTGTGCATCTGGGAACAACTCCTTGACCGCATAAGCCAGCAAGTGCGCGGTTGAATGGCGAATCACCTCCAGGCCTTCTGGCGATTTGTCCGTGATAATCGCCAGATCACTGTCAGCTTCTATTAAAAAGCTTGTGTCAACCAACTTATCATTCACCTTGCCAGCCAAAGCTGCCTTGGCCAGGCCTGCGCCTATATTCATCGCAACCTCGGCCACGGTGACAGGCAAATCAAATTGACGTTGTGAACCATCTGGCAAGCGTATATTAGGCATTTTCTTCTCGCATCAAAACAACAAAAGCCGCAAGCGGCTCATAATCAAGGTGCAGATTATCTCACAACGCATAGCGTCACTGCAATTTATTGCCAGCAACTAGCGTAAGAAATGGTGAGAAAAGTGGTTGATCAGGATAAAGTGCCCCGCAAGCCCAATACTGACCAATACGCCAAAGGCGTTTGGCTTGCGTAAACTGCGATAGTCCATATTATACGGCAAGCTTACCAGCACCTCGCAACTCAGCAATGCGTCGACGCAGATACGCAAAAAGCGCTTCCGTAAAAATAAATTAGTCTTGCTTGATATAAATTGAATAGGTTACATTAACCCTTTCGGGTGGTTTTTTTGGCTTTTACTTTAAAATGATTATACAAGAAGCCAACTCAATGCCCTGTAGCAGCGCAGATGCAAACCTAGAGATAAGGCAATCAATATGCCAATAGTAAAAATCAACTCCGTGTCTCCAATCGATGACACATTCTCTACCAGCATCTTCACGAATAGCACCTATGTCACTGTTTTAGTTGACTAATAATTTTTGGCACAAGTTTTGCTTAATCCTAACAAAGTGGCTTGCGACGCCATACATTTTTATCCATCACCTCAACTGTGAGCAATTGCCATGTTCAATACAAATCATCCTATCTCATATTTTTATTCATCACGTGTCTATTGGGCAGACCATGAAAAACTAAATCATTAAATTACGCCTGATTTCAGTGTTGCATAAATTCTAAGCAATCAAAACGAGCAAGTTATAACGAGTAAAACCAATTCAACAAGGCTACAAGATTAATGTTAAAAGATAAAAAGTCCCGCTTCGTATGCGTTTGCGCGCGTGTAACAGAAGAAGATATTGCCCAGAAAGTCAACAACAATAAGTGCTCACTGCAGGAACTGCAACAGTCGCTGGGCTGCGGTATTGAATGCGGAAGTTGCGTACCCGAATTGCAGGAGATATTAGGTATCAAGGCATGGCATCCTGCATATGCTTTCTGCCGGATTGTGGAATGTACAAAATCACTGAAAGATTCGTCCAGGTTTTTTGAAATCAAACTTTTTCCTGAAGATGTATCATCTTACCCAGACCCTGTACTGGGGCAAAACGTTATTATTCGCCTTACCGAAAATGATGGTCAGGCCATAGAACGCACTTACACGATTGTAGATTTTGACCCAATACTGCGCTCGCTAACCGTCATTGCTAAACACCGTGTTGACGGTAAACTCACCCCAGTTTTTGCACAAAACGCTAGCAACGAATCCCCCCTTAAAATCGAGATTAGCGAACCAATAGGGGGCAGCTTGGTTGTTGCGGAACAACAACCGATTGTGTTTTATGTAGCAGGGTCAGGCATCACTCCAGCGCTTGCATATCTGAGAAAATATACGGGCACTCATCCGATTTATCTGGACTATAGCGCCAGCAGCCAAGAGGAGTTTTTATTTAAAGACTTCTTTGCTTCAATAAAAGAACAGTCTACCTCTTTTGATTACACATTAAGGGATACATCAATTTCAGGACGCATTGATGCTGACGATATATCGAAAACAGCCGCAAAGCATCCTAATGTACAGTATTTAATATGTGGCCCTGACGCTTATACGCAAATGGTATCCAATGTCTTGAGGCGCATGGACATCCCTGCTGCAAATATTCACGCAGAGGCTTTCTCAGTAGTGCATGCGCCACAGAAAAAAACATCTTCAATCAAGCACTTTGCTTACGCAATGGCGCTTTTTATTAGCTTAATCCCCTTGCTTTTACTTTTTGACAAAACAGAGCATTATCGCCCGCACGGACAAGCCAACGTAGGTCACGAAAAGCTGAAATGCGCAGCCTGCCATCAGGCATCTACGGGGTCATTCAGACAGCAAATACAAGCCAAGGTAGCTTACTTTCTGGGTAACAGAAAAACCAACCCTCACTTTGGCAATAAACCAGTGAACACCAGAACTTGCATCGAGTGTCACGCCAACCCTGACGATCGCCACCCTGCGCAGAGGTTTCTGGAGCCGAAATATGAAGAAGCAAGGCAGACACTTGGTGCACATCAATGCATCAAATGCCATCGTGAGCACTCGAGACGCCGCGTCACATTGAGCGACACAAGTTTCTGTCTGCATTGCCATTCAAAAACCATCGTGAAGAACGATCCTACCGCACCAACACATCAATCTCTCATCAGAAACAAACAATGGAATAGCTGTTTGCAATGCCACGATTATCATGGGAATCATAAAGCAAAAATACCGATCAAGCTTGAGGATGCGCACAAAATCAATGCAATCAATGCTTATTTCAATCTAGCCAAGAATCCATATGGCTCAGTGATATACAAGGCTAAACTACAAAAAAAGGATGAAAAATGAGAATAATGGTCACCAATCTCAAATACTGGGTCGCAATACTGTGCCTGGCCGTGCTTGGCATCTATCTATTTGCCAGTGCGCCTGACAAGCTTCCTGACACCACTGGCGGGGGTAGCAGTATTATTTCTGCAGAAAAAGCGATTGCAATACTCGCAGCAGAGCAAAGCGCCATCAGAGGTTTATATACTACGGAAATTGTAGCGGCAGGACTCAAAAGCGGACTCAAGTTCAGCGAGTTATGGAAAGATGAAAATGTACATGCTGGGCCATTGCCAGCTCTATTGCTGAGAGAAACCTCCAATCGCATGTTCATTAAATCACCTGACTTGAGTTTTTTTCTGGGTTCAGATTATCCGATTGTAAAGGAAAATTTGTTTGATGCCGAGCAGATGAAACATTTTGACGAACTCAAACGCACAGGCAAGCCTGTTTTCTTCTACGACAATAAGCTAAAACGGGTTGTAGGGATGTTTCCTGACTTTGCATCAGGCCAAGCTTGTGTCACTTGCCACAATGAGCATAAAACATCCCCAAAAAAGGATTGGAAACTGAACGATATCATGGGAGCGACCACATGGTCTTACACCGAAAGAAACATGAGCTCAGAAGACCTAGCGATTCTTATCAAGAATCTGCGGCAATCATCTTATGAGTCATATGCCGCATATATCGAAAAAGTAAAGAAATTCAATAAAAATGAAATGATCAAAATCGGAGAAAAATGGCCGTCAGAAGGTAAGCACTTGCCCGACGTAAGAACTTTTGAGCACGCGGTAGAAAAAAATAACTCTCGCAGAACCTTGACCAGTTTACTGTCAATTTACGACCAAAACAGCCAGATTGCTGAATTTGATAAATAAACTAATCAGACCACTTAATACGTTTCGGATTATTATGCAGACACAACGCCAAAAAATCTATTTTCATCTATCTTGCACCGCCGCCAGCTTAGCTTTAATCCTTTACATAAGTCTTTTGATCATGCCAGCAAGCATGCGACTGCCTAACTACCCGAACTCGGATACCTTTATGCAAATTACAGGGTATCTGCAACTTACCCTACTGCTAGCACTAGTTTCGTTCCACCCCATCAAGCAATCACTTTCCAGCAGTGTCAGCATGCTCAGTCTAAATATCATTCATGCATTATTGGGCATGAGTTTTATGATGCTGAATATCTTTCACGTGACCAAACTACCCTCTGGATATTTGCTCATACTACATCTGGTATTACATTTAACTGTAATATCTGGGGCTGGGTTGCTGGTACTTAAAAGCTACATTTCACCCCAACTGAGAAACATCACGCTCAACCTGCATATTGCATCGTCTTTTTTCACGTTAGCTGCTAGCTTAGTGCATATTTACTTCGTCTATGTCTACACCAGCACGGTGCAATAATCCCAGATTTTTTCATTAGGACTTGCAGTGGCTACGCTGCAAAGTTTGATGGGGTTTTTGTACATATTAATATGTACAAAAAAGACGCAAAATGGGTAAGTTGACATGCACGTAGAGGCAAAATCATCTAATAGAAAAACTCGGATTATGTCATCATTACCTGCGGACAAAGATGGTAGATAAAAATGACAGTGGCGCCCCCAACTTGAGCATATAACCTGAGATGCTTTTTACAGCGTGCGAGGATTTGGCGTTTGAATCGCTATCTAACTGCAACAAATCAAGTCCATATAATTGATCTAGCAATGCGATGACTTCCTGCTGAGTAACCGTGGTTGCGACCTTAGCACGCTGAATTTCATCCCATATATGCTGCACTGTATTTAAACCATTACATCTACCGATAAACTGGTATGCCGCGGTGTTGATAACTTGCTTATGGCGCGTGCTTGATTCTTTCAGTAAATAGCAGAACTCACCATGCTTGAATTCGCGGCTCACACTCACGGCAATGTTCAATTGCGGCTTTAAATGAGCGATACTATTCCACTCGGCATTATAAGTTGTATGTGTCATGCATTAATCCTTACATTACAAATCATGTCTACGTTACCAATTAAAATTGGTCCTACACAATGACAGCAAAACTCATACCAAATTAATAGTGCTTTATAATCAGAATGTTATGGAAAATTATCACATTTAACCTAGTGCATTAAGACAAAACATCGACAACATCATTCAAAAACTCATCAATACTGACAAAACCAAGCTTATTCTGGAAACAAAAAGACGTGCTTTATAAAGCATGGCTGACCTGATTCTCGTTTACCATACCTGCGTGTTCTACACCCACAAGACCAATCAAACCATCCTACGTAAACAATCAAGTACCGCAGTATGTTTTATATTGCCGATCAAACACTTCGCCAGGTGGCTGCATGAAACGTGATGGGTGATCTAAATCCGTGTAAGGGTCAGCCAGAGCAGCTACCAATGTGTGAAACTGTGTGATATCCGCTTCATCCACTGCGGCCGCAAGCGCCTCTTCTACCAGATGATTACGCGGGATTACACTGGGGTTGGCTGAGCGTCTTAATTGTTTTGATTGATTTATATGCTCTTTTTGCCTGGCTAATCTCGCTTCCCATCGTCTAAGCCAGTGCTGAAAACCTGCATCCTGATACATCGCTTCGTGCATCTCTGCATCACCACCTAGCGCTCTGAAACCATTTGTAAAATCCACTTGATGCTTCTGCATATACATCAGCAAATCTTCTGCCAGTTTCTGGTCTTCAGCTTCTTGATTGAATAGCCCAAGTTTCTTTCGCATGCCGGCTAGCCAATAAGCGAAAAACTGCGCAGGAAAGGCATCCAAACATTCTGCTGCCAGAGTGATTGATTTTTTCTCCGAAACATCAATCAAAGGCAAGAGTGTTTCTGCAAACCTGATGAGATTCCAGTGTGCAACTTTTGGCTGACGACCGAATGCATACCGTCCATTCACATCCACAGAGCTAAATACCGTTTCAGGATGATAGATATTGATAAATGCACATGGTCCATAGTCTATGGTTTCACCAGCAATGCTCATGTTATCGGTATTCATCACGCCATGCATAAACCCGACATTCATCCACTGCGCAATCAAGGATGCCTGTAAATCAACGACCCGTTCCAGCAATGCCAGATAGCGATGCTCCGCTTCAGCAATTTCCGGAAAATGCCGTAATATCGTATAGTCTGCCAAGGCTTGTAATTGCTGATTATTGTGCGTCACGGCTGCAAATTGAAATGTGCCAACACGTATATGACTTGAGGCCACACGCGTTAATACCGCCCCAGGCTGTATACCTTCGCGATACACAACTTCACCCGTATCAATTACCGCAAGACTTCTGGTTGTTGGAATCCCCAGTGCATGCATGGCTTCACTCATCAGGTATTCTCGCATCATGGGACCTAGCGCCGCCCTGCCATCTCCTCTGCGCGAATATGGTGTACGACCTGCGCCCTTCAGCTGAATATCATAACGCTGATCATGCTGAGCGATATGCTCCCCCAACAGTATCGCACGACCATCGCCCAACATATTAAAGCCACCAAACTGGTGCCCTGCGTAGGCCTGTGCAATAGGTTCCGAGCCCGGGCAAATAGTATTGCCTGCCAGCAGCCAACCGCCCTTACGATTGAGCGCTTCAGCATCCAGATTAAGTGATGTGGCCAGTACATCATTCACTATCACTATACGCGGATTTTTAACAGCTGTAGGTAACTGCCGTCGATAAAAAACCGGGGGCAATTGCAGATAACTGTTGTCGAAGTTAAAACCAAAACTTTCAGAGATTAAAGCTTGTTCTAAACTCATCATGACTAATATCCTACCAAATTAGTAGGATATTAGTCATTTAGCACTAAATAAGCAATCTTTGCAGACTTGTGTACAAGATAAGCCTCACTAGACATCACTAGAAATCAAATCGTCATACAGGTTGCATGTGTTTGAAGTAATAGTCAAAAGTTGAACCTAGATTTTTCCATCATTAGGTAAAAACCTAATAAAAAGGGTAGTCTAGAGCGTTTATTTTGCACCAAAATTCCATGGTAACCTCATACCAACCTCACCCTGAACTCTATATAAATCAAAAGATTGCTCAAATGATTTCCAGTAGAAATTGCTGCTAATGGATAACCTGGGATTAATGGCTGCGATTTGGGTACGGTATGAAAAAGTAAAGGGCTAGCATTTAGCTAACCCCTTGATAAATTTGGTAGGCAGTACCAGATTCGAACTGGTGACCTCTTGGATGTCGACCAAGCGCTCTAACCAACTGAGCTAACCGCCTTGAAATTCCCGTCAAATTTTGTACTGCAATATTTAACAGAACGCGATTTTAGCTGATTGTGACCGTTGGCGCAAACCAAACGCTCAAAATCAGTATGATAATTCCGCACCAACAAGCTCCATCACTTGCGGCAACAAGCTTTCGTACAAGCTGGGGCTTGCGTAGCCGTCGGCAGGCAAATGTCTAGAGCGCTGATACGCACGCACTGCAGACTGCGTTTTTAGGCCGGGCAACCCATCAGGTATGCCCGCATCAAAACCAAGGGTGTTAAGGGCATGTTGCAGATGCAACATTTGCTGATAAGTTAAGGCGCCTTGCTCAGCGTGTTTTCCACCCACTAAGCGCGGCTCACCTTTGAGCCGTTTAGCCAACTGTGCTACCGACAGTGCGTAATTGACAGACCGGTTCCAATCAAGAATCACATCAAAATTACCAAACACCATAAAAGCTGGCCCTAACGCCCCTTGTGGTAGTATGATGGCCGCCTCCGAGTCAGTCTCAGGTAGCCCAGCTAAAAACTGCACCCCTTTGCCTGCACCGGACGCATCGCTGCCGCCAACAGCGGCTTTAACCCCTGACTGCGCCCAGTCTAAGGTAGATTTCCGTAATGTCAGCTGTGCACTTTGCCAATCAAAATCAGGCGGTAGCTCGACTTCCAGCATGACAGGCTGTTTTGCATGCCACCCAACACGTGCAAGATAGTTGGCAGCAGAGGCAAACGCATCGGCTAACGAACCAGCCACATCCACACGTCCGTCGCCATCGCCGTCCACTGCATAAAACATAAAGGTAGTTGGCATAAACTGCATATTGCCAAACGCACCTGCCCACGACCCTTTAAAGCGATCAATACTGACATGCCCTAAATCCACCATACGCATGGCATCCAGCAACTGGCTCCTAAAAAAATCTGCCCTACGCCCCTCAAAGGCCAGCGTTGCTAATGTAGACAGCACATCAATCTTGCCTTGATAAGCACCGTACTGTGTTTCCATCCCCCAAAATGCAACCAAGGTGTATTTGGATACGCCATACTGCGCTTCAATCGCATCGAACAGTGCACTATGCGTCTGCAATAGCGCGCGTCCCTTTTGAATTTTTTTTGCATCTACACGTTTTAAATAATACTCAATAAAAGGGCTCACAAACTCAGGCTGAGCCCTATCAAGCTTAATGGTGTTGGGTAAAAATGCTATTTGGTTAACGACCACATCAGCGACTTGATCTGATATTCCCTGCTGCCTGGCTTCATGTCTTAGGTCGGCCAACCACAGGGCGAAAGCATCTTGGGCCGCGGCAGGGCGGGCAAGTATGGAAGCGATAAAAATTAAGCCATAAGAGAGTAATTGACGCATGATTTAACTAGAAGATAGATTTTCGAGTATCCTTTTATAGCCCGTCTGATAATCAGGATACTGCAACTTAAAGCCTGTTGCCAGCATCGCGGCATTACTTAAGCGCTTGCCTCCAGACACAGTTATCAACTCAGGCTCGTTGAGATTTAAATAGCTAGCAATCCAGGCAATGACTTCAAGCTGAGGCACGGGTGCAGAGTCTGTCACAATATAGCAATTGGCAGGTAAAGTACCCTGCAAAAGCATCTCAATTAAAAACACAACAAAAGCAGCGGCATCATCACGATGAATCCTATTGCTCCAGTTATTCTGCGCTGGCCATACCCCAGTTTTTGCCAGATTAATCATGCGCAATCTGCCTGGCCCATATATGCCAGATAAGCGCAGCACTGTGGATGAAACAGATAGTTCATTGAGCACAGACTCTGCCTCAAGCAAGCGAACACCACCAAAATCATCCGGATTGGGCACTGAATCAACGTCTAAAATCTCAGTGTCAGTTTCTGCATTACCCCGGCCATAAACCCGCGTGCTGGAAACAAAAAACACATGTTGCAAATGCACGTTATCACGCTGTGTTGCTAGTACGTTGCGTAGGCCATCAACATATGCCGCCTGATACGCCGCATCGGTCTGCCCGTCAGCAGAAACACAGTACACGATAATTTGCGGCTTGATTGTCGCAAGTTTCGATAAAGTCTCGGGCTGTGTAACATCTGCGTGTATCAAGTCCACATTAGGCGTGTTTTTTAAACTTCTTGAAACCCCATAAATGGGGATATGCAACTGGTTTAGTCCGTTTGCAATCGCGCCACCTAAATCGCCAAAACCGACAATCAGCACACTACTTAATAATGCATCAGCCATATTGCGCTAAATATTTTTCAGCCAAAAATAAGGCATTGATGGTTTTTCCATCTGTAATCTCACCCGACTGAATCTTATCAATACACATAGGCAGGCTCAGGTCAAATACTTGCAGCATTTCATCTTCATCACGCTGATGCATGCCTGCGCATAAACCTCGCGCGAGATAAATGTGGATAATCTCATCCGAATAGCCAATGCAAGGGTGCTGCAAACCAAGCTTAACCCACTCGGTCGCGGTGTATCCTGTTTCCTCCTGCAGCTCGCGCTGACCGGTGAGCAGCACATCTTCATTCGCATCTATCTTCCCTGCCGGCAACTCGATGAATGTCTGATGCAAAGCGTAACGATATTGTTTTTCCAATACGACATGGCCGTTTGTTAATATTGGCACTACGACAACGGCGCCGGGATGTATCACATACTCACGATGACTAGTGCGTCCATTCGGCAAACTTACCAAATCACGTTTGATAGTAAGCATGTTGCCTGATACAAGCGTTTCTGAACTTAAACAATGTTCGGTTAAATCTTCGGCGTCATACTGCATAAGCTTGTTCGTACATAATGTTTATTGGAAATGCCGCAACAGAAAAAGCGGTTGCCTGATGTATATCATCGGCGTAGAGCGCTACCAGTGCGCATCAATTACAATACTGCCGGACTGTTTACTTCCACAAGACCTTATAAATAAAGCCCGGAAAAGCAAACACAAGGAACAGACAGGCAGTCACGGTGTAAAACTCCCAGCCCTGGGGTGCGATATTGCCATAAGTAGCGTGCTCTGCGTACCTGACAAGCAAGCCCATCAAGAAATAGAGCACAACCAACTCCAGCAAACACCAGGCTAAAGATTTACGATAGTTTGTTTGCTGAGCGCGATCGAGAGAAACACAATAAAAAAGCTTATTAGAAAACCAAGGCAGATTGGCTGCCAAAATCATAATTGCCAGAAGTGCCAAAGTCGTCATTTAGTAACACTCCATTAGCTCAGGCTTCTGATAATGGCATAGCCGCAGAATGTCATCAATGATTGTGGCATGAGTCCTAGCAGCAGCAAACCTAGCGCATTTGCACTCAATGCAACGCGCATGTCGATGGGAGCCTCTATCGGCTGCTTATCTTCAGGCTCATCAAAATACATGAGTTTAATCACACGTAGGTAATAGTATGCACCGATGACCGCCATTAACACCGCGAACACCACCACCCAGACAAAACCCGCTTGCAATGCCGCCTGTAATACCGTGAATTTTGCATAAAAACCAAGTGTAGGTGGCACGCCCGCCATGCTAAACATGACAATCAACATCAAAAATGCAATCCATGGGCTACGTTGATTAAGACCTTTAAGGTCATCCAATTTTTCTGCTTCAAAACCTTTACGTGAAAGCAGCAATATCACCCCGAAGCCAGCCAGTGACATCAGCACATAGCTTGCAATATAAAACATCGCGGATATATAGCCATTCATACTGGCGCTCATGAGACCAAGCAAAACAAAGCCTACGTGCGAAATTGTAGAATATGCCAGCATGCGTTTTAAATTGGTTTGCGCAATTGCCGTAACATTACCAATCACAATGGACAACACGGCCATAATGAGTAACATCGACTGCCAATCAATCGCCAGCGTCTGCAAGGACTGCGCCAAGAGCCTAATCACAAAAGCAAACGCCGCCAATTTAGGCACTGAGCTAATCAGCATGGTTATCGCGGTAGGAGAGCCTTCATAAACATCAGGCACCCACATCTGGAAAGGCACCGCACCTAACTTGAATGCTAGTCCAGCTACAATAAACACCAAGCCCAATATCAGCACGGAATAAAGTTCACGCGTCGGCTGTGGTGCATTCATTAACGCATGGTGGATATCCGAGATATTCAGGCTGCCTGTCATTCCGTAAATCATACTCATGCCATAGAGCAGCATGCCGGACGCAAGCGCACCCAGTACAAAGTATTTCATGGCGGCCTCTGTAGCGCGCGCGTTTTCACGATCCAGCGCCACCAAAGCATATAAACTAAGCGAGAGCAGTTCCAAGCCGATGTATAGTGTGAGCATGCTTTGGCCAGACACCATAATCATCATGCCCAGCATAGAAAACAGCACGAGGGCATAGAACTCTCCGCGGAACATGTTACGCACCTGCAGATAATGGCGTGAGTAAATAAAAATCAATGCAGTACCTGCATAAATCATCAACTTCAACACATCGGACATTGCATCATCAACAAAGGCGCCAGTAAACGCATAACCCACACCGGGTGAGTGTGTTGTAAACGTGAAATATGCAGCGATTAATAAAGTCAATTGTGCCAGCGCATAAAGCGCAATGCGATTAGACGGTTTCAAGAAAAGGTCCGCCAATAAAATGAACATCGCCATGCCCAAAACAATAATTTCAGGCAAAGCGGTGATAAGGTCGTAACGTATATTTTCCATGAATTATAAACCTGCTGGCAACTTGCTTTGTGCTAGATGAGAAAGGAGTTGAGTAACCGTGGCATTGGTCATATCAGTTAATGGTTGCGGATAGACACCCAAACCAAGCACTAACAACGCCAGCGTCGCTAAAATCAGAAATTCACGTTTATTGAGATCTTTTAACTCTGCCACATGCTGGTTAGCTACCTCTCCATAAAATACACGTTTAACCATCCATAAGGTATATGCTGCGCCAAAAATCAAGGTGAACGAAGCTAAAAAGGCATACCAGAAATTGACCTGAATCGCACCCAGTATCACCATAAACTCACCTACAAAACCTGAAGTGCCAGGTAAACCGCTATTCGCCATGGCAAACAGTACGGCAAATGCAGCAAAAACAGGCATCGTATTTGCCACACCGCCGTAAGCATCGATCTGACGACTATGTACACGGTCATAGAGCACACCTACTGCCAGAAACATCGCAGCGGATATAAAGCCGTGAGAGATCATCTGTACAATTGCGCCCTCAAGACCTAAGCTATTGAAAATGAAAAAGCCTAGCGTCACAAAGCCCATGTGTGAAATCGATGAATAAGCAATGAGCTTTTTCATGTCCTTTTGAACCAATGCCACCAATGCGATATAAACAATAGCGATCAGTGATAATGCAATCATAAAGCCTGATAAATGATGTGCAGCATCGGGTGCGATCGGCATCGCAAAACGCAGAAAACTATATCCGCCCAATTTCAAGGCAATCGCAGCCAACACCACCGAACCGCCAGTTGGTGCTTCCACGTGGGCATCGGGCAACCAGGTGTGTACAGGCCACATAGGAATTTTCACCGCAAATGCCGCAAAGAATGCCAGGAAAATCAACACTTGCACATGCAATGGCATTGGAAATCTATAGTAATCTACAATTTCAAAACTGCCTGTCTGATGAAAGAGGTATATAAAAGCAACCAGCATCAGCAATGAGCCCAGCAAGGTATACAGAAAAAACTTAACCGTCGCATATACACGGTTAGGACCACCCCAAATACCAATCACTAAAAACATGGGGATCAGCATCGCCTCCCAGAACACGTAATACAAAATCGCATCAAGTGCACTAAACACGCCTATCATCAAACCACTCATGATCAAAAATGAGGCCATATACTGCGCAACGCGCTTTTCAATAACTTCCCACGCTGCAATCACCACAATCACCGTGGTAAAACTGGTAAGCAATATCAGGGGCACAGCAATGCCATCAGCACCCAAGTGATAATGGATATTAAAAGAGGCTATCCACTGAAAACCTTCTTGAAACTGGAAGCCGCCATCGGCAAAATTAAACAGCGTATACAGTGGAATAGTCACCGCAAAACTTGCCAGACTACCCAGCAGCGCCAGCCAGCGCGTCGCACCCGGTTTAGCGTCATTAGCGGTGAACAGCACCAGAATGCCCGCCAAAATCGGCAGCCAAATGGCAAAACTTAAAATATGCTGGGTAAAAAAATCAACCATTTTCTTTTTGTACTTTACTTAAAATTTTTGCACTTAAAATTTGAGTGTATAGAATGAAAGCATGAAGAACACGCCAATAATCATCGCAAATGCATAGTGGTAAATCATGCCAGATTGCAACTTTCTCACTACACGGGATAGTCTGCCGATTAAATTAGCAGTACCATTGACTACTACCCCATCTATCAATTTCACGTCACCGATGAGCCATAGCTTGTTACCAATCAATCGTGAACCTGCGGCAAACACACGGTCATTAAAGCTGTCAAATCCGTATTTATTTTCCAAAATACAATGAATGGCAGAAAAGCGTTTTTGTATCATCTCCGGAATGTCAGGGCGCTTCATGTAGAAGAACCATGCCAACCCCACACCTGAAGCTGCCAACGCAAATGGCAATGTCAACAAACCATGCAGCGCCATACCTGCTGGTGAATGGAAAATGGTATGCCAGTGATGTGCAAGCGCATACATCGCAGGATGCTGGTCACTGTCTACGAAGATTACCTTTTTAAAAAAGTCGCCATATAACATCGGCTCAATCGCCAGATATCCGATAAACAGCGAAGGGATAGCCAGCAAAACCAATGGGAGCTTAACCACCCAACCAGGCTCATGCGGATCCTCTGTCGGACTCAAACCATGATGGTGTTCATCATGATGAGCACCATCATGCTTAATCTCACGCCATTTTTCTTTACCGTGGAACACTAAAAAGTACATGCGGAAGCTATAAAATGCCGTCACAAAAACACCTGCGAGCACTGCAAAGTAAGCGAAGCCACTTCCAGTTATCGTAGAAAATTTTGCCGCTTCAATAATACTGTCCTTGGAATAAAAACCAGACAGGAATGGTGTGCCAATCAGCGCCAATGAGCCAATCAGTGAAGTAATCCAGGTGACCGGCATATACTTCTTCAAATTACCCATATTGCGAATGTCCTGATCGTGGTGCATTCCCATGATTACAGCGCCTGCGCCTAAAAACAACAGCGCTTTAAAGAAAGCATGCGTCATCAGATGGAATATTGCAACAGAATAGGCTGACACACCTAAAGCTACCGTCATATAACCCAACTGCGAGAGCGTAGAGTAAGCGACCACGCGTTTAATGTCGTTTTGGATAATACCCAAAAACCCCATAAATAGCGCTGTAATACTGCCGATAATCAATACGAAGGATAGCGCAGTAGATGAGAGCTCGAACAAAGGTGACATACGTGCCACCATAAAAATACCTGCCGTCACCATAGTTGCCGCGTGGATTAATGCTGAAATTGGCGTTGGACCCTCCATGGAATCCGGCAGCCAGACATGTAATGGCACCTGTGCTGACTTGCCCATCGCGCCGATGAACAGCAGAATGCAGGTGACTGTCATTAGTGACCAGTAAGTGTCGCCAATGAAGTTTACTTTTGTATCTGCCATCTGCGGTGCCACAGAAAAAACGGCCGAATAATCCAGACTGCCAAAGTGAAACAAAACTAGACCAATTCCCAACAGAAAACCAAAATCACCTACACGGTTCACTAAAAAGGCTTTTAAATTGGCATAGATTGCTGTGGGACGGGTATACCAAAAACCAATCAGCAAATAAGAAACCAGACCTACCGCTTCCCAACCAAAGAACAGCTGCATGAAGTTGTTACTCATCACCAGCATCAGCATTGAGAAGGTAAACAATGAGATGTAGCTGAAGAAGCGTGCGTAACCTCTGTCTTCCGCCATGTAACCGATGGTATAAATATGCACCATCAGCGACACAAACGTCACTACCACCATCATCATCGCACTTAGACGGTCAATCAGAAATCCGATTTCAAAGGAGAAATTGCCACTCTTTAACCACGAGTATACCGTTTCATTATAGGGGGCCGCTGTCATTGCATGATTGAGCACATATGCCGACAGCACAAATGATACGCCCACGCCTGTAATGGTGACGATATGTGCCGCGGCTCGCGGCAGAAACTTGCCGCAGAGGCCAACAATGATCGCTGCCAGCAAAGGCAACAATGGAATTGCTAAGTAAATTTGCTGCATGGTCATGCTAAATACTTATCCTTTTTAATAACTTAGCCTTTTAAGGCACTCAAGTCGTCCACATTGATCGTGCGTAAATTTCTGAACAGCACCACTAAAATAGCTAAACCAATTGCAGACTCTGCGGCAGCAACGGTCAAGATAAAAAACACAAACACCTGTCCTGCAATGTCATGCAGGTAATGTGAAAACGCAATAAAGTTAAGATTCACCGCCAGCAGCATTAGCTCAATCGCCATCAGCAGAATAATGACATTCTTACGATTAAGAAAAATACCTACTACACTAATAGCAAACAGCAGCGTGCCTAAGATTAGATAATGAGATAGACCGACCATCATTTAGACTCCTTAACATCCGCAGCGGCATCTGTATCCGACACTACAATTTTTTCTACCTCAGCCTTCATTTTCACTATGCGTAGACGGTCGGCTTTTTTAACCAGCACTTGCTTGGCAGGATCCATGGATTTACTTTCGCGACGCTCACGCAGTGTCAATGCAATGGCTGCCACAATCGCCACTAACAGCACCACCGAAGCCAGCTCAAACGCCAGCAAATAGTCCGTATAGAGCACACGTCCCAATTCAGCGGTGTTGCTGTAACCTGCAGGGTGTTTAGCCGGTGCTGCCACTTTATCCACGCCGAAATTACGCACACCGACAATCATCACCATCTCAACCGCCATTAAACCACCTACAGGCAAGGCGATAGGAAGTGCTTTCCAAAAACCCTCACGCAGTCGATCAAGGTTAATATCCAGCATCATCACCACAAACAAGAAAAGCACCATCACCGCACCGACGTATACTAAAACAAGGGTGATTGCCAAAAACTCGGCTTCCAACAATAGCCAGATACCAGCCGCCGTAAAAAACGCCAGCACCAGATACAAGGCTGCGTAAACTGGATTCCGCGTAGTAATCACGCGCAAACCTGCCATCAGCAATATGATGGCAAGCGTGTAAAAAACCAGGTCTTGAAAATGTAAACCGAAAAATGTCATCTAAACTCCGTGAAAAGTAAAATGTGAAATGTGAACGCTCGCGCTAATTGACACCTTTCATTTTTATTACCCGCTTCACTACCTTTCTATCTCAAGTTTTCTACCTAAAGTATTTCTGATTAACAATAAGCATTATTTATCTGTAAGCTTTATCTTGCGCACGATCAGCCGCAATTTGTTTCTCATGCTTATCCCCGACCGCCAGCAACATTTCTTTGGTGTAGAGCAAATCACCGCGCGCCTCGCCGTGGTAGTCAAAAATCCGCGTTTCTACAATGGAATCTACCGGACATGACTCTTCACACATACCGCAGAAAATACATTTGGTTAAATCAATATCGTATCGTGTGGTTCTGCGGGTATTATCCTCACGCTGTTCAGATTCAATGGTAATCGCCATTGCCGGACATACTGCCTCACAAAGTTTACAGGCAATGCAGCGCTCTTCACCATTTGGATAGCGGCGCAACGCATGCAGACCGCGAAACCGATTAGACTGCGGTGTATTTTCTTCGGGATATTGCACCGTGATTTTAGGCGCAAAAAAGTAGCGGCCAGTGAGGGCAAGCCCTTTTAGCAGCTCCCACAGCATCAAACTTCCGAGTGTTTGTTTAATCGATTTAATCATGTCTATTATTTATTTAAAGTCTGTACCTAATGAAACAAGTGCGCCCAAGGGGTCTGCATCATGCCGCCTACGAATACAATCCACACTATGGTAATGGGGATAAAGACTTTCCAGCCCAGGCGCATAATCTGGTCATAGCGGTAGCGCGGAAAGGTTGCCCTGAACCATAAGAACAGGAATAGCAAAAACCCCACTTTGGCCAAAAGCCACAAAAAGCTGTCCGGGATAAACGAAACGGGGGATAGCCAGCCGCCTAAGAACATCAATGCTGCCAGCATAGAAACCAAAATCATATTGGCATACTCGGCCAGAAAGAACACAGCAAACGCCATACCTGAATACTCCACGTGGAAACCTGCCACAATTTCAGACTCGCCCTCAGCTACGTCAAAAGGTGCACGATTGGTTTCTGCCACCGCGGAAATAAAATAAACAATAAATAAAGGAAATAACGGCAAAAAATACCAATGCAACAGGCCACCACTCTGGCCCATGACAATTTTCCCCAAGTTCAAGCTGTTAGCACACATCAACACGCCTACTAGGGCGAAACCCATCGCGATCTCGTAGGAAACAATTTGTGCCGCTGATCGCAAGCTGCCCAAAAACGCGTATTTGGAATTTGATGCCCAGCCTGCAATAATCACGCCGTACACAGCCACTGAAGTCATGGCCAAAATATAAAGCAAGCCCGCATCAATATCTGCCAATACCATATTCATGTCAAACGGCACAACCGCCCATGCCGCAAAAGCCGGAGCAATGGCCAACACCGGCCCCAACAAGAACAAGGCCTTATTGGAAGCAGTAGGTAAAATCACCTCTTTGAATAATAGTTTGATACCGTCTGCCAGCGGCTGCAATAAGCCAAAATAGCCCACACGGTTAGGACCAATACGCACCTGCATATAGCCTATAACCTTACGTTCGGCTAACGTCAAGTAAGCAACAGCGCCCATCAGCGGCGCTACAATGGCAATAATCTTAATGAGCGTCCAGCCAGTAATCTCTACAGCCGGCCAGTAACTACCAAATAAATTTGACAACCATTCCATTAGGCATGTACTTCCGTAATTATTTTATTATTTACGATGGATGTTTCAGGCTCGTATTTTTCGACAGTAATTTCGCCCATCAAATCACCCAAGCTCGAGGTTTCCGGACGCGCCGCAGCGACACGCACACATCCCATCGCCACGTGATTATCCAAACGCACGGTCAGAATTGCGCTGCCTTTTTCCTGCCTTACCAGCACCTGGTCACCATCAACCAGCCCAAGCGCCTCCATTTCTTTCGCACACATGCGCGCCATGGGCGTAATGTTGTATTTGGTTTTCTTCAACGAGGGGGCACGTCGCACAATCGGATCAGACTCATATTGCGGCACTTCACCAATCCGCTGCAAGCCGTCATGCTTGATGTTGACCTGAATTTCCACCAACTCACGCAAGTTATTGTTCAAACTACGCCAAACCACCGCAGATGGCTTATCTCCACCAAAAATCGCCTCTTTCACTTGATCGCTTGATTCGTAATCAAAATCATGCAGGCCCAGTGTATTAGCCAGCACACGCAAAACTTTCCAGCCAGGTCGCGCCTCACCTAATGGTCTGACTGCCGCAGCAAAGCTTTGCACCCGCCCCTCCATACTCATGAAAGTACCGGAAGTTTCTGTAAACGGCGCAATTGGCAGCAGAATGTCTGCGTTATCTAACGCTTGTGATTTATAGGCAGTAAGTGCTACTACGCACTCAGCTTTTTCCATCGCCGCTTTTGCCAGCGCAGCATGCTGACAATCCAGCTCAGGTTCAATATTCAGCAACAGGTAGGCTTTGCGCGGCACTTCGAGCATCGCACGGGCATGCATGCCCGTGCTTGACGGCATCACACCCATCATATGCATGCCTGTACTATTGGCTGCAGCTGGCAAAATTCCGCCTTTGGCACCTGTAATACCGCCAATAGCTTCTGCCATGCTGTACATCTCTGTAAAGCGCGGGTCGCTTAATGCCATATTCCCCAGAAAAATACCCACTTTAGGTGCAATCAGCGAGTAGTTTCTGCCATGCCCAGCCAAACTCTCGGCTATCGCCTGGGTGTTTGGACGTACTTTGATATCTTCTAACAAAGCACTCAATGTTGGGGGCAAGCACAAAGACAAACGCTGCAAGCCGGACATCGCTTTTAGAATTTGACCTAACACATTCACAATGTCATTGGGACGCACAATCACTTTGTGGGCAACTTCCATTAAAGGATCATTATCAAGCGGACTGACGATGGATAATTCTGCACCGTTGGCAACCGCCTTACGGAAACGCTGAGCCAGCAATGGATGTTCGTTGCGCAGATTAGAGCCGATCACAATGATACGGTCCAGTTGTTCAAGTTCGTGAATGTTGCAACCCATCCAGGGGGTTCCTAAGCGCTTGCCGTCCAAACGGAAATCAGTTTGGCGCAAACGATAGTCCACATTGCCACAGCCAAGACCGTTTGCCAACTTTTTGGCTAAGTAGCCTTCTTCCATGGTGCTGTTAGGTGACACCAGCACACCCAAAGCATCACTACCATATTCGTTGGTGATGTCTTTAATCTGCCCAGCCGCAAATTCCAGTGCAGTTTTCCAGTCGACTTCCACCCACGCACCATTGTGCTTGATCATAGGCACTTTGAGACGATCCGGACTATTTAAGCCCTCGTAAGAAAAGCGATCACGGTCGGATAACCAGCACTCGTTGATGCTTTCTTTCTCTCTCGGCAATACACGCATGACTTTGTTATCTTTGACGTGCACTTCGATGTGCGAGCCCAAGCTGTCATGCGGTGCTATACTTGGGCGACGGGTAAGTTCCCAACTACGCGCGGAATAGCGGAAAGGCTTGCTGGTGAGTGCACCTACCGGGCATAGGTCAATAATATTGCCAGAAAGCTCTGAGTTCACACTTTTATCAACATAAGCCGTGATTTCCGCGTGCTCACCTCGGCCCACCATCCCCAGCTCCTGCATGCCACCAACTTCTTTCAGGAAGCGCACACAGCGCGTGCATTGAATGCAGCGCGTCATATCCGTACTCACCAGCGGCCCGATATTCTTATTGAACACCACACGCTTTTCTTCAGTGTAGCGTGAACCGCTCACGCCATAAGCAACAGCAATGTCTTGCAAATCGCACTCTCCACCCTGATCGCAGATTGGGCAATCAAGCGGATGGTTAATCAGTAAGAACTCCATCACGCTTTGTTGCGCCTCAATGGCAGATTTGGAACGTGTGAAAATTTTCATGCCGTCAGCCACTGGCGTAGCGCATGCGGGTAATGGTTTATTGAACTTTTCGACCTGCACCAGACACATACGGCAGTTAGCCGCTACAGAGAGTTTCGGATGGTAGCAAAAACGCGGAATCGCAATACCAACCTTGTCGGCCGCATCAATGATGGTGCTACCGTGCTCAACCTCTACTGACTTGCCGTCTATTTCTATATTTAACATTTACTTGCCATCCACCATTGATTTGCCATGCTGAATGTAATACTCAAACTCTGGCCTGAAATGCTTGATAAAACTCAACACTGGCGTAGCTGCCGCCTCACCTAGCGCACAAATTGTGCGCCCTGCAATGTTATTGCTAACATCTGTCAGCAAGTCTAAATCTTCCATCTTACCTTGACCTTTTATAATACGGTCTATAACGCGATAAACCCAGCCGGTGCCTTCTCGGCATGGCGTACATTGCCCACAGCTTTCTTCATAAAAAAAGTAAGATAAACGATGCAAGGTTTTTACCATGCAGGTGGTTTCGTCCATCACAATCATAGAGCCCGCACCAAGACTGGATCTTGCTTTACTAAGGCCTTCATAATCCATGGTTGCACCCAGTATCGCGGATGCCGGCAATACTGCTGTAGATGGCCCGCCAGGAATCACCGCTTTCAACTGACGACCTTTCCAGATACCCCCTGCCATTGCCAGCAGCTCGGTAAAAGGCGTCCCCATTTTCACTTCATAGTTACCTGGTTTCTCTACATGACCTGAAACCGAGAACAGTTTGGTACCGCCTGAGTTAGGCACACCCAACTCTGCAAAGGCTTTTCCGCCGTTTTGCATAATCCAGGGAATGCTGGTGTAACTCTCTGTGTTATTGACATTGGTTGGCTTACCGAACACGCCGTAACTCGCGGGGAATGGCGGCTTGAAACGTGGCTGACCTTTTTTACCTTCAATCGATTCGATTAAAGCCGTTTCTTCGCCGCAGATGTAAGCGCCGTAACCATGGACTGCATACAAGTCAAAGCTGAAATTAGTGCTGAAGAGGTTTTCGCCCAAATAACCCGCAGCTTTAGCTTCATGCAAAGCTGCTTCAAAAGTTTCGTAATCCTGCCAGATTTCACCATGGATATAGTTATAACCCACACGCGCACCTAAAGTATAGGCCGCGATTGCCATACCCTCAATCAGCTGATGCGGGTTGTAGCGAATAATGTCACGGTCTTTGAATGTGCCTGGCTCACCTTCATCGGTATTGCAGACTAGATATTTAACACCATCAAAATAACGTGGCATGAAGCTCCACTTGAGGCCGGTCGGGAACCCTGCACCGCCACGTCCACGCAAACCTGAGTTTTTCACTTCAGTGATAATGTCTGTAGCTTTGACCTTTTCAGTAACAATACGCTTTAATGTAGCATAACCACCCAACTTGAGATAAGTCTCCAACGAGGCTGGATTTTCTTCGGTTAACGTACGCAGCGTAACCAAAGTTTGACCCGTTAAATCTGTCTTTATCACAGGTTTCTGAATCGCCGGTTTTGTAGTAGCCACCATTATTTAAGACCCTCAATAATCGCGTCCACTTTTTGAACAGTTAAGAACTCATGCATCTCGGTATTATTCACATGCATCAATGGCGCACCGCCACAACAACCCATGCATTCACCTTCTTTAAGGCAAAATTTTCCATCAGGTGTCACTTCGTTAAAACCCACACCAAGTTTATGCTGCAAGTGCTCTACAATCTCATCAGAACCGCGTAACATGCATGAAATATTGGTACACACGGTGACTTTGTATTTACCTACCGGACTCAAATCGTACATGTTGTAAAAAGTTGCCACTTCCATCGCGGCGATCTCTGGGATGCCCAGATATTGGGCCACCTCGGTGATACTTTCTTTTGATAGCCAGCCGCGCTCGATTTGCACAATACGTAATGCACTCATCACGGCGGCCTGACGTTTATCCGCCGGATATTTGGTCAGCTCGTAGTCTATTTTTGCAATGGCTTCTGGACTTAACATTTTATTTGTCTATTTTATCTATCAGATTTATTTATCTGCCCGACCGAATTAACGGTCAATCTCACCGAAAACGATATCCTGCGTACCAATAATCGCGACCAGATCTGCAATCATGTGGCCCTTGGTCATTTCATCCAGCGCTGCTAGATGCGGAAAGCCAGGCGCGCGAATTTTCAGGCGATATGGTTTATTGGCGCCATCTGACACCATATAAATACCAAACTCACCTTTTGGATGCTCTACTGCCGCATATGCTTCACCCGCCGGCACATGAAAGCCTTCGGTAAACAACTTGAAGTGATGAATCAAATCTTCCATGTTGGTTTTCATGCCTTCACGGTTTGGCGGTGCTACTTTGTTGTCTGCTGTAATCACAGGTCCGGGATTTTTACGTAACCAGTCCACACATTGTTTAATAATGCGGTTGGATTGCCTGAACTCTTCCATACGCACCAGATAGCGGTCATAACAGTCACCGTTGACACCTACCGGGATATCAAAGTCAAGATTCGCATAAACTTCATAAGGCTGTTTTTTACGCAAGTCCCATTCAACACCGGAGCCGCGCAGCATGGGCCCTGTCATCCCCAATGCCAAGGCACGTTCAGGACTCACCACGCCAATACCTACAGTTCGCTGTTTCCAGATACGGTTATCTGTGAGTAATGTTTCGTATTCATCAATGTAGGTAGGGAAGCGATTAGTAAAGTCTTCGATAAAATCCAAAAGAGAACCTTGACGGTTTTCATTTTGCGCTTTGACGGTTTTTGCATTGCGAATAGAAGAAACGGCGTACTGCGGCATACGGTCAGGCAGATCACGATACACACCGCCTGGACGATAGTAGGCTGCATGCATACGCGCACCCGAAACCGCCTCGTATACATCGAACAGATCCTCACGCTCGCGGAACGCATAGAGGAATACGGTCATTGCACCAACATCCAGTGCATGCGCGCCAATCCACAACAAATGATTTAATACGCGCGTGATTTCATCAAACATCACGCGGATATATTGCGCACGAATAGGCACATCTATACCCAGCATCTTTTCTATCGCCATCACATAGGCATGCTCATTAGACATCATGGACACATAATCCAACCTGTCCATATAAGGCACGCTTTGCAGATAAGTGCGGTTTTCAGCAAGTTTTTCAGTACCGCGATGCAACAAGCCGATATGTGGATCAGCACGCTGAATCACCTCACCATCCAACTCCAATACCAAGCGCAATACACCATGCGCAGCAGGGTGCTGCGGGCCAAAATTCATTGTATAGTTTCTGATCTCTGCCATTATGAGTGCACCCCTTCATTACGAATGACACGCGGCACATTATTACGCAACTCAATAGAAACAGGCTGATATATCACGCGCTGCTGCTCAGGGTCATAACGCATTTCAACGTTACCGATCATAGGGAAGTCTTTACGGAAAGGGTGGCCTACAAAACCATAGTCAGTCAACAAGCGACGCAAATCCGGGTGATTTTCAAACAGGATGCCATAAAGATCGAAAGCCTCACGCTCAAACCAGTTAGCCACAGGCCATAAATCAACCAGCGTTGGCAAAACGGGGAACGCATCATCAACCGCAAACACGCGCAAGCGCAAGCGCTGATTCAAACTCACAGACAGAAAGTGCACCACTACCGCATAGCGCGGCCCCTCATAGGCACCGTCAGCATAGCCCTGATAATCAACACCACACAAATCAATCAACTGTTCAAATTTAAAACTCGCGTCATCTCTTATCAACTTTGACACCGCAAGGTAATCGGAAGCATGGCATTCGATTGTCACCTCATCAAAAGCAACGGTCTGTCTAGTGATTTTCTCACCCAACCTATCCTTTAACTTGGCTGACAACTGTTCTAATTTAGCTGACATATTATTTTTACTTTGACGTTATCTGGCAATGGTATTGGTACGTTTAATTTTGTTCTGCAACTGGATGATGCCGTACAGCAAGGCCTCTGCCGTTGGTGGACAGCCCGGCACATACACATCCACCGGTACAATACGGTCACAGCCGCGCACCACCGCATAAGAATAGTGATAGTAGCCACCGCCATTCGCGCATGAACCCATAGAAATCACCCAGCGCGGCTCGGCCATCTGGTCATACACTTTCCGCAGTGCGGGTGCCATTTTATTGACAAGTGTTCCTGCAACAATCATTACATCAGACTGCCGAGGACTGGGTCGAAACACAATTCCAAAGCGGTCTAGATCATAACGTGAAGCACCCGCGTGCATCATCTCGACAGCGCAGCAAGCCAATCCAAACGTCATCGGCCACAAAGATCCTGTACGGGTGTAATTAATCACCGTATCCAGCGTGGTAGTGACAAACCCTTTTTCTAAAATACCTTCAATGCTCATGCTAGCAGTTTCGTTTCTAAATCAAAAATGACATGGAGGTGAAGCGCAGACCATAACAGCAACACAAAAAGTGGCAAGAGGATGTGTTTTGATTTTTACTATCCGACGCCAAATCCCCAATCAATCCCATTCCAGCGCGCCTTTCATCCACTCGTAAATGAAGCCGACTACCAACACTCCCAAAAATAGCATCATGGCAAGAAAGCCAAACAGGCCAATTTCCTGCAAAACAACGGCCCAAGGAAATAAAAATGCAATTTCCAAATCAAACAGAATAAACAGGATAGCCACAAGATAATAACGCACATCAAACTTCATGCGTGCATCTTCAAATGCCTCAAAACCACATTCATAAGGAGAATTTTTAGCAGAGTCCGGTTTGCTGGGAGAAACCAGTTTAGACAACACCAAAGGGCCAACACCGACCGCCAGCCCAACGAGTATAAACAGCAATATTGGAAAATAGTTTTCTAGCACCAATCAACCCCAGACCGCATGATTAAACAAATCATTAAAATACAAACCCATTACTACAGCCTGATTACAAAAAAACAAAGGAATCACGCATAAACGACATAAAATCAACTGGTGCCGACGGAGAGACTCGAACTCTCACGACTTTCGTCACTACCCCCTCAAGATAGCGTGTCTACCAATTCCACCACGACGGCAATTAAACTTTAGGATTATTTTGGCACAACTTCCGTATCGACCGGCACTTCCTGCTCGGCTGGTGCAGCATCTTTTTCACCACTAACCGACTGCGTGACGTGCGCCTTAACTACACTCGACTCACCCGCTTTATTGCTCGCCATATACGCCAAAGTCAAACTGGTGATAAAAAACACCATCACAAAGCCTGCTGTTGCTCGGCTCATAAAATTTGACGATCCGGACACGCCAAACAGACTGCCAGACGCACCGCTGCCAAATGAAGCGCCCATATCAGCGCCCTTACCATGCTGCAAGAGTACCAGGCCAATCACAGCCAAAGCTGCCAACACATGAATTACCAACACAAACTTTTCCATTTTAAACCTTTAACCTAACCACCTGTTTTACTTGGCTACTCACTTTAATTTAGCCACCAATAACTTAGCTGCCGATTTTAATTAACGACCAATTAACTTCAAATCCGGATTAATCCTAACCCTGACCATACTGCATGCACGCTTACGCTCCAGTTAAACCTGCCCCAGTCAAACTTGAGGCAAACCTGTTTCACTTGCGGCACGACATATCCCTGCAAACTCATCCGCATTTAATGAGCATCTACCGACCAGACCGCCATCGATGTCCTGCATAACGAATAATTGTACCGCATTTTGAGGATTTACGCTCCCCCCATACAAGATTTTCAAACGCTGCGCCGCGTCTATATCATGCACAGAAATTCTATTACGGATGAACTCATGCATACTTTGGGCCTGATCAGGGGTTGCTGCCAAACCAGTACCAATCGCCCAAATCGGCTCATAAGAAATCACGGTGTCTGCAAAAATTGCGGCGCCATACATGTGAATAATCGTGTCGATTTGCTTGGCCACCACCCTTTCCATGACGCCCGCCTCACGCTCAATCAGGGTTTCGCCCACGCACAGAATTGGCGTCAGCCCATGCGTTCTGGCCTGCATAAACTTGGTAGCGATATTCTCATCAGATTCGCAATAGGCAGTGGCACGCTCCGAGTGGCCGATAATGACATAAGATGCACCAAAGTCCTTAAGCATCCCTGCGCTCACCTCACCGGTGTATGCCCCTTCGGTATCTTTACTCAAATTCTGTGCACCCCAGGCAATAGGAGTTCCCTCCAAAAGGGACTGCATCTGGGCCAGGTAAGGATAAGGCACACATACCACGACTTCAATGTTATTAAATGGCAAAAGCCTATGAACATAAGCTGCTATCAGCTGCTGATTAACCGCAAGATTGCCATGCATTTTCCAATTAGCAACCACTAGTTTTTTTGACATGCCGTCCCTAAGTTGTTCTTTGTTGTTCTTTGAAATTAAAATTGCAATGACACCCACATCGCCTGCAAAATGCAATTATCCGATAGCAATTACACCTTGCCACGCTTATCAGTTCTTAACATTTTAAACTAAAAACAGGTGTAAACTAATCTCTATGTTTAAAAAACACATCGCATTAGCTACATTGGCAGTTCTACTTTCAACAAGCGCTTTTTCTGAAGAGTCCACTCAAAGTGACATATGGGATAAGGCCGGTCAATCCCTTACAGAAACATGGGCATCCACTGATTATGAGCTCTATGTGCCCATCAACACATGGCATAATCGCAGCTATTACAGCGCAAGAAAAATTGACGAATTCAACGAGCAGCCTTGGGGCTGGGGATAGGCAAGTACAGATACGACGAAAACGGCGACTGGCATAGCCTCTACACCATGGCTTTTAAGGACTCACATAACGACATCGAACCCGTAGCCGGTTACGGTTTTCAGAAAACATGGCGACCTGGACAGGGGCTCCGGTTGGGGGCGGGGTACACTGTTGGGTTCACTTTGCGTAGCGATTTTCACTATTTGCCAGTTCCTGTCATAGCGCCTTTATTTTCAGTTGAATACAAACAGCTAGCCTTGCAATCCACTTACATCTTTGGCGGCAATGGTAACGGCAACATTCTATTCACATGGCTACGCTGGCAAATCAGGCAAACTGAACACAACCATCACAATGAAAACCGCCCACCTCTCAGGTAAACCTGGCTGATGAACTGGTTAAGGTTTGAATGTACGTTACAAATTTTGATTGAGTCGATTAATGACAGAACGCATCTCCAGAGCGATTTCCGAGGCACTCACACCTAAAGGGCCTATACCTCTGGCCACCAAAGCATCGGCGGCGGCACCATGCACATAAACACCCAACTTTACAGCATCCACTGCGACCAACCCCTGCGCCACCAATCCTGCAATCGCACCGCTAAGTACATCTCCTGTACCTGCCGCTGCTAGCGCCGGATTGCCTGTAGGATTAATCACGTACTGCCCATCACGCTGAGCGATGACGGTGCCCGCCCCCTTCAACACACAGGTCACCTGCAGTCGTTTTGCCAACGCCAGTGCCATTTCAACGCGGTTTTTCTGCACACTCTCCGCACTCAAGCCCAAAAGCCTGGCCGCTTCACCCACATGTGGCGTAATCACCACCTCACCTGGGCACTTTCGCAGCTGATTTTCTAAATCAACATTCGCCGCAATTATGTTAAGTGCATCTGCATCTAGCAATAAAGCTACCTGCCGCTGCAACCAGAACGCAAGCACCTCTAATGCTAAAGACGACCGCCCCAAACCAGGCCCTATCGCCACGCAGTCTAGCTGAGGCAAAGCCACTAATGCAGAGGGCGAACGCATCATCAACTCGGGATGCAATATATCGACTGCGGGTGCGGACTTGCCAAGCATTGCGGCATAGACCCGACCGGCACCAATCAGCGAAGCCGCTCTCGACGCCAAAATAATGGCTCCCAACATGCCATCATCCCCGCCTATAAGCGCAACACTCCCTGCATCACCTTTATGCGCATCTGATTGACGCGATGGCAAAATGGGCTGAAGCATTTCTACTGAGAGTAAATCCTGACCTGTTAGCATTCGCTTAAATCATTCCGATACATGTTTTATATTCAGCTGCACTTTTTGCACACCATTGTAACTGTTGGTCTGCAACTGATACGCTGCATGAACGTGCTTTCCCGGCAACACTGTTTGATTAAAATATATTGCGTCCACACCGGCACTTGAAGCAGAAGCAGGATCTGCCACACCTAAAGGGGGCACTGGCATTAACAGCAGTTTCAAGTGCTTTTCACCCAAGATGCGCTGATTTCGCACCTCAAACTTATCATAAAACAAGGGTGGCGCAAAACCTTGCCCCCATACTTGCTGCTCCAGCATTTCAGCCATCTCGAATGTCATGTCTTCTGCACTTAAACTGCCATCCACTTCCAGCACTGCACTTAAATCCGCCGCTGTCAGCAACTGACTTACTGCAATTTCAAAGCTGAGTTTAAACAGATTAAAATCGGCAAGCCTGATGGTCAGCCCTGCTGCCATGGCATGGCCGCCAAACTTGAGTATCAGATCAGGCTGTTGCTTGCTTAACAAATCCAAGGCATCGCGTAAATGCAGCCCCGCGATTGATCTGCCTGACCCCTTTAGCAACGCCTGTCCATTACAGTCCTCCTGCGCATCTGCAAAGATAATCGTGGGACGATGATAACGCTCCTTGATGCGTGAGGCTAAAATACCAATCACACCTTGATGCCAATCCGGCTGATAAAGGCTAATGGAATACTGATGTGCAACCTGTGTATCTTCCAGGGTGACATTAGCGCTGTCCTGCATGTCTGCTTCAATACTGCGACGCTGCATATTAAGCGCCTGCAATTGTTCAGCCATTTGCATGGCTTCAGTTTCAGAACCGGCAAGCAGACACTGAATGCCCAATCGCATATCATCTAACCGTCCCGCCGCATTCAAGCGCGGCCCGACATAGAACCCCAAATCCTGCGCGGTAACTTTTGCCGGTGTGCGCCCTGCAATTTTAAGTAATGCCGTAATGCCGTAACTGCATGTGCCAGCGCGAATTCTACGCAGCCCCTGCTCGACCAGAATGCGATTATTCCCATCCAGTTTAACTAGATCAGCAACCGTGCCCAACGCTACCAAATCCAGCAACTCACTTAAATTTGGCTCGCTCTTTCCAACAAAAACACCACGCTCGCGCAGTTCTGAGCGTAAAGCCAGCAATACATAGAACATCACGCCTACACCCGCTAGATGCTTGCTGGCAAAGTCGCAGCCATGCTGATTAGGATTGACAATACAATCCGCCTGCGGCGTTTCTGCCCCAGGCAGGTGATGATCGGTAATTAGCACCTGGATACCAAGTGCGTTAGCTTTTGCAACGCCATCAACGCTGGCAATCCCATTATCTACCGTCACTATCATGTCTGGCGACTGCAAGGCTGCCAATGCGACAATTTCAGGCGTGAGGCCGTATCCGTACTCAAAACGATTAGGCACTAAAAAATTCACTTGCGCACCCAGCGCGGTTAATCCTTTCACTGCCACTGCGGTCGCTGTTGCACCATCTGCATCGTAGTCTTTTGGTCATTTTATAATGACTTTGTTAAAAAATAAAATAGATAACTGATTTTTTTGATTTTTTTAAAAAATAATTAACATCAAATTTACAATTTTGTTATTGTAATGAAAATTACCGGCATATTAATATTAAGCGTTAATTAAATGAAGCTACTACAAATTGGAAATTATTATTCTTGCGTTATAAATGAAAATGGGTTTATTCAATATCCATATAGTCATTTTATAAATCAAAAATCCAACCCTGGGACGCGCTTAGTTGAATTGAAGGCGTTGAGAATCTTAAATAAGTATTTATTTGCTCACAGAATAGAACTTGCCAATCAGTGCTTCAAAAATGAATTACTTACTTACGATCAAGCTAGAGAAATTAGAAACCTATGCTGGATTCCAATTGAATCGATTGATTCAATGTCAGACCAAGTCCTTGTAAGGTTATTTAAGGCCACATCTAAAGCAAGACCAGAAAATAGACCAAATTCAGTAAGTAGAAGAACAGCTGCCCAGCGAGCTGAAACAATTTCACGTTTCCTTAATCATTATGAAATGTACTTTGTACCTCAATTAATCTCCAATGAAGAATCGCGACTGAAAATCAAAGACAACCTGCGAATGATTAACAATTTGCTTCGTTCCATAAAAGTTTCAGATTCTAGCCACCCTGGACAAATAGTAAGCCTACCATCATCGAAGTTTATTTCTGTTATTGAAAATGTATTAAAAAATCCAGAAAAAATTTTTGCAAATGAAATTGGAAAAGTTTCAAGAAACATTTTAAGAGATCAATGTATATTTTTACTTGCTTGCGAAGGACTACGCCCTGGTGCGATTGCTTCAATTGTGCTTGGTCTACATTACCAACAAAGCTCTGGCTACCTTGATTTATCATCACAATCAGCACCTTCAAATTCGCCATGGTCGCCACGGTCCAAGGGGTCAACTAGTATTTCAAGGGCGTATTCTCAACCTAGGTTAAGGGTATACCCATTTACGCAAAAACTAATTGATCTTTATATCAAAACAGAACGAGCTGCCATTCTTAGAAAATCAGCCACAAATAAAAGCCATGGTCGATTATTTATCTCTGAGCGCGGCCAACCCATTGCCAGTTCAACGACACTAAAAAACATATTCACTCAAGCTGCAAACTCTTTAGGAAAACTGGGAGTATTAGACATTGAAAATGATCCCCACATGCTCTCTAAAAAGAGAAATGGAGAAGATAGCTATAAATTTTATGCTTATGTTTTAAGGCATAGTGCAGCATCATTTTTTCTAGCAGCCAATGGTATAAGTGACGCAACTCTTGATTCCATGAAATCAAGATTTGGCTGGTCAAGAAACAGCGATCAACCACAAAGATACGCACAACGACAGTTTATTGACATTTCTAATGCCGTTTTACATGACCACATGAATCAACTGGAAGAGTTTGCCAAAAAAAATAAAGGAACGGCAAGTGACTAAAAATTATAGATTATATGGAAATGGCAGTATTGAATTTGATAATCAGTCTTTTGAATTAATAATTACTCAAAAGAATGAATTTGGTGATAAATCAATTCGCATTAACTTTTCAAAACTTAGGGGCTACTATAGTGATCGGTTTTTGTCGAATATAGCTGATTATTTAGTGTTTCGCTCAGAAAAAGGAATAGCACTTTCATCCATCAGATCTGAGGGAGGCTTAATTCTAAGCTTGCTAAACAAAACAATTGGCTCTGACCTGCTAAAAGAAAACGCACAGCTAGAATTAATTTCACAAACATATTTGGACTGTCTTCATTTAATTGACAATAAGCTATTAGAAGGTGAACTCTGCAACCTCTCTCTAATATTTAATACTAAATTTCCTGGCATTTTTGGTAATGATGTCAACAAGTCATCACTACCTAGAAAAACTAATCCTCTTGGGCATTTAGGCAGTAGAATCAAAAACATTTTGAAGCAATCTTTTTCGCCAGCCACGCTTGCTTCCATAATGGTTATTCTTGAAAACTGCTATGAAGAAGGAGAAATAACATTAGGTCAGTGGGCGTTCTTCAATCTAATGCTAAATACCCGGGTGCGCATCGGAAGCATAAGAATGATGTCTGTTGCAGACATAGTTCATGATGAAAAAAAGGATCAATATTATGCTTATATACTTCCAGAAAAACAAAATGTCGATAACCCACAAAAAAGCACATTTTTACTAACGAGAAGTGTGGGTCGTATTTTAAGAAAGCAAAGACTAGAAGTACTTAAATGTAATAATTCGAAAAATATTGCCATAAATAATCAACAAAAAATTGCATTATTTCCTTCATTATCATTTCAAAGTAGCTGCTCGAGCAAAAAAAATGAACTTGGCTTTTATTTATCAGTAGGAGGATTTGCCAATTACTATCAGACATCAATTAACTTACTTTTAGCGGAAAATAAAATATCTACAAATGTTTTTCGTCATAGCGTTGGCACTCATTTAGCAAGTAACGGAATGAGCTCCAAAACCATTCAAGCAGTTTTACGCCATGTTGGCGCGCGCACATGCCAAGCATATGTGGAAATTCACTTAAATGGGAATTTAGAGCGGCTTAGCAACGCGCTTGAGCCAGCCTTCGACAAATACTTTCCTGTATTTAAGGAATTTTTATCTTCTAATGCAGTACACGACCAAAGTAAAGTAATCTTTAGTGACAATCTTGAAAGTGGCGAAACTGTGAAAGAAGGTCTATGTGGATCTGACATGCGTTGTTTCTCCGCCCCATTTAGTTGTTATTCATGTAAAAAATTTACCCCATTCTATGACGTTGACCATGAAATAAATCTAAAAATTATTGAATCTAAAATAACCAAATTTAAATTACAAGGTCTCGCATTTCAAGATTCCATTCAGACCCTAAAGAATACCAAAGCATTTATTAACCTAACGATTCAAGCTTGCAATTCGTACAAGAGCTCTTTAAATGATTATTAATCTAGAGCTGGCAAAACAAAAAATTGCACTTGATATATGGGTTGAAAAATGCATAAATAAAATGCATGACCGGTTTCCTAGTGTGGATTTTTATACTGATACTTGGAAACTAGCCGATCAATCATTAAAAAATCCACTTCAAAAATCTTCCGTTAGCAATGCACCTAAATGCCTGCAAATTAGCTTTAGTTCATCAATAAAAAAATTTCAGGGTAAAGATACAAACTTCGTATTGTGTTTGAAGTGTTTAGCATTCGAATTCATTCAAACTAACAAAGTTGATTTTTTATCAATAAATCTAGTCTATAACGAACTTGCAAAGCTTCCTATTCAAACAATTTTCTCAGTTACTGATTTTGATTTAAGAAGAATTGAGAATGATCTATTATCAAAATCTAAATTAAATTCTATCAGCTCTGAATCACATCTCAGGTTTTTGAGACTTTTAGAATCTTTCATAGTTCCTAAAATAAGAGAAGCAAAGGTCATCCCTCAGTTATTTTTCCGACAAGACCCAGCAATTAAAAACGAACTCATAGTATTAAAAGATAAACATCTAAGCGATAAATCAAAAAGAAGAAAGAATTCAGATGACAGAAACGCAAGAGTTGCAGCTACGTCTGATGCCATAAGTGCAAGTTTCAATAACGACCCTCGACTTAACGATTTTGACCACTTAGTATGCTGTACTCTCGTTATATTATTTACTGCGCCGTCTCGAATTAATGAGCCTCTTTTGATGAGTCTCGACGATTTCATTTCAATTGAAACTTACAAGGAACGTGCTGAAGGTGAAATGGCATCTGTTTATGTAGCTCAAAACCAACTCTTTATTGCAATGAAGGGTTCAAAAGGTGCAGACTGGGCTCCTAAACCGGCCCTTAGCTTTATGCATGATCTTCTGTTAATGGCTATTGAGCGTATCAAAAATTTTGGTAAAAGATCTAGGATGCTACTTGAGCATTACGAAGAAAATCCAGAAATTTTATATTTACCAAAAGAACTGGAATACCTAAGAAAAAAAGATCTTTGGGGATCTGAAGATATCACAAGGGTAATAAGACTCAACTGGGAAAACAAATACGCTGACATTTCTAGAGCCCAACATATTATTAATAATATTGTTGATTCAAAACCAAATGGAATGATAAAAGTAAAACTATCTGGCAAAGATAGCTTTTTAATTCCACGAGAGGTAGTTGAAACATATCTACTTGGAATGGTCAAAGATGCTATTAAGAAATGCAGAAAACACGACAATCAAATCTATTACGGACGTTTATCAAATCGCCTCTTTTTATGCGATGTAGCAACGAACCAACTTGAATTTCTTCCTAACGTTCTAAGATATAGCACCCTTTCGCGGAGACTTGTTCAACGACAAGGTCCAAAAACAGTAGTAACTGGCAGTATTTTTACCAAACTTGGGCTTAAAGTGCCTTCTGGAAATAACATTATTGATGCCTATATTACTACTCATGAAGCACGATACTTTTTAACAGATGCCGCTGCAAAATACGGGGATGATCTTTCAGATGTATTAATTAACAAGTGGGCAAGGCGTCTCAATATTAGCCAACTAAATCACTATATCAAGGATGACCCAACGTTTGACGCCAATCACTCCTTAATGCCTAAGATTGACTCCTTGAATGAGTTTAGTGAGCTTTCAGATGCAATTGAACAGACGACAAAAATTAATGAAGAGTTTGGGGTTAAAACAGACTTAATTAGAGTAAATGAATCACGCGTATTAGTTACGCAAATCGATGCTGTAGTCAAGGCTATTGAGGACAGACCTGTCGCAAGAGTCAGTAATAAAATCATCTTATTATATCCATCAGAATTTGGAATTTGCCTGCACCAACATCATGAAACCCCATGCCAAAGTTATGGGGTCGAATGTATGGGATGTAATGACAACATTACGATTAAGGGTCATTTACCTTCTAACGATGCAGTTAGAAATGAATCTTATAAACTACAAAACAGTGTTATTAGTCAATTAGAGAAACTAGTGACAGAGTACCATCGCGAGATTGCTGAAAACCAGGATACTTTTGCTGATCATATTGTTAATTTGGTGAAAGGCTCACTAAACGTAGAAACACTTTCAAGCAAACTAATCGATGAATTTGAGGAAATTAAAGATTTAATAAAGGACATGAATCTAAGACGGAGACTCGAACAAGCGTTCGTCGCTAAAAAAACAGTTCAGTTTATTGATGATGAAAAAACCATGGTTGGAGGAACGATTAGATATCGCAATCCTTACAAAAACGGAAGACAAGGCGCAGATAAAGTAGAGTTAAACTTTGGTGGATGGGAAAAACATTGGCAAGAAGAAAAAGAAATTGAAGATAAATTCCCGTTCCTTAAGAATACTCGTGTATCTGAGCTAACTGACACAAGCGAGAACTTTATTGATTATAGTGTTGATGAGGATGTGGATTAGTCATATGAATGGACCAGGAAGAAAACCAAGCATTAATGATCAGTTGCAAAAAAAAATTATTCGACTGATACACTCTTTAGAAGTTACCGAAACCAAAATTTCTTGGGACTTATTAAAAGACGAGATCAAAAAAAGTTATAAACTTAACATTACACGACAAACTCTCGCTAGCAATTCGAAAATTGTTGAAGCCTTTAGAAATGCAAAAGAATACCAGTTAAGCTTGAAGCGACAAAAACTAGATTTACCTTTTAAAACACTTCCTAGAGATGTCAAACAGCGTCCAAAACTTTCCACTAATCAGCGTCCAATTGTTTCCACTTTTTCACTCTGCTGAGCACGGCTTTTGCGGTGCTTAAAACGGTAAGAATCATTACCTGTTTCCAATATTTCACAATGATGTGTAATGCGATCCAGTAGCGCCGTCGTCATCTTCGCATCACCAAATACTTGCACCCACTCACCGAATGTCAGGTTCGTGGTGATGATTAAAGACGTTTTCTCATAAAGCTGACTGATGAGGTGAAATAGTAATGCGCCACCAGATGCTGGAAATGGCAAATAACCCAGCTCATCTAAAATGACCGCATCCACCAAGCACAGTTGTTTCGCCAGATTGCCGACCTTGCCCTGCGTCTTCTCACGCTCCAATTGATTGACCAAATCTACTGCGTTGTAGAAACGCACACGCTTACCTTGATGAATCGCAGCCACGCCAATGGCTGTGGCCAGATGCGATTTACCTGTGCCCGTGCCGCCCACCAGAATCAAGTTATGCGCAGCTTCCATAAACGCTGCACTGGCTAACTGTTCAACCACCACCTGTGACAGCGGCGTTTCGGTCCAGTCAATGCCTGTTAAATCACGATGAATTGGGAAGCGTGCTGCCTTAAGTTGATGACGCAGGCTTTTGAGTTTACGATCAGTTTGCTCTGCCGCCAGTAAACGCTCCATCCAGGTTTCTGGACGATGCGCTTGCTTGGGTTTCTCAGCTTGTAATTCACTCCATGCCGTTGCCATGCCATAGAGTTTTAGTGCCTTTAAGCTGGTTGCGTAATCAATGGACATTGCCAGCCCCTAACAAGTAGTCGTAACGGTGGCAATTGGCAACAGGTTCCATCGTGAGTGCAATGCCATCTGGTACGTTAATTGACGTGGCTGGCAAGTGCGGAGAGATCAGTCTGCGTAACTCATTCATCACAACAGGTGCGTTGACGACTCCGCCTTCCAACGCCAGCTCACAAGCCACAGCAAGCGCATCCAAGCCGGCTTCGCCTGCCAGCATGAGTAGTTCAACAAAGGCGCGATCACCTTTCGGTTGCTTCAGAATACGATCACGCACGGTAATAATAGGACGCGGTAAATCCCATGTCACAAATGGCGCGCCATCCCTGAGTGCGCCGGGTTTCTTATCCAGTACTGGTAGATAGTGCCACGGATCGCAGACCAGTTGGTCACGACCAAACACTCTGGAATGCGCGGCAACAACTTCGCCATTGGCCACGATGCGTACTTGGTCTGCGGTGGTGCGCGCTGAAACGGCCTGACCAGCAAAGCTTGCTGGGACACTATAACGATTGCGATCAACAAGCACCAAGCAAGTGGAAGACACGCGCATCATATGTTCGACATAACCATCAAAGCTGGCAGTGATGGGACGTAGTAGCGGCTGCTCGTCAGCAAAGCATTCAGCAATGGTACGTTGGCGTTGTGTCGGGTGTTTGCGCTGCGCTAACTCTTTGCAGCGCGTCGCGAGCCATTCGTTCAATTCGGCAAATGAAGCAAAGCGTGCTAATGGCGTGAACAGCCATTCACGGATATTGCCGACTTGATTCTCGACTTGCCCTTTCTCCCAGCCAGAGGCTGGCGTACAGGCGACGGGTTCAAACAAATAGTGATTGGCCATGGTTAAGAAGCGGCGGTTAAATTGACGCTCTTTACCTGAGTACACGGTATCGACAACGGCCTTAAGGTTATCGTAGATCAGGCGTGCAGGCACGCCACCAAAGAAGGCGAATGCGCGCACATGGGCGTCTAGCACCATTTCCTGTATTTCTCTGGGATAAGCCACGACAAACATTTGCCGACTATAAGTTAAACGAAAGTGCGCGACTTTAATCTTCTGTAATACACCACCTAGCTCGACTTCTTCTTGGCTCCAGTCAAACTGGCAGGCATCACCTGGCAGAAATAACAATGGTACGAAGGCATCGCTTAGCTTTGGGCTGTGGTTACTGGATTTCCAGCGACGAACAAAGCGCTGTACGCTGTCGTAAGCGCCGCTGTAACCGATGGTTTGCAGACCTTCAAATAGCCGCTGCCCACTGCGGCGGCGTGATTTTGCAAGTTTAGCGTCTTCAACAAGCCATTGTGTGAGCTGCGCTTTAAATGGATCAAACTTAGGAGCCGCTGTTTCATCCCGTTTGTATTTGGGTTCGTCAACAGTAAGGATGTGTTTGCGTACGGTGGGACGGGAAAGTCCCATGTCTTTGGCTATGTCTGTAATCGTTTGCTTTTGTACTAAATAACGCCTGCGTATTTCGTAAATCATGTCCATATAAATCACTCCAGATACCCCCAGCTAAAACACTGGATGGTGACATACTGAGGTGGAAACTATTGGACGCTGTTTCCACCTCTAATCTGGAAAGTATTACACGCTGTTTGACAATTACAAAAACAAATCTGGCCAAAAGAATGAAAATCAGCCGTAATACTGTTAATAGATTACTGGATGACACTAATACTCATCTAACTCTAACAATGCTGGTCAAAGCAGCCATTGCCCTTAATAAAACAATCAGGTTAGAACTAACCAACTAATAGTGACATCAGAATTATATTCACATTAGGCAGCTAAATCCGCAAAGCTGACGGTCAACTATAGAAGCTAACCGACTGTGATCAGCCCAAAGCGGACGTTCAATGTCTGAATTAAGCTGTGCCGCGAAGCGGCGTCACGCATGAAGGAATCGTCATGTGCTACTGAACAACTTCTATACTAACGTTTATCACACCAGAAGATGGGTTGCCAATACTAATAAATGCAGATTTTGAAAGATCAATAACTCGGCCTTTTGCGAATTGGCCACGATCATTTACTTTTACAACGACGCTTTTGCCATTATTCTTGTTCGTTACCTTTACGCTTGAACCGAAAGGGATTTTGTTATGAGCCGCTGTTTTTAAACTATGGTTATACCGCTCTCCGCTAGCAGTTTTTCGATTCTGAAATTTATCAGCGTAGAAAGAAGCTTCTCCCGATTCGGTATGTCCTATCCAATTGTCGCGACCACCACTTGGAATGCTGCTACAACCGGACAAAGCCAGTAAAAATGCGAATATCAATAACGTTTTCAAAATGAGTTCCAATTATCATTTCTATTTTTTATCATACATAGTACGTTCAAGTAATTGCAAAGAGTTTTTTTTAAGCGTAAAATTGATCCGTGAAGTCCAAAATAATTAAATTCATTACGCTATTCATTATGCTGATATGCCTCCCTGTAGAAGGCATGGCAGCAGTAGCTATGCCTAATTGTCAGATGCATGATACCCAGCAAATGCAGGTGAATGCTGACATGAGCAATATGGATGATATGGCTCACTGCGATCACCATGACAGTGCAAAACCAGCTAAAAATGTAACATGTGACAAATGCCTGCCCTGCCATTTAAGCGTAGCACAGGCAATTATTCCATTTAACACCCCTCTGGAATTTAGTGGTGCATTACCTATGTACTCCACCGATATATCTGAAGTTCCGGATACCGTTCCACCCTCACTTTTTCATCCCCCCAGACAAACCTTCGCATAGTGCCGAAGGTCGTCTTGTTTTAAACGGCTCTCGAACTCAGATGCTTATCTGAGTACTTGATCGTACCCAACACACTTCTATTTCTTCGGCACGTATTCCCGGCGGTGGTTTTATATCCGTTCGAGGTCTAGCGTATGGCTGTTTACGCCTATACATAACCGCGCACGACTGCTGAACCACCTCTATGCAATTGCAGTGACTATAAATTGTCTAGGAGTATTTATCATGAAGAATCAAACCATTTACAAAATGATTGCAACACTTGCTGTCTGTAGCATCAGCTTTCTATCTGTGTCCGCGATTGCTGCGCAGGATGAATTTCAAAGGCAGATGACTCAAAAAGTTATGCAAGCCAAGCAGAAGCTTAAAGCAGCTGAGGCCGCCAAAGGCGATGAGCGTAAAAAACTTATGGGCGAACACATGAAAATGATGCATGACAACATGGGCAAAATGCAGGCTATGAAACCGAAGTCAGGCATGACCATGCAGGAACATGAAGAATGGATGAGCGAGCATCAGAAACTCATGGATGAAATGATGAGCCAGATGATGGACGAGCATCACATGATGATGAATATGGGTGGCATGTCTAAAGGGTCAGGTGAAATGGACTGTATGTCCAAAGGAACTGACAATACACACAAGCATTAATTTGTGAATCGGGCGGGCAACGTCCCGCCCAGATTCAATCAAACATTAAAGGATCAAAGAAATGAAAAAGTTATTAATTTGTATGTTCGTTGCGGTATTGAGTATCGCTGCTGCTCCAGTCTACGCCAACGATGCCCATCATCAGACTGCAGATAATCAAAAGAGTTATTCAGCAAAAGGTGAAGTCGTTGCCATGGACAGTGCATTAAGCAAGGTTAAATTGAAGCATGACGCTGTTCCGGAGCTTAAATGGCCTGGTATGACCATGTTTTTTAACGTTGCTGGCAAGGCTCTGCTGGACACAGTAAAGATTGGTGATCAGGTTGAATTCGAGTTCGTTAAAGTCGACGGTAGTGGCCCATTGATTACAAAAATCAAACCAGTTAAATAAGGAATCTGGGCTAGCCGCAATTCAACGTGGTAGCCATACAGATGACTACAGGTATGAAAATGAAAACAAATAATTCAAAAACAATGCTCGTCCTGACCTTCACAGCACTTATGTTGCCAGGCCTTTCCTGGGCGGAAGACGTCGCTTCCGGCAACCCTATCGGTGCCAATGTACAGGAATTACTAAACTGGGCAGACACACATAACCCTGAGCTTACGGCAATGCGATATGAGACGGATGCAGCAAGCGAGCGAATCGCACCTGCAGGCGCTCTACCTGACCCTTTGCTGCGCGTTGAATTTATGGATTTTGCTGGGCGTGATGCGCCTGATGGTTTTAATCCTTTTCCTGGCAAAGGAAGTGGAACTAAATACACTCTAATGCAGAGCATTCCACTTTGGGGAAAGCGGGACTTGCGTAGGGAAGTGGCTACTGCACAGCTTGAGCAGTTTAAAGGACGCAGGCTCATCGGTGTTGCCGAAACCCACGCCCGAATCAAAAACGCTTATGCCCAGTATTTTCAGACTGTTGGCCTCAAGAAGCTTAACGAGGATATCTTAACCTTGCTAGGCGATCTTGAATCGGTCACTCGCGTTCGCTATGCCAGTGGTTTAGTGCCGCAGCAAGATGCAATTCGCGCTCAAGTTGAGAAGACCACCTTACAGTCCGAGATTATCAGCCTGGAGACCGATCAGCAACAGGCTAAGGCGCGTCTTAACGCGATACTGGGGCGGACACAAGGTGCGCCTCTTTCTGCGTTACCAGAGTTGCGTCGTCTGCCGCTAGAAAAGCTGGATACAGTGGCCTTGCAACAAAAGGTGGTACGAAATAACCCACTACTTGCTACACAATCAGCACAAATATCAGCGGCAGATGCTAACAAGCGATTGATAGAAAAGAATCGTTACCCAGATCTAACGCTAGGCATTGCGCCTACTCAACGTGGTAGCAATATCAGTAGCTGGGAGGCGATGGTAGAGGTCAATATTCCTATCCGCTTTGATACGCGCAGGTCCCAGGAAAGTGAGGCTGCCGCTATGCTAGATGCAGCCAAGGAACGTCGTAGCGGAGTAGAGAATCAGGTGATAGGCGAACTTCAGGAAAACCTGGTCGCTTTCGAGGCAGCAGAAAAACAAGGGCGCCTTATTACTTACACATTACTCCCGCAAGCAGAGTTGACCTTCCGCTCGGCATTGGCAGGTTACGAAAACGGTAAAGTGGACTTTGCAACGCTGCTGGATGCACAAAAGGCAATCAGGCTTGCGCGACAAGGCCAGATAAAGATGCGGGTTGAACAGGAAGTCCGCCTTGCAGAGATTGAAAGAATGATTGGGGAAGATTTATGAAGCGCTTTGGAATATGGATTGCACTGGCGCTAGCTGTTGTTGCTGCGGCTGTAAGTGGCGGCTACTGGTGGGGATTGCAGCAGGTTAGCCACCCGTCAGTAGAAATGCCTGCGGCTATTACAGCACCGGCTGAACGGAAGATACTCTATTACCGAAATCCTATGGGATTGCCGGATACATCTCCAGTGCCTAAGCAGGACTCTATGGGTATGGATTACACCCCAGTGTATGCAGATGAGGAAGTTTCTAATAACCAGGTCAAGATCAGTACCGACAAGGTACAGAAGCTTGGCGTAAAAACTGAGCCAGTGCTATCGCGAAAAATGGTCAATACGGTGCGTGCGGTGGGGCAGTTCCAATTTAACGAACAGCGTTTCTCAACAGTCACCACCAAATTTGAGGGATACATTGAAAAACTCTATGTCAATTCAACCGGGCAGCCGGTAAAACGTGGGCAGCCACTGATGGAAGTTTACAGTCCGGAACTGGTATCTGCGCAGGAAGAATACCTGATCGCCTGGAATGGCCGACAGTCATTGAGTAACGGCACCTCGGAATCATTGCTTGGTGTTGGTCAACTGGCTGACAGCGCGCTTAAACGTTTACGTAACTGGGATATTTCAGATGCTCAATTACAGCGTTTGAAAAAGGACGGTAAAGCGACACGTACGCTTACGATGTACTCGCCGGCAAACGGCGTGGTATTGGAGAAAACTGCTGTGCAGGGTATGCGCTTTATGCCGGGCGAACTCCTGTTCAAGATTGCAGATCTATCGAGAGTCTGGCTGCTGGCCGATGTGTTCGAGCAGGACATCGCTCTGGTGCATGTTGGCCAGACGGTGAACATTACTGTCAATGCCTATCCAGGTAAGGAGCTCAAAGGCAAGATTGATTACATCTATCCAACAGTCACCTCTGAGACCCGCACTGCCAAAGTACGGATAGTGCTGGCTAACCCAGACGGAATTCTAAAACCTGATATGTATGCCAGCATTCAACTGATGTCAGGTCATGATGCCAGCGTATTGGCGGTTCCGGATTCGGCTGTGATCGACAGTGGTATACGTCAGGTTGTGCTGGTTCAACTCACAGAAGGGCTGTATGAGCCACGTGAGGTCAAGCTTGGTATGCGTAGCGATGGTTATGTTGAGGTGGCTGAAGGATTAAGTGAAGGTGAGAACGTGGTAGTTCGCGCCAATTTCCTGATTGATGCTGAAAGCAATCTTAAAGCCGCACTAGGGAGCTTTGGCGAGCACAGTTCACATTCAAGCAGTTTGCCGGAACCTGCGGAAACCACTCCTGCACCGGTAACTGGGCACGAAGGGCACTGACATGTTGGAAAAAATTATTAACTGGTCAGTACGCAACGTATTTCTTGTCTTGTTAGCCACGTTATTTACAGTGGGTGCCGGTGTTTATTCGTTGCTAAAAACGCCTCTGGATGCCATCCCGGATTTGTCCGATGTTCAAGTGATAGTCTATACCGAGTATCCGGGGCAGGCGCCACAGGTTGTAGAGGATCAGGTGACCTATCCACTCACTACCTCGATGTTGTCAGTACCAAAATCAAAAGTCGTGCGTGGCTTTTCGTTCTTTGGTGCCAGCTTTGTTTACGTGATCTTTGAAGATGGTACTGATATTTACTGGGCACGTTCTCGCGTACTGGAATACTTGAACAGTGTGACTGGCCGATTGCCACGCGGCGTTACGCCAACGCTGGGTCCGGATGCTACTGGTGTAGGCTGGGTTTATCAGTATGTGGTATTGGCAAAAAATCGCTCTCTTGAGGAATTGCGCGCAATTCAGGACTGGTATTTACGTTATCAGCTGACCAAGGCGCATGGCGTAGCAGAGGTTGCCAGCGTTGGCGGCTTTGTTAAACAGTATCAAGTCGTTCTTGATCCACGCAAGCTGCAAGCCTATGGTGTATCACCATCGCGTGTTACACAGGTGATTCGCGAGAGCAATCGCGATGTCGGCGGACGCGTAGTCGAGATGACGGAAACCGAATATATGGTGCGTGGCAAAGGATATCTGCGCGGCATCGGTGACTTGGAAACACTCGTAGTCAAGGCCGATAAAGGTACACCGGTATTGCTGCGTGATTTGGCAAGGGTTGAATTGGCACCGGATGAGCGACGCGGCATTGCCGAGCTCAATGGTGAAGGCGAAGTGGTCGCCGGCATTGCCATGTCCCGCTACGGTCAGAATGCACTTGAAGTCATCCACAACATCAAGCAAAAACTCGTTGAGCTTGCGCCTGGCTTACCACCGGGCGTTACGGTGGAAACCGTATATGACCGTTCCGATTTGATTCATCGGGCGATTGATAATCTCAAGACCACGCTGCTGGAAGAAAGCATCGTGGTCGCATTGGTTTGCATGCTATTCCTGATGCATGTGCGAAGTGCGCTAGTCGCGATTGTGATGTTGCCGGTTGGTGTTCTGATTGCATTTTCGCTGATGCATGCGTTAGGTCTCAATTCCAACATCATGAGCTTGGGCGGCATCGCGATTGCCATCGGCGCTATGGTAGATGCTGCCATTGTGATGATAGAGAATGCCCACAAGCATATTGAACGGGCACCGCCTGATGCGCCTCGATTGCAGCTTATTATTGATGCCTGTAAAGAGGTAGGCCCTGCGCTATTTTTTAGCCTGCTGATCATTACCGTTTCCTTCTTGCCTGTATTTACGCTGGAATCGCAGGAAGGCCGCATGTTTCAGCCGCTTGCATTCACCAAGACATTCTCGATGGCTGGAGCAGCACTGCTTTCGGTAACGCTTGTACCAGTACTGATGCTGCTGTTTGTACGAGGCAAAATCATGGCAGAAGGTAAAAATCCGGTAAATCGCTTCCTGATCTGGATTTATCGTCCTGTCATTGCATTAGTGATGCGCTGGAAAAAAACTACCATCCTGCTTGCGCTGCTTGTGCTTGGTATCTCTGTCTATCCTCTGACTAAACTCGGCAGCGAGTTCATGCCCACCCTCAACGAAGGCACCTTGCTCTACATGCCAGCCACCTTGCCCGGACTATCTGTGACGAAGGCCGCAGAGATTATGCAAACCCAGAACAAAATCATTAAGAGCTTCCCGGAAGTAGCCTCGGTTTTTGGCAAGGCAGGTCGCGCTAATACCGCTACGGACCCGGCGCCTATGGAAATGTTTGAGACAGTCATTAATCTTAAACCGGAGAGCGAATGGCGTCCTGGCATGAATATCGACAAGATTATCTCGGAGCTGGATAAAGCCGTGCAATTGCCCGGTGTGAGCAACGCCTGGACGATGCCGATTAAGGCACGTATCGACATGCTGTCAACAGGTATCCGCACACCAATCGGCATCAAGGTATTCGGCAGGGATTTGATTGAAATGGAAAAGCTCGCCAAATCTATCGAGGCTGTAGTTAAAAACGTACCGGGAACCACGAGTGCTTATGCAGAGCGTATCACGGGAGGTTATTACCTGAATATTGAGCCGGATCGGATGGCACTGGCTCGCTATGGTCTAGCCGTGGGCGACTTGCAGGATGTGATCAGCAGCGCGCTTGGCGGGGAAGTAGTTACCACGACGGTTGAAGGACGAGAGCGCTTTGGGGTAATCACGCGTTATCCACGCGAACTGCGTTCAGACCCGGATGCTATCGCGCGTCAGGTATTAGTGCCTGCCATGAACGGAGCATTGATCCCGCTAGGTCAATTGGCGCACATTTCCTTAGAGAAAGGGCCGCCTAGCATCCGTACCGAGAATGCATTGCTATCCGCTTATATTTTTGTCGATATTCGCGATAGAGACATCGGCAGTTATGTAGCCGATGCGCAGAAAGCGGTTCGTGAGCAGGTTAAATTCCAACCTGGATATTACGCAACATGGAGCGGCCAGTTTGAATATATGGAACGCGCTAAAGCCAAGATGAAGATCGTGATTCCACTTACATTGCTCATCATCTTCGTGCTGCTATATCTAAACTTCAAGCGCTTAACAGAAACCTTTATCGTCATGCTGTCAGTGCCGTTTTCTCTGGTTGGCGGAATCTGGCTGATGTATTGGCTAGGCTACAACATGAGCGTTGCCGTTGCGGTTGGGTTCATTGCATTAGCTGGTGTAGCTGCGGAGACCGGTGTGATTATGCTGATCTATATCGATCATGCATACATTGAGCTCAAAACAAAGCGCGAGTCCGAAGGCAAAGTCTTCACTGTCGCCGATATTTATGAAGCCGTGATGGAAGGTGCGGTAGAACGTGTACGACCAAAGATGATGACTGTAGTGGCCATCATGGCAGGTTTACTTCCTATTATGTGGGGAAGCGGCACTGGGTCTGAAGTGATGCGGCGTATTGCTGCGCCTATGGTAGGCGGTATGGTTTCTTCAACGGTATTGACGCTTATCGTGATCCCGGCAATTTACGCACTTATAAAACAAATATCACTCCAAAGAAAAGGAGCTCCGAATGCCTGAAATAATTCCTAACCTGCATCCGTTGATAGTGCACTTTCCAATTGCACTTACCACGGTGTCAGCTTTTTTTCATATTGCGGCAGCTGCAACGCGAGGGAAGCCAATTTTCAGCAACTTTGCCACTCTTGCTCGCACTCTATTGTGGCTAAGCGCATTATCAGTATTGCCAGCCGTGTTTTTTGGCTGGCAGGCTTATAACAGCGTAACCCATGATGATGCCAGTCACGCTGCCATGTTAATCCACCGCAACTGGGCGTTAGGAACATCGATAGTATTAATCATTCTGGCTAGCTGGGATGGTTGGCGCAATAAGATAGATTCACCTCCTGTTTGGTGGTTTGTAGTTGCGGTGATTGGCGCGTGGAGTATGGTCGCCATCACGGCATGGCATGGTGGAGAGCTAGTCTACCGGCATGGCTTGGGAGTCATGTCACTGCCAGTTCCACAAGATGGTGTTGGACATGGTCACTACAGTGACACTGCGACCGACATGAGTGAACATTCCCATGCGGATACAGTGCCAGATGATCAAGTTCATGAGCATTCGCAGCATGAGCATACACACTAAATTTAAGGAGAATCATCATGAAAACAGAATTTTTAAAAGTAACCGGCATGACATGTGGCGGTTGCGTAAATAGTTTAACGCGAGCACTGAAATCTATTAACGGTGTTGATGGAGTGCAGGTGGAGTTATCAACTGGCGATACTCAGGTTCAATACGACGAGAATTTTACTACCTCGGATCAGCTTAGATCGGCTGTGAAAAACGCTGGGTACGGTTTGGTTGGTTAGTTAAGCTACATTAATAATCGAAGGAGTAGAGCCCGTGGATATGCATAACAATAACTCTGAGCAGTTAAAAGATCCGGTATGTGGAATGAGTGTTACTGAACAGTCTCCACATTCTTTGCAGCATTCAGGCAAAATGTTTTATTTCTGCAGTGCGAGATGTAAGGGTAAATTTACAGAAAATCCTTCTCAATATCATCAATCTAATCCTGTTAATACTGAGCCGGTAACTGCCGAAATTAATGCCACAGGTACAATTTATACCTGCCCAATGCACCCCGAGGTACGTCAGGACAAACCTGGTGCCTGCCCTAAGTGCGGCATGTCTCTGGAGCCGGAAATGCCGACTCTGGAAGAAGGTGATAGTCCCGAATTGGTGGATTTCAAACGACGTTTTATTTGGACGTTGCCACTCACCATCATCGTCACAGTCTTAGCGATGCTGGGTCACAGATTACAGTGGTTCGAAATGACAACACAAAGCTGGATCGAGCTCGTTCTTTCATTACCGATTGTATTATGGGCAGGCTGGCCTTTCTTCCAGCGGGGTGTGCAGTCAGTCATTAATCGCAAACCTAACATGTGGACTCTGATTGGTCTGGGTACTTCAGCAGCATTTGTTTACAGCGTTGTTGCTACGGTAGCTCCTGATGTTTTTCCCGAGTCGTTTATGGCGATGGGGCGTGTGGCAGTCTACTTTGAGGCGGCTGCCGTAATCATTTCCCTGACCTTGCTGGGTCAGGTGCTTGAACTGAAGGCACGCTCACAGACATCTGCTGCAATAAAATCCTTACTGGGATTGGCACCTAAGACTGCCCGCAGGATTAATGCTGATGGCAGTGAAGAGGATGTGCCTTTGACGCACGTTCATGTCGGTGACACGCTTCGCGTTCGTCCAGGTGAGAAAGTGCCGGTAGATGGTGTCGTGATTGAAGGCGGAAGTGCAGTAGATGAATCCATGCTAACGGGTGAACCTGTTCCTGTAACAAAACGTGTCGGTGATAAGCTGATTGGAGCAACGCTAAACATAAATGGTGCATTAATGTTGCGCGCCGAGAAGGTAGGTGCTCAGACTGTGCTCTCTAGTATTGTGCAAATGGTGATGCAGGCTCAACGTTCCAGAGCTCCAATGCAGCGTATGGCTGATCATGTGGCTGGCTACTTTGTTGTCACCGTTGTCGTCATCGCGATACTGACATTTTTTGCATGGGGAATATTTGGCCCAGAGCCTAGTTGGGTCTATGGTCTCATTAATGCTGTTGCGGTGCTTATTATTGCCTGTCCATGTGCATTAGGATTGGCAACGCCGATGTCTATTATGGTTGCTACGGGTAAGGCGGCTTCTCAGGGTGTGTTATTCCGTGATGCTGCAGCTATAGAGAACTTCCGAAAAATTGACACCATTATTGTCGATAAGACAGGGACGTTAACAGAAGGCAAACCTAGATTTGACCGTATTATTGCTAACAAAGGGTTCACCGAGGATGAAGTGCTGCGTCTGGCGGCTAGTTTAGATCAGGGAAGTGAACATCCTCTGGCAGATGCTATTGTGCAAGCCGCGCGAGAAAAGGGGCTTGTACTGGATAAGGTAGAAGCATTTGATTCAATTTCTGGTATCGGTGTTAAAGGGATTGTGACCGGCAAAGCACTTGCGTTAGGCAATACTGCACTGATGACGCAAATTGGTGTATTTGTAGAAGATTTGAAGCCACAGGCAGAAGCATTAAGAGCCGAGGGGGCTAGTGTCATGATATTGGCGGTAGATCGGAAAATGGCCGGATTACTAGCTGTTTCTGACCCAATTAAGGCAAGTTCATTAGAAGCATTGAGCATTCTCAGATCGTTTGATATTCGGGTAATCATGGCAACCGGAGATGGTCTTGCAACAGCAAAATCAGTAGCTGCCAAACTTGGTATTGATGAGGTCTATGGCGAAGTCAGGCCTGCTGACAAATTAGCGCTGGTAGATAAATTACAACGTGAGGGCCGTTTCGTTGCAATGGCGGGCGATGGTATCAACGACGCACCTGCGCTAGCTAAAGCGAATGTAGGTGTCGCAATGGGGACTGGAACAGACGTTGCAATGAATAGTGCCCAAGTGACTCTTGTAAAAGGTGACCTGCGCGGCATCGCTCAAGCGAGAGCAATCTCGGAGCAGACGATTATTAATATGAAGCAAAACCTTACCTTTGCCTTCGTTTACAATTCGCTAGGTGTACCTTTGGCAGCTGGTCTGCTTTACCCACTGACTGGATGGTTACTATCACCGATGATTGCAGCTCTCGCCATGAGTTTGAGTTCTGTATCAGTGATTACCAATGCATTACGTTTGAGGTAATACAATTATTCAATCAATATCTAGTGTATTTTGAACGTCTGCTTTGGATAGTCTATAGAGATCAATTCACAAAAATGGAATAGCCGCTTTGTCCCCCTGTTATGCCGAAGGCGTGTTAAAGGCGAAATTGAGACTAGCTTTCCGTAATATTAATGTCTTTAGAGCACTGGCATCAGGATTAAATTGGTCTAGAACAGCATTTTCCAACTCAATGCAGCAGTCAAATCAGCATCCTGGCCAGCACTTGCAACAAAGCTACTCATGCTGATTAGATTAGCTGGGTTGACTCTATAATCAATCTCAGCACCGAGACGCGCCCAGTTCTTTTGAACTTGATTCCCATCCTGACGGAAACCTATACCCACGCCAAGGGCATTAATGTTGCCTTGTATAGTGGCCACTTTATCATCAAAACGATGGGCAATTTCAGCATGCCCCAGCAGGGTTACTTGCTCGCTCAAAAGATACTTACCGGTCAATCCAATACGTAACTCTTTAGCTGTATGGTTTTGGTCTTGGAAATTTGCCGGAGCAGACCCACCAATCTCTCTATACCCATCCACCTCAGTTTTCATAAGGGAGTAAGCAATACGCGGACTGAAAGAGACCTCTCCCAAAGAGAACGCATCTTGCCAATCTATTCTGGCTCTCAGGCTATAACCCGTGATATCCGTTTCACCTTTGGATCGAACTGTACCTGAGATGGCATAGCCACGTGATAGGTTGGCATCCCACTCACCATAAACACCTAATACAGAAGCGAGTAGGGTTGTGTTTGGAATATACCAATTGACCTCAGCTACACCATATTGTCCATTGATACGACTTTTACCGTTGTTCGCTAAATCAAGATTGGAGAAGTTGCTACCCACACCAAAACCTATCATCACACCCTGATTAGTGAATTTGTGACAGGCACCCACTTCAGCAGTACCGATTGTCCCATTGGCTTGACGCCAAAGACGACTGAGATCACCGCTTACCCAACCACAACTCTGACCATTCTGTAGAGCGATCTCGGACAATGTCCTGTGATGCGCACCATTGAGTGTGAGCGAGGTAAGACCTTCCATCTGGTTACTAACGGCGTGCGTTTGCGCCATGCTGTTTGCCAAATCCGTCAGGCCGATGATGCCGTTGCCACCGCCCGTCAAATCAGGTTCGACACGTGCAATAAAAGCCTCCCTGCCATTTACAGATTGCCCATAACCGACCACAGTGTGACCATCACCACTTATGCCACGGGCTTCAGTCAACTTTGTAAATCCTACGGCGCTGACACCTGCATCTGCTAACCAGTCCTGCACTCGAATCATGCCGCCAGTCTGTGTCCAGCGGAACGCTTCCTGACCACTGGCACTAACCCCATAACCGACAACCACCGAACCATCGCTATTGACCGCATTTGCCTGACTAAGAAAACTACCCCCTGCCAGATCGCCCAGCCCCACCATGCCACCGGCCTGTGTCCAGCGAAAGGCTTCTCGACCAGCGGCACTATTCCCGAAGCCCACTACTACAGAGCCATCGCTATTGACCGCTTTCGCCTCACTAGAGAAACTTCCACCTGCTAGGTCTCCCAGCCCCACCATGCCACCGGCCTGTGTCCAGCGGAAAGCTTCGAAACCACTCGCGCTATTTCCTAAGCCAACCACTACCGAACCATCGCTATTGACCGCATTCGCCTGACTATAAGTACTTCCACCTGCTATGTCCCCCAGCCCCACCATGCCGCCGGCCTGTGTCCAGCGGAAGGCTTCTCGACCAGTGACAGTATTCCCGTAGCCCACCACTACCGAACCATCGCTACTAACCCCATATGCCTGACTAGAGAATGCTCCTCCTGCCAGATCTCCAAGCCCCATCATACCGCCGGCCTGTGTCCAGCGGAAGGCTTCGGTACCACTGGTACCATTCCCATAGCCTACCACCACTGAACCATCACTACTCACAGCATTTGCCTGACTCTGGAAGTAACTGCCAGCCAGATCTCCAAGCCCCACCATGCCACCGGCCTGTGTCCAGCGGAAAGCTTGAAAGGTAATACCACTGTATCCCACCACTACCGAACCATCGCTACTGATCGCATTTGCCTCACTATAGAAAGTTCCTCCCGCCAACTCACCCAAGCCACTGAAAGTGTCCGCGGCATAGGCTGCTGGAGAGATGAGTGGCATTACAGAGAGCAGAGCGAGCAGAATTGGCCTGACACTCATGCCTCTAGGCATTTGGGATTTGTAATACTTAGTATTCTTAAGAAGAGAAGTTCTATTACGGGATGGTTGCACAATTTTTTTATTCGTCATTATTGAAGCTTTTTTGATGTTATTTGATTGCTTTAGTGTTTCTAATATATAACCCAACTTAAAAATTGAAATTATTAATTTAGAAAGATGGTAAAAGAATTTCCCTACTTACGTAAATGGGGGGCAGAGAAATAACGAAAGAAGTTTAAGAATCGCAGAGTTCCGCGACAGAAAGACGCACCTCTGGACTGATACCTAGTTTACATAGGTATGAAGATTGGCGATCTCGCTGTCATAGAGCAATATTTAAATTATTCCTTAGACCGGTAACTTTGCGTCCCCGCTTTTCAGTCGGGTATACCTTTTATATTAAATTCAGTCTACTCTCTTTGAAATCGGAGTCAATAAATCCAAACTAATAAAATTAACAACAATCAAAGTGTCATGTCCTATAAAGGCAGGTTTCTTCTTGCCGCCTCCCATAGCTTTAGTTTAATGCATAGACTGGCAGCTTTGTCCCGCTAATATGCCATAGTCGTGTTAATCCGCAAAGCTGACTGTCAGCATCAACACGCACAGACAGCCATCAACCGCTTTGTCCGACAAATCGCACTGCTACTAGTCCTTGTCTTTACTGCAAACGTACAGTGCCAGCCCAAAGAGGAACTTGCGAAGTTGATGGTAAAGAAATGAAAATTACTATCGGGCAAGCAGGCAACTAAGCTTCATTTCACTTAATGTATATTTATCCTGATTTGAAAGGATCATTGCTATGAAATCATTACCGATAATTTGGCAGAGACTAGTGAGCTCGAAAGGAAGGACGTGCGATCGCTGCAACGCCACCAATCTGGAAATGCAGCAAGCCATCAGTAAACTCCAGGAGGCACTTCGCCCCTTGGGTATTGAGCCAACCCTTGAGACCAGAGAGATAGACGAAGAATCATTCAAAGCCAACCCCTCTGAATCCAACCGCATTTGGATCGCGGGCAGGCCCATGGAAGAATGGCTTGGTGCAAGGGTCGGCAGCAGTCGTTGTTGTTCTGTTTGTGGTGAATCAGAGTGTCGAACGATAGAGGTAGAGGGAACTGCGTTCGAGGCCATTCCCGAGAAGCTCTTTCTCAAAGCTGCCTTGGTCGCTTCTGCTGAGTTGTTAGATCCCACCCCTGATGCGCCGGCGCGTTAATGTTCATTTTGCCTCGTCAACCATTTGAATGGTGGTCGCTTCAACTTCCTTGGCGACTTGAACCAGCCCTGCATCTTGCGATAGCGCCGAAATCATATCCGCCGGTCTAATCAGACCGATCTTGGTCTTGCCTTTCTCGGTAAATACCGAGATACGGCAGGGCAGTGCCATATTCAGGCGCATGTCGGTAGATAACACTTTTGATGCCTGTACCGGGTTGCAAACCTCGAACACTTTGCATTCCTCCCCAAAGGCAATCCCCTTGCTACGCAGAGTGTTACCCAAGTCGTGAACATGCAGCACGCCGAAAGCGTGACGCTTCACTGCAGATTCAAGGTCTGTAGCCGCTTGTTCGAAGGTTTTATCTGTTTCAACGATGTAGTACATGAAAACTCCTATTGTCCAAGACTGTTTGGTTAAATGGTTTCAGCAGGCACACTAAATATCCGCAATTGCAAATCGATCGGGCATGTTTAGTGTGCCTCCCTGTGTGGCGCAGCCTTAATTATCTTGAGGGTTGTCCCCACATTTCATGCTGATGCTGCATCATATGATCCATCATCATCTGCTGCATGGGCATGTAATGATCCATCATGTACTGGCGCTGCTTCATTTGCTCGGGGGTGAGGTTGGAATAATAGTCGTCCATGTCGTCCCATCCCATCATCATGTCGTGTCCCATTCCCATACAGCCATCAGGTCCCCACATGCCTTCCATCATATGCATGTTGTTCTGCATGGTCGACCAGTGCTCCTTGAGCAGTTTCTGCCGCTTCTGCGGATCCTGGGTCTGATGAATTTTGTCCATCTCTTGCTGCATCTTCTTCATGTTTTCCTGAATCTGCTTCATTTGCTTGTCGAACTCAGCCACATTAGGTGCATTTTGCTGAATTTGCGCACCGTTTTGGGGTGTCGTTTTTTCAGCCATTGCCGGGGTAGCCGAAAAAATGGCTGTAACCAATAGTGCTATCAAAGCAGTCCGTTTCATTCTGAATCTCCTTTAATCGGTATAAAACAAAGGGGAATGACTTCCCTATCTCCGTAACAACCGGAGTCCGTTTGCTACAACCAACAAACTGGCACCCATGTCGGCGAATACAGCCATCCACATAGTCGTCATTCCTACGAAAGTAAGCATAAAAAATACCAGCTTGATGCCGAGTGCGAGTGCGATGTTCTGTTTCAGTATCGCAGCTGTATCCCGAGACAAGCGCACGAAAGCTGGAATCTTGCGCAGGTCGTCATCCATCAACGCCACATCGGCGGTCTCAATGGCGGTATCGGTACCAGCTGCCCCCATGGCAAAGCCTATGTCGGCGCGTGCCAAGGCAGGCGCATCGTTGATGCCGTCGCCTACCATGCCGATCTTCCCGCCGTTTCCGTCTTTCAGGAGTTGCTCAATGGTTGTGAGCTTGTTCTCCGGCAGCTGGTTCCCTCTCGCTTCATCAATGCCGACCTCGCTTGCAATGGCTTCGGCAGTGTGCGCGTTGTCGCCAGTCAGCATCAGGGTTTTTACCCCGAGAGAATGCAGTTCTGCAATGGCTTGACGACTGGTATCCCGCACCGTATCGGCAACCGCGAAAATACCGAGCACCCCAGTCTGATTCGCCAATAGCACAGCCGTTTTACCCTGGCGCTCCAACGGCATGAGCTTGGCCTCGATGTCTGCGGAACACAAGCCCAGATCTTCAATCAGTTGATGGTTGCCGAGTTGGTAAGTATGACCATCAATACTGCCCTTCACCCCACGTCCTAGAATGGCGGCAAAGTCATCAACATCAAGCAACACAATCCCAGACTCATTAGCTGCACGAGCAATGGCTAATGAAACCGGATGATCGGAGCGTCCCGCCAGACTTGCCGCCAGGGTGTGAATCTGAGTGACGTCATCACCAGTTAGTGCGATAAAGTCGGTCTGGGCAGGCTTCCCGTGGGTAATGGTGCCGGTCTTGTCGAGTGCGAGAGTCGTTAATTGATGACCTTCCTCAAGATAGACACCGCCTTTGATCAATATGCCTTTGCGCGCAGCCGCAGCCAGCCCGCTGACAATGGTGACCGGCGTTGAAATCACCAATGCACACGGGCAGGCGATGACGAGCAGCACCAAGGCCTTGTAGATCCAGTCGAGCCATGATCCCCCATTGAGCAAAGGCGGCAGGATAGCGACCAGCAGTGCGATGGCAAATATGGATGGCGTGTAGATTTTGGCAAACTGGTCGACAAAACGTTGAGTGGGGGCACGGCTACCCTGAGCCGATTCTACGGCATGGATGATGCGGGACAGTGTGGAATGGCTCGCTTCTGCTGTTACACGGTATTCGAATGAGCCGGTTTCGTTGATAGTGCCTGCGAAGACAGTATCCCCTTCAGCTTTGTCCACGGGTAGGCTTTCGCCGGTGATCGGTGCCTGATTTACCGCTGACCGACCACTGGTGACAACGCCATCCAACGCGATCCGCTCTCCAGGACGCAGGCGTACTACCGCCCCAAGTGGCACTTCCTTAGCGTGCATGTCTACCCAGCTGCCATCTTGCTGACGAACTGTCGCGGTTTCCGGGGCAAGTTCCATCAACCCGCGTATAGCGTTACGCGCACGGTCGAGGGACTTGGCTTCAATCAGTTCCGCCAGCGCAAAGAGAAACGTCACCATGGCCGCCTCTGGCCAGTGTCCGATAGCAACCGCGCCGGTTACCGCAATCGACATCAGGGCGTTTATGTTCAGATTGCCGTTTTTGAGCGCGACCCAGCCTTTCTTGTAGGTCGGCAGACCACCGGACAAAATCGCCAACAAAGCGAGCGCAATGATCGCCCACTCTTGCACGCCGGCAATCCAGCCCACGACTTCAGATAACGTAGCCGCGACCCCTGAAAATGCCAATGGCCACCAGTTGGTCTTGGAAACTGGTTCAATCTGTGGGGTTACAGCGGTTGCATTGCCCGATTCAATCTTCGCTTCGAAACCGATGGCTTGTAACGCCGTAACGATGTTATCCAAAACTTCCGGTGAGTGTGTAACGGTGAGGCGCCGCTGTATCAGATTGAAATCCAGCGCGGCTACACCGATCATCCCCGTCAGCTTGGCTCTGATGAGATTTTCTTCGGTCGGGCAATCCATGTCGTCAATACGAAAAACAGTCTTGCCTGCCCCATGATCAGGTCCGACCATCATTGAAGATGAGTCAGTCGCACAATCACACGTATTGGAATCGCAAACTTTCATATCAGTCTTATCATTTGTAGAGAAATATTTAAGCTACCCTGCAGCGGCTATAGAGTCAAGTGATTGTTATGATGGAGACCCAGACTTTCTGACAATGACATGAAAGTTGGGTAGTGAGCAAAACTAACGCGCGCAAAAATCGAGACAATTCGCAGCAGTAATTAATCGATGGTTACACAAAATTCAGAACCCCCTTGATATTGAACTGGAGCACCGAGCTTCTGCTGTTGGTATGGATAACTTTGTAACAGGTATTATCTACTTATACCACCCATTTTCCTTGAGTATTGATTATTGATATGTTAAATTTAACTTGTGAAGATATTATCTAAAATCCTTTTAATCTTATTCGTGTTGCAGTCTACATGGGCTGTTGCTGCTCAATATTGCCAGCACGAAGAAAGTCCGAAGGTTGAGCATATTGGTCACCATACGCATAAGCATACTTCTCAAAGTGCTGACAGTAATCATGTGACCGATCAAAAATCAAGCGACAGCTCTAAGTCAGGAGTTGATACTGATTGCCCTTTCTGTCACTTAAGCAGTATCAAATCAATGATTAGTAACTTGCCTGTGATTGATGCAGAAATCGAGTCTGTTGTAATAGTCGGTATTTATCGCAGCTATCCTGAAATTATTCCACTGAAGCCTGAACGACCCAACTGGAATCTTGCTGTTTAATTCAGCGAGATTTTGTCATCTTTAAATACTAGTTATTCTGTAGCAATTAACATTATCTCGCTGAATTCTGACCTTATTTTTAGGAGAATTCTATGCGTTTATGTTATTTGTTTTTATCATTTATTTTATTATCAATCCCGGTACTGGCGGCAAATGACGCTGCCCTACAACATGCCGAAAACCAAAATTTAACAGATCTTTCTCTTTCAGACTCACTTGATCTGGCATTGAAGGCAAATCCTGATATTGCCGTTGCCATACGCGAGCGAGAGGCTATAGATGGAGTAAAAGTACAAGCTGCCACTAGGCCCAATCCCTTTGTATCAACCTCTATTCAAGACACCCGAAGTGCTACACGGCAGATTTATCTTCAATTTAACCAAGAGATTGAGCTAGGAGATAAGCGTACAGCCAGGATGGAAGCTGCCGATGCTTTCTATAGCAAAGCAGATGCCGAGCTAGCCACTAAAAAAGCTGAAATTCACGCTAATGTGGTGTTGGCTTTTTATGAGTTACTGGTGGCACAAGAACGAGTGACACTTGCCAAGTCCTCAGTGGTAGTTGCCGAATCGGCACTTGATGCTGCTTCTAAGCGTGTCAAAGCTGGCAAAAGTTCACCCGTTGAGCAAACCAAATCAACTGTTGCTGCTGCATCCGCAAAAATTGAGCTGGTTCAAGCCATGACGCAATTAAACAATAGTCGCAAACGTTTAAGTGCTCTGTGGGGTGATAACGCACCTAGCTTCGAGCGTGCAACTGGTGAAGTTGCAACCATTCCTGAAATAAGCTCACTGAGTAACCTTCAATCATTAATAGATAGCGCTCCATCCGTCAAATTAGCCAAACTGGAAATTGATGCGCGAAAGGCAATGACTAGGATTGAGCGTAGCAGAGCCATCCCTAATATCACAATCAGTGCAGGGGTAGTGAATAACCAAGAGATTGGGCTTAATCAGGCCTTGTTTGGATTGTCCATTCCAATCCCAGTCTTTGATCGTAACCAAGGTAATGTTCAAGAGGCTGCCAGCCGCACATTTAAAGCTGAAGACGAACTGATTGCTGTAAAAAACAGAATTCAAACAAATCTGGCTACACAATATGAAAGACTAAATGCGGCCAGACAGGCAACTCTGTCGCTGCAAAGTGACATTCTACCCAATGCTCAAAGCGCGTTTGATGCTGCCAACAGAGGCTTTAGTTTGGGTAAGTTTAACTTTCTGGATGTGTTGGATGCTCAACGCACGCTATATCAAGCCAAATCTCAATATATCAACGCACTCTTGGAAGCACATCAATCGATTGCTGAAATAGAACGTACTCTTGGTGAAGTTGTAGAGCACCAAGCAACAAAGCCTTAAGGATAATTAATCATGAATTTTAATTTCGATAAAAGTAGCAAAAAAAACGGACAAGTGATCGCAATTATCTTGGTCATCATTATCAGTATTGTATTAGGTGCGTTGATACTAAAGACCGAAAAGCCCAAGGCTATGACCGAAGAACATGAAGAGCACTCTGAAGGCGAGGCGCAGGCAGAGCATGATGAAGGCATGCCTGAGGAGTCATCAGGCTTAGATAAGAAGGCCATGGAAGCGCACGAAAAGCAGCATACAGCACAAGTACCGGAAGTTTTAAAAGGGCCACATGGCGGAAAGCTTTTCGTAAAGGATGACTATGGCGTAGAGATTGCAATCTTTGAAGAAGATACACCGCCGGAATTCAGGATATATACCTACTTAAATGAAAAGCCTTTGGAACCAACTTTATCAAAAGTCAGTGTGGAACTGACGCGTCTAGGCAGAAACCCAGAAAAATTCAATTTTGTTAAAGAAAACGATTATTTAAAAAGTAATGCGACGGTGATGGAGCCACATTCGTTTGATGTACACCTCAATGCCGTTTACAACAACAAAAGTTATACGTTTGCTTACAAACAGGTTGAAGGCAGAATTTCAATGTCCGATAAGCAGCTAACATTAAACGCCGTTGAAGTGCTGACCGCAGGTCCTGCAAAAATAAAAAGTACATTGAAACTACAAGGTGAGATCAAGCTGAATGCTGACAAGAGTGTGCAGATTGTGTCTAGAGTCGGAGGCATAGTAGAAAAGGTCAGCGTGAATGCTGGCGATAACGTACGTAAAGGTCAAGTTTTAGCGACAGTATCCAGTCAAGCGATTGCAGACGTACGTAGTGATTTATTGGCTGCTCAAAAAAGAGTTGGCCTTGCGCGCACCACTTACGAACGTGAAAAACAACTTTGGGAAGAGAAAATCTCAGCGCAGCAAGATTACTTGCAGGCGCAGCATGATTTACAAGAAGCGGAAATTAACTTAAATCGTATTCAACAAAAGCTGGGCGCCTTAGGTGCTGGTGCTAGTGGATCTGGGCAAGCTCGCTATGACATCCGCTCGCCAATTGACGGCATGGTGACATTAAAAAAAGTCAGTCAAGGTCAAGTGATAAGCGAAATCGACAGTTTGTTTGAAGTATCTGACTTATCAACAGTTTGGGCGGAGATGACCATTTACGCCAAAGATATTAATACAGTGAAATCAGGTCAGCAAGTCACTGTTAAAGCGAGCGCTTTTGATGCGCATGCATTGGGCAGTATAGCTTACGTGAGTTCACTGGTTGGTGAGCAATCGCGGACTGCGATGGCGAGAGTGGTGCTCAATAATCCTGATAAAACTTGGTTGCCTGGTTTGCCCGTCAATATTGAACTCACTTCAAGTGAAGCGGATGTGCCATTGGCGGTATCAGTAGAAGGTATTCAATCGTTAAATGAAGAAACGGTTGTATTCGGTCGCTATGGCAACTATTTTGAGGCTAGACCTGTCACGCTGGGACGCAGAGATGAAAAATATGTGGAAGTGTTAGAGGGGCTAAATGCAGGGGAAAAATATGCAGCTGGGAACAGCTATTTGATTAAGGCTGACATTGGCAAAGCAGGAGCAAGTCATGAGCATTAATGCATTGATTTTGAAATCTGCTGATAAACCAAAGGAGCTATCAAATGTTTGAGAAGATTATTCGATTTGCAATTGAGCAACGATGGTTAACATTAACCATGGTGCTAGCTATTGCCTTATTAGGCATGTTCAGCTATCAAAAACTCCCAATTGATGCTGTGCCAGATATTACTAATATTCAGGTTCAAATCAACACCTCAGCGCCAGGCTATGCACCACTGGAGACTGAGCAACGGATCACATATCCGATTGAAACAGTCATGGCGGGCATCCCCAAGCTGGAGCAAACCAGATCCATTTCTCGCTATGGACTATCTCAGGTAACGGTTATTTTTGAGGAAGGGACGGATATTTTCTTTGCAAGGCAGTTGGTGAACGAGCGTATTCAGCAAGCTAAGGAAAAACTACCTGCAGGCATTCTTCCTGAGATGGGCCCTACCTCAACTGGTCTTGGTGAAATCTTCATGTGGACGGTTGAAGCGAAAGAAGGCGCACTTAAGCCCGACAAAACACCCTACACCCCAATGGATTTAAGAGAGGTGCAAGATTGGATTGTTAAGCCTCAGTTGCGAAATGTCTCAGGTGTGAATGAAATTAACACGATTGGTGGCAATGTTAAGCAATATCAGGTCGCACCATCCGCAGAAAAACTGACGGCGAGAGGGTTGTCTATTGATGATTTAGTCACTGCGCTAGAAAACAATAATGCCAATATGGGGGCTGGCTTTATCGAAAAATCAGGTGAGCAGTATTTGATTCGTGTGCCCGGCCAAGTGAAAGATATGGTCGACATCAGTAATATTGTGGTCAGTGCTAAAAATGGCGTACCTATCCGCGTTTCAGATGTAGCAGAAGTCATGATTGGGAGTGAGGCACGTAGCGGAGCTGCAACTGAAAACAGCCAAGAAGTCGTGCTGGGCACAGTTTTTATGCTGATGGGTGAAAATAGCCGTACCGTATCTGCTGCGGTTGAAAAGAAACTGGCAGAAATTAATAAATCATTGCCTCCTGGAATTGTTGCCAAAACGGTTTACGACAGAACTATCCTTATTGATAAGGCAATAAACACTGTTAAGAAAAACCTGCTTGAAGGCGCACTTTTAGTGATTGCCATCCTGTTTATTTTTCTAGGCAATATTCGCGCGGCCATTATCACGATGTTAGTCATTCCGCTATCCATGCTATTTACTTTCACTGGCATGGCCGCTGCAAAAGTAAGTGCGAACCTAATGAGTTTAGGCGCATTGGATTTCGGCATTATTATTGATGGTGCAGTTGTCATTGTAGAAAACTGCATGCGCAGGCTTGCCCATGCACAATCTGTGATAGGCCGACCACTGACACGTTCAGAACGCTTTTCAGAAGTATTTGAGGCGGCTAAAGAAGCAAGAAAGCCGCTAATCTACGGTCAACTTATTATCATGGTCGTTTATCTCCCCATTTTTGCTTTAACTGGGGTAGAGGGAAAAATGTTTCACCCAATGGCTTTAACCGTAGTGATAGCCTTGATAGGTGCCATGTTATTTTCTGTCACTTTTATTCCTGCTGCGGTTGCACTTTTTATCAATGGAAAAGTTGATGAAAAAGAGCAGTATTTAATTCGCTTAGCTAAGCGTGGATACCAGCCAATTTATAACAAAGTAATGGACAACGGTGCATTGGTGTTAACGCTTGCAATTGCTTCGGTGGTGCTTAGCGGCTTATTGACTACGCGCATGGGTAGCGAGTTTGTACCAAGTTTAAATGAGGGTGATATTGCCCTCCATGCTTTACGTATACCTGGAACCAGTCTGTCTCAAGCGATTGAGATGCAAAAAGAGCTTGAGCATACGGTTAAATCATTTCCACAAGTTGATAGGATTTTTGCCAAAATCGGTACAGCGGAAATTGCTTCTGACCCTATGCCACCCAATGTAGCCGATAACTACATTATGCTGAAACCAAAATCAGAATGGCCAGACCCCAACTTAAGCAAAAATGAGTTAACGGCGCAAATTCAAAAAGCCGTGAGTACAGTGCCCGGCAATAACTATGAGTTTACGCAACCTATTCAGATGCGTTTTAATGAGCTGATTTCAGGCGTGCGCAGTGATGTGGCGGTGAAAATCTTTGGCGATGACATGGAGATAATGAACAACAAAGCCAAAGAAATTTCTGAGGTATTATCAAAAATTCAAGGTGGTGAAGACATCAAAGTTGAGCAAACCACAGGGTTGCCAATTCTCACAGTCAATATCGATCGCCAAAAAATAGCAAGACTTGGCGTTAATGTGTCTCAAGTGCAAGACGCTATTTCCACCGCGATGAATGGTAAAGAAACAGGGACAGTTTTTCAGGGGGATCGCAGATTTGATATTGTTGTAAGACTGCCAGACACGTTGAGAACGGATATGGATAGCTTTAAGCGCTTACCCATCAAAATAGCCAACGATAGCGGTATGCCTGTTTACTTGCAGCTCGGTGAAGTTGCTTCCATTGATATTGCTCCCGGCCCCAATCAGTTTAGTCGTGAAAATGGCAAGCGTAACGTAGTTGTTACTGCTAACGTAAGAGACCGAGATATTGGCTCGTACGTTGCAGAGGCACAGCAACGTATCCAAGAAGAAATAAAAATACCCGCTGGCTATTGGATTAATTGGGGTGGCACTTTTGAGCAACTGCAATCAGCCAGTCAACGCTTAAAGATAGTGGTGCCCATCTCTCTTCTGCTTGTTTTCATATTGCTTTACATGATGTTCAACAATTTGAAAGATGGATTGATTGTTTTTACTGGGATTCCATTTGCCTTAACTGGCGGTATTCTCGCTTTATATTTACGTGACATACCGCTTTCAATATCGGCTGGGGTCGGATTTATTGCCCTATCTGGCGTTGCTGTTTTGAACGGCTTGGTTATGATTACTTTTATCAGAGGCTTAATTGCCGAAGGCAAACCACTGGATGTAGCAATTCAAGAGGGAAGTATGAATCGGTTACGCCCGATTTTAATCACTGCACTCGTCGCCTCTCTTGGCTTTTTGCCCATGGCTATTGCAACTGGAACAGGAGCAGAGGTTCAACGACCGCTCGCTACAGTGGTTATTGGCGGTATCCTGTCATCTACAATTCTGACATTACTGGTACTACCGTTGTTATATCGAATAGTTAATCAGTCTAAATCCAAATCCAGCACAACTAAAATAATCGGAGAAGGTTCATGAGTGCTGAACATAACCACGCATTACCGAGTACTCAAAATGAGAAAGTGTTATGGGCAGCCTTTGCATTAACCACAACATTTCTCATTGCCGAGGCTATGGCAGGGGTTTTATTGAACAGCCTTGCACTGTTATCAGATGCAGCGCATATGTTTACAGATTCGGCGGCGCTAGGCATTGCCCTGGCTGCCGTCAGAATTGCAAAAAACCCTGCAGATCAATACAGGACGTACGGCTATCACCGCTTTGAAATATTAGCGGCTACCTTTAATGCGTTGCTGCTTTTTGGTGTTGCAATTTACATTCTGCATGAGGCATGGCAACGTTTTCAAAGCCCTGTTGCAGTGCAATCAGTCGGCATGATGGCGGTTGCAAGCTTGGGTCTCGTTATCAACTTGATCAGTATCAGATTGCTCAGTGCTGGTAAGGACAGCAGCTTGAATCTTAAAGGAGCCTATCTAGAGGTGTGGAGTGATTTGGTAGGGTCTATCGGCGTTATTGTCGGTGGCATAGTCATCTATTTTACTGGTTGGGCTTGGGTGGACACCTTAGTTGCTGTTGGCATTGGCTTATGGGTCTTGCCGAGAACATGGATATTACTTAAAGAAAGTTTGAATCTACTTTTGGAAGGCGTTCCACTTGGTATTGATATAGAGGAAGTGGAAAAAGAAATATTAAGTCAAAAAGGTGTTGTGAGCTTACATGACTTGCATTTATGGGCAATTACAAGCGGTAAAAATAGCCTCACAGCGCATATTCTGATGGATGGAACAGTCGAATCGACTACGCTTATAAACGCTATTCAATCTAGCCTTTCTGATAAGTTTGCTATTACACACACCACATTGCAATGCGAAACTAAATTATGCGATCAGGCTGAAAAATGCGTATTCATTGATGGGTCAAATACACTTCAGCAGCATTCCCACAATCACTAACCTAACTAATGATTAATTTAAAGGATATGAGATGGACTGGAACGCAGAGTTTATTTTATCGGTTCGCATTATTTACGCCGCAATATTAGGCGGACTAATCGGATGGGAGCGAGAAAATCATAATCGCGATGCAGGTGTTCGCACCTATATGGCTGTAGCGGTTGGCGCATGTGCGTTTAGCATTATCTCTAATCATGTACCCGGAGAGACAACGCGCATAGCTTCACAAGTTGTCACAGGTATGGGCTTTATTGGTGCAGGTGTAATTTTACAGGTAAAAGGAAGAGTTCAAGGCTTAACTACTGCGGCAACATTATGGGCTACTGCTGCAGTTGGGATGGCAAGTGCATATGGCATGTATTTACTTTCTGGACTTACAGCCTTATTAATCCTTGGTACGCTAGGTTTACATCACATACCAGGCTGGGCTCGGCTTGTCAAAAAACATCATGTTCGTTCCGAGGAAAGGGAGTCCAATGAGTAATTTTATAGTGGATCATTTCAAAGATGTCGCCAAACTCATCACAGAGTCAGCAATTAGTTTACAGGTTCCTATTTCTGAGGCGATAGCACTTTTCACCCTTTCGTTAAAGCATGGAAATAAAATACTCGCCTGTGGTAATGGTGGTTCTGCTGCTGATGCTCAGCATTTCACATCAGAACTCATGGGAAGGTTTGAGAAAGAGCGCGGACCTTTACCTGCAGTGGCACTAAATACTGACACCTCACTATTGACTGCAGTAGCCAACGACTATCACTTTAAGCAGGTGTTTGCACGACAAGTTTATGGCCTCGGCCGTGCAGGTGATGTATTACTTGCTATTTCGACATCTGGCAATTCAAGCAATATTATTGCTGCCGTAGAAGCTGCCCATAAATTGGAAATTTCTGTTGTCATGCTTACTGGACGCGATGGTGGAATACTATCAAAAACCTTAAATCCGAATGATATTTTGATTAATGTTGCTCATTCACGTACTGCGTTTATTCAAGAAGTACATGCGATTGTCATTCATTGCTTGTGTGAGGGTGTTGACAATCATCTGATACAGCTCGATTAGTCTGAGTATTGATTGTCACTATGTTCTCCACTCCAAATATACGTCTAGTATTAATCGTCTCCGTATTCATCTTGGTTACTGGAAACTTCGCCCTATTTCATCGACTAACTGAAATATACCCATTTGTTGAAAAATGGCCTTTCGTAATAGCACTCATGGGATTTTTTTCTTTTTCGACCATGCTATTTTTAATCTGGACTTGTTTTGGCAAATTCAGTAAATGGGTTCTCACAACTTTTCTAGTCACTTCTGCATTTGCTGCCTATTATATGGATCAGTTTGGTGTAGTGATTGATCGAGACATGATCGCTAACATGATGGAAACCAATCCACAAGAATTTGCAGGGCTTGTTAGTATTAAGCTGGTTGTTCACGTACTATTAATCGGTATTATTCCATCAATGCTTGTTTTTAAATTTGCTCCAATGTCCACTAGTTTTGGCAGTGGGTTAAAAGTTAGACTACGTTTAACGGCACTTTTAATAGTGCTATGTATTCTCAGTATATCGCTCTTTACAGCAGACTTTGCCAGTTTTGTTCGAGAGCATAAAATCACTCGTATGTATGCTAACCCCTTAGGGTTTACCTACTCGCTAATCTCCTATGGTAAAACGCAATTTAAACGCCAACCTGTTTATGTTTTAAAGCATACGGCGGCGGATGCGAAGAAATTATTTCATATAGGTAATAAAAAATTAATCATTTTAGTTGTTGGAGAAACTGCAAGATCAGATCGATTCTCGCTTAATGGCTACAATAAGGAAACAACCCCAGAACTTAAGAAGCTGAATGTGGTAAGTTTTAAAAACGTCACATCCTGTGGTACTGCAACGAAGATTTCACTGCCATGTATGTTTTCTAATTTAGGGCGTTCCAATTACGATGAGAATCAAGCCTTTCAACAAGAAAATGCATTGGATGTACTTTCTGAATATGGGGTAAAAGTGCTATGGAGAGAGAACAACTCAGACTCTAAAGGAGTTGCTACAAGGATTCCTTACCAGTATTTTAAAAGTCCGACCTTGAATCCTGTTTGCGATGAGGAATGTAGAGATATTGGAATGTTAAGTGGACTAGATCAATATATTAAATCGCACGAAGGCAAAGACATTTTAATTGTGTTGCATCAGATGGGTAACCATGGCCCAGAATATTACAGACGTTACCCTGAAAATTTCAGGCGGTTTCAACCAATGTGTATGACAGGTGAGTTAGGCGATTGCACGAAACAGGAAGTCGATAATGCCTATGACAATGCTATTTTATATACAGATTATTTTTTGGCAAATGTCATCAAATTCCTTAAGCGGTATGATGAAACATATTCTACTGCCATGCTTTATGTTGCAGATCATGGGGAGTCGCTGGGGGAACGTGGCATTTACCTCCATGCAGCCCCTTATGTGATTGCGCCAAAAGTACAAACGCACATTCCTGTCATTATCTGGACTGGAAAATATTTTGATTATCAAATTGAAGACATTCAACCCTGGCAAGATTTTCCATTTAGTCATGATGATTTATTTTGCACGCTGCTTATCGCAAATGATATATATAGTAATAAAACGTGTGGTAGCAAAGAAACATGGTTTCTTAAGAATAAAAACTTGAAATTTAAAGATACGAAGTAATTTATGAAAAAATTCCACATCATTATTTTACTTTTAATGCTGACTGAGTATGTAAAAGCCAGTGAAGACAATACATTTTATGATCAGTTAAATGTTGGTGGGTTTTCTAGCGCTGCGATTACATTACATCGCGATGCAAAAGCCGAGGCTGCAATAAATGAACTAAATCTTTTATTATCATGGAATAATCATAGTAGGCTAAGTTTTTTTAGTGAATTGGAAATCGAGAGGCCTTTAGCGTGGAACGATAATGAGCGCTATAGTCGCAAGGAAAGTAAACTTGATTTAGAGCGGCTCTATTTTGATTACAACTTATCAGAGGTAGTAAATTTTAGATTTGGTCGTTTCCTTACCCCGAATAGCCGTTGGAATTTATTCCGAGCACCTCCATTAATGTGGACAAATTCAAGACCGTTAGCAACTAGTCGATTATTTCCTATCGCCACTAATGGAATTACGCTACATGGTGCCTTGCCATTTAAAAATGTTGAACTTGAATATAAGTTATTTACAGAGTTGTTAGAGGATCAACAGCAGGATAATAATGAATTACAATTTGAACATGTAAGAGGTGCTAGATTCAGTGTTAAAAGTGATTCAGATATTGGCATTTCTATACTGTCTTTTAGCGAACGAGATGCCTTTAATGGTCTTTCTGGCGCGAGTTATCGAATGTTAGGTTTAGATTTCGTTACCAATTTATATGAAACAGAAATAAGTGGAGAGGTTTTTCAGCGTTTTACTTCAAAAGGAAAAGAGGGAGGAAGCGGTGCTTATATCCAAACAGCTGTTCCTATTAAGGGTAATTGGTATTGGATTACAAGGCTAGAGTCGCTCAATCGTCCAAATGAAGGTTCATTTGGACGTTGGCTTATTGGTGCGACATGGCGAATAAAACCAACTCAGTTGTTAAAATTTGAATTCTCTGGTGGAAGTGGAGATCAGCCAGAAGCTCCCCGGGGGTTTAGTGCTTCTTATGCTTTGTTTTTTTGATGGTAGCAGAAATTCGATAGCGCAGTTATTTCACATGATTTATTTACGCAGTAGCTAGCCATGCCTTACAGATTTAAGTTGAATTAGACAGGACAAATGTTCATGATGAGTTGTTTTGGTTAAGTGCTTCGAGGGGCGAACATGATAATGCCCATCCCAAGTAAAGCCACACCAACTCCCAGAAAATCCCAGTTACTCGGTTTTATTCCATCTACCGCCCACAACCAGAATATTGCTACACAGATATAAACTCCACCGTATGCGGCATAGACTCTACCTGCCGCAGAAGGATGAAGGGTTAGTAACTAAGCAAATAGCGCTAATGAAATTGCTGCAGGAATTAATAAGAGTGGGCTTTTATTTTGAACAAGCCACAGATAAGGCAAATAGCAACCAACAATTTCTGCAATAGCGGTAATTATAAACAACGCAATAGTCTTTATCTCAAACATTCCAAGCCCCATGACCTTAACTTAGTAAAATTATAAACGACCTACTTGGTAATGAATAGGCTGAAAGTTCTATGTCTGCTTTGGGCCGAGGCTGTGTCAAAACGCCCATAAATTCAATCTGAAATAAACACATCGATGTAGATGTTGTATAATTTAACCATCTGATTACATTGTGTTTATTTAAACATGAAACGATTTATACAAGGTCAAGATAGAACACAAAGCACGCTTTTGCCAGAGCTACTGGATGAATACATAACCGAAGATAACCCAGTACGCGTCATTGATGTCTTTGTCGATCAATTAGCGTTATCAGAGTTAGGGTTTGAAGGCGTGCACCCTGCACAGACTGGACGACCGTCTTATCATCCTGCTGCTATGCTCAAACTCTATATCTACGGATACCTCAACCGCATTCAATCAAGTAGGCGCTTGGAAGCAGAAGCCAATCGCAATGTTGAACTCATGTGGTTGATTGCAAGACTCAATCCTGACTTCAAAACCATTGCCAGATTCAGAAATGAGAATGGCTCTGCTATACGCAAGGTTTGCAGCCAGTTTGTAGAATTGTGCCGTCGTTTGAATTTATTTGCTGATTCCATGGTGGCTATCGATGGCAGCAAGTTCAAAGCCGTCAACAGCTCTGATCACAACTACACACAAGCCAAGATTAAAAGTCGCATGCAAGCAGTGGAGAAGAACATTCAACAATACCTGGATGATTTAGAAGCCGCTGATATTATCTCCCCTAAGCAATCAACACCCCATCAAATAAGATTAGCTGAGCGTATTGCCATGTTCCAAGCGCAAATGAAAGTACTGGAAACAATCGAAGCTGAAGTGCAGTCAACGCCAGATAAGCAACTCTCACAAACCGACCCAGATGCACGCTCTATGCAACATCGTGGTGGTGGCATAGTGGGTTATAACGTACAAACCGCTGTTGATACGCAACATCATCTCATCGTTGCACACGAGGTCACGACAGTTGGGCATGATAGAACGCAGTTATCGAACATGGGTAAGCAGGCAAAGGATGTCTTGCAAAAAGAGACGCTGACGGTGGTCGCAGATAAAGGTTACTACAAGGGTGAGGAAGTGGTGGCTTGCGTAACCGAAGGCATCACCCCGATCATGCCCAAGTGTTTAACCTCAGGAAACAAAGCCAATGGCTTATTTGATAAGCGCCACTTTGTGTACGACCCTAAGAGTAATACCTATCAATGTCCAGCAGGTGAATTGCTGATAGAACGTTTCCGCTCACTTGAAAAAGGTAGGCCGCACATCACCTATTGGAGTTCAAGCTGTAAGAATTGCACATTGAAATCTAGTTGCACGACCAGCGATCAAAGACGGATTAAGCGTTGGGAGAATGAGGCAATCTTGGATCAAATGCAATCGAATCTAGAAAGCATGCCTGAGGCTATGAAGATTAGGCGATGCACCATAGAACATACCTTTGGTACCTTAAAACACTGGATGGGTGCTTCGCACTTCTTGATGAAAACCAAGGCGCATGTCAGTACAGAAATGAGCTTACATATTCTGGCATACAATATGAAGCGAGTAATAAGCATCATGGGAAGTGTGGCATTGATGAAGGCGATGGCTGCGTAAGGCCTGCGGACTTTCTTTGTGCCAAAGTTGTAGAACAAACTTCGATCTAAACTATTTCGACTGGTTCAGCGAGACATAATTACAAATATCTGATTCTAGCGTTTTGACACAGCCTCGGCCGATAGCTGAAATCTAAAAAACCTAAACTTAACGACCGCTTTGTCCCCCTTTGCAGACCAACAACCATTTGGCTTAGTTAAGATAATTATTAGAGGCTCTTTTAAAATAATTCTAGGTGGCTCTTTTCACTGGAATACTCACTCTTTGACATTCATCTGCATATTTATACCAAATACAGCACATAAACTAAATTAATTTCAATTAAATTAAATCGTTCATATCAATTTTGTATCCTGATTGCTTCATCTCTTTTGCCAGCTGAAGTTGCCAAGCAGAAGCCTCATCAATATTTATGTATATGACACCACTAATATCATTAGGCAGCTCAATCGGGGCCTCAACTAATGCTACAACATTTTCTCTTCCCAATTTACCGATAAGATAACCATGTTCAAAAACAACATTCTGACGCGCTCTTCCATTCAGTTCATCGACTTTAGTTTTAACATTTCCAAGATCATCAGGCGTATAAAGCACGATTGCAAAACCTACATTTGAGTAATGCTCAATTTTCTCAATTATTGTCCGTCCAGAACTTGCTTTTTCATGAAGTATTATGGCTTCTAATCCTAGTTTCTCAACAAATCTGGCAGTCTTTGATTGCGCTGCTTGATCATGTCCATGAACGATAAATACTTTGCTTCTATCTATGCGTTCAAATTCAATCGCTGCATTATTATTAACAAGTTTAGATTTATATCCAGGAGGCCCTGCAATAAATTCATCAGTAACATCGTTGGATCGATTTATAGCTCTTTGTATATAAGAAGGTCCTCCGATAATTGTGACTCGCGAGTTCATATCCTCAGCCTTGATAGCCGGAACATATGACTCAATGGTTTTATCACTGTAATGGAATGTTATTCTTTCGATATCATGAGGCATCACAGTTTTACCATTAATCAATATTGGCTTTCCTAGCTCATATGGTTCGACATAACGAGATATAAGTTGCTCGCGAGTTAAATCAGTTTTATATTCACCGTACAGCTTATCTGATTTTGGTTGAATTATTACGTGATAAAACATCTATTATCCTTATTAGATTGACACACTGGTACAAATGTAGATTAGCTGTACTTTTCAAAAAATCTTAACTAAACTTTCACCAACCTTGCTTCATTAGCATCATATCGATAATTAATTAGACTTCCATTTTTAATCTTTTCTACTACTTCATCTATCACAAATATCGGAACCATAAACCATTCTCGTGGATTAATTGGGTTACCAAAGCGATCACTTATTTGAATATTTAGTCTGGCCGATTCGAAAAAACGATGAAGTAAATTTTCGAGCTTGACTCGATTGATGTTATACAGCTCATAAGTGGCAACGATTTCAACATCTGCCATTAAAAACGTAGGATCAAGTTTAGCGTTCACTAAACGTTTTTCAACGCTACCTCCAGTTACACCGATTTTATGCAATAAACTTACATGAGGTTTAATTTCCGGATGATCTGATTTGCTTCTTAGCACGTAAATTGTGCCACTCTCAATATCATCATCTCCCACATTGTCATCGAACAACGGCCCAGCGTTAGGATCGGTTATTCTGCGGCCAGCTTCGTCTTTATAAAGAGCCCGCTGAAAAGAACGCTTCAGTATGTTGTATTCTGTTCCGTTATCATAAATAACGCGCATTCTTGCATCTAATTTTCCGTTTGGAGGTACGAATTCTTCGCCAACTTCAGCTATATATGCAATCTGGCCAGCCAGTATAAAAAACTCACCTTGATTAACACTGGCGTCTTCTTTAAAGCGACGAGTTTTCCTAACATCTGCCTTTAATTCGTATTGTACTTGCTCAAATAACGGCTTGAACTGTTCAAACGTTTTACAAACCGTTCGCTGAGCAACCTCTTCAGCAGCTCTGATTTCAGCACGCGGACGAACATGTTTAAGATTGGTAATGTCGCTTCCACCGGTCGCATCAATACCAAGTTCAGCAAGTAATGCATCATCATCTAAATCTTCGAGTGCCTTTTCCGCAAGATTTGGTGCGTTTGTTAGTAATCCATTTTTATCAAACTCAGCCAGTAACTCTCTGCATTCTGACGATGAACGTATCTTATCCAGCCTTACCGCATAGACTCTTTCAAAAATATCTTTATCTTCGCCGTGCATAGGCAATCGCCCATGGTCGGAAATTGCCTGATGCGCGGTCTTCAAGCTTTGTATTCATGGCACGAAAAATTTCGCTAATAACCCAATCAATATCTGAGGCATCCCTAGCACTCATTTGTTCTATGGTGCCGGTAAACAGGTCATCGCCATTAAATATGTCGGTATCTTCAGAAAAAAAGCAGAAAATTAAACGAGCCATAAAATGGTTCATGTCATGGCGACGTTCTGGCTTACCCCATTCAGGGTTGCTTCTTAGCAGTTCAACATAAAGCCTATTAAGGCGACTGGTCGCCCGAATATCAAATGAACTTTCGCGTATCTGTTTTACGGTAGAGATTCCAGCAAGCGCTAGGAAAAAGCCAAAATGATTAGGAAAGTCTTGATAGGTACATGCTACGGTTTCACCAGAGGTTAAGTCTTCTGCCTCAAAATCTAAACCATCGGTTGCTAATATAAATTTAGCTTTAGCCGTTGCAGGACTTGAACGCAGCTCGTTTAAGATTGTGTTTGTATTACCTAGACTGCAAACAGCAATGTGAATGTTATTACGCTGAAGCACACCATTTTCGACATCAGATTTATTCTCGCCACCAGTTCTAAGGCGCTTAATTGTGGTTTCTTTATTACCAAAAGCTTCTAGGAACGCATAGGGGAAATTTGCAGCATCAAATGGCTGTTCCGCTAAGTTACTAATGGCTTCTTCAATTTCTACGGCATTCAAGGAATTTTTACTCTTCTAATTATTGTTTAGATTATAAGGTTTTAAGATCGAATTAATGCCTCTCTTAGCATCCTTTCCAAGAAGTTTAGCATAATGGTAGTAAGCTATTAGATTAGCGTTGTTCACATGCTTGTAAAGTTAAGTATTGTTTTAACTAATAAGTCTAAATGCAAGTGGGCAGTTAATTATCAATTTTAGAAATGATTTGGAGTTGTATTTTTTTGTTATTGCGATACCAATTACTCTTTAAAACATAAACAAGATTTAAAGTACTTCCAATATTAAATTCTATAACAGCATCATCTTGAACAGCATTAAACCAAATAGCATCCAAAACTTTAACGCCATCCCAAAGTTCAAGTTTCAAGTGACTACCATCCCCCAGCGTTTTTATTGCCTTTACTTCAAACTTACCTTTGAAGGTAGGGTAAGCAAAATCTCTTCCCCAAGGCTCCAATTTTTCTAATTCACCCAGAATATTAAAATCGCTAAGTCCTGTTGGTAATTCGCCATCGACCCAAATTATTGGCTTCAATTCTTTATTGCCAATCTGGGCATTAACAGCTTCTTCATAAGCAATCACAAATTGTTCAAATGAAGAGATTAAAATTGATCCGCCACCTGCACCTACATGGCCACCATGACTTAAAAGTAATTCGGGATACTTTTCGCTAACGTATGACAATGCCTCTTTAACATTAAAGCCAGGTATTCCACGAAACGACCCAGAAGCAATTTTTATTTCATCAGTTGAAATTACGTTCTTAACACCAGCACCTTTCGGTGAAAAAATCCCTGCAGGTTTACCGAAAGCCTCAACTAATCTGCTTGCAGTAATTCCATGAACTCCACTATGTCCATCTTCAAAAAATAAAACGATTGATTGACCATTTTTTTTACATGCCTCAGGTATCGCTTTTTCCCTTAACTTCTTCTCAATTTCTTTTCGTAATGTGTTTTCATTCTGTAATTCTTGCCAATGTTTTTGCGCCTCTGATTTGGTCTTGGCAATTAAAAACTTAAAGCCCACTTCAGCCCAATCAAGTCTCCCTGCTGCCGCCACTGCAGGTGCAAGTCGAAAACCAATAGTTTCTGCATCAACAGGGCCGTGAAGGTCAGAGCAAAACACTTCCCAACAAGGTCGGGTCTTATTATTAATTAATTGCAAACCACGCTTTACAAAAGTTCTATTAGTTGACGCTTTATCTGGTTTCATTGAAACGCAATCTGCTATTGTCGCTACAGCAACATAATCCAAAAGGGGCGCTAGGCTTGGAATCTTTTCTCGAACTCCTTCTTGAATTAAAGCTGTCCTAACTTTTGCCATAGTTAGAAATGCAACACCAGCACCGCATACATGCTTGTCGTAATTTGAATCAGATCGTATTGGATTGACGACAGCGATAGCAGACTTAGGAGGACCGTTAGCGCCAATTTCATGATGATCAGTCACTATTACATCAATGCCAGCATCTGCAATCTTTTTAATTCGTGGTTCATCACTACTCCCCTTATCCGCAGATATAACCAAGCCTGGTTTAATATCAATGATTCTTTGAGCAACTGGTTCTGTAATACCATAACCTTCAGTAAGTCTATGGCTAGTAACTACATTTACTAATGAAGGGTTAACATTGAAGTAATCAATTAATGCTGACCATAAAACAGCCGCCGAGCCCGTACCATCCATATCATGGTCACAGACTAGTACTATTTTTTCTTCGTTTTTGATGGCGCCCACTATCCGCCTTACTGCAACATCCATATCAGGTATTGATGATGGATCTTCTACATCAGATAAATCATTGGAATACAACAATTCAACATTAATTGGTTTATCTAGTCTTGATGATAAAATTTTGGCAAGCCAGCTAGACATCCCATTTTCAATTAGATTTGAATATACGGATTCATCAATTTCACGAGCTTTAAATATGGGATTTGGTGGCTTTGACATTTATACGTCCATTATTTTTACTCAGAGTGCTTTAAATGTGACTGATATAACTTTTGAATAAAAATTAATTATTTAAGAATTTACTCTAGCCCTGATCATATCTAGGCTAGTTAGTGGCATTACAACTTATGAAATTAATTGTGAAACACTAAATTTAAGAATCAGTTAATGAATAATACTTTTGTTAAACAATTAGAAAACTACAAAGCAAATAAAGTATTTTTTTACAAACTATTATTTTATTGTTAATATATCATCGTGATAATTAATGCAGTATATTGTTTTTATTAATTTTTTTATTTAAATAATAAAAAATTTCATGACCGAAGAAAATCACCTACAATCAGTATTTTTTTGTTGGCTTGAATGGCATCCGCCAGCAAGCGCGCCATCTGTTGATTATGTGTAAGGCTATGTGGTGACAACAACTGATTTAACGAAGTTTTAACCTGAGCAACATCCGCAACGCCTCTTGCCGCAAAAAGCTTGGCCAGTATCGGTGCAACCCCTGCCAACTCCAATATTTTCACCGCTTCTTTTGGTATATTTCTCTGTACAATTCGTGTCATCGTTCGCCTAGCAAATGATTTGCGGCACAGGTTTGGTGGCTTGCCAGAACTTCAGGGTATCCCAGTAATTTAATTCTGCCAACATTGTTCTATCGTAACATCCTAAATTTAAAGTCAGTTTTTTAATTTTATTTCGCTTGAGTCCCTGACATATCGCTGCAAAAACTGGCTGCTGCAACTGCCCCGCGCCCAACCCGATACGCACGCGTTTTGCTTCTGCTGCACCGTCCAAAGCATCAGCCCAACGCCCATTGACTGCATGAAAAGGCACACCAGACCAAGCTGCCAAACCTTGATAAAAAATATCATCTGTCAGGACTAAATCAACACCATGCGCTGGCTTTTTCTGCAATGCAGGAAAAACACCACCACCCGACAACCAAAGGCTATTCACTAATGTCTGATTTGAAGCCTCACGCTCGGCATTGACAGGATGCGTATGCAATAGCATCTGAATCTCATTCAAATAAGCACGCCATGTTTGCGCCTCATCACCTTGAGGCAGACACGCAAAAACATTTCTGCCAATAGCTTCGCTGGCAAAAGCGGTTTTAATCTGCGGAGAATGCGCCAAACGTACATACCATGCACCTGAGCTTCCCAGTATAAAAGTTAAGCCATCTGCGCTGAAGTGCTGATTCAAACTCTCAATCACACGCATCGCATGCGCGTGACTTAATAATAGTGGCACATCCTCACTTAAACTCAGACTGTCACGCTGCATCACAAGATGCACTGGCGTTGCATGCAGCCAATAATCATGTCCAACCGCTAGGCCATCCATATGGGCGGCCATTGCCGCGACTGGGTAATCTGGCTGGGGAGTTAAACCAAACTGGCCGCAGACTAGCCGCTCCAAAGATTGAGCTTGCCAGACCTTGCGCGCTTTACTGAGCAAGTAAGCCAAAGCTGAGTGCTCGGCCTCAGCCAATAATGATCGAGTTATCTCAACATCTACAGTCAGTTTCACTTAACACTCTAAAATGATAATCATAGTGCGCCAATTTTACTTGCAAGTGTGCGGATTTACCTCAACTTCGTAGTTTAATAGATTAAAAAACTAGCGGCATTGATCTGCACGCTAGGTTTTATCTAGTCAAACAACATCAGTAACTAGTAATAGCGATGGTGCTTTCCATGTCCACGTCTATCATCATGATGATTGCGCCATTGGTTGCGCCCACCGCTTTCAGGGGCGATGTAGTTTACCTGTGAAACAACACGACTGTTGGGTGACACCGCCACATTTACGCTGATATATTGGCCTGGGTGCTCGCTAGTCACTGTGCTGTAGGTTCTGCCATGATATTCGTAGGTAACATAGTAGCCAGCATTCACCGTTTGCCAGTTGTCCACTTGGTAGCAGGTTTCAACAGGAACAGTGCGGGTTGTCACATTACTGTTTCTGTTGTTTGCAATTCGGTCGCCCGCAATGGCTCCGACCCCTGCACCAATGGCTGTGGCGGCAACGCGACCATTGCCACGGCCAACGGTATTCCCCAGCAATCCACCCGCAATACCGCCTATCACCGCGCCAGTGATGGAGTTCTGATGATCGTGACTGTAACTTTGCTGCTGATATTCTGTACGGCATTCCTGGCGCGGCACATTCACGCGCTCAGTTTGCGGTGAAACAGAAAGCACGCGTGCGGTATCCGTGTATTGATGATCGGCCATTGCTGGCAATGCAAAGAGTGCGGCCATGAATGCAGGCGCCGCGATTTTCAATCGCATGTGATTCACTATATTTGACTTTGTATTACGCATTTTTTGATTCTCCTGTATCCAGAAATTTTAGCCATTTCTAACGACTATGGACAATCAACGCGACAATACTCACTCGGGCATACTTGAAATTGTTAACGATTTGTAACTCATGATAATCATGAATAGTGGGGTATAAATTGCAGATTCATTATCAAAAACTACCATACATTACTTGCGGTCTTGTTTTTCTGAGCTTTTAAAATCATCCCAAGTAGCTTCACTCACATTGTAATCATGACTATGATCCTCTACCACCTTGACATCAACAAAATAGTCATCTTCGGCTTCAGTTTCCACATCATTTGGGCCCTTACCTTTGGCAAGCGCGGCCAGTTCATGCACCTGCACAGGAAATCGCCAGTAAATCTTTTCAACCGTATTGCCTGTTTTCTTTTGAATATGTGCAATCAGGTTGGATTCAAGAATATTTGAATAGCGAAAGCGTTTAAGTGGCTCTGACTCAATCAGCGTGACAAAATGCTTATCTGAATCCAGCTTAAAGCAGGCGACGTCAACCTGTGCACCCGTATGCTGAAAATAATCTTGGATAAACGTAGTGATGGCTGTAATTGATTGGGCTATTTTTCTTTTCTTATGAAACAGATACAGAATATATGAAAATAAAATCAGCATATCCGCCGCAACAATGTGCATCACGGTTGGATCAAAACTGAGCGTCAATGTCACCATTGTTTCACCTTAATGTTTTTTTAGCATTCAGATTTTACCTAAAGATTTCATTTGTTACCGAAACTATTCACTATACAACTTCACTATTCACCATCGCTTTCAACGACAAGATCAGGAATATGATTAAACGCGATACGCATAGGCGCGTCTTTCAATGCCTCATGCGCACCGCCAAAATAAATCGTATTTTTACCAAATTTAAGATTCAGATGGTCAATCGTCTGATTGAGTTTCTTTTCGTTTTCCAACGGCACACGCTGAAACAAATCTCGCGCAGCTTCATCCATGGTCATCAGCCCTGAAAAAGAAATCCCGACGGCATAGGGCTCCGCATTTATTTTAGGATTAGGATAATGCTGTAAAAAACTTTCTAACGCTTCAATTAAACTTAATGTGTTGTCTGTAGGGGAAATAGCATTTTCCATGACCCAGCTTGGACGGCCTCTCATTTTAACCTTAATACTGATTTTTGAGGCCAGCAAATCATAGCTGCGCATACGCATACACGCTTTTTGTAGTAAACGATGCAGCACCGCCCTCACGCCTGTTTCGTTACGTTGCTCCGGCGGTAGCACGTGTGAATGCCCCAGGCTACTACGCACACTGTTCACGTAATAAGGCTCAATCCCGCGCAGTTTGTCGTACATGCGCTCACCTTCAATACCTCCCCAAGCCGTTTGCAGCTGCTGACGATTGGCAGCGTACAATTGTTCGACTGTTGTGATTCTGTAACGATTCAAGCGCGCTTCCATCTGCTTGCCTATTCCATTTAAATCACGAAGCTTTAAATGGAATAAACGCTGCGGCAATTCGTGCGCATGTATCACAGTGCAACCATCCGGTTTTTGCATGTTGGAAGCAACCTTAGCTAAAAACGTATTGGGTGCAATACCAATCGAACACCTGATACACTCACCTGCTTTTTCTGCAAGTGCCGCCTTGATCCTCGCCGCTAGCTTAAGCGCATTCTCTGTCGCTTGCTGGCTACCCGTCAATTTGCAGACCATCTCATCTATCGAGAGCACCTTTTCCACATGCGTACAACTCTCTACAATTTCAATAAGTCGGTGATGATACTGTACATAGACTGATGGGCGCGCTTCAACAAACACGATGTCGGGGCATAATCTGCGTGCCTCGATTACCATAGTACCCGTTTTAACACCAAACGCCTTGGCTTCATAACTAGCGGCAATACAGCAGGTGGTTTCCGCCATCACCGCAAGCACACCAACAGGCTTGTTGCGCAGCCCAGGCACCAATTGCTGCTCCACTGAAGCAAAATAGGAATTAAAATCAACATAAAGTGCATTAAGACTCATGCTGATATTGTAATATTTTGCACTTCAAGAAACCATTCCACAATTCCACAGACTAAATTTCATCCATAAAATTTAGAGCACACAAATGAACAATCAACAAATTGCCATTTTCGCCGGCGGCTGCTTTTGGTGCACCAGGTCACATCCGGCTACATTGGCGGGCACACTCAACACCCTAGCTACAAAGAGATTTGCAATGGTGACACAGGGCATGCGGAAGCGATAAAAATCACTTATGACGCCGCATTGATTGACTTTGAAACGCTGCTTGAAATATTTTTTGCCTCGCATGACCCCACCACGCCAAATCGTCAGGGGAATGATATCGGCACACAGTACCGATCAGCGGTGTTTTGCCTGGACGATACGCAAAAAATCATCACCGAAAACATGATCAAAGCACTTAATGCGCAAGGGGCGTGGCCAAACCCAATTGTGACACAGGTGAATAACGCAGCAACTTTCTACCCTGCGGAAGACTATCATCAGCATTATTTCGCCAACAACCCCACCCAGCCCTATTGTCTAGCTGTGGCCGCACCAAAAGCGGCTAAAATCCGGGCGAAATACGCGCATTTGGTTAAATCAAATGATTGATACTGATTCAGGATCGGTTGCCCAGCCACTGCCTGCGCCAGAAGATAAGCAGCATCAAAACGGCGATCCCTCCCATCATCGCCATCGCCCACCAAAAACCATCATGCTCAGCAATCCATGGCATGTAGTGAAAATTCATGCCAAAAATTCCGGCAATCAGGGTCGCCGGCATGAATAGCATCGCGACTACGGTTAACGCCCGCAACTCAAGATTAACGCGATTGCTCACACTCGTCATATAAATATCCATCAGCCCGCTTAAACTATCGCGTATCGCCTCCAGCGATTCAATGAAATTTACCGTGTGATCATAAATATCACGTAAATAAGGAATCGTTGGCGCATTAAAAAAACCGTGCTCATTGCGAACAAGGTGATTAATCACCTCTCGCAACGGCCACACTGCGCGCCGCAACTCTATGCTGGCACGTTTCAGTTGATGGATACTGTGCAGTTCCGCGTTACCGGGTTTGGTTAACAACGCATCTTCCAATGCTTCACTGTCATCCCCCATCTGTTCCAATACATGGAAATACTTATCTACAATACTATCCAGCAAAGAATAGGCTAAATAATCAACGTCTAAGCTGCGCATAGGTGAGTGCTCTGCACGCAGGCGCTCACGCACCGGTTCAAATGCACCAGTGGAGCGCTCTTGAAAAGTGAGCAGAAAGTGACGCCCCAAGACAAAGCTGATTTGCTCAGAATCAACAGATAGCGTTGATCTGTCATAATAAAAGTGACGCGTTTCCATAAACACATAATGATTAAACTCATCTACCTTTGGCCGCTGCTGCGTATTCAGGATGTCTTCGAGCACCAGCGGATGCAAACCAAAAACAATGCCTATCTGTTTTATCAGACCAACATCATGGATCCCGTGCACATTAAGCCATAAGTGCTTTTCGGGATTGATATTAAAATCGGCAAGCTCTGCGATATCCATCACTTTTTCCTGCAAACCGCCTGCGTCGTAGCACATCATGCTAAGTTTTGGTACGGCTAGCTGTGCGACATCCTCATCGCCCTGCCCCACGTATACAAGGGTGCCTGGCGGTAAACCGCTTTTCTTAGCCTGGTGTTTTTTGCGCCGACTCAAGTGTGATTTTTTCATGATTATCTCGAACAGAAAATATAGCATTTTGCGAATCAATATTAGCAATTTTTTGACTACTCCACAAAGCACCATTCCCCTCAATGAGTAAATTACACACCGAATAGGCAATGATATTGACAGAAAATTGGCACAAAAAAGACGTAGATTGGGCAAGTTGACATTCAAGTGGATGTAAAATCATCTTATGGAAAAGCTGGGTTTATTCAGGGATGGCAACACCTGATTGAAAACACACAGGAAGGATTGCGGCTATTAACCGCAGAAATTAGCGCCTAAAATCGTTATAGGGTGGCAGATACAGGCTCACCCGTGACAAAAAAAGTACCGCTTGCCACGTGGTGAATGGTGCGCAAACCAGGGTAGCCTTCAAAGTGCCAACCGAATTGTCCATTTTCATTTTTTGAGAACACGCGTTCATCTGCATAGGCGGCAACCACTTCAGCCACAAACAAATCATGCGTGTCCTGACAATGCGGCTCGGGAATCACCCGGCACTCAAGCCATGCTACGCAGCCTTTAAGCAATGGAGCATCTATAGTTTTGGCCAGGAACGTCTGCAAACCATACAGTCTATACTTATCTGTATCATTCAAGTTGCGCCCGGAACTTGTACCCACTTTGCGCACGGTATCAAGCTGCGCCACACAGGGCACATTAATGGCAAAGGCACCGGAAGCTTCAATCAGCTCACGGGTATAAGTGTTTTTATCAATCACAATCGTGATTTTAGGCGGGGCAAAATCCAGCGGCGTCACCCATGCTGCTGCCATGAGATTTTGTTTGCCATTGTGATATGATGAAACAATTACAGTCGGCCCGTGATTAAGCAATCGATAAGCCTGCGCTAACGTCACTTCGCCTATCTCAGCATTCGCTCGATTAATTCGCATATCACCCATATTAACCACTGAATTTACCACTGAAAGTTTTAGCTGGGCAGCACTTAGCGCTGTGGCGCGCTTTCCTGATGAAGGTAAAACTCACGATCATGTCCCGGGTTTAAAAATTCAGGTGCAGTCACTTTAATCTGTGCCAAACGACCATCTAAAATCGTGAGATTGGTGTTGTAAGCCACCATCGCCAGGACATTTTGATCCTGCTCACTCAATGCACCATCACGGACAAGATTTAAACGCACGGATTCATACCCCTTGATTGCCTGATCAAGTTCCGGGTGTTTTTTTAACGCTTGCGTATATCGTAGCTGGCGGTCAGCGTCTGTTTCACCCAGCACCTCACCCACCGCAGCTTTATAGGCATTGGACAAATGTACACGGTCGTCGCGGTCTTGCTGCTCAAGGTAAGACTTACCCGCAACACCCGCAGCCACTGCTCCCGCTACAGCGGTTGTGGCAACGAGGGTGTTTCTTACAAAGTGATCGTCTTCGGGCGCATTACCACGATGCGTACTTTCAACATTCACTGGTTTTTTGTTTAAACTTGCTGCTTCAGGTTTATCAATCGGCAGCAATTCCAGAGGTGGCCTGTTGACAAGCTCACGTGTACCATCCTCTTTGTATAGCACACCGTCTATCTCCAGATCACCGATTGGACGACGCCCGTGCATAAAAGCTGGGTCATGCGGCTGACTGGGATTAGTGTCGCCTTCCCATGGCTTGGTCGATTCGTGATGACGGCTATTTGGATGCATTTTACCCAACTTACTCAAGTCACTCGCCATATCTAGCTTCTTTTTTGGGTCTATGCTGCCCGCAAAGGCAGCCCCTGCCATAGTTCCCAGCTTACCTACATCCCCCTGCTCGTAGGCTATGCGCATTTCATCGATACTGGCTTTTAAAGCATCTTTTAAAGCTATAACCGTATTCGGATCAGTCAAGGCGCTTAAAGTGTTGCCTGCAGTTTCAGCCAACTGCTTTTGTACGGCTTCATCACCCTGCATTAACTTAAGGATAAGCTTGGCGCCTTCTTTCACGTCTGCAATTTGTGTTTCAAAATGATCTGCCACCGCATTGGCAAAATTATTTTCAATTAAGCGCAGTTGCTCATAATGATCCACTTTCAGATGCTGACTCAACGGTCCTGGCACCAATTCAAAATTCATTTGCTGCACCATTGTTTCAGATGGTTGCTGCGCCATATTTAAGCTCCCTTAAAAATTGTCAAAAATACAGGTCAATCTTAGTATCTCATTGCATTACTTCTGCCATGCATCACGCAAAGTCACTGTACGATTAAACACAGGCTTACCTGAGACACTGTCCTTTTTATCCGCCACAAAATAGCCATGACGTTCGAACTGAAAACGCTCTTCTAACGCCGCATTTTGCAAGCTTTGCTCTAGCTGAGCTGTAATTACCTTGACTGAATCTGGATTGATATCCGCTAAAAAGTCGTGGTCACCGCCATCTGCCTGCCTGCCTTCACCTGGATGTGCTTCCTTAAACAATCTGTCATACAAGCGCACTTCTGCCGCATAAGCATGTGCAACGCTCACCCAGTGAATATTGCCTTTGACTTTGACGCTATCGGAGCCCAGCGTGCCGGATTTTGTGTCTGGCAGATACTCACAATGCACCACAGTAATATTGCCATCGGCATCTTTCTCGCAACCAGTGCACTTCACAACATAACCATAACGCAGACGTACCATGCCACCCGGCGTAAGTCTAAAGAAACCTTTACTTGGCACTTCCATAAAGTCTTCACGCTCGATCCAGAGCTCTCTCGAAAGCTGCACTGTGCGCTTGCCCAATTCGGGCTTTAATGGATGGTTAGGTGCAAAGCAGTCTTCACTTGTCGCCTCAGGGTAGTTATCAATCACCAGCCTGATCGGATCCAGCACAGCAATACGGCGCTGAGCTTCTATATTGAGCACTTCACGCATACAGTCTTCTAAAATCGTGTATTCAATCCATGAGTCAGCCTTGCTCACACCGATGCGGTCAGTAAACAACTTGAATCCGGATGCGGTGTAACCGCGACGCCTTGCCCCCGCCAACGTAGGCAAGCGCGGATCATCCCAGCCTGACACGTGCTTCTCTTCAACCAATTGAATCAATTTACGTTTTGAAAGCACCACATAAGTGAGGTTTAAACGCGCAAATTCATATTGTTTGGGCAATGGATGCGCAAGTAACCCAGCCTCTGCAAGACACTCCAGCAGCCAATCATAGAACGGACGCTGATCTTCAAACTCCAGGGTGCAGATTGAGTGGGTAATACGTTCCAGCGCATCTTCAATCGGGTGGGCAAAGGTGTACATCGGATAAATGCACCATTGGTCACCGGTATTATGGTGGTGCGCTCGACGCACGCGGTAAATGGCAGGATCGCGCATATTCATATTGGGCGAGGCCATGTCGATTTTGGCACGCAGCACCATGCTGCCATCGGCATGCTTGCCATCACGCATCTCTCGGAAACGCACCAGATTCTCTGTAATACTGCGGTTGCGGAAAGGAGATTCTTTGCCTGCTTCAGTCAGTGTGCCACGGCTGGCGCGCATTTCATCTGCGCTTTGTTCATCCACATAAGCATAGCCGTGTTCAATCAAGCTGGTCGCCGCACGGTACATAAAGTCAAAATAATTGCTGGCAAAATACAGGTTGCTTTCACCATGATTCTCCCAGCCAAAACCGAGCCACTGCACTGCATCTGTGATGCTGTCCACATACTCCTGGCTCTCTTTCTCCGGGTTGGTGTCATCAAAGCGCAAATGACAGACACCATCAAAATCACGCGCCAGACCAAAATTCAGAAAAATAGACTTGGCATGTCCGATATGCAGATAGCCATTGGGCTCTGGCGGAAAACGCGTGCGAATTTTTGCCGCATCGACAACACCTGCTTCATGATGTGTAGCATCCCCCGGGCTACCTGCCCATTTTTTTGTGGCAAACTGATTAAGCGATAAATCTTTTTCAATAATCGCGCGTATAAAGTTTGATGCTGCAGGAATCGGTGTTTTTTCAGATGACATAACGAGAATTTCAATATAAGTTGCGCTTATTTTACACCATCGCCAGTGATTCAAAATGCGCAAGCATGGCTAGCCGTATAATTTCACTGCGATTATTTTCAATACTGCATCATTTTGATCATTAAGCTTCACACTGCCTTGGCGACAACTTTCACAAGCTCAATTAATCTGCAAAATAGAAAAATAAACCGGTGAGCGGAATGAGCCGTTTTCTTTAATTTCCGCCTAGCGTTCCATCTGATGAGCATGTGACTGATCTGAGTTCACAGGCGCCAGCACTGCTTCAGTCTGATGTGCCTTGTCTAACTCACGCTCGAACTTACCAGTAACAATATCACCTGCAATACTGCGCGTTACTGCATCCATATAGTCTGCTTCACTCATAATATTGGCTCCGCTCAATTTCATCTTTTCATCTATTGTCAGATGGGTATAGCGTTCACGCATGGTTTCGAGCACGCTTTCTGCAGCCTTGGTCAGTTCAGGCCTTACTTCAAGAGCGAGTTGAAGCGCTTTTTCTCCATTTAATTTTTGTATAACTTTGTGCAGATCTTCAGCCTCAGGCTCTTTAGCATCCTGTGATAAATCCAATGCAGTCTTTACCCCAATTGCAGAAACGCCTATCGTCTGCGCAACACCACGCAAATTATTGCTGGCCATCACTGCAAGTAACTGCCCATCCGTTTGTGCAGCAGCCCCTTTTAAATGCGTCATCCAAGTGCCGCCATAACGACTTGGCCCTATCAAATATCCCACCTCAGGGTTTGCATTATCGTAATGCAAGGCACGTAAGAATCTGGAGGCAGATGATAAAGTTTCACGATAATTCTTTTCATCATCCAGCGCCAGTTTTGCATACTTATGTAAATTATCATTCCCGACAAAGTTGCCCAACTCCTTGATATTTTTAACAAATAAATCGGCACCTTTATTAGCGCCTATATCCTGTGCAGGCATCACTCCTTCTTTAATCCCTCTACCAATCACACTCTCCAGCGGCTCCATAGCATTTCTTAACTGTTGTAACTCAGCCTGCTCCATAGCTTTTTTTGCAATCTGTTTTTCTACGTAATAATCACGCACATCCCCAAACACCTCTTTGACAGCGGTATAAGCCTGCTTGGCATAAGGCTCCACTGCTTCCAGCACTTTAGGAACCACTTTACGCTCAACGGTCCCGGCGATTGCCCCCAAGGGCAGAAGGCCACCAGTCATCGCATCCATTATGTCCTGCACTTGCAACTCTTCTCGTTGCGCCTCCGTTAATTGACTCCCTTTTATGTCTTCAGCCATGCTTGCTCTCCCCTTTGGTTAAACCCAGATTTTTCATCATGCGATTTCACATCCACTTGAATCTCAACTTGCCCATTCTGCGTTTTTTTGTGCAAATTTTCTGCCAATAGCATAACGATTGAATCATAAAATTTGCACAAAAAACCCATCAAACTTTGTGGCGTTGCCATTTTTAGCTATACTTGCAAGTAACGATAGCAAGCAGCATGCCAACTAAAAATATTTTTATTTTTCATATAGTTAAAAACACACCAACACTTCCATCAAATCAATACATCAGAAACTGTAGCCAAGCAACGACAAATCAACCAAGTGCAACTACAAGTGCTACAAATAGTGCCTATCGCACTTTTGTCTGGTTAAATGCATCCCTTTATAGCAATCATGGAATAATTCAATATAATGCAACTAGTTATGCAATTTATCCCATCACTTAACAATTTTTTACAAAATCAATCCCTGTTCACTCAGCGCGTTTAACTTTACATCCCGCATGAACACTCTAACTTTTCCTATTCTAAAACTGCTCGCCGATGGCAAGTTTCATTCCGGTGAAGCGATTGCAAAGCATTTCAAGGTGTCGCGTGCGTCGGTGTGGAATGCATTACAGCATGCCGAGCAGCTTGGCATTGCGGTGTTTTCTGTACGCGGCCGCGGCTACAAACTGCCGCATGCGCTCACGCTACTGGAAGAACAGGCCATACTCGACGCACTCAGGAAGTTTGGCCATACGTTCAAACTCGAGATTCATGACCACATCGAGTCCACAAACACGTACCTGATGCGAAAAGCCAACGCTGAACAGGCGCATGCCACATGCGTTGCAGCACACCTGCAAACGCAGGGGCGTGGCAGGCGTGGCCGCATCTGGCAGGCGGGGTTAGGAGCGAGTTTAACGTTTTCATTGCTGTGGCGCTTTCAATGCGGCGCAGCTGCGTTGTCCGGCTTGAGTCTGGCAATTGGAGTCGCCTTGATGCGTGCTTTACACACGCTGGGAATCCACCAGGCACAGCTCAAATGGCCAAACGACATTTTGATTCATCGTGAAAAGCTGGCAGGCATTCTGATTGAACTGCAAGGCGATATGGACGGGCCCAGCACTGCGGTCATCGGCATCGGCATCAATCTGCGCCTGCCGGATAACATCAAAAAGCAGATTGAACAGCCAGTAACCGATTTAGCCAGCGTTTCGGCCCAGCCAATCGACCCCAACACACTGCTGAGTACATTACTCGGGCAACTGGCCGACGTGCTGAAAGAGTTTGAACAGAATGGGCTAATGAATCTGGGCAATGAATGGACAAACCATCATGCATACCATTTGCAGCAGGTTCGCATGCTGATGCCGGATGGTCGGGAAATACACGGCATTGTGCAAGGCATTACGGAAGATGGCACTTTACTCGTGGAAACTGAAAGTGGCTTACAAAAATTTATTTCTGGCGAAATCAGCCTGCGCGGAATTTAACCCGCACAGGCTCAATAAAACCTAATACTTAAGGGTTAAGCCAACATTGATGGAACGTCCCATCCCCGGCATCGCAGTACCCCATAACGGTACAGATCCGGTTGGCACAGTCGCCGTTGTCATTGTTGTTCCCTGCCCAACATAGGCACCACCTAGAGGTAGCGCGTATTCCCTGTCAAACAGATTCTCGATACCAAAATCAACCCTGGCCTGTTTCCAGGAGTAACTCGAACGAAGATTAACGAGGCTATATCCCGGCGTTCTCATTTCATTACGCGCATCCGAAAGCTTATCTTTCTCTTTCACTACCAACAATTCAACAGCGTTGTTCCATTGATCGTAATTGTGCGTCAGTGTAAGTTTGGCATTAAGTGGCATGATATTGTAAAGATCATCGCCCGTGTCACGGTTTTTACCGTTGGTATAATTCAGCAACCCCTTCAGTCTGAACGCTCCTGCGCCGGTTTGCGCTAATGGCATTTGCCCGGAGACATCCATGCCAAAGATGCGTGCAGACTGATTAGCGTAACGAAGCACGGTAAACTGATCACGCAGCAGCGTCGTTCGTGCGGTGTTAGTCGCTGTGTTCCACTGTACAGCATCAATATAATCAGTGACATAGGTAAAGTAAGGCGTCGCCTTGAATTCCCAATCACGGTCAGCCGCATGCCAATCGAAGGTAGCGGAGAGTGTATGTGCCTTTTCCGGCTTCAGATTGATATCACCGAAATAGCCATTGCCATCACCAACCGTATTATTCATCAAGGCAGCCATCTGCCAGGTAGACCAAGTGTAGCGCTCGTACAAATTTGGTGAGCGTACTTTACGTGCCAGCCCAAACGCCATGTCCATGCCGGCATTTTTGGTGTAGCGTGCCAGTGCAGTCATATCCCAGTTATGGTCAGTTTTATTGTGATTGCGGGCATTGAATGCGGTACTGTCACGCAACTGATTTGAACCCATCGCATTGGTACTGTCATAGCCGGCCACACTTCCGGCATCGGTTTTTACGTGCTCATAACGCACGCCTGCGAGCGTTGTCCAATGAGAATCAATTGTTTTTTCCCACTCACCAAAGAGAGCCGCACGGTCACGCTTGCCATTATTAACATTCAGGAATGTACCGGGCCGCATCATCGCACCAGACGCTTCCCACCAGTCATCCAGACGATATTGCTGCAACTCACCGCCGATGCGAAGTAGCTCTTGTTGAGAGAGTTTAACATCTCCTTTCACGGAGGCGCCACTTGTCTTGCCTTCGGTATACATGGGCATGCCGGTGGCACAGGCTGCTGTGCCCACAGGAGCACATGGCCCACCATTACCGGATCCACCAACCCCAGTATTGCCGCCAGATGCACTACCATACCAGTAGCGCTTGTCCGCACCGAAATCCATGTAATGATCAACCTTCTCATGGTAAACACGCGCCTCGAGACCACCCCAATCAAAGTCGCCCAGATAACGTAAATTTACAAGTTTCCGCTCATTATCCAGCATGTCCATACGCTGGTTTGGATAGCCTTGCTCAGGGATATTCTGATAACCTAACTTAGCTTCAACAATATGAATGCCGCGCTTTAAAGCAAGCACCAACATTTGATTGGTCGTTTCGTAGGCGGTTGAGCCAACTTCGTCTAATGGGAGCGTATGCCCAATACGGCCGGTGACCAATGAGTTTTTAAAGTTTCCGCCAGCTTTATAGTTATCCGCCTTGGTAATTGCACCGGTATAGCCGGCATTAAATGATTCCGTCGCATAAGTTGCTGAAATATTCCCACCACGGGCGTTGTTATTGCTGCGATAAAAAGTCCCGATCTCACCCTTGAAAATACTCGCTTCTCCGGATTTCGCAAACTCCGGTTTTTTTGTTTCGGCGATAATCGTGCCGCCTATACTGTCTCCACCTACACTCACGGGTGTAACCCCCGCATAGACCTTAATATTATCGACATTGCTTGGGTCCACATACGAAAGTGGCGGATTCATATGATTCGCGCAGCTGGAAATCAGATCCATACCATCCACTTTGACCCGCACGCGGTCATCTGCCAGGCCATGAATAGCAGGCAGGCTTGATACGCCACCAGCACGATAGAGGCTGACGCCAGGCTCATCGTTTAACAGGTTTGCTGTATCACTGGTACGCTCTAGCAACTTACCTTCATCCGGCAACTTGTCAGCAGTAATTGTTATCGTCGGCAAATCCTGATGCTCAGCACATGCACCTTGTGAATACATTGCAACCAGACATGATGCTAAAATGCTCGATATCACTGAGTGTTTTTTTAACTTAAACTGCTGCATGAACACGCCCCGTCTTTTGTAAGTTGTTGTAATTTGACGGGCATTATAATCATTACTACACCGACCAAAAAAGTGACAAATTGTCGCACCGCATGGAGAACTATGCTGTTAACAATAGATGCAGGCAATACCCGAACCAAGTGGGCAGTATTTAATGCAGAGGGCGAAATAACGGCGCAGCAGGCTTGTCTTAACCAAGCGCTTGATGGCGCTGACTTTTCAGTTCCTTTAGCCACTTGCCGGCAAGTCATCATTTCAAATGTTGCAGGGGATACGCATACCGGCCGGCTTGAAAAAAAATTATCTGTCACTCGTGCCCCCATACACTGGTTAAAATCATCGGCACAAGCTGCGCATGTGATGAATGACTACTTAATCCCGGAGTCACTCGGTAGTGACCGCTGGGCAGCCCTGATTGCAAGTTGGCACCTGTATCGCGCCCCATGCCTTGTCGTTAACGCAGGCACTGCAGTAACCATAGATGCGCTTATTCAGCACAGCGCCACAGATAAAACCTATGGCAGATTTATTGGCGGGATGATTCTGCCAGGCCTGGATTTAATGCAAAAAAGCCTGGAGCTGGCCACGGCGCAACTCCCCAAAGCAAGCCTCACAAGAACAACAAACCAGCCGGGCAATGAAATCATTTTCAGCAAAAGCACCGCCGACGCCATTTACGATGGCGCACTTATCGCCATTATCAGCAGTATGGAAAAATTAGCGCAGGCGCTGGCAAAAACCTGCGGCACACCGCCCATCATCGTCATCGGTGGTGGCAACGCCGCATTGATTGCAGAAAATTTTTCACGTTATGCCGCAAACATGGTGGCAAAACAAACGGTCATCGTGGATAATCTGGTGTTAAAGGGCCTGTTTCTACTGGCACAACCCGGCTAAGAAAGCTTAACAAAGCAAAACGCTATGAAATACATATTTGGACTACTTTTCACAATCAATTTAGGGTTATTTGCCTATTTCAATAGCGAAAAACTCTTACCAAGCTCTCCAAAAATCAAAACTCCTGAAATCGCCCCGGAAAAAATTGTCGTATTATCAGAGCAGGCGCTGGCGAATCAGATCACAGCGACAGCAAAACCAGCGGAGATAAATCCGGTAGAACTCCAGGCATCGCTTGCAAGCACATGCTATGAATGGGGAGTTTTTGCAGATACCAACATTGCTAATGCACAAAGCGCTTTGGCAAAACTAGCCCTGCAATCCACCATTAAAGAACAAACCTCACAACAGGCAAAAAGATTTTGGGTATATCGCTCACCTGCAAAATCAGCAGCTGAAGTGCAGGCAAAAGTGAACGAGATCAAGGCGCTGGGGGTTCATGATATGTTTGTTGTACAAGAACCCAATTGGAAAAATGCAATTTCTTTTGGCATTTTTTCAGACGAGAAACTCGCCATCAACTTACAAAAAGAATTACAAGCAAAAGGTGTCAGAAATGTAGAAAAATCCTTGCGCAGCCAAGGCAAGCACTACTCCAGCCTGCTGATTAACAACCCAAGCGAGCCGCAACTGGCTGAGATAAAAAAACTAAAACCTGACTTCCCTGCCGCTGAACTGAAAGAAGCAAGCTGCAGTTAAGAATTGATCGATTTTAAAGGCCCTAGTAAAGCCTTTACCTGCCTAACGTCCGCATCATGCAGGAAAAAGCTTGCCAGGATTTAAAATATTGTTTGGGTCAAAGGTCAGTTTTAAGGACTTCATTAAATTGATCGTGCTTGCGTCAATTTCACGTGGCACAAAGGGGCGTTTGGCCATGCCCACACCATGCTCTCCTGACAATGTGCCCTGGAGTGACAGCACCAAACTGAACACCTCATCCAGACAGGCATAAGCGCGTTGCATTTCATCGGCATTATCAGGGTTAACCAGTAAATTCACATGAATATTGCCGTTGCCTGCGTGGCCAAAATTCACATTGGCAATTTGATAATGCGCGGCCAACTTCTCTAAACCTGTGAGCAATTCAGGTAAATGAGACACTGGCACAGCGATATCTTCATTGATCTTTTTAGGCGCAATATCTTTTAATAAAGGTGAAAGCGCTTTACGTGCAGCCCACAACGCTTTGGTATCATGCGCCGGTTTTGCCTCAATCAAGCCATGCACTTGGCAGGCTTGCAGAATAGCCGCCGTGGCTTCAGCAATCTCCTGTTGCGAACCGTCCACCTCAATCATCAAATAGGCGCGGGCATTTTCAGGTAATAAGTTCTCATGTCGATTACGAATCAGCGTGAGCGCACCGTTATCTAAAAACTCCAGCGCGCTTGGCGTGTAAGGTTGCGCCATAATGGCAGCAATCGCCCTAGCACAGCTTTGCGTATCAGAAAACTCAGCAGTCAAGCCACCTGTATGTTTAGGTAGCGGGGTTAATTTAAGCGTCGCCTCCACAATCACCGCCAAGGTACCTTCAGAGCCCACCAGCAAACGGGTTAAATCATAACCCACTACCCCTTTGCTGGTATAGCAGCCCGTTCTAATCACATCTCCACCGCCGGTCACCGCGGTCAAGCCCAACACATGGTCACGCGCCACGCCATATTTCACTGCATGCGGACCTGCCGCACAAGTAGCGAGATTGCCACCCACACTGCAATAAGCCGCGCTTGAAGGATCTGGTGGCCAAAAAAAACCAACCTTTTTAATTGCATCCTGCAATTCCTGATTCAGCACCCCAGGCTCCACAGTCGCCATGCGATTATCTGGGTCTATGCTCACAATATTATTCATGCGTTCTAATGACAACACCACACCACCCACCTCAGGCACGCTGCCACCCGCAGTGCCTGTGCCACGCCCCCGGGGCACAACCGGCACATGGTAATGATTGCACAACTGAATCACCGCCTGAACTTCTTCCACATTCAGCGGAAAAATCACCGCGACAGGCGCATGATAATTGCGCGAATTATCATAAGCATAGGCATAGCAATCCACCGGGTCAGTGTAAAGCCTGTCTGCCGACACCAATGGCGTAAGCTTAGCAATCAGTTCTGTTTGCGATGTTGTCATATGTTGTTGTCATCTATTTTTTGCGAGCAATTGAGCTTTGCCCACAATCATATCGTTCTGCATTCCTTATAGTCCTAATGCATTTTGCATGAAACTGACCTCACCTGTGGCCAAATCGTAAATACCGCCAATAATCGCAATTTGTTTGCTGGCAACCATGTCTTGCAAAATATCACTGGTATGCATAATTTCATCAATTTGCACTTGTACGCTTAACGCGCATACTTTAGCCACAAAATCATCGTTGCTGGAACTTCTGTTCTCAACAATGCTTTTTTCCATACGTACCGCAGGCTTGATTAAATTAGTGATTTCACCAATATGGCCATCTTTAAAATTATCACACGCGGCTTTTACTGCGCCACAGCCTGTGTGCCCAAGCACCACAACCAGCTTACTACCCAGGTATTTACAGCCAAATTCCAGGCTGCCAATCGCTTTATCTGAAGCAATATTGCCTGCCAGGCGCACGCTAAACACATCGCCCAAGGCTTGATCAAACACCATTTCCACCGGCGCACGTGAATCACTACAACTCAACATTGAAACAAACGGATGTTGCTTATCTTTGGTCATCATCACCAAATTATGCAAATCTTTATTTGCCGTTAAGTTATTAGCAAAGCGATGATTACCATCAATCAGCACATCTAGCGCCTGTTGCGGCGTCATTTTGTCACGGTCTAGCAAGGGGTGTTTATACATGCGTTACCTCGGTTTAATGATTTTTTTGCATTATAACTGAGTCCATCAACAAGCTATTAAAAATCATATCAGCCTTTATATATATCAGCGCTCCGAGGCGGGGCCTGAAATTAAATACAGCTGTCCATATTCCACCAGCTCCGGGTCGGGGTGTGCCAAATGTGCTTGCGCAACCCCTAAATAATAGCGTTTTTTGGCATCAAACCAGCTGGCAGATTGCACCGCCTCAGTCACTTCAACAATGCCAGACTGCTCTTCATCCTGCGTCATAAACTTAGCATTTGCCTGATCAACAAATCGCTTGGCATCGGCGTCAAATAAGCGCGTCGCTTGATTGGGATATTTTGGGTCAAACAACCAGATACCTGCCGCAGATTTATCTTTACCTGGGTCTTCATTGAGTAAAATGCGCCCATCACTATCGGCTTCGATATTATCAAACATCTGCCCGCCGATATCGTGTGCTGTCAGCACCGCCTGATACTTGCCTCCTTTTTCAGGCTGTCGTGCATTGTCAAAATCCATACGGAACAGCTGGCTTTGCCCGTCAATCTTGTCGGTAGTGGCAAACCAGAACAAGTTTTTATCACGCTTATCCCACGCACCATCTTCAGGCCGTAATAGCGGTGTAGCACCCAGTGCATTGGCGCGTGCTCTTAGTGCTTTGCCATCCAAACCAACCACATCACCCAAAGGCAGTAAAGCAAAGCGCTCACCTTCAAATTTCACGGTATAAAGTGCGCCACCAACCAGCCCTGCTTTTTCTGCCGGGTTACCGATACGGCGCTTTTCACCCACATACACATATACATGCCCACCGGGGAAGTCATCCATGCCAATCACCACGGTACGTTTGCCTGCGTTTGGCAAGGCGAGTAGATTCTCCCAAGCCACACGACCTAAATGCGGCAATTCATAACTCACGCCATTATTTTGTCCACTGGCAATATGTGCCAATGCACGGCCACCGAGGTCTTTTTCCTCTTCACCATTGAGCAGAATTTTGCCATCAAAGCCATTGCCATCAGCATCCAAAAAGGCTGAGCCATGCGCTAAATCTGCCGAACAAAAGCGACCAAAAGTCACAGATTCACCTGTGTGATAACTGCCTGCACTCGCATCCCACAACTGTACTTTTTTGACCAAATCCTCACCTTGCAACACAGCTAAATCGTTCAACCCAACTATCCAGCGCGAAACAAAAGCGCCCTTGGCACCATGCGCACGCACGACACCAATGTCTGCATTTAACTCATGGTTCATCAACACCGTCATTGAACCATCACCATTATTAAAAGCACCCAAGCCATCTGGCACGCCCACCATCTTGTAGCCGTTAATAGCAGATTCACCCACCGTGATAATGGGGCGAACATCCCAACCTTTAGCGACGGGTTGAATATACGCTTCACCTGCCAGTACAGGGGTTGCCGCAAAAAAGAGCAAAGCGACTAAATATTGTGTGATTACTTTAATCATCTGTGAACAACCTTTCAAACCAAAAATTGTAGCTATTTTTGTAGGGCGGGGTTAAAACCCCATGCGGGATGTGCAAATTTAACCATTGCAAAGCGTAAGCCACAAGTGACCCACGCTATTGGGCTACGCTCGCTTACTCCCCTGCTACCGCGCCTGATAGCTGCAATCTTTTGGAAGGATTTCGGTAAGCGGCTGTTTGAGCGCTAGCGAGTTCCGCTTGCCGTTCCAAAAGATTGCAACTATCAGGAAAAAAGCGACCTATTACAACCTTTATGAAAGTTAAAAAAAGCCCGCTATTGAAGCGGGCTAAGGGGATGTGGTTTACACCACAAGGAGATTGTTATTTAACTTGAAGGAACATTGATTAGAAATCAATTTGTGCACGCAAGTTAACAGCTTTTTCTTTATCTTCTGTACATACAAAGCCTTTTACGCAATCCATGTCAGTAGTCACGTAGTTAGCCAGGAAACGTACATTCGGACTAGGAATCCATTTCAAACCAATGGTCCAGGCATCCGCTTCATTGAATTTACCATTTTCACCAGCACCGTTGAATACGTCGGCAGTTTCAGCGCCTAATTTAAAATCAGAAGCATCTAACTTGCTGTAACGTGCGCCAATTTCCCAAGCGCCTGGCCCCCATTTACCCGCTTTAGGGTCAAAGTTGTTTTTTGGTTTCATACGGCCGCCAAACATGCCGCCTTTATACACGTCAGCATAGCTCTCGCCTGTAATCATCCAGTTCACTGCTGCATACCAGGCAGTGATATCTTTGCCTTGACCCGCTGGCGCGCCACCCACCAAACTGTTATTGCCATCTGGCTCAAACTCAGCTCTGATCCATTCTGATTGGAATTTCACAGGACCATAAGCCACCGCACCTTCTAAACCAGTACGTTTTAGATCGTAGCCTTTATTGGTTGCGCCCACTGCACCAGGTGCTGTCGATTGGAAAATATTAGAACCGCGGCCTTCAGTACGGATTGCGAATGTGTTCACATCATGATTATCACTGGTATCAGAATACGCAGCACCAATGTGGTAAACCGCATCTTTAATGTCCATGAGTTCTGCAATATTCACTGTCGCACGGCCTGTCACTGATTTGCCATCTGCATCAATGCTAGTATCGTTGTTGTTTTGGCCACGATTAATACCAACTCCATTAAACACGCCCAAAGCATAAGTCACGCCTTTAAATGGAGTGCCGTGAATCTGTGCACCGCGGTCCACTGCTGGCACTAATTGTGTCATCATTGAGCGCTCAGTAAAGTTTAAAAAGCGTGAACTACCTAATTCTTCCATGCTGAATGGTTGTTTGAACTGACCAAATTTAAACTGCGCTTGATCCCACCAGCGTACGTTCAACCATGCATACAATAAATCTGAACCAGTTGAACCTGCGCCGTTGTAAGTCATTTCAAAATCGTAGGTATCATAAAATGTGCCTTTAGCGGTTAAGTAAGCACGGCGAATATCAAAAGTTTCAGCCTGATTGCCAGTTACTTCGTTGCTGAAAGTACGGTAGTCTAGCTGTGCGCGGCCATTGATAGACATTTTGTGTTGCTTGTCACCTGACTCAAACACGATACCATCTTTGAAAGAAGCCTTGATTTCGCTGTCTTTTTTCTTTTTAGCCGCTTCTTTTTCGCCAGCGCGGCCTTTTTGCAACAGTGCGCCTTCTTCTTCTGTCAGCACGCCTTTTGCAATCAGCGCATTCAAGATATCATCGGTGCTGTCTGCCATGGCAGGCATTGCGTTCAACAACACTGCACCCGCAACGGCGGCAACAACACTGCGTAATTGGTTTGTTTTCATTGATTTATTCCCTAGTTTCATTAAAAAAATTACGAAAAATTGACTGCTTGATTAACCTGTAACACGGGCTGAATTTTGCCAACCGAATGTGACAACTTGATGACAATGGCCTATTTTTTAGCGTACTGTTGTAAAAATACAACAATAAGCTACATGGAATCTAGCGATGTGACCAACCCAGTAATATCAAGCCTGCCGTAATGACCACCATGCCTGCCAAACGCCTGCGCCAATGCGCATGTTCGCGAAAAACCAACATGGAAAGCAGCCCCGCCAGCACAATGCCTGCATTGGTAAACGTCACTACGGTTGCCGCGGGTAAAGTGCGCATGGCATGCACCACCAGCACGTAGGCCAGACCAATGCATAGCCCTGAACTCAGCATGACAGTAATTTTAGGTTTACGCGCAGGCAGCCAGCGTCCGTGCGCTCGGTATAACAGCAGGCTGATGGCTAGGAAAGACAAGGCATAGCCCACCGAGATAAAACCAAGCACACTGCTCATGGTAGGCAGATAGAGCGTTGCCGCCTTATCGGTGAGCGAATATACGCTGGTAGCAAGCGCGGCTGCCAGCGCCCACGGCAATGCATAGCCGTCAGCATTGCGCCAGCCGGTAGAAGCCAATATCAACAAGCCACACACGCTCACCGCCATGGCCAGCCAGGTGTTTATTCCTAAAGTTTCACTAAAAAACAGCACGCCCCATAAGCCAATCAGCAATGGTGATGAGCGCACAATCGGATAAACCAGCGCGACGGGCGCATGGTGATAAGCACGATCCAGCGCCACAAAATAAAAGGCGTTGGCTAGTGATGATGCCAGCAGAAAGCCTAACAAAGCAGGGGTCCAGTGGGCTTGCGTTACCAGAGCGTAGATTCCCCATGGGCCCAATAACACACAATGCACTGCCAATGCCCACCATAACAGGCGCACTTCTTTGCCTTGGCTACGCACCATGAGATTCCAGGCCACATGCATGAGTACAGAAGCCGCGATTGCAATAAAGGCGTTCATGCGTTAAATGGCCATACTATCCCGTGCGATGACGACACCGCGCGGTAGCGCATCCGGGTGGGCTAACAGCCAGGCATCCAACTCATGCCCAATATGCGTAAGATAAGCCTGATCCGGCGCCACATCAGCAATGGTTTTTAGTGCCAATGTGAAGTCATTGTGGTTTTTGGGCAATTCACGCGGTGGGTAAGAGCAATCCAGCACCAAGTCCGTTGGCCGCCAGCGCGTTAAAAAGTCCAGCGTGGCGGGTGGCAGGCCAATGGTATCGGTTAAATAGGCAATGCGTGTTGCGCCATCATCCACGCAGTAGCCCAGCGTGGGTTTTGAGTGTATCAATGGCACAGGCGTCACACGTACATCACCAATGGTGAAAGTTTCAAATTTATGTACCTGTTCAAATTTGAGTATACCGGGATTTTTGAATAAATCTGCGCAGCCTTCGTTATCTGGTGGGCAATAAACTTTAACCGCATCGCCCACCCCCCAGCGCATAGGAAACAAGCCCTGTACATGGTCGGGGTGAAAGTGCGTGAGCAGGATCGCCGCAAAACTCCCCGATGGAAATTTATCGCCCAGTTCATGCAAGCCTGCATCAATAATAAAACGCGTTTCACCTGCCTCAATCAGGGCTGAGGCAGGCTTGCGCCGCATGGAAATCACTGCACGCGCGGCTTTGCACACGGCACATTCGCAGCCAAACAGCGGGGGCGCACTAGTAGAACCCGTACCTAAAAAAGTCAGGCGCATGCGGCAAGCGCTTTCGGTGCAATCAATTTAACCAACTGTTCACCTGCCAATTCCAGCGCACCATCATTAGTGATGACTATTTCTCCAGCAGGCGCGCGATATGCCGCTGCGCGCATTAATCGCTGCTGAATTTCATTTTCTGATTCACGGTTGCGCGCGCGTAACCGTTCTGCCAACACCGCTTGTGAGACTTCAATCCACACAGGTTGAAGCTCTGGATAATCTTGACGCGCATAGGGCAGATGCTCGCGCGAGCCATTCATCACCACATTGCACCCTTTTGCCAGCCACATATTGATTTCTTTGCCGATGCCATAATGACAGCCATGGCTATGCCAGTGCATGGCAAACAGCCCCGCTTGCTGACGCGATTTAAATTCCTGCTCGGTGAGTGCCACATGATTTTCACCACCGGCATTGGCCGCACGGGTAATGTAGCGGTGCGCAAACACCACCTTGGGGTTGCCTGCCAGCCTTGCTCTAGCGTAGGTCATGAGGCTATCTTTACCGCTACCGGAGGGGCCTATTACATAAAAGAGTGTGCCATTAGCCATGATCAAACCTCGCCTGATAGGCCAATTGTCCGGCTGTCCAAACCGATGATGCCTGTGCCAGGCCATTGATATGCGCCACCGCCACCAAGTCAGCACGCTTGCCTACGGCAATACTGCCTCTATCATCCAGCCCTGCCGCACGCGCGGGGTTGATGCTCACCAGACGAATCGCATCTGCCAGTGAAATGCCAGCCAGTTCCGGCAGGCGGAATACAGCAACAATCAAGGCGGCTGGCGCATAATCAGCACACAGGCAATCTGCCACGTTTTCTTTCACGGCATCTAGTGCTTTCATGGAGCCAGACTGGCTTTTGCCACGCAAAATGTTAGGCGCGCCAAACACAGTAAACATGCCATTGGCTTTGGCTGCCTGCGCAGCGGCCAAGTTAATCGGAAACTCTGAAATCCCCACACCTAGCGCATGTACGGTTTGCACTTTTTCTGGCGTATCATCATCATGACTCGCCACGCGAATACCAAACCCGCGTGCCGCCTCAATTAAGGTCTCGATACGCTGCATTGCGCCTTCAGATTGCATGGCTTTTTCAGCCAGTAAGGCGTCCAGCTCGGCATCGCTTTTTTTATAGGTGCGCGCTAAATAATCACGAAATGCGGCAATATCTTTAAATTGCCCCTGCCCCGGTGAGTGATCCATCACCGAGAACAAATGCATGTCACCTTTTTGCATTAAATCCAGCAGCACTTCTGGTGCGGTCGGATCTGTCACTTCGTAACGGCAATGCACACGGTTATCTACCAGCGCATGCGGCTGCCAGGCATGTACCGCACGGGCAATCTCTGCGGCAAACGCGTTATTGCGCACGCCCAACTCATGGTTGGCGAATGACAGCGCATGAAATACTGTGGTCACCCCTGCCGCAGCATTGCGTTTATCGGCCTGCGCACAGGCAAAGTCGAGTGGAAAATGCACGTTAGGGCGCGGTTCAACTTCTTTTTCTAGCGCATCGCAATGCAGATCAATCATGCCCGGCATCAAGGTTTGCCCACGCAGGTTGATTTCTTCAGCACCGCTTACTTGCACTGGGTTGATGGCAGCAATGATACCGTTTTCAATCAGCACGGCAGCATCATGCAGGGTTTCGTTTTCCAACACTACGTTGGCATGGGTTAAGTAAGTTTTGCTCATGCGACCGCCTTTTCTTGCTTGTTGATTGCTTGTGTTTGTATCAATGTAGAAGGTGGTGTGAGTTCTACCACGCGATCACCTAATCTATGGGTCAATTCCGGATGGTGAAAAATCGCCAGCATGGCCACGCCTTCTTGCTTAATACCTTCAATAATGCCGATCACCCGCTCGGCGGTGACAGGGTCAAGGCTTGCCGTCGGCTCATCGAGCAACAGCAAACGCGGCTTGGCCACCAATCCACGCGCCAGATTCACGCGTTGCTTTTCACCGCCTGAAAACGTGGCGGGTGAGATACTCCACAGACGCTCAGGCAAATTGAGCGCTGCCAGCATTTCAGCCGCCTTACTGCGCGCAGATTCGCGGCTTTCACCACGCACCACCAATGGGTGTGCGACAACATCCAGCGTAGATTGACGCGGCAGGCAGAATAAAAACTGCGTCACAAAACCGATTTCCTCATGACGCAATTGCAACATGCGGTATTCATCCGCTTGCGCTAAATCCACCAGTTCGCCATGACGATCGCGATAGAGAATTTCGCCCGCGCTGGGCAGATAAGTGCGATAAATACCTTTGAGTACAGACGATTTACCTGCGCCTGTAGGACCTATCAATGCGGTAAGCTCACCCGCATACACCTCTAAATTAACATTATGTGAAGAAGGAATCTTCTTACCCTGCTCATGCAGAGTGAAGTGTTTGGCAAAGCCGTTAATTTTAAGTATGGGTGTTTGCATAAAATTTCCTTATAAAGCGGACGCGACCAAACGCTGCGTGTAAGCGTGTTGCGGATCTTCCAGAATCTGGTCTGTTAAGCCCGATTCAATCACGCGACCATACTTCATGACCAGTGCACGGCCTGTGAGCAGGCGAATCACACCTAAGTCATGCGTCACCACAATCATCGCAGTGTTGCGCTCTTGCTGGATTTCAAGAATCAAATCCAGAATGCGTGCCTGCACAGAAAGGTCTAAGCCCGTAGTCACTTCATCTAAATACAGCAGTGGCGGATTGGTGGCCAGCGCCTTGGCAATTTGCACGCGCTGCTGCATACCGCCTGAAAAAGCTGCGGGCGATTCGTCCATGCGTGAAAGCAGCACTTCAGTACGTGACAGCAGCTCTTTTGCCCGTTCGCGGATTTCGCCGTAATGCGACACATCGCTCATCAATAGTCGCTCGGCAATGTTACCGCCTGATGAAATGCCGAAGTTCAGCCCCAAGTGCGGGTTCTGATACACCATGCCAAAGCGCTGGTTACGCAAGCGGCGTTGCTGTGCGGCATTCAGGTTAAACATTTCATGCGTGGCATCTTCTTCAAAAAAGCGTGCTGAGCCGCTGCTCGGCGTTTGGTCAAAATACAGGTTTTTCACCACGGTGGATTTACCGCTGCCTGACTCACCCATGAGGCCTAAAATCTCACCTTCGTGCAGATCAAAGCTCACATCATGAATCGCCACCACGCTGCCGCAGTGTGGGCACATATTGGTGTCGGCTTCAGGTCCGGTGGATTCAATGCAACGCGGGCAACCTTTACCGTAAATTTTTGACAGATTACGGACTTCAAGAATCTTACGCATGTGCGGCCTCCTTGGTTTCAGCTAACACCGTGTCGCAGTAATCGCTATCTGAACACTGGTAACGCTTGCTGCCATCTTCGTTAATATATTCATCCAGAAAGGAGTCTGTCGCACCGCAGCGTTCACATGGACGGCGATTGCCATGGGTATCGTTAAAACTTTCCACGCGGAACGGCACATCATCAAACGCCAATGGTTCGGCAATGGTGTGTGGTGGCACCGCATAAATTTTCTTTTCACGCCCGGCACCAAATAAAATCAATGCCGGTGAATTGTTGAGCTTTGGCACATCCCAGCGCGGAATCGGCGATGGGTCAATGACATAATGCCCATTGATACGGGTTGGGTAACGGTGTGAAATGGTAATTTCATCAAACTTGACGATGTCTTCATACAATTTAACCAAGAGGCGCGCGTAATCTGCCTCGCCATGCATCACTTTGCGTTTGTCTTCTGAAGGCTCTACCACCACTAGCGGATCAGGATACGGCACTTGTAACACTAGCGTTTGATTAGGGGTAAGCGGCACTTCCGGAATGCGGTGGCGCGACTGAATCAGCGTCGCTTCATTCAAATGCGTGGTGGTATTCACCCCTGGGCAGGTCAGTTCAACAAACTGGCGCAAGTTCACCGCATTGACAGAATCATCAGAACCCTGATCAATCACTTTCAAGGTTTCATCTGCGCCAATCAGTGAAAGCGTAATTTGTAGCCCGCCTGTACCAAATCCACGCCCCATCGGCATTTCACGCGATGAATACGGCACCTGATAGCCAGGGATAGAAATGGCTTTTAAGATAGATCGACGCACTTCTTTTTTCGCGTGCTCATCCATAAAGCCAAAGTTATAAGTCACACTCATTGTGCATCTCCCATCTTGGTGTTGTTACTGTCTTCATGTTTTTGCTGGGTAGTACGCAATCTATCCATATCAGACTGAAAGGTAACGTAGTGCGGCATCTTGTAGTGCGAGGCAAATCCCATCGAATCCACGCCATCGACATGCAGCAACACAAATTCCGGGTCTTCAGAGGGGTTGCTTGCGCCGTCTTTCATGCCTTTTTGCAATGCGCGGTCTAAAATCGCCATGGCAATCGCTTTGACTTCGTTATGACCAAAACAGGCGCCATAACCCAGCGTAAATGTTGGTTTACCTTGATTGCTGTCATCTTCGTACATGGCCACCACTTCACATTCGGTCATTAATACTTCCCCAGCCTCAGTCAGTTCGCCCGTAATCGGGTGCGGTAGCATCACTGGCAAATACCCCACGCGCAGTTCGGCAATGGTCGGGTGCACATCACCGTAACCGCGCATGTTGGAATACGCTAAAGCCAGTAGCGAGCCTGTTTCAGCACGCGCCATGGTGGCTAATGCCGCTGAGCGTGGCACGGGGAAAATTAACGGTTCACGCGTGATGTCAAATGGCACATCCACACTTTCCTGCGCGGGTGGCAGTAAACCTTCCTCACGTAACGCTTCTACCACTTTAGGAAAAGTATCCGGCAAATTAGACTCCGGTGTTTCTTCTAAAAACTGCCGCGCGATGTCACGAAATTTCTCAGGGGATTCATCGGTTAAATCCAAGCGCATCAGGCGCAGGGCATAATCATACGTAGGGCCTAACATCTGACCACCAGGAATATCCTTAAACGCCGATGAAATACGCCGAATCAAGCGCATTTTGCTGGTATCCTGTGCTTGTGTTTCCATCAAGCGCGGCATGGTGGAGCGATAAGCCCGCAAAGCAAACGCCGCCTCTAGTGTATCGCCCTGCGATTGCTTGATCGCGAGCGCGGCAAGTTTAGGATGATACAAGCCGCCTTCTGACACAATGCGTGAAGTCAGCAAACGCAACTGGTTTTCAATAGCGTCAATTGTCAGCGGCGTTCCTGAAGTGCCTTCACCGGCGCGTAAAGTTTCTAGTACATCCTCTGCCCCGCGTATGGCTTGCCCGCCCCCTTTAATCGCAACATAACCCATAATTTATGCTCCTTTTATGCTTGTTGTACGCGGTAAGGCCAGCACTTTTCTGCCAGCCAGCAATAGGATGTCCACGCCCATCGGAAATGCTGCATTCCAGCTTTCACGCGCATCCAGCCATGCAGGGTTCAAGCCCTGCAATGCAATGTTGCGGACGCCATCAATACCCGGACCTGACAACGTGTAAGCATTGCCTTCACTGACAGACGTAATCGCAAGTAGCAGCGTAGCGCCCCCTTCAGGTGATTCCAGCGTGCCAAGACTAGGCGCAAAAGCAGGCACTTGTGCACCATCTGCAAGCACGAAATGTGCGGTTTCAGGCGTGGCAGTGACTGTTTCCAAACGCGTATAATCCAATGCAGGAATCAGGCCATGCACGTCTGCTAATGAAGTCGCGCCATCAAGTAGCGTAGCCAATGTGAGCAGCAAAGCATCATCAGAGAGTGTTTCAATTTGCCCTGGGTTGGCAAACGCCTGCATCAACTGACGGTATGCCTGCTGCTGCGTATGTGGCTGCCATACTGAGGGGATGGTGGTGGCAAGGTTACTCATCTGCGTCCTCCTCTTCAGCACTGCTGAGTAGTGAGAAATCAACACGGGTGCGTGCCAGCATTTTTTTGCGACTGGATTGTTGCGCTGTGAGCACCGTTAGGCCACGCGCCAACAGCTGCGTCACCAGCTCATGCCCGGTTAATTTTGCACTCACTACCGCATCCATAATCGCAATGGCGCGGGCAAGACCTGCTTCACTGTGCATGATTTGTGCCGCACCCTCGGTGCGGTTCTGCTGCGCATCGGTGAGTACCACGTGCGCCGTTGCCAGCGGAATTTCCCCTAAAAAATAGCCATCTTGCAACGCACTATCTTTTAGCTGCATCAATCCCAAGCCAGCCTGTGGTAGCTTGATGTCTTCTATGCGGTAATGTTCAGCAAAACTTGCTGCGGTGGTCATCACCTCGTCTTCCGGCAACGCCATCAGCAGTCTCGGCAACTGTGTGCGCTGATGCTTTATATCTAATGTCTGATTCATCTTTTTCTCTCGGTATGGATGTCTAGATAAGTGACGCGATGTTGAATCCCGCGCTCATTTGCGGGACGCACGCATATAGAACTTCCTAATCTTGTTTAAATAAGCCTATTTAAATAAGCTTGGCTCTCAGCCTTGCTGAAAACTGATCCAGCAGAAACACCACAATAAAAATAGCAATCAAAATAGTCGCTACATGGTCGTACTGAAACATGTCAAAACGCCCTTTCAGTTCCTGCCCAATCCCGCCTGCACCGACCAAACCAATCACCGTTGCCATGCGCACGTTACGGTCCAGAATGTACAGCGTGTAGGCAATGTATTGCGGCACCACTTGCGGCATCACGCCGTACCACAACGTTTTAAGCTTGCCTGCACCAATCGCTTCAAGCGCTTCTTGTGGTTTTTTGTCTGCGTTTTCAATGTCTTCTGCGTAAAACTTGCCCAAAAAACCAGCGGCATGCAGCCCCAGCGCCAGCACACCGGCAATCGGGCCAAAACCGTAGGCCAGCACCAAAAACAAAGCCACAATCAGTTCTGGCATGGAACGCAACAAACTAATCGTGCCGCGTGCCAGCGTGTAGGTGAACTTGTTGTAGGTATAGTTACGCGCTGCATACCAGGCCAGTGGAATTGAAAGCACTACAGAAAACAGCGTACCCCAAATGGCAATTTCAATAGTTTCGAGCATTTTGATAAATACCATCCACAAATAGCCCAGTGGCTTGACCAGCACTTCTACCTGCTCGCGCTGCTCTTCCAACTGCAACGTGTCGGTATTAAGTTTCTGTTCAACACGCTCATGGGTTTTTATACTGGCTAAAAATGGCAGATTGTTGCGGTCTAAATCCGTTAATCTGGCCACTTCTTCTTCAGTGCCTAACGCAGGTGGCCACATGGATTCACCCACGCGTGACAGCCCACGTACCACTTGTGAGTCATCAGCAAGCCCCACCACATTGCCTACCGCCTGACCCGTCATCACCACCATCTTGTCCATCTCGGTGCGATGCCCGGTAAACAGCAGCACCGCAAGCAAGATAATGAGCAATAACAAGTGTTTCGCACGATAAGGCTGATCCAGATGCCAGTCTAACGTTGTACCCTGAGCAGGCACGGGAATCGGTTTAATATCCATCATCATCCCTTTATGCTGCAACCAACTGCGGTTGCAATGCATCTAGTTCTGCTTCCACCTCGGTCGCGGGATGGTCTTCCCACTGCGCACCATGGTATAAAGCCTCCACACGCTCATCGGTAAATTCTTCCGGCGTGCCATCAAACACAATCCTGCCATCTCGCATGCCTACAATGCGGTCACCAAATTCACGCGCCAAATCCACCTGATGCAAACTGCACAGCACGGTAGCGTTGCGCTCACGCGCAGCATCACGAATCAAACTTAAAATTTCACGTGAGATTTTTGGATCCAGACTTGCCACAGGCTCATCTGCCAGCACCACTTCAGGGTCCAGCATAAAGGCGCGTGCAACGCCAACTCGTTGCTGCTGACCGCCGGATAACTCACCCGCACGTCGCTGCACGTGCTTTGGCGTCAAGCCCACTCGCTCAAGCAATGCGCAAGCCTTGGCACGGTGTTCAGGTGTAAACCAGCCTAATATTGCGCGTCCGGTTGAAACTACAGGCAGCAAACCTGCCAGTACATTGGCCGCCACACTCATACGCAGTGTTAAATTAAAGTGCTGATGTATCATCGCAACGCGCTGGCGTAATGTACGCGCCGTTGCGGATGTGAGTGTGACGCCATCAATCACCACCTCGCCATTGGTCGGCTGCATCAAACCATTCACGGCACGCAGTAATGTAGATTTACCAGCACCGGATGGCCCTAAAATGACACAGAACTGTCCTTTGGGAATCGTGACATTGACGTCAGATAGTGCAGCGGTACCGTCAGGCCATTTCTTTGATATTGCTTTAAATTCAATCATGTTGCTCTCCTACAAAATAGAGATGACAAAAAGTTTGCCATCCCTTGAATTGACAACCTACTACTAGCGTTTACCTGCTTTTTGCATGATGTCAGCCTTAACTTGGTCAGTCACGGTTTCAAACATCTTGCCTGTTTCAGCCATTTGTTTTTCACTCACCACAGCGGTATAGCCATCCACCTTACCGCCGCCGTAACCACGGATTTGGTCTTTCGTGATGCCTGGGAAGTTTGCGATATTACTGAAGGCAAATTTCAATTTGGATTTCAGGTTTTTATCTAAATCTGGATGCACTGCCAATGGCGGCTGCGGGATAGGGTTACTTTTTACGACCACTTTAATTTTGCTCGGATCAATTGCTTTTTGGTTGACAGCCTTTTCATAGGAATCAAAAGAAGCCCCCCCTGCATCAACCAGTCCCTCAGCTAAGGCCTTAAGCACATTGGCATGACTGCCTGCTAAATTAATGACTGCGGCATCTTGTGCTGGATTTACGCCGGCAGCCAGCATCATGGCAACAGGCACATTAAAACTAGAGGTAGAGTTCACATCACCCAAAGCAATTCTTTTGCCTTTAAGATCAGCGATGCTATTAATGTTGGCATCTTTGCGTGCAAAAATACCTGAGTAGTAGACAGATTCACCATGCTTCACTGCAACTGCCAGCAACTCTGCACATCCACGATTGTGCGCCTGCAAATAAGACGCAGGACCATACCAGGCAATATCAGCCGCACCGTTGCACATGGCCTCCACTACAGCGCCATAGCTTTGGCCAACCTTAATATCAAACTTAATGTTGTAGAACTTGGAAATTGCATCAAAAATAGGCTGAAAATCCTTTTTAGTCCCATCTTCAGTGCCACCATCGGCAGGAATCAGAATCACACGCAATGGTTTTTCTGCACTGCCGTCGTTTTGCGCTGCCATGGCTGGTGTAGCAATATTTACTAGCAAAGCTGCTGTCATGGCTGATAATAATTTTCTGAGTTTCATTACATTGACTCCTAAGGTTTTAATAAACAAACATTAATAAATAAAGTACTAATACAAATAAAAAACAACTTACGGGCGAATACGTAACTGAATACGATCCGCTCGAAAACGGGTTAAAGCATATTCCATGGGAATCTCTGGCTTTTCTGCGTTCACATTCACGCTCTTTACACGCAGCACCGCCTGGTGCTGCGGCATATTGAGCAATCTCGCATCGTCACCCAGCGGCATGCTGGCGGTCACAAGGCTTTCTGAACGGCGCAGATTAACTTGATAACGTGTGCTGATATACGCGTGCAAAGAGCCGCCTGCATAGGCCTCCAACGCATCAGAAAAATAAACTTCAGGTAAAAAATGCGATATCAGACAATATGGACGCTCGTCCACCAGACGCAGTGTTTCCATCCACACCACAGATGCGCCCTCTTTGAGCTTAAGGCGCGCTGCAACGCCGCCATGAGCGGGAATAACAAGCTTACGCAAGATGCGAGTCGTGGCCGACATACCTTCAGCTTCCAGCTGCTCGGTAAAGCGCGTACGCTCACCAAGGGCATAATCCATGGCCGCATCCAATACGCGTGTACCCTTGCCATGCTGACGCTCCACCACACCAGCATGGACAATCTCATCAATAGCACGGCGAACGGTATGGCGATTCACGCCAAAACGCGCTGCCAATTCTGCTTCTGAGGGTAGATATTCACCCAGACGATAAAGCTGGCCAATTTCCGCCAGCAAAGAGCGGGCTATCTGGCTATAAACCGCTTCACCGTTATGTCGATTAATCGCAAATAAACTCATCTAGACATGCCTACAACATTGAATAGGTGTCACTTTAGAGAGCTAATGCGTCAATGAGATGAATGAAATATGAAGTTTTTTTGACAAGCACTCGAAACTTAAAAGTTTTCAGGAAATAAAAAGAGATTCCACAAATTAAGATTCATACGATTGTCACATTGAGTTGCTAGCTTTAGCACTCAATCAGCAATGTGAGTTAAATCATGAAACATAACGTCGCGCAATTTAACCAGGCAAGCGTACTAAAAAACACCATGGACCCGATTGCAGGTCAATTGCGTGAGATTATTGACAATCAGCGACTAAGCGCCGTGTTTCAGCCGATTATTGTCATCAAAACCGGTGAGATACTGGGGCATGAAGGGTTGATACGCGGGCCCGCCGATAGCGCATTGCACTCACCACTCAAGTTGTTTAATACCGCAAGAACCCATAACATGGTGGCGGAGGTGGAGTATTTGGCGAGGCGTGAAGTGTTACAGTCATTCTATAAACTCTCAGGCCTTGGTAAGGTTTTTCTCAACATCAGTCCGGACGTACTCACCAACCCTAATTCCAAGGTGGGGGAAACACTTAAATATGTCGAAGAAATCGGCCTAAGCCCGCAGCAGGTGGTGATAGAGCTTACAGAAAACGCGGCCACAACCGACTATCAAATATTAAGGGATGCTTCACACTATTACCGTGCCATGGGGTTTGAGATTGCAATTGACGATCTGGGTGAAGGCTTCTCCGGACTTCGCATGTGGTCAGAACTGCGACCCAATTATGTCAAAATTGACCAGCACTTTATCCAGGGCATCAATCACGATCCACTGAAGCTGCAATTCGTACGTTCAATTCAGGAGATTGCCAACAAATCCGGCGCTCGCATCATTGCGGAAGGCATAGAAACAGAACAGGAACTCATCGCAATCAGAGAAATAGGCATTGCCTTTGGACAGGGCTATTACATCACACGCCCACAAACACAACCCATCAGAGAAATTCCACCGCATGTAAAACAATCACTTGGCACTAAAAATATGAATCAAACTTACTGCATTGGCAAAAAAGTAACCGTAGAAAATTTAATGAAACAGGTGCCATGCATATCACCTGAAATTTCAAATGATTTGGTACTCAAGCAATTTGAGCTCATGCCGGAAGTCAACGCCATACCGGTAGTTAAAGATGGCTGGCCCATCGGCATTATTGGCCGTCATTACATCACGAGCCTGTTTTCCAAACGCTACTACCGGGAGCTCTATGGCAAAAGCCCGTGCGAAATCATCATGGACAGCAGGCCTGTCATTATTGATAAATCGGCAAGTCTGCAAGATATCAGCGAACTTATTCTACAAAGTGACCCGCATTACCTTTCCGTTGGCTTTATTGTGACAGACAACGGCTACTACAGAGGCATGGGTAGCGGACATGATTTACTGCGCCTATTTACGCAAATGCAGTTAAGTGAAGCACGTTACGCCAACCCATTAACGCTTCTGCCTGGCAATGTGCCGATTAATGAACACATAACAGAACTGCTGAGCGCTCATGTGCCGTTTGTTACCTGTTATTTCGATTTAGACTTTTTTAAGCCATTTAATGATGTACACGGCTACAAAAAAGGGGATGACGTGATTCAACTGCTAGGTACCCTGCTTAAAGAAAACTGCGCCAAAGACATCGACTTTATTGGCCATATTGGCGGTGATGATTTTATCGTACTATTTCAAAGTCAGGATTGGGAACAGCGCTGTAACGCCATCATGGCAAGATTTTCAGAAGTGGTAAAATGGTTTTATACCGAAGAACAACGCCAGAATAACGGCATGGAAGTAGAAGACCGCACCGGCAACAGTACATTCCAGCCACTTGTCAGCATCTCCATCGGTGCTGTGATTACTCAGCACGGGCAGTTTAACTCCCCGCATGATGTATCCAGCGCTGCGTCCCTAGCCAAAAAACAAGCCAAAAAAATTGCAGGAAACGCAATATTTATTGAACGCCGTCAGTAAAGTGCGGCATTGCGTGTCAACCATGACTTCAGATTAGCGTTATCTTCAAACAAGTAACAACATATTCTATAAATCAGTATTTAGCATTTTTTGCTTTATAATATGGCGTTGTTTAAATAACCATCTCAACCTTGAGAAATCTGGAGAAAAATGAATGAAAAAATTTCTAGCCCTAATCGCACTTAGCTTGACCACAAGCTTGGTTTCTTTCACCGCTGCGGCACACGGCCCATCACCGCTTAAAGTGGACAAATCTGTGACCATTAAAGCTGATCCGGCTAAAGTTTGGGCAATCGTGAAAGATTTTGGCGGCCTGCATAAATGGCACCCTGCCATTGCCAGCACTAAATTAGAGAAAAAAGGCGATGACACCTTCAGAACACTCACGCTCAAAGACGGCGGCACTATCTACGAAAAACTGCGCAGTGTAGATGATGGCGACATGAAAATCCGCTACGAAATCGTAGAGAGCCGCTTGCCACTCACTGACTACAATGCATTCATGGTAGTTAGCAAAGGTGCAAACCCAGGCGAAACCAACGTACAATGGGTTGGCCGCTTTTACCGTTTATACAAATTAAACCCACCTATTCCTGCCGGCCAAGATGATGAAACCGCATTAAACACCATCAACGGTATTTTTGACGCAGGTTTAGCCGGATTGAAAAAGGTCGCAGAATCGTCAAAGTAACAGGCCAGGATACTGGCCCAAATGAAGATGACAGCAAACCGAAACCATGGTGGAAATTCTGGTAACGCATAAAAACCACCCAGCCGGGTGACCACCTTCGGCAATTGACTGACAAATTTTGTCAGTCAATTGTCTAAAAAATACAAAAAAAGCGAGGTTTTACCTCGCTTTTTTATTGTCCTTTTTTATTTCTATAGTGCTTTTATTGCCATAGTGTTTTTATTGCCATAGTCTGCTGGCCTATTTAAATAAACACTATTTACAATTCCACCTTAATGCTCTGTTTATGCCACAACTTTAACGCAACACGCCATTCCATCCTGTTAAACACGCGCAAGCTGACCTAAAATGGTTAAAAACACACATAAAATGGAGTTGCTACAACTTTCACCACATCCTGCCACTACAAATTAGGCAAAATAATGTATGCTAACGAAACAAATGATACACGCGTGGCATATGCGAATATTGTTGCAAGTATAAATGCTTGAGTGGTGCAGTTATAATTGGCACAACTTATGCATGTAACAATTTGAACACAGCAATAATAGACTTAAAGCGTTGCGGTGTATTTTTTAGTAATTTTTTAGACAAAGGAAATTAAAATGAAACAAGTACAAAAAGGTTTTACCCTGATTGAGTTGATGATTGTTGTGGCAATTATCGGTATTTTGGCTGCAATTGCGATTCCTGCTTATCAAAGCTACACCAAAAAATCAGCTGAACGCGCCTGTATGATGGAAACAAAATCATATGCAAACAGAGCATTGGTTGAGTTTGCAGATGGCGCATCAGCTGTATCCGCAGCAACGACGGGTGCATGTACGACCATTGACACCCCAGCAAACGCAACTGCTACAATTACTGGCACACCAAAACAACCTGGCACAATCACAACAACTTGTGATTTGGGTAACGGTGCTACTTGCGTAAACCCATAATTGCACTTTAAACCAAACCGCACGCTATCATAAATTGCGTGCTGATCTTTAAAAAGAGACCCTTGCGGTCTCTTTTTTTACTATGTTAGCTTACTGCAATCAATAAGTTCGACTCTTATACTTTTATCATAGTCATAATTAAATAAAGTCAATATCATGCTTAAACGCAACTCAGAAATCAATGGCACATTCATCAGTTTAGGTTTTATTCATCTAATGCTGTTATTGCCTTTTGTGAATATGTACCACCGCTTACCTATACTGACTTTTTATGCTGAATGGCTCGCAGCAGCTCTGGGCATGCTGGCAATGTTACCGCTACTGATCAAAAAAAACACCATTCAGATTCCAAAAATTTCACTTATTTTTTGGGGGCTGTCACTACTTCTACTCATCCAACTTGTCACGGGAGTCATGCATTCAACCCAATATGCACTACTAATACTTTCTTACCTATTATGGGGTGGGCTGCTGACGATACTAGGCCAACATCTGTATAAAGAACTGGGATTGGAGAAATTAGCAATCACTCTAGCTTGGGCATTGTTTATTGCAGGCATGATTAACATCGGAATATTCACACTACAAATTGTGTCACACACTGGCGGATATATCTCTTTTTTGCCAAACCTAGTCGGATACGGCCCATTTTCCCAAGTGAACCACTTTGCTGACTTTGTGACACTTGCAACTGCCTCTCTCATTTACTTATATGCTAAAGGACGCTTCTCTTTAAGTTTCTTTATACTCATTTTTGTATGTTTTTTAATTATGCTGACATTCTCAGGCTCACGCAGTGCATGGTTTTATTTAATTGCGCTTAGCATATTAGGGGGCATCACACATAAAAAAATGTTGGAATCACAACCTGACCCTAAAAGTAGCGACAAACTGCTATATGTGAGCTGCATGTTACTGCCTGCTTTCACGCTGATTCAAATAATTATTTACTACACTGTTCCCAGTGAATTAGTAAATTTATCTACCGGCCGCATGGTTGAGGCAATAACAGCGAACACAAATTCAGCTCGCATACAAATCTGGCACGATAGTTTACGGCTATTATTCCAATCACCCTGGCTTGGCATTGGGGCCGGTAACATGCGCTATGAATCATTCATGTTACTTAGCAACCCTAAAAGTCTAAGTTTCAACCGCATGTTTGAACACAGCCACAACCTCTTCATACACCTGCTAACTGAAATGGGTATTGTTGCGTGTTTAATTGTGCTGATAGGACTTGTTGCTTGGGGACGCGCCTTTAAGTGGCACACGCTTAATCTTGAAAAATGGTGGTTAATCAGTTTACTGGCAACGATTGGAATTCATAGCATGCTGGAATATCCACTTTGGTACGCCTATTTTCTTGGCATAGTAGCCATATTACTAGGTGCAGGCGACGGAAAGGCTTTTTCGCTGGAGCTTGGCAAGTTACCCATCATCGCTGGCCAGAAATCAAAACAGGCATTATTGCACGTCGGCTTAATAAGCGCTTTATTACTAAGCGCGATAAATCTCTACACTTTACTAGTGGCCAACCTAAAACTGGAAAGTTGGATACAAAATTATGTGCAAGAGAACATCAATCAACAGTCTGACTTGAACTGGGTGAAACAACACTCATTATTAGCCCCCTACGCCCAATTCATGCATGCCATGTCAGCCACGATAAATATAGAGGAAATTGACGAGAAAGTTAATTTAAGTGAATCTGTGATGCGTTTTAGACCGCTAAGAAAAATTGCCTATCAACATGTCATGTTACTGGAGCTACAGGGTGATCATGCTAATGCAATTAAATATTTAAAACTAACACTCATCGGACACTCAGGAAATTTAAAAGGTGCAATGGCATATATTCCCAAGGCACATCAACAAAGATTCCTTGAATTAATAACGGAGGTAAGGCCTGATTTATTAAAGACAATTAATGCATACCAACATGAATAACTGAATGGGGGCGCTCAAATTTGAAGTGCAACGTTTTTTGAAGGAAAATCTTGCATGGAAAAATACTGACAATTAAGCGAGCGTAGATGACTCGATGATAATCGAGGGTGACAACACATAAAAACCCCTGTAATAAACCTAGATTATCATCGAGGCATTTAAGAAACCTACAGAACCATGTGACATTTACCCGCTCGATTGTCACTAAGGCTACGAAATCTGACTAACCCGCACTGGCCCGCGTACCGCCGGCAAGCACCAGCACATCAAACCCTCGCTGCGCTAATATAAAGGCAGCAGCTGAGCTGCGGCGGCCTGTTTGGCAATACACCACATAAGTTTTGGCTTTATCCAGAGTGTCTGCATGCTGGCGAATATCACCGACGGGCAGGTTGATTGCGCCGCGTATGTGATCAAACGTATATTCAGAGGGCAATCGCACATCCACCCAAATAGCCCCTTCTGCCATCTTGCGCTGGGCATCCGGCCAGCTGACCTGCTTAATTAACGGGGCTTTAAGCAGCTCGACAAAATCTTTTTTATTTAATCTTAACAACTCACCGTCTGTTTTCATGGTGACAGTTGCGCTACGTTTATTATCGGAGGCAAGGGCTTCTTCACCAAAGGCGTTACCCGCTTCCAGTTCGGCAACTACCTCAGGCGGACGTGTGAAGTCATGTATTTTGCTGACAATGACTGTGCCGCGCTCAATTAAATAATAATAGTCACCTTCCATGCCTTGCTGAATAATGGTTTGTCCGGCGGTGGCGGTCATGCGCGTCATGCGTTTAAACATTTCTTCAATATTGGCTGCCGGCAGACGGCTAAATACGCCTTTTTGCAGTTTTTCTACACTGAACACACTGGTGTCGTGCATCCAGTCGGCAGTGGTTCTGGTTTGATTTTCATTTGACTCCGCCCGTGGCTGGCGCATCTCACCCTGAGATAGCTGATCCCATGTCATCATGATATCGAGCAGGTCCATGTCGATACGCAGTATTTCAATATCAGTCAATGCGATGGTGTCTTTGATCTTGGGATCTTGATTCAGCGGGTGTTTTGCCGCAGGTGAGCCGCCGCGCAGAATCACTTTGCTCTGATTCACAAAGCGTATGCCTAAATCACCTTTCACCAGGTAAATCGCCTGTGCGGATTTACTCACATTCATCCGCAGCGGGTCGATGTTTTGAGTGACTTTTTCCAGAAAGCACAACTCTGCAAGCTCTTGTCTGCGCCCTGCGGAAAGTCTTGCCGTTGGCTCTAATGTATCAAGTAGTAATTTATCGGATAAAGCCATTACTTCGCCTTTGTGTATTTTTCTTAGGTGAAATGTATCGTGCATAACACATTATCACTTGATTAGATCCTAAAGCTTGAATACTTGCCCACGCTGCAATGCCGATACCGAAAATGGCAGGTCGCTTTCACCAATTTCACGCATGATAATTTCACCCTCGCCCGGTTTTAAATGGGTTATAAAAACTTCAGGCTCTGCAGCGCTATCACTGGCACTCCGCACGCTTATCGTTAATTTGCCAAGTTCACTTACCAGCGTTTCCGGGCAAAGATGTTTTGAAACTTTTGCCAAGGCACGCTCGTCATTACTGAAAGCAGTTTCAATAATGATATATTTCAAATGATGAATTTCATTCACAGCCTGCCACAGGGCGTCGCACACTGTTGTGTCGCCAGTATAAACCAAACTGTGTGTTTCGCCGTCAATTTGGTAGCCAACAGCCGGCACTACGTGCTCCACAGGCAATGCGGTGATTTTTCGGCTATTTAGCGTAATGGTTTCACCTAATCGAATCGGGTTGTAGCGCAGAAATGGCGCATCGCGACTGGGAATTGCATTAAAATCTGGCCAGATGACCCAATTAAATAGGTGCGCCTGCAGAATATCCAAAGTTTCTTGTGTGGCGTGTAGCGTAATCGGCTCTGTACGTATACCCATCACGGTATCAACCAGAAACGGAATAAACGCCACATGATCAAGATGCGAATGTGTCACAAAAATATGGTCTATGGCTAGCAACGCATCCATAGATAAATCGCCAACGCCAGAGCCCGCATCGATCAAAATATCATGGTCGAGCAAAATTGAAGTGGTGCGCAAATCACCACCAATGCCACCACTACATCCAAGAATTTTAATCTCTGCCATTTTCAGTGTACTCTAGGTTAAACACAGAATTTCCATTAGTCGATTTTACATCTGCTTGAATGTCAGCTTGCCCATTCTGCGTATTTTTTGTGCAAATTTTCTGTCAATAGCATGACGATTGATCATGAATTTTGCAGAAAAAATCCATCAAACTGTGCGGCGTTGCCATTTTTAGCAATACTTGCCAACCTGTTGGCTTTAGTGTTGATTATCAGCCGTTGGCAAGTCCTGATTGAAAATCTGGGTTAAATTAAAACCACCCAATATTTTTTACGCTACGGTAAGCTTCTTCTATTAGGTACAATCATGCTTTTAAAGCGATTAAGCAACATTAAACACTACCATGATGAACTACAAGCACCCATTAGAGTTAATCAGCGTATCTGCTGATGTTAATCACAGCAAAATTGATGCCAGCATCATCTGGCTACACGGCCTAGGTGCAGATGGCTACGATTTTGAGCCCATTGCACAAAGACTATTACAGCTGAACGCCTTTGCGCGTGTGCGTTTTATTCTGCCGCATGCCCCTGAAATGCCGGTTACACGCAACAATGGTTACATCATGCCTGCCTGGTATGATGTGTATGGCAGCATTCCCATTACAAAAGAAGATGAAGCCGGAATAACCGCGAGCCAGACCTATATCAACACATTGATTAAAAATGAAATTAATCAAGGGATACCCAGCAATCGCGTCGTACTGGCAGGCTTTTCTCAAGGGGGTGCTATTGCGCTATATACCGCATTGCACTACCCAGATAAACTTGCCGCCGTCATTGCGTTATCGACCTATTTACCGCTGCAAGCTCAATTCAAGTCTGATGCAAACCGGGCCAGTTTAGCCATGCCGATCTTTATGGCGCACGGTTTATTTGACGATATTATTCCGCTTGATTTAGCCAAAAGCGCTTTTGATACCCTACAAAACCGTCGACATCTCGTCACATGGCACGATTACCCAATGGCGCATCAACTGTGTGAACAAGAGATTATTGATATTACGCAGTTTTTACAGCAGGTTTTACAGCTAGATTTGGTAGAATAAGCACTTGAATATAATAATGCATCGCTAACCAAACTTATGTCCGCTTCAACACCCACAAAAAATAGCGCGCCCCCAACGCCCAGCGACTCTATGCCCGTTGCTGACATGAGTTTTGAACAGGCATTTGGTGAGCTGGAAAAGATTGTGGCACAAATGGAATCCAGCCAGATGCCGCTTGAGGCATCGCTCGCTGCTTATCAGCGCGGTAGCACGCTGCTCGCATTTTGCCAAAAATCACTTGCTGATGTTGAGCAGCAAGTCAGCCTGCTGAACGATCGCCAACAGCTTGTGCCATATAATGCAGAAATTGAATAAGTGCATATGATTGATAGTAACGTAGCAGATTTTTTGATTTGGGCAAAACAAAAGCAAACGCGCATCGCCGACATTTTAAACGAGGCGCTGCCTGCCACTAGCATCGCCCCCCAAACCCTGCATGAAGCGATGCGCTACAGCACCTTAAATGGCGGTAAGCGCGTACGCGCACTGTTAAGCTTTGCTGCGGCAGAATTTTGCCATACGCCGGATACGGTAGCCGAGGCGGCAGCATGTGCGGTTGAACTGATTCATGCATATTCACTGGTGCACGACGATATGCCCTGCATGGATGATGATGATTTGCGACGCGGCAAACCAAGCTGCCACAAACAATACGATGATGCAACAGCTTTACTAGTGGGCGATGCCCTGCAAAGCCTTGCATTTGAGGTGCTATCAACGCCGCAGCTTTGCAGCAATGCCAATCAGCAAGTGCGCATGTTGAACATACTGGCAAAGGCCGTCGGCTCATCAGGCATGGCAGGCGGACAAGCCATCGACCTTAGCTCCGTGGGTGCCAAACTCTCGCAAACCGAGCTCGAAACCATGCATCAGCTTAAAACGGGCGCGCTGATTCAGGCTGCGGCACTGTTAGGCGCAGCCAGTGGCTCACAACAGCAGATTTACGCCGTGCATATTTATGCACAAAATATTGGCCTAGCGTTTCAGGTGATTGATGACATTCTTGATGTAGAGGCAGACACCGGCACCCTGGGAAAAACCGCCGGTAAAGATGCTGACAATGAAAAACCTACTTATGTGTCGGTGCTGGGACTGGAGCTTGCAAAAAAACTGGCAGACGAGTTATATGAAGCGGCCATTCACGCACTGGCACCCTATGGTGAAGAAGCAAGACGCCTGCGTGAACTTGCAGGATTTATTCTACAACGCAGTTTTTAATACCGCCCTTTAAGATACTAAAATAACCAGTGACTTCTTTACTTAATACCATCGATTATCCGCAGCAACTCAGGCTACTTGAGCGTAAACAACTGGGCCAACTTGCACAAGAGTTACGCCTGTTCTTAATTGAAAGCGTTGCTCAAACTGGCGGTCATCTTGCTTCCAATCTCGGCGTGGTTGAACTCACTATCGCACTCCACTATGTATTCAACACACCGGAAGATAAGCTGGTTTGGGATGTGGGGCATCAGACTTACCCCCATAAAATACTGACAGGCAGGCGTGCACTCATGCAAACGCTACGTAAACCTCAAGGCTTGGCAGGGTTTCCAAGGCGCAGCGAGAGTGAGTACGACACTTTTGGCACAGGCCACTCCAGCACTTCGATTTCAGCCGCCCTGGGCATGGCGGTTGCCGCACAAAGAAATAACAGTACGCAACGTGCCGTGGCCATTATCGGTGATGGTGCGATGACCGCAGGCATGGCATTTGAGGCGTTAAACAACGCAGGCAATATGGATGCCAATTTACTGGTTGTGCTGAATGACAACGACATGAGCATTTCCAACAACGTAGGCGCACTTAACAACTACCTAGCCAAGTTACTTTCCAGCCGCTTCTATGGCACAGTTAGAAAATCAGGCAAAAAGGTACTCTCAGCCGTGCCCCCCATGATGGAATTTGCCAAGCGCGCAGAAGAGCATGTTAAAGGCATGGTCACACCAGGAACCTTGTTTGAGGAATTTGGTTTTAATTACATTGGCCCGATTGACGGGCATGACCTAGACACCCTGGTTGAAACGTTAAATAACATCAAGCAACTCCCGGGCCCGCAGTTCTTACATATTGTCACGCAAAAAGGCAAGGGCTTTGAGCCCGCCGAAGACAATCCAAACAAATTTCACGGTGTGGGCAAATTCGACCCATTCAACGGCAACGCACTGCATACACACTCTAAAAAAACCTATACCGAGGTTTTTGGCGACTGGCTGGTGGATATGGCAGATGCCGACCCACACCTGACTGCCATCACGCCCGCCATGTGTGATGGCTCCGGTCTCAACGCCTTTGCAGAAAAATATCCGCAGCGTTATTTTGATGTAGGCATCGCCGAGCAGCATGCACTTACTTTTGCCGCGGGCATGGCCTGCGAGGGTTTAAAACCTGTTGTTGCCATTTACAGCACATTTTTACAGCGTGCTTACGACCAACTCATTCATGATATTGCCCTGCAGAATCTACCTGTTTTATTAGCGATTGACCGTGCCGGACTGGTCGGCGCAGATGGCCCAACGCATGCGGGCAGCTTTGATTTAACCTTTTTACGCTGCATCCCCAACATGGTCATCATGACCCCAAGTGATGAGAATGAATGCAGGGCTATGCTCACAACCGGCTTTAAATTAAATGGCGTGGCAGCCGTACGCTACCCACGCGGCAGCGGCACCGGCGCTGCCATCAGCAAGGCATTGAACACCATAGCGCTAGGTAAAGGGCAGATTGCTCGTCACGGCGAGAAAATTGCAATTCTCGCTTTCGGCTCTATGCTTTCACCCGCACTTAAAGCAGCGGATGCACATAATGCCACTGTGGCAAATATGCGTTTTGTCAAACCGCTTGATATCGCCCTGCTTGAAGAAATCGCACAATCGCATGACACGATCATCACCGTTGAAGAAAACTGTATAACGGGCGGTGCAGGCTCTGCCGTCATGGAAGCGCTGCAAGCAATAACTCCTGGCCTTTCTCACGCCATCAACACGTTAAGCCTTGGATTACCTGACACATTTATAGAACATGGTGTACATGAAACTATGCTAGCTGAGTGTGGTCTGGATGCTGAAGGTATTGCCGCTTCAATTGCGAAACTAATAACCAAGTGATATACTCAAGTATTATGAGAAATTATTTAAGCGCAAAGTATAATTTAATAGCAAGGTAAAAAGTAGAAAATTCATGAGCGAAAACAAAGCCCCGACCATTGAAGACGTACAAAACACGGTTGACACACGTCACTTAGCCATTGATAAAGTGGGTATTAAAGCAATTCGTCACCCCGTGGTAGTCAAGGACAAATCCGGCGGAGAGCAACACACAGTCGCAGTATTTAACATGTATGTACATCTGCCTCAGCAATTCAAGGGCACCCACATGTCACGGTTTGTGGAAATTCTCAACATGAACGAGCATGCCATCTCCGTTGAGTCATTTGAAACCATCTTGCGAGAAATGGTGTCACGTCTTGAGGCTGAATCAGGCCATGTTGAAATGACATTCCCCTACTTCATCAACAAAGCCGCACCTATTTCCGGGGTAAAAAGCCTGCTAGACTACGAAGTCACTTTCATTGGTGAAATTCACCGTGGTGAGTTCGAAATCACGGTTAAAGTTCTGGTGCCAGTGACCAGCCTTTGTCCGTGCAGTAAAAAAATATCAGACTATGGCGCGCACAACCAGCGCTCGCATGTCACCGTGACCGCACTGGTCAATGACTTCATCTGGATTGAAGACATCATTGATCTGGTTGAAAAACAAGCCTCATGTGAGCTATACGGCCTGTTAAAACGCCCGGACGAAAAATTTGTCACTGAACGCGCCTATGACAACCCGAAATTTGTGGAAGATATGGTGCGCGATGTCGCCGCTCAATTGAATGCTGAAAAGCGCATCGTCGCTTACACCATAGAATCTGAAAATTTTGAGAGCATTCACAATCATAGCGCTTATGCCTTAATTGAAAAAGATAAACGTTTACAACATCACTGACTGACAAAATTTCGGTGAAAACTAACCTTTAGGTTATGTTGGAACCAAAATTTTGAGAGCATTCACAATCATAGCGCTTATGCTTTAATTGAAAAAGATAAACCCAACTGATTCAATGGTTATTTTGAAGAGGTAAGGCTTAATACTTTTTAGTCAGCGTCATGGCAATATCCTGACGCTGCATATTTAAACGATTCAACGCGCTCATACCCATTAAAACAATAGAAGGTGAACCCCCTTCCAGCACGCTGGCTTCAACCTGATTGAGTGTAATGCCACCAATTTTTAAAGTCGCAATAGTGACACGATAAGCAGTCACCACGCCATTGGCTGTGCCTACCAACACAGGCTCACCACGTTTGTAATCAATTTTTGCAAACTTGGCATCTCCACTATTTAACGCCACAGTCGTGGCACCTGTATCCACCAAAAACTTAAGTGGCGCACCGTTGATGTAGCACTCAGAAATAAAATGCCCCTGCATGTTGGCGTACAAAGTCACACTTGGGCGACCGCTCGCATCATCCCCCACCACAGAGGCTGCCTGCCCCATGCCTAACACCTTGACTTTGCCTTCGATCAGAAACTTGGCTGAAGCACTATCAGCCTCGAGTAACTTAACCCCTTCACGACTCTCCCCCACGCTTAAAGTTTTGGGTTTACCGCCATTGATGATTACAACAGCCTTGTGATTAAACAAACCCACTACATTCACACGGGTCTCTGCCATGACACGTATTGGCAATGCGGTGAGTAGTAGCACCAAGACACATAAGCTGAATTTACACATGATGGCATTAGGCATTATCTAAACATTCCTTGTGAATTTTGCTGATTATTCGTAAGCTTTAACCCAAAACCGATTACCGCAAGCCCGACAAGTGGAAACGCAGCCGCCATGGCAAAGGTGACCTGCCCGCCTAGATACTGCAGCGCATAACCACCCGCAACGCCGCCTATCGTACCGCCCACCCCGTAAGCGACACTGTTATATATCGCCTGCCCTTTTGCCTGATGTCGACCATTAAAAAACTGCGTGACCACCTCAACTGAAGCAGCATGGAAGCTGCCAAAAGTTGCAGCATGTAAGGTCTGCGCAAACAAAAGTAGCCATAAACTATCAACCGCAACACCTATCAGCAGAAACCTGACCACAGCAAGCAACAAACTCGCAAGCAGAATCAATTTAAGCGTAAATCGCCGCATAATCACAGGCATGAGCATAAAAACACCAATCTCGCAGATCACGCCGATTGACCACAACAGGCCTATCACCCCTTTGCTGTAACCATGCTCGCTTAAATAGATAGAGTAAAAATTATAAAGCACCCCGTGCGCGGTCACCATCAGCGAGCACCCGACCAGTAAAGTAATGACGTTTGGCTGCTTAATCACCTGCCAGATTGAAAAATGATCATGCGCATGTGAAGCGATTTTTGGTTCAGGCAAGCTATAAGAGAGCAAGAACAACACCAATTGCACTGCCAGCAAAAACCAAAGCAAACTGGCAATGCCTGCTATATCAATCATAAAGCCCAACACGACGGCCGCCACGATAAACCCTAAGGATCCCCACATGCGTATGCGGCCATAATGGCCATTCGTTGTAGCCAAATGCGCTAAAGTGAGCGATTCTGCCAAAGGCAGAGTTGAGCTGGTAAACAAGCTCAGTGCTGCCATAACAAAAAACATCCAGAAAAAACCCTGCGCCCAAAATACACCCATAAAACCGCACAAGCCAAGAAATGCGGTTAATTTGATCCAGGGTGCGCGCTTCCCCGTATGATCAGCCAGCCAACCCCAAAAGTTAGGCGCAAAAATGCGGCTAATCTGAAATAACGACATTAATATTCCTATATCGGCTGCAGTGAATTGTTCCGACTGTAAATACAAACCCCAGTAAGGGACAAAAGCCCCGACAAAGAAATAATAAATAAAGTAGAACCGAGAAAGCCGGTAATGAAGGTTGTTGTGCATATCAGGATGATAACAATAAAAAAGTCGGCCTATGCCGACATTTTGATAAACACGGATTTTCCATTAGCGTCTGACAGGCAAAGGAAGGAACACTCAACAGGCAGTTGCATGCACGTTGAAGCAAAACCACCCCATGAAGCATGCAGGCTTAACCCAAACAGAAGCGATTAAACTATTTTTGGTGTCGCGCAATGCACATCGGCATTTTGCGCTCTGTTACGCAAGGCGTGATCCATTAGCACCATGGCAAGCATTGCTTCTACAATCGGCGTTGCACGCACGCCCACACATGGGTCATGGCGCCCTGTCGTCTGCATGGTGACTGCGTTGCCCTGCTGATCAACAGAACGGCGCGCTTGCGGAATGCTCGAAGTTGGCTTTAATGCCACATTCACACGAATTTCCTGGCCCGTTGAAATCCCCCCCAAAATGCCGCCCGCATGATTGGTCACAAAACCTTGCGGTGTCATTTCATCCGAATGCACACTGCCACGCTGAGCTACGGCATCGAACCCCGCCCCAATCTCAACGCCCTTCACGGCATTGATACTCATCATGGCGTAGGCAATTTCAGCGTCCAGCCGGTCAAAAATGGGCTCACCCAGTCCAACAGGTACGTTCTCGGCAACCACTGTTATCTGCGCGCCAACAGAGTCGCGCTCGTTGCGGATTTTATCCAGATAATCTTCAAGCTGCGGCAACACTGAACTGTTTGGCGAAAAAAACGGATTGTGGTTCACCAGATCCCAACTTTCAAATGGAATTGCAATCTCGCCCAACTGACTCATGTAACCCCTTATAGTTACACCCAATCGCTCTTTTAACCATTTTTTTGCAATAGCGCCTGCCGCTACGCGCACTGCTGTTTCGCGCGCACTGGAACGTCCACCTCCACGATAATCACGCACGCCATATTTTTGTGTGTAAGTATAATCCGCATGCCCTGGACGGAATGTATTCATGATTTTGCTGTAATCATGACTGCGCTGATCAGTATTGCGGATCAGCAAACCAATCGGCGCACCGGTTGTTTTGCCCTCAAACACACCTGATAGAATTTCAACCGCATCAGCCTCTTGGCGTTGCGTTACATGGCGTGAAGTGCCTGGTTTACGGCGATCCAAATCAATTTGTAAATCTTCTGCGCTCAATGTCAAACCAGGAGGGCAGCCATCTACTACGCCGCCAATTGCTGCGCCATGCGACTCACCAAAAGATGTAAAAGTAAAAAGTTTACCCAACGTGTTACCAGACATGATGCTACCTCAAATTAAGTTGCACCATTTTAACATATCAAATTGCGGTATTAAGATTTGGTATTAACTGCGCAAACCTTTAATCCATTGCGCGTAGACCTGCTGAGCCACTTTACTCAGAAAAAAGCAATGTAACGGCAGCGTTTGCCTAATAACCTCTGATTGCTGTACGGCAGGGCTGCCTGAAGCGCTCATGATTTCATCAGCGCCAATATCACACCAACTGCGTACCATTTCCGCAGTCATCTCTATATGGCACTGAAGCGCCAAATGCTTGCCAAGCGCATAAGCCTGATTTTCGCAATACTGACTGGCGAGCATATGCACTGCACCTGCGGGTAGACTAAATGTTTCACCATGCCAGTGAAATCCATTAAAACGCCCAATATCACCAAACCAAAGTCGAGCTGTATCATTATTACTGACGATGACTTCACTCCAGCCGATTTCTTTGACTGCATTTTTGATGACAACACCGCCTAATGCCTTGCTCAACAACTGTGCGCCCAAACAGTGAGCAAGTAAAGGAATGTCCTCACCTACTGCCTGCTGAATCAAATGAAGCATGGGTAACATCCATGGCAAATCGTCGTTAACACTCATCGGGCCACCCATCAGCACCACGCCACTGTAAGCTGATATTGACACGGGCAGCGAGTCCGACGAGTCAACTTGAATCAAACACCATGGAATGTGATGTTGATCAAGAAACGTTGCTAAAAGACCGGGGCCTTCGGCTTCTGCAAACCTAAAAATCACCACCGGCTTCATCTAGTTCTTGCTCACTTTTCAATCACTTGATAGTGCCCAATCTTGATATCATCAACCGTGTAATGTCCGATTGCATAACGGATCAATCGCAACGTGGGGAAGCCTGCCTTCGCCGTCATGCGTCTTACTTGGCGATTCTTGCCTTCTGCTATTTTAATCTCAAGCCATGTCGTTGGAATCGCTTTACGCTCGCGTATGGGTGGATTGCGCGCCCAAAGGCGCTCTGGTTCAGCCATTATTTTCACCATGGCCGGCTGCGTCACAAAATCCCCCAAATCCAGGCCTTCACGCAGTGTCTGCAAATCCGCATCCTGAGGCGCACCTTCAACTTGTACCCAGTAAGTTTTAAATTCTTTGTGTTTTGGATGACTTAAACGATGTTGCAATGCCCCATCATCGGTTAAAATAAGCAATCCTTCACTATCCGTATCTAGGCGACCTGCTGCGTAAACATCAGGTAGCGGTATAAAGTCTTTTAACGTGGGATGCTTTTCATGTGCGCTGAACTGGCATACGACGTTAAAAGGTTTGTTAAATAAAATTATCATGTTAGGATTTTTGCAATGAGCACCAAAGCCGTTTCCAAAATTTCAGATTCAAAAATTACCATCCCCGCTATCGGCGAAAAAATCACTGTCAACGCAGACAATTCGCTTCATGTGCCGAATCACCCCATTATCCCATTTATTGAAGGTGATGGTATAGGCGTAGATATTACACCACCCATGATCAAAGTAATTGACGCTGCGGTCAACAAGGCCTACGCCGGCGCCAGAAAAATCTCCTGGATGGAAGTTTTTGCTGGTGAAAAAGCGGTGAACATATACGGCAAGGACAAAGATGGCAAAGACATCTGGCTACCTGGCGAAACCATGCAAGCTGTAAATGATTATGTCGTTTCAATCAAAGGACCGCTTACCACGCCGGTCGGCGGGGGCATTCGTTCCTTGAACGTAACACTACGCCAGGAGCTTGACTTATATGTGTGCCTACGCCCCGTACAGTATTTCAACGGTGTGCCCAGCCCAGTGAAACACCCGGAAAAAACCGACATGGTCATTTTCCGTGAAAATACTGAAGATATCTATGCAGGTATCGAATGGGCCGCCGGTACAGATGAAGTTGAGAAAGTCATCAACTTCTTAAGTGATATGGGAATGCGTAAAAAAATCCGCTTCCCTGAATCCTCAGCGATTGGTATTAAGCCTGTGTCTATCGAAGGGAGTCAACGCCTAGTACGTAAAGCAATTCAATACGCGATCGATAACAACCGGAAATCGGTCACCATCGCGCATAAAGGCAACATCATGAAATTCACGGAGGGCGGCTTTAGAGATTGGGGCTATCAAGTCGCTAAAGAAGAGTTCGGCGCTGTGGAAATTGACGGGGGGCCATGGTGCAGACTACCCAATGGCATCGTGATTAAAGACTGTATCGCAGACGCGTTTTTACAGGAAATCCTATTGCACCCGCAAGATTATGACGTCGTTGCCACGTTAAACCTGAACGGTGACTACATGAGTGACGCGCTAGCCGCACAAGTTGGTGGCATTGGCATTGCCCCTGGTGCCAACCTAAGCGACACAGTTGCCATGTTTGAGGCCACCCACGGCACAGCACCTAAAATCGCGGGTAAAAACATCGCCAACCCCAGTTCACTGATACTTTCAGCTGAAATGATGTTGCGCCACCTGGGGTGGACAGAAGCGGCAGATTTGGTGTTAAAAGGCGTAGCAAGTGCCATTACCGCAAAACGCGTCACTGTGGATTTTTCTAGCCAGATGGAAGGTGCCACTCAAGTTGGAAGTGCCGAATTTGGTGACGAAATCATCGCAAACATGAATTAACATCAGTGAATACCAAATCAAGCAAGCCAGCGTGATGTGCTGAACTGACGTAAGAACCGGCACCACCAGAGAAGTCGCCCAAAAATTCACTCGCGCTGTGACGCATGGTATGTTTCCTCAGTGTTAATCACACGTTTGCAGCAGATACAAAAAAGGCTCGTTCAGTGACGAGCCCTTTGCATTTTGGCTATGTACGTTAACGCAATTTAGCCTAGCAATACCAAGAATTAAGCTTTTTGAATGTTAGAAGCTTGTTTGCCTTTTGGGCCTTCAGTTAAATCAAAACTTACACGCTGACCTTCTTTCAAGCTTTTGTAACCTGATTCTACAATTGCTGAGAAGTGTGCGAATAAGTCGTCACCACCATCATCCGGCGTAATAAAACCAAAACCTTTAGAATCGTTAAACCATTTTACGGTACCTGTTGCCATTTCATACATCCTTACATAATACATAGGGGGGCGCCCCAAAAAGTTTGTCTCAAGAACAGAAGTCGCAGTAAAGTATTTATTTAAAGCAGGCTACAAAAAACTCGAACTCAAACACCTGATTATATTTATAAGTGCGTTTTATGGCGCTGTCAAGAAAAATTTTCAAAAAATTCCAATCGCCAACACCAAGACCGCTCATCTAGTCACAATATCCGTGATTTGATGCCTCTAACAATATTAAAAACTGTTAATTTCTAATTTTACCTCCGCAAAGTCTTTACAAAAAAAAGTCTAAAGTGCATTATTAGCTCGTTCGAACAACCTTTTGCCTACGGGGCCTAATCACAAGCAATTCACAATATGGCAACTACAACCGCACAAAACAAATTAAGTGGTCTGGCCAGAACCCTGATTCAAGAAAAACTGCTATCCGAAGATGAAGCCAAAACGGTTGAGGCACAAGCCTATACCGGTAAAGTGACTTTTATCTCGCAGTTGATACAGAGCAAAAAGTTAAGCGCACTAAGTATCGCAGAGGCTTCGGCACGTGCTTTTGGCTTTCCTTATCTCAATCTTGATGCATTTAACGCGGATTACCTGCCCAGCAAACAGATAGACAGTAAATTAATGCAAGCTAATCACGTGCTTGGCTTGCAGGCACGCAATAATGTGCTGTTTGTTGCAATTTCCGACCCAACCAACATTCAGGCGCTGGATAGCGTCCAGTTTCAAATGGGCATGAGCGTTTCACCCGTCGTAGTTGAGGAAGATAAACTTGGGCGCTGGATAGATAAAGTCATACAGGGCAGCAGCGCCGGCCTGAATATGTTACATGCAGACGAACATGATGACTTTGGCTTTGTAGATGAGAACAACGAGCCTAGTGAAGAGGCGACAACCGCAGATCAAGAAGTTGACGACGCACCCGTCGTGCGCTTTTTGAATAAGATGCTGCTGGACGCCATTAACATGGGAGCATCTGACCTGCATTTTGAACCTTATGAGAAGTTTTATCGCGTACGCTATCGTGTGGATGGCGTTTTGCGCGAAATCACGCAGCCACCGCTTGCCATAAAAGAAAAACTGGCCTCCCGGATTAAAGTTATTTCCAGCATGGACATTTCTGAAAAACGCATACCGCAGGATGGCCGTATGAAACTTGTGCTATCCAAGACACGTACGATTGATTTTCGCGTGAGCACTTTGCCGCTTATTCACGGTGAAAAAATCGTAATGCGTATTCTAGACCCTGCAAGTGCAACACTGGGAATTGAGGCGCTGGGTTATGAACCGATACAAAAAGAGCGTTTACTGCATGCAGTGAGTCGTCCCTACGGCCTCGTGCTGGTCACAGGTCCAACCGGATCAGGTAAAACCGTTTCTTTATACACATGCCTGAATATCCTCAATGAACCCGGGGTCAACATTTCAACAGCCGAAGACCCCTGTGAAATTCCGCTGGCTGGCATTAATCAGGTCAATGTCAATGACAAACAAGGTTTAACATTTGCCGCCGCATTAAAATCATTCCTGCGGCAAGATCCTGACATTATTATGATTGGGGAGATTCGCGATCTGGAAACTGCCGATATGGCCATCAAGGCAGCATCCACAGGGCACATGGTACTCTCGACACTGCACACCAACGACGCGCCATCGACCCTCACGCGCCTGCTTAATATGGGGGTTGCGCCCTTTAACATCGCCTCCGCCGTATCCCTCATCACCGCACAGCGTTTGGCTAGAAGATTATGTAAACATTGTAAAATTCCTGTTAATGACATCCCCAAAGAGGCGCTCCTGAATGTGGGCTTTATTGAAGAAGATTTCAATGAGTCATGGCAGCTATATGTGCACAACCCAGAGGGATGTGAGTTATGCAATGGCGGTTACAAAGGCCGCGTGGGCATTTATCAGGTAATGCCCATCACAGATGCGATTAGCCGCATCATAATGAAAAACGGCACTTCACATGATATTGCTGACCAGGCAAGAGCCGAAGGTGTAAACGACTTACGCCGCTCCGGCATCCTTAAAGTCATGCAAGGACTCACCTCAATTGAAGAAGTGGAAGCTTGCACCAATGAATAATCTCCAACATTTGCTTCAGTGCATTTTAAGGAAGCACGAAACAAGTGAATAATAAAATCAACCATTCAGGAAGTCGTCATGGCCGCTAATCCTAAAGCTACAAAAGATGTCACCTATTCTTGGGAAGGAAGAGACAAGAAGGGCAAGATTGTTAAAGGCGATATGCGCGCATCGGGCGAGTCCTTTGTGAGTGCCACACTCAGACGTCAGGGCATTACTGTCACCAAAGTCAAAAAGCAAAGCAGCTTTGCCAACAAAGGTACCGTATCTGATAAAGATGTGACATTATTCACGCGCCAGCTTGCCACCATGATGAAATCCGGCGTGCCGCTTTTGCAGTCTTTTGATATCGTAGGCAAGGGGCATAGCAACCCCGCTGTTGCTAAATTACTTTCGGACATTAAAGCGGATGTTGAAACGGGCAGCAGCCTAAGTGCCGCATTCCGAAAATATCCGCTTTATTTTGACGCGCTTTTCTGCAACTTGATTAGCGCTGGTGAGCAAGCGGGTATACTAGACACATTGCTTGAGCGTTTGGCTACCTATAAAGAGAAAATACAGGCGATCAAGTCTAAAATCAAATCAGCGCTGGTGTACCCGGTGTCTATCATTGTTGTTGCATTTATTATCACCGCTGTCATCATGATTTTTGTGATTCCGGCTTTTAAAGAGCTTTTTAGCGGATTCGGTGCAGACCTACCTGCCCCTACATTGGTCGTGATGGCAATCTCTGATATTTTTGTGGAATGGTGGTGGGCTATTTTTGGCTCTATCGGTTTTGCGTTATGGTTTTTCTTTTATACCTGGAAGCGCTCGGAATCGCTACAGGCCACCATGGATAGATTGCTATTGAAACTGCCTATTTTTGGTGAGCTGATTCGTAAAGCGACCATTGCCAGATTTGCCCGCACCATGGCCACCATGTTCGCAGCCGGCGTGCCTCTGGTTGAAGCTTTGGATTCAGTGGCCGGTGCGTCTGGCAACCGCGTTTATTATGATGCAACCAAACGCATTCAGAGTGAGATCAGCACCGGCACCAGCCTCACCGTAGCCATGCAGAATGCGGAGGTATTCCCCAATATGGTATTGCAGATGACGGCCATTGGTGAAGAGTCTGGGGCGTTGGACTCGATGCTAGGTAAAGTCGCGGATTTTTATGAGGCGGAAGTGGATGATGCCGTTGACTCTCTTTCCAGCCTGATGGAACCTGTTATCATGGTGGTACTAGGCACACTTATTGGTGGCCTCGTAATTGCCATGTATCTACCTATCTTTAAAATGGGCCAAATCGTTGGCTAAACATTCAAAACCAATGTTGCAAAATACTAAAGAAATCATTCTCAATCATTGTACTAAACGCTGTACCGATATGATGCAAGACGTTTAGCTTCGCTACATTCTAGGAGTTAATGCCATGTATCCATTAAACCTAGGGAAACACGGAATAAGACCTATGCGAGCGAATTGCTGCGTTGCGCGGTGCTCGCAACCTCTCTGTACAATGTGTACTATCTCGGTTACTGCGTTCCGTGCGCCTTTGGCGTGTGAATAATGCGCTTTAGCGCATATATTCCACGGACACGCCCTTTACGGGTGCACTGCATCTCGCCTAGCCACTTATTCCGCGTTTTTCTAGATTTTGCATTAGGACTTGCCAGCGGCTGATAATCAACACTAAAGCATAAAATCTAGCATATTTAGTTCCAATCCATTCAAACCGCAAGGGTCCTCTCCGTGGAACATAAGTGCTTAAGCACTTTGTTCGCACGTGAAAGTGGGAATTTCTACCGCGAGCCCCTTATGTCAAACGATGTATTCGCACCTATTTCTTGCCGACTTCAGCCAATCTGCGCTCAATTTCCTGCTTGGGTTGCGCACCTAACATACGTCTGCCATCAGCAAAGAATAGTGTAGGGGTACTGGTAACCCCTAATTTTCTGGCTAGATCCCCGACTTGTTCCAAAGGCACATCACAAGTACCGCTTGCTTTTGCCAACTGATCTTTCAATATCCAGTTTTCCCAAGCTTTGACGCGATCTTTGGCACACCAGATCAGTTTTGATTTATTGGCAGCATCAGGATGCAACTGTTCTATTGGATACAAGAACGTGTAAATAGTTACGTCATTGATACCGCTTAATTCATTACGTTCCAGGCGTTTGCAAAATGGACAGTCCACATCAGAAAACACAACCAGCTTGCGGCTGCCATTACCCTTAACCACTTTAATCGCCTGTTGCAAGGGCAGGCTGTCAAAATCTACCCGTGTGAGTTCCTCCAGACGTTCACCTGTAATGTCTTTTTTAGTTTTTGGGTCGACCAACCGGCCTTCCGCAATTAAAAAAGTTAAATTTTCATCAGCATAAATAATCTGTCCCGCCATAAAAATCTCATACAGCCCTGCAAATGGCGTTTTGGTGACTTTTTCCACCTTAAATTTTGGATAAGCGGCTTCAACCGCTTTTTTAAGACTCGCTTCATCAGCCATCACAGATGATACAAAAGCGGTTGCCAATAGCGCTGCTATAATCTTCTTCAACATTTCGTTTCCTTTTTTAATTTGAGTGATACATATTCTGCATACCACACATCATATACATTTAACCCTTAACACGACTACATTTTTACAGCATGACTCACCAGTATTTTCTTAACGAGCGACTGATTGACCGCTGTTAAGCCTTGATTCCTGATTTTTTTTATGTGTTCACTATGGCTCTCAAACAAATGATATAAACCATGGGTAAGCGTGGTCATATCAAACAGATCTGACTTTCTTGATTTTGCATAATGCCTCAACAGGCCCTCATCATTTAATGATTGATAATATTGCTTACCTTTCAACACTGATACCAGATCAATGACATCTCGAAACCCCAGATTCACGCCCTGCCCTGCCATGGGATGAATGCGATGAGCGGCATCACCAATCAACGCCGTCGAGCCTTTGGTAATCTGACGCGCAGTTGTTAACGCAAGCGGAAAGCTTGCAGGTGGTGTAATTAAATCAAAATTGCCTAATGCCGCATTTCCCACTGCCATCACTTGCTGACTAAATGTCTTTGTATCCAGTTCTAACAAAGATGCCGCCTGTTGCGTTGACACCGACCAAACTATGGAAATTTTATTTCCAGGCATCGGCAGCCATGCCATTATGCCGCAATGGCCATCGACCTCCTGCGTAAACCATTGCCTAGCAATGTGCTGGTGGGGGGATTCTGCGTCAAAATTCGCGACGATAGCCGTCTGGTTGTAAGGCTTTTTATCCACGGCAATACCAAGCTGGCTACGCACCCATGAGTTGGCGCCATCAGCCGCCAATAACAAATCGCCAATGATAGTCACCCCTGAACTTAAGATTAATTGGGATTGTATTGATGCTGTATGTACAGATACGCATGGCTCATAAAAAATATCCACGCCGTTTGCCTGGACTTGCGCCAGTAATGCTTGTTTTAAGGCGCGCTCCTCAAGCACAAAGCCCAATGCCGTTGCATTCACAGCATCTGCTTGCAAGGCTAAGGGCGCAACAGTGGCATCACCCCATATGTGCATAGCCTCTATCGTTGCAATACGCACTGCGGGCAGTGTCTGCCACACGCCCAAGTCTTTTAACCACGCCATATTATTGGGGCTGATGGCATAAATGCGCTGATCCCAGTCATCAGATTGAGGCCCTAGCATCTGAGGTGGTTGTCCATCCACCAGCGTCACCGCATACCCCATACGTGCAAAAGCCAAGGCAGCTGCCAGACCAACCAGACCAGCACCGACAATCGCGACATCTGCTTTGTGCAAACGTTTCTCTGTCATTTGCCAAAACTCATCTTGTTTACCAAATAGCGCTTCATCGGCTTAACCAGATCAAAAATGCTCAGGCCTGCACTTCTGAGTGATGAGATGCCAACGATATCATTAGAAAAAACACTGACAAGAAAATCAGTGAACATCAAACCATGTTCTGTATCGGTCTTACGGCTAGCCTGATACGCAGAAAGCATCTGCGGGCTGCCTAATTCACAAGCACTGCGGGCAACCTCTCTGGCTAACATCTCAGCATCACGCAAGCCAACATTAAAACCCTGCCCTGCAACTGGGTGCATGGTTTGTGCCGCATTGCCGATAACAGCGAAGTGCGGGGTATCGGCATCTTGCAATTTTGACAACCTAAGCGGGAATGTCATGCGTTTTTCAACCCGCAGAAAACGCCCCACTCTATCGCCAAACTGCGCGTGGAGTTGCGCCAGAAACTCCGCATCACTTAAATCAAGTAGCGCTGCCACATATTCTGTCTTACCCGTCCAAACCAGTGAAAAATCACTTGCCCCATTCGGCAGCAGGGCCATCGGGCCGTTGCTGGTAAATCGCTCATAAGCGATGTTGCGATGCGGCAATTCCGCTTTTACTTTGGTGATGAGTGCGTCATGACCATATTCTTTAACATTACGTTTTAACCCTGCCGCCTGCTCAAGGCTGCGCCCTCCGTCAGCCAGCACTAACAACCCGGCATTGCGCTGAAAAGACACGCCCCCTTGCACGTACGTCACCGTCGCAAACTCGGTGTTATAGGCAATTGACTCAGCCTGTGCTTCATCAATCAGCGTAATATGCGCCTGTGCATCAACCTGAGCGTTTAATGCGCTACAAAGCGCGCCATAAGAAAGGACATACCCCAGTGACTCCTGGCCATAGTCGGCTGCTTCCAGCACACTACGCCCAAAACTGCCTTTTTGCGAAACATGAATCGTATTAATCGCTGTCGCATAAGGGGCAAGCAATGACCAAGTTCCCAGTTTATCCAAAATCACACGAGTGCCATAAGACAGCGCCAGCGCTCTGGCGTCCTGGTTTGCTGCACCTTTTTTTCTGGCCTCCAGCAACGTGCTGGGGATGCCTTCTTTTGCCAGCAGTAAAGATAACACCAACCCGACTGGCCCCGCCCCAACTATAACGATATTGTCAATTTTCTGCATTATTGCGCCATCACGCTTTCAATATCAGCAACCGTCTTCGGCGCATCACTGGTGAGAATATCACACCCTGCAGCCGTCACTAGCGCATCGTCTTCTATGCGTATGCCAATATTCCAGAAATTCTCAGGCACATTTTCTGCAGGGCGAATATAGCATCCTGGCTCTACCGTCAGCACCATTCCCTCTTCCAGCATGCGCCAATTTCCGGCTTTGTCTTTATATTCACCCGCGTCATGCACATCCAGCCCCAGCCAATGACCTGTGCGATGCATATAAAACTGGCGGTAATCTCCACTTTCAAGCACACCATCAAGACTACCCTTTAACCAGCCAAAATCAATAAAGCCCTGCGCCAAAACGGCCAAAGCTGCTTCGTGCGGGGCGTTCCAGTGGTTTTGTGTATTCACCTTGGCAAGGGCTGCCGCCTGCGCCGCCAGCACCAGCTCATACACCTCCTTTTGTGCAGCGCTGAACTTTCCGCTAATCGGGAAGGTGCGTGTGATGTCGGAGGCATAGCCATCGAGCTCGCAGCCGGCATCTATCAGCAGCAAATCACCGTTTTTGAGTACGCTATTGTTGGCGTTGTAATGCAAAGTGCAGGCATTGGCACCACCAGCCACAATGCTGGTGTAGGCGGGCGCCTGTGCACCAAACCGATAAAATTCGTGTAGAAATTCAGCTTCGATTTCATATTCCATTTTATCCGGCCGTACCTTTTGCATGGCACGCCGGTGCGCACTGGCTGCAATGTTTGCCGAACGACGCATGATGTCAATCTCTGCCGCGGATTTATAAAGCCGCATTTCATCTAACAACTTGCGTACGTCTACAATCTCATCCGGGGCCGTGATGCCTGTTCTAGCCTCTCTTTTGACTGTATTCAGCCATGTCATCACGCGCGCATCCCATGCCGCATCTGCGCCTAAGCTATAAAACAATTTAGATTGATTTGCCAGCAACTTTGGCAACAAGACATCCAGCTGATGCATGCTGTAAGCTTCATCCAGTCCAAATTTAGATTTAGCGGCATCCGCACCATAGCGGAAACCATCCCAGATCTCACGCTCAACATCTTTATCCCGGCAAAACAGAATGCTTTTATTCTCTTCCCCTGCAATCACCACTAACAGAGCTTCAGGCTCTTTAAACCCGGTCAGATAATAAAAATAGCTATCAAAACGATAAGGGTAATGGCTGTCTCGATTGCGGATTAGCTCCGGTGCCGTAGGGATAATTGCAATACCGGCGCCCATGTTTTTAATGAGTTGCCGCCGGCGCTGTTGAAATTCAGAAAGATTTAGCATAAATAATTATTCGATTGATTGAATCATACGACTGTGACCTGCAAACTGCCGATTAAGTGCCGCCAATCTTTCCGGCGTCCCAATATCATGCCACTCGCCATCATGGCGCGCCCCCGTCACCCGGCCTTCACGCATGGCCGAAATAAGCAATGGCGCTAATTTGGCTGCTTGACCTTGCTTTACATGGCAGAATAACGCCGGATGATAAACACCAACGCCAGAAAACGTAAGTTTGGCATTGCCATCTGTGGCTAATTTGCCGTCGTTTAACGAGAAATCACCCAAGGGATGCTGCGGCGGATTGTCCACCATCACAAGGTGAGCCAAAGCCCATGATGGCAATGTCAATTTTGAAAAATCAATATCCGTATATATGTCACCATTCACAACCAAAAACGGCGCCTGACCTAATAATGGCAATGCATTAGCGATACCACCTGCCGTCTCCAGTGCATTTTTTTCAGGGCTATATTGAATTTGCAAGCCCCACTGCCTGCCATCACCCAACGCCACCTCGATTTGCTCACCCAAGTGCGCATGATTCACCACAACCTCTCTGAAACCTGCTTTTGCCAAACGCTCCAAATGCCAGACAATCAGCGGCTGACCCCCTACATGAAGAAGCGGCTTGGGCGTGCGATCTGTGAGCGGACGCATGCGCTCGCCACGACCTGCGGCTAAAATCATGGCCTTCATAGTTTAAGCAGGTTTTTGTAATTGGCATCAGGATGCAGGTCTTGACCGCTTAAACTATCAAGCAATCGCAACATGGGTCTTAACTCCACGTAGCGCTCACACACATTACGCAAATATTGCAGCACACGTGGCATATCTTTCAAATAACCCGCTTTACCGTCACGGTAGTAAAGCCTTGCAAAGATGCCCAGCACTTTGATGTGGCGCTGCGCGCCCATGTATTCAAAATCACGGTAAAAATCGCTGAAATCATCCGGCACAGGCAAGCCGGCTTTTCTGGCAGCCTGCCAGTAACGTACCACCCAGTCGATGATTTGCTCTTCTTCCCAACTGATATAAGCATCTTTGAGCAATGACACAAGATCATATGCAATCGCGCCATAGACCGCATCCTGAAAGTCAAGCACACCAGGGTTGTCATCACACGCCATCAAATTGCGTGAGTGGTAATCTCTGTGCACATACACCCGCCCCTGCGCCAGAATATTCTGATTCAATACTTCGAATGTTTTATGAAGTATTGCCTGCTGCTTCTCATCCAGACTTACTCCCAGATGTCTGGACACATACCAATCCGGGAACAACTGCATCTCGCGAGTGAGTGTTGCCGCATCATAATCCGGCAGCACATTGGATTGACTTGCCAATTGCAGTTTAATCAACGCCATGCTGGCATCATGGTAAAGGCGTGGAGCACTAGCTGCATTCAGCTGACTCAGGTAAGTCACATCCCCCAAATCACTCAACAGCAGAAAACCTTGCGACAAATCCTGCGCCAGAACTTGAGGCACATGCACCCCGGCATCACCGAATAACTTTGCGATCTGCACAAATGGCGCGCAGTTCTCATGCTGAGGCGGCGCATCCATCGCAATCAGGCTCCTGTCTGCCAGATGCACTCTAAAGTAGCGCCTGAAACTGGCATCCGCCGAAGCGACACTGAGCGTAAATTCAGCATGTTGCAACGTGGCTGACAACCATGCGTGCAATTGCTGACATCTTGAATCCATTTGAGTACTATTTACCACGATATTTCCAATCACAAACAGAGGCTTTTATAATAATTCTCCAGACCTTTTCGCTCACGGGTGATGGGCAAGCGTAACACTAAAGGTGAGAAAAACTGACGAAAAACCAGCGCTTTCCTATATCATCTAGCGCGCCTTGGCGCCTATAGGCGAATACAACCACTGGCAACAATGGTCTTTTTTCAGTTTTAGTTTTGGATTACAGGCAACCCTAAACCATCTACCAAACACCCAACATCGATGAATTTAAACGGCTGACTGATTTATTGATTGCCAAAAACTGCTATTTGTGAGATTTTATCACTGATGAAATAAATGCGTTTAGCTATAATTGCTTACTTCAAATTCTTTAGTTCTCTATTTAGCCTTGTGTGCCTCTCCCTATTAAAAATTTATGACCATTTCATGCTAAAGACACTTTTGCCGGCACACCTGGCGATTATTCTCATGACGCATGGCCTGACTGCACACGCAGAAGTCAGCAATCAAAATCAGGTAGGCGCTGATGATCACCTATCCAAAAGTGCTTCAGATAACAGCGCCTCAGATGCGCCAAACGTGCCTAATGACGGCATCATTATTGATGGTGACAAACTGGAACTCCATCTGGATCGAAAAATGCGTGCACTTGGCAACGCTTCGATACATCGTGGCAAACAAGAAGCTTTCGGTGACCTTATTGAATACAACATACAAAACGACGAGCTCACTATCAAAGGCAATGCTCGCATAGAGGTCGGTAACGCGAGACTCACCGGCCCCGAGTTGCGCATGCGTCTATCTGAAAACATAGGTGAAATGCGTGACGCCTCTATCCGTCTTGACAAGGCAAGCGCCAAAAGTGTGAAGCAAACCACCGCCATTAGCTCTGAGGCTTTTTCCAGAAGATTAGGCAACCTGCAAAGCCAGCAGATTGGTAGCGAAAGCCTGAAAACAGCGCTTCCCGCATTGGCTTCCGGCACGCTGGAAACCAAGGACGAAGATGCCCTATCTAGCCAATCAACACAACAAGGCGCTGCGCGCGGTGATGCCCAAGCCATTTTCTTTGAGGGGCAGGATAAAAAACGCCTGGTCAACGCACGCTATACCACATGCGAGGCCGGCGTGGATGACTGGTATATCAAAGCCTCTGAAATTGAACTTAACGATTACACTGAGTCAGGTTCTGCCAAGCATGCCTCTATTGAATTCAAGGGGGTACCGTTACTTTACGCGCCCTGGGTGAGCTTTTCGTTCAACAATCAACGCAAAAGCGGATTTTTAGCGCCCACCATTGGCAGCACGAGCCGCAGCGGCTTTGAGGTGCTGGTGCCATTTTACTGGAATATCTCACCCAACATGGACGCTACGCTTGCCGCACGCGAACTAAGTAAGCGCGGCTTGCAATTACAGGGCGAATTTCGCTATCTGGAAGAAAATTTTTCCGGAATTGACAGCCTCGAATACTTACCAAGTGACAGCTTAAGCAACGAAACGCGTTATTACGCCAACTTAAAACATCAGCACAATCTCGGGCGTGGCTGGTCAGCCGGTTACAGCCTAGAAAAAGTATCTGATGACCAATATTTTTCAGAACTTTCAACGCGCATTGTGACCACCAGCCGCATTAATCTGCCTCAACAATTTAACGTAGATTACGCGGACGACACCTGGCGCTTCAATGCTTTGGCGCAAAAGTTCCAGACTTTGGACAACCTGTCGTTTCCATATGAGCGCTTGCCGCAGCTGACCCTGTCAGGTAATCAATATTACGGTGACATCAATACAAATCTCTATACACAATTTGTCGCATTTAACACAAATAACAATGCACCCGTTATGCCGACCGGCACCCGCTTTACCGCCTACCCCAGCATTACCGTTCCTTTTACACAGTCGTTTGGTTACATTAAGCCCAAGCTTGGTCTGCACCACACCAGTTACAATCTGAACAATGTTGCCAGCAACCTGGAATCACAACAACGTACGCTGCCTATTTTCAGCCTGGATAGCGGCATGTATTTTGACCGTGATTTTAAAATCGCTGACAGAAGCTACCTGCAAACATTGGAACCTCGCTTGTTTTACGTTTACATTCCCAGCCGTGATCAATCCGGCATTCCGATTTTTGACACCAGTGAATCAGACCTGAATTTCAGTTCCCTGTTCAGTGAAAATCAATTCACGGGTAATGATCGTATCAACAACGCCAACCAAGTCAGTTTTGCACTCACCTCACGCTTTATTGAAGGCAGCAGCGGGGCAGAAAGACTATCAGCCTCCATCGGCCAACGTTATTACTTTGCCGATCAGAAGGTCACGTTACCTGGTGTAGACAAACGTGAAAACAATAGCTCAGACATCATTGCAGGCATAACTGGCCGGTTGAAAAACAGTTGGCTAGTGGATGCTTTCTGGCAATACAACACTGACAATTCCAGCTCTGTGCGCAGCACCATCACCGCACGCTACAATCCTGAGCCAGGCAAAACACTCAACCTTGGTTACAGCTACAGAAACGATCTAATCGACCAAACCGACTTATCTGCACAATGGCCACTTGGGCAGGGATGGTATGGCGTCGCCCGTGCCAACTACTCATTCCGTGAAAGCCGTATGGTAGAATCACTTGCAGGTCTGGAGTATGATGCAGGCTGCTGGCAGGCACGATCCGTAATTCAGCGCGTGAGCACCGCAACAGCGGACGCCAACTACGCCCTTTTTTTTCAGCTCGAGCTAGGCGGCTTGGCGTCTATCGGTGCAAATCCGCTTTCTGTCATCAAACGAAATATTCCGGGCTACGTCAGTTCCGGCATGATCCCCAATACTCACCAACCCTCCTATTACGAGTAATTATGTTACGTACATTGATTCAAACTTTAACTTTAATCAGCATCGGCTGCATTAGCCTCCATCTGCATGCGGCTGATGTGATCAAAATGGACCGTATAGTCGCGGTCGTAGACCAGGAAGTGATCACCGAGCAAGAGCTCGAAAGTAGAATATCCACACTGACGGCACAGCTCAAAAAACAGGGTGCCGAACTGCCCGATGAAACCATTCTGCGCAGACAAGTGCTGGAACGTCTGATTTCAGATGCCTTACAGTTGCAATATGCCGCACAGACCGGCCTTAAAGTAGATGACAATCAACTCGACAAGACTATAGAGCGTATTGCAGAACAAAACAAAATGTCCATCAGTGAGTTTAGTGATGCACTCCATCAAGATGGCATCAGCATGCGCAAATTCAGGGCTGATATTCGCAATGAAATTACCATTGCTCGCTTACGTGAACGCGAAGTAGAAAGCCGAGTCAACGTCACCGAATCGGAAATCGACAACTTTCTAACCACGCAATCTTCATCCAATGAAAATCAAGACGAGTATGAAATCAGTCACATTCTGATACGCGTGCCAGAAGACGCCGCTACTGAGGATATCCAAAAAACCAAAAATAAAGTAGATGAAATCTTAGCTGCACTCGGTGCCGGCACAAGCTTTGCTAAAGTATCAGCAAGCTACTCAGATGCGCCCAACGCACTAGAAGGCGGCAGCCTTGGCTGGCGCACCTCTGCACAACTGCCAACTTTGTTTCTGGATGCAATTAAGTCTATGCAAAAAGGAGAAGTGTCTGCACCACTCAGAAGCCCGAATGGCTTTCATATCCTGAAGCTTAATGACAAGCGCGGTGGCAACTCGCCATTGGTCATAGAGCAGACCCATGCCCGCCACATCCTGATCAAGCTATCCGAGATTCTGTCAGAAAATGAGGCAAAACTAAAAATGGATGGGATTAAGGAGCGCTTAGATAATGGCGAAAATTTTGAGGTGCTGGCACGCCAATTTTCCGAAGATGGCACCGCATCCAGTGGTGGCGATTTGGGTTGGGTAAACCCGGGCGACACAGTACCACAGTTTGAAAAAGCCATGAATGAGTTACAAAACAACCAAATCAGTGAACCGGTGCGCAGTCCATTTGGCTGGCATATTATCCAGGTACTAGAGCGCAGAAAGCAGGACATGACAAAAGAGGCAGCGCGCCTCAAAGCGCGTCAGGAAATCAGAGCCCGAAAAGCTGATGAAGCCTACCAGGACTGGATTAGAGAGTTGCGTGACCGCGCGTTTGTTGAATTAAGGCTAGAAGATAAGTTCTATTGATTGCCATCTCGTGAGTAAACCACCTCGCATCGCCATTACCGCAGGAGAACCGGCGGGCATAGGGCCTGATCTATGCGTCATGCTGGCTCACACGCCGCTCAACGCACATCTGACGGTTATCGCTGATGCTGACCTGATCAAGGCCAGAGCACAATCATTGAATTTGACCATAAAAATCAACTCTTATGATAGAAACACCAGCCTGGCGCATGCTGGCGACGGCACATTGGCCGTGTTGCACCAGGCTGCCGCCAAGCCAACTATCGCAGGCGAACTGAACGCGCAGAATAGCCAGTACGTATTGAACACACTCAAAACCGCTGCATCAGGCTGCCTATCAGGCGAGTTTGATGCCATGGTCACCGCACCTGTGCACAAAGGCGTGATTAATCAAGCTGGCATTGCCTTCAGTGGTCATACCGAGTTTTTAGCAGCGCTCACAGGTACAGCGCAAGTGGTGATGATGCTGGTCGGTGGCCAAGGTAAGCATACGTTACGCGTAGCGCTCGCCACCACACACCTGCCATTAAAAGATGTACCGCAAGCGATCACCCATCACAGTTTGGAAACCACCATCCGCATTCTGCATCATGATCTGGTACATAAATTTGGCATTGAAAATCCACGCATTCTGGTTGCGGGGCTTAACCCGCACGCGGGTGAGGACGGCTATCTGGGGCGCGAGGAAATTGATGTCATTAACCCTGTATTAGCGCAACTGTGCCTTGAAGGGATGGACTTGACTGGCGCATTACCTGCTGATACTTTATTTGCCAAGCATCACTTGAGTAAAGCCGATGCCGTACTTGCCATGTATCATGACCAAGGCCTGCCCGTACTCAAGCACGCAACTTTCGGTGAAGGGGTGAACGTCACGTTGGGGCTACCTATCATCCGCACTTCGGTCGATCATGGCACAGCACTGGATCTCGCCGGTACCGGCAATATTGAAATTGGCAGCCTGCTGGCGGCCATTGATTTAGCTACTGAACTTTCCAAAAACAAAATTAACCACAAATAAACCCCGATGCACACAGATAAAACCAAATATTCAAGGTCATTTCACCCCCAAAAAGGTCGTCTAAATAATGGGCGCGCTGCATCAGCCTTCATTAAATCCATCTGTGTGTATCTGCGTTCATCTGTGGCTAAATCAATTTCTCTATGAAACATATCGCTAAAAAACGCTTTGGGCAAAATTTCCTTACCGATCAAGGCGTGATATCCAGTCTGGTTGAAGCTATTTTGCCAAAATCTGATGACCTCATGGTCGAAATCGGGCCTGGCTTAGGTGCGCTCACCAAGCCGTTATTGCAGAAACTGAATAGGCTGCACGTGGTTGAAGTCGACCGCGACATCATCAGATGGATGCAGAATGAATACAAAAACAATAGCATCACCATACACAATTCAGATGCATTGAAATTTGACTTTTCCAGTTTAGGTGAGCGCATAAGAGTCGTCGGCAATCTGCCGTATAACATTTCCACGCCCATTCTTTTTCATCTGCTCGACAACTTGAAAGTCATTATCGACATGCATTTCATGCTGCAAAAAGAAGTGGTCGAGCGCATGGTTGCAGCCCCCTCCACCCCCGCCTACGGGCGGCTGAGCGTGATGCTGCAATATCGCCTGCAAATGGAGTACCTGTTCACGGTTCCACCTGAAGCGTTTGACCCTGCCCCGAAAGTAGAATCAGCCTTTGTGCGCTGCGTACCCTATACAACGCAGCCATTCATCGCCAAGGATGAAGCGCTATTCGCACAAGTCGTGACCGCCGCATTCGGGCAACGCCGTAAAACACTGCGCAACACGCTCAAAGACCTTCTGAACGATGACGGCTTTGCTGCACTTAAAATAGACTCGCGGTTGCGCGCTGAGAATCTGGCTGTGGCAGATTTTGTAGCGATTGCCAATTATTTGCGTACTTAATCATTACAAGCACACCACAATTTCAAATATAATTTCACAAAACTCAAATCAACCCATCCTAGGACAATTACATGCGAATCATTTTACTCGGCGCACCGGGCGCAGGCAAAGGCACACAAGCCACTTTCATCAAAGAAAAATTCAACATTCCGCAAATTTCCACAGGTGACATGCTGCGTGCAGCAGTTAAGGCAGGCACTCCTCTCGGCCTGGAAGCCAAAAAATTCATGGATGCCGGCGGTCTGGTACCTGATGAAGTTATTATCGGCCTGGTGAGCGAGCGCATTAAAGAGAGCGACTGTACAAACGGATTCTTGTTTGATGGATTTCCCCGTACTATCCCGCAAGCTGATGCGATGAAGAATGCAGGGGTAGGGATTGATTATGTAGTTGAAATTGACGTACCTGATGAAGCAATCGTAGAGCGCATGAGCGGTCGCCGCTCACACCCTGCCAGTGGCCGTACCTACCATGTTAAATTTAATCCACCAAAAGTGGCAGGTAAAGACGATGTCACGGGTGAAGACCTAGTACAGCGCGATGATGATAAGGAAGATGTGGTTAAAAACCGCCTCAATGTCTACCACAGTCAAACCAAACCACTAGTGAAATACTACACAGACTGGGCCAACAGCGGAGAAACTGGCGCACCCAAGCACGTGTTTGTGAATGGGTTGGGCGAGGTTACGTCAGTACGTAATAGCATTTTTTCCGCACTGATTTAATTTTAAAGTTGCCTATAGCAGCATGCACTCTTAGCAAGAGTCACGCTCAGATTTTTTTACAGGCTCGCATGCACTCTTAGCAAGAGTCACGCGAAATTCAAAAATAAGCCACTATGTGGCTTTTTTACTGCCCCAATCACAGCTTTAGCAAATCTGCTTTACTTGCCTTGGCCTTTCATTTTGCAATGCTCACCCATCTTGGCTTTTGCAGCATTACGTTCTGCCTCATCGATTTTGCCGTCCTTATTTGCATCCAGTTTCTCAAACATCTTTTCAGAACGGGCTTTATGCGCTTCGGTAAACTCATCTTTACTCACAACACCATCCTGATTAGCATCTGCCCATGCCAAACCCTGCTGCTTGGCATGGTGCTTACAATCTTCACCATGATGGTCAGCATAAGCTAATTGGCTAATACCGAATACAACTGTCAGCGCCATCAGAACATTTGAAATCTTCATAAAAAACTCCTGTAAAAAATTTACACTTTTCGTTTAACTTGCAGCACATAGCTTAACTCACATACACTTGACAGCCATTGTAGTGAAAAGTTTCTCTACCGGCGCATACAATAAACCCAGACTTTCCATTTTTAGGACTTGCCAGCGGCTAACAATCAACACTAAAGCCAACAAGTTGGCAAATTGACATTCAAGGGGATGTAAAATCGCCTAATGAAAAATCTGGGTTAACACAAAGCCGGCAAATGCAATAGCTTCAGGTATAATTTCGCTATCCATTCAATCTTCAAGAACCGTTAAATTATGCAACAGCAGTACCCTTTCAAAGATGTTGAACAAGCTGCCCAGACATACTGGGAAACCAATCAGACTTTCGCGGCAACGGAGCAATCCGATAAACCTAAATACTATTGTTTATCCATGTTCCCCTACCCTAGCGGTCGCCTGCACATGGGCCATGTACGCAACTACACGATTGGTGATGTATTGAGCCGTTTTCACAAAATGAAAGGCTTCAATGTCATGCAGCCGATGGGGTGGGATGCATTCGGCCTGCCCGCTGAAAATGCCGCAATCAAAAATAATACCGCACCGGCAGCATGGACCTACAGCAATATTGAGCACATGAAAACCCAGCTTAAACAGCTGGGTTTAGGTGTTGACTGGAACCGTGAGATTGCCACCTGCAAACCTGATTATTACAAATGGGAGCAATGGCTATTTACCGAGCTGTTCAAAAAGGGCTTGATCTACAAAAAAACTGCAACCGTGAATTGGGATCCTGTCGATGGAACCGTACTGGCCAACGAGCAGGTGATTGACGGCCGCGGCTGGCGCAGTGGTGCGCTAGTCGAAAAGCGCGATATTCCGCAGTATTTCATGAAAATCACCGCTTATGCTGAAGAATTATTGAATGATTTAGACAAGCTTGAAGGCTGGCCTGAGCAGGTTAAAACCATGCAACGCAACTGGATCGGCAAAAGTTATGGCTGTGAAGTGGAGTTCCCGATCGTGGGTCACAGTGGCAATCTCAAAGTCTACACCACGCGCCCTGACACCTTAATGGGCGCAACTTACGTTGCGGTTGCCGCTGAGCATGCGCTTGCAACTTTAGCCGCACAAAACAATCCAGCATTGGCGAAATTTATCGGCGAATGTAAACGCGGCAGCGTAGCTGAAGCAGATATCGCCACGGCTGAGAAAAAAGGCATGGCTACGGGATTATTTGTGAAGCATCCGCTTAATGGCGAGGAGTTGCCGGTCTGGGTCGCCAATTACGTACTGGCTAGCTACGGCGAAGGCGCAGTCATGGCAGTACCGGCACATGATGAACGCGATTTTGAGTTTGCCTCAAAATATAGTTTACCGATCAAAGCAGTCATCAAGCATGCGGATATTGACACGCTGCCAATGACTGAACACGGTGTATTGTTTGATTCCGGTGATTTCAACGGTCTGGATTTCGATAGTGCCAGCGCTGCGATTGCATCTGCACTGTCTGCCAAAAACCTGGGAAAACGCCGCACGCAATATCGTCTGCGCGACTGGGGTGTTTCTCGTCAACGCTACTGGGGCTGCCCAATCCCGATCATTCACTGCTCAAGCTGCGGTGAGGTGCCAGTACCTGCCGAGCAATTACCAGTGGTATTGCCGGAAAATGTGGTGATGGATGGCGTAGGCTCACCCATCAAAAAAGACCCGCAGTTTTACGAAACCACCTGCCCAACCTGTGGTAGGAAAGCCACGCGCGAGACAGACACGCTGGATACATTCTTTGAATCCTCATGGTATTTTGCGCGTTATGCCAGCTTTGATTGCGGCACCGCAATGGCAGACGCGCGTGCCAACTACTGGCTGCCTGTTGACCAGTATGTAGGCGGTATCGAGCACGCTATCCTGCATTTGCTCTATGCGCGCTTCTTTAACAAACTCATGCGTGACGTTGGTCTGCTTAAAAATGACGAACCTTTCACCAACCTGCTTACGCAAGGCATGGTGCTGAAAGACGGCACCAAAATGAGTAAATCCAAAGGCAATACGGTGGATCCGCAGGAGCTAATTGACACTTATGGTGCAGACACTGCGCGCTTGTTCATGATGTTTGCCGCACCGCCCGAGCAGAGCCTCGAATGGGCAGATAGCGGCGTGCAAGGCGCGCATCGCTTTTTACGCAGACTCTGGCAGGCAGTATATGATCATGTGGAAGCAGGCCCTGTCGCAGCCTACACTACAGGTGACTTGAGCGCAGAGCTTAAAACCCTGCGCCGCCAATTACATCTCACCATTGAAAAAGTGGCTGATGATTACGGTCGCCGCCACAGTTTCAACACCGCAATCTCATCCGTGATGGAATTGATGAATGCGCTCGCCAAAATTGAAGAGGCGGACGAAATCACCCGCAAGGTGCGCCAGGAAGTATTACAGAATGTTGCCCTGCTGCTGTCCCCTATCGTGCCGCATATCTGCCAGGCCATCTGGTCGGAGCTCTGTCCGGGCAGCCATATATTGGATGCCGGCTGGCCAGTAGCAGATGCTTCGGCCACAGTGCAAGATACCATTGAATACATGATTCAGGTCAATGGTAAATTGCGTGGCAGTGTTACCGTTGCAAAAACAGAAACTAAAGATGCACTGGAAAAGCTGGCTTTGGCGCAACCTTGCGTGCAGAAATTTATTGAAGAGAATATGTCTGTACGCAAAATCATTGTGGTGCCGAACAAGCTCATTAACGTTGTGGCGGGGTAAATCATGAACAAAGTCTATCAATGGCCTGTCTATTGGGTAATGCTGCTCAGCCTGCTCATCACTGCCTGTGGGTTTCAATTACGGGGCATGGCTGACTTATCTTTTAAACACCTGCACATTCAAGGCAAGACGCTGAGCATCTCGAAAGACTTGGCACGCACGCTTGCAAATAACAAAATTAAAATCGTAGACAATATCGGCGACGCTGAGTTACTACTCGAGTTATTGGATGAGTCTAACCAAAAGCGTATCCAGTCTCTAAGCGGTGGCGGCCTGGTTAGAGAATTTGAGCTCAATTACCAGGTGCAATTCAGGACAAGGCAACCAGCTGATGCCTTATGGAGCAACGTGCAGACAGTGCAGATACGTAAGGATTTTTCATACGATGACAAGAACCTGCTAGGCAAGGTGGATGAAGAAGCAAGATTAAATACAGATATGCGTAACGATGCCATCCGCGAGATTATGCGCAGGCTAGGTGCGATTAAACCTGCAGCCAGATAATTTACGCATGCGTTTACCCCACTCCCAGCTTGAGTCTCATTTAAAAGGTGGTCTGCAACCTCTTTATGTGCTGGTAGGCGACGAACCGCTTGCACAAAGTGAATGTCTAGATGCTATCCGCAATGCCGCACGTGTACAAGGCTTTGATGAGCGTTTAAGCCTGGTAGCCGAGCGTAACTTTAACTGGCAGCAGATACAAAGCTACGGGCAATCCATCTCTTTGTTTTCCAATCGCCGAATGCTTGAACTTAGCATCCCCGGTGGAAAACCTGGACTGGAGGGCAGCAAGGCACTGCAAACCCTTGCTAGCAACACCATTCCTGACACCACTACTGTCATTATCTTGCCCACATTGGAGCGTGAGGCAAAAAATAGCGCTTGGTTCTCTGCGCTGGAAAATCATGCCCACACCATCAGCCTGCATGAGATTGATGCAGAGCAACTGCCTCAGTGGATCGCAAGCCGATTAAAACTGCAAGGCCAGTACACCAGCCAGCCAGCGCTTGAATTTTTAGCACTTCAGGTTGAAGGCAATTTACTTGCCGCAAATCAGGAAATCCAGAAACTAGGGCTTTTGTATCCGCAAGGCGAACTCAGTGAGGCTAAAATCAAGGAGGCGGTACTCAATGTCTCACGTTTTGATGCATTTCAACTAGGTGAAGCCGTGCTTGCAGGCAATGTCGAGCGCACCGTCCGTATCCTGCAGGGATTGCAGGACGAGGGAGAGAATGCTGTAGCTGTGATGAATCCGCTGATGTGGGTATTACGCCCGTTAGTGCGTATCAAGCAAGTTGAAATGCGGGGTGAAAATATCAGCAAAGCCATGACGGACGCGCGCATCTACGGCGATAGGCAAGCTTTAGTCAAACGGGCATTGGGGCGCCTGAGTCTGCGCCAGCTTGAAGCCGCGCTGCAAAAACTCGCAGATATAGATAAAACCGCAAAAGGTGTCATGCCAGGCGATGCTTGGCTGGAAATTTCCAGGCTGTGCTTTGGCTTAGCGAAAGTACGCGGACGATAAACCATTCGCATTACGGATAGAGATATCCTTTGCACAAATTGCTCAGGGGAAAGCGTCATACGTTTTTACGCAGCTGAACTACAGTGTTGCAAGATTTTTTTATTACGGCCGTCACAGCTACACCTGTAGGCTTCGGCCAGCTCAACGACTTATCCCGTGTTTCCTGGTCATTTTGCAAAATGATTTATTCTCAACAACATGACTTGATTAGCTGATTTGATTTGCTGGTTTAATTTGCTTTTCAATCCCTCACAAAAAAGTATAATCACAGCATGAACATACAACATTATATGGAAAACATCGGCATAGGCGCTAGAGATGCCTCGCGTTACATGGCCAGTGCTGATACCCGTACCAAAAACCTTGCACTGCACAATATCGCGCACGCCGTATTGCGTGAAAAAGATGCGTTGCTTGCAGCCAATCAACTGGATCTCCATGCAGCGAAAGCCAATGGGTTAAGTGGCGCCATGCTGGACAGACTCACTTTAAGTGAGAAATCCATCCGTACCATGGCCGAAGGACTTAGGCAAATTGCAGATTTAAATGACCCGATAGGCGAAATGACTGATTTCAAATATCGCCCAAGCGGCATCCAAATCGGAAAAATGCGTGTGCCATTGGGCGTGATTGGCATCATCTATGAAGCACGTCCCAATGTGACTGTAGATGCTGCCGGACTGTGCATCAAATCAGGCAATGCCGCCATTTTACGTGGTGGCAGTGAAGCGATTCATTGCAATCAGGCACTGGCAAAACTGGTGCATGAAGGCCTGATTGCAGCAGACCTGCCCAACACCGCCGTACAAATTATTGAAACCACAGATCGCGCTGCCGTGGGTGAATTGATCACCATGAAAAAATACGTGGATGTCATTGTGCCACGCGGTGGAAAAAGCCTGATTGAGCGCATTTCAAATGATGCGCGCATTCCAGTGATTAAACACCTCGATGGCAACTGCCATGTTTATATTGATGACGAAGCTGATTTTGACAAAGCACTGCGCATTCTGGAAAACAGCAAAACCCAGCGACTTGGCACCTGCAACACCGCGGAGTCGCTAGTCATAGCGCGCGCTGTTGCCGGCACGATGCTGCCAAAACTTGCTGAGATGCTCACTAGACACGGCATTGAGATACGCGGATGCCCAGAAACCTGCGCTACGGTAAAGCAGGCGACTCACGCCTCTTATGAGGATTACTATACAGAATATCTTGACGCGATTATCTCTTGCAAAGTAGTAGATGGCTTGGATGAAGCCATTGCGCATATCAACCATCACTCTTCGCAGCACACAGAGGCGATTGTCACTGAAAACTACAGCAACGCCCGCAGATTCTTGCGTGAGGTAGATTCTAGCAGTGTGATGGTGAATGCCTCCACCCGCTTTGCCGACGGCTTTGAGTACGGCCTGGGCGCAGAAATCGGCATCTCGACAGACAAACTGCATGCACGTGGCCCTGTGGGTCTAGAGGGTCTGACCTCACTCAAATACGTGGTGCTGGGTGATGGTCACGTCCGCGCCTAATCCGTTATTAAGTCAACCGTGCATTTTATTGCGCTCGCTAACCGCACTATTTGTACTGCCTGCGCTCATGCGCCTAATTCACACTTGATTTAACAATGGAATAAATAATCAACACGATGAAATCAATCGGCATTCTTGGTGGCACGTTCAACCCCATTCACTATGGGCATTTGCGCATGGCGCAGGAACTTGCCGATGATTTGAATTTTGACGAAGTACGCTTTATTCCTGCGGCTAGCCCGCCTCACAAAGACACACCGACCATCTGCGCAGAACACCGCGCTGCCATGGTGCGCCTGGCGATTGCAGATAATCCGGCATTCACAATCGATGAGCGAGAGTTAAACCGGGCAGGTGCCTCATATACCATAGACACGCTGCTCAGTCTGCGCGAGGAACTTGGCACACAGCGCAGTATGACCTTGTTCATGGGCAGCGATGCCTTTACTAAATTCAACACCTGGCACCGCTGGGAAGAAATCATCCACCACTGCCATATAACACTGGTGCAGAGGCCGCAAACAGAAGCAAACGAGTTGCCGAAAATACTCGAAACTTTTCTGCACAGTCACTACACCGAAAACGGGAATGACCTGCACGACACGCCGGCTGGCTTTGTGACGATGCGCCAGATTACCGCGCTGGACATTTCATCTACCGCGATTCGGGATACATTGCAACAAGGGTTTTCTGCGCGCTATTTGATGCCAGACCAGGTGATTGAGTACATCCAAGCACGTCAACTTTATCTCAAATAATACGTTATGGCATTTCGGCAAACACACCAAAATGATAGGCTCCAATCATGAAACTCAACCTGCATAAAAAACTGACAAGCATGCACGCCATTGCGCTGATCTCGATGGTTGCCATCGTCGCCATCTCTTGCGGCGTCAATCCTGTCACCAAAAAACGCGAGTTTCAGTTGGTGTCAGAGGCGCAGGAAATCTCAATTGGTCAGCAGAACTACGCGCCGACCCGGCAATCACAGGGTGGTGACTATGTGCTGGACCCTGAGCTTACCGCTTACGTGCAAAGCATAGGCAACAAGCTTGCCACCGTCTCCGACCGTAAACTCCCGTATGAATTCACCATACTGAATGATTCCGTACCAAATGCCTGGGCCATGCCAGGCGGAAAAATCGCTTTCAACCGCGGCTTGCTATATGAACTCCATAGCGAGGCTGAATTAGCCGCCGTGATGGGGCATGAGATGGTACATGCGGCCGCGCGCCACGGCGCCAAGGGCATGGAACGCGGCATACTGCTGCAAGGTGCGATGGTTGCCGTTGGTATCGGCGCGCAGAATACGGACTTTGCGAATCTGATTGTCGGCGGCGCGCAAGTGGGGGCACAGCTGGTCAGCAGCAAATATGGACGTGACGCAGAAAGCGAGTCCGATTTGTACGGCATGCAGTATATGAAAAAAGCAGGCTACGACCCTGCCGCTGCAGTGACATTACAGGAAACTTTTGTGCGTCTGAGTGCAGACCGTAAAAGTAACTTCATTGACGGCCTGTTTGCCAGCCATCCGCCCTCACAGGCCCGTGTAGAGGCTAACAAGGCGACGCTCGCCCAAGTAGGTGCCGGCGGTGAATGGGGCAAGGAAATCTATGCGCAGAAAACGGCCAAACTCCGCGCTACGCAATCTGCCTACAAAGCCTACGATGAAGGGGTAAAAGCGCTTAAAGAAAAGAACATTGAAAAAGCAACCGCGCTCGCCAAACAGGCGATTGCAGGCGAACCGCGCGAAGCGCGCTTTCAGGAACTGTTAGGCGATATTGCCCTGACGCAGAAAAAACCGCAGGAAGCTCTGGCATTTTATGACAAAGCCATCAAACTGCAGCCGGATTACTTCAAGCCGCACGTGCAAAGCGGCATTGCGCTGTTTAACATGGGTAAAAAGGCCGAAGCGGAACCTTTCCTCAAGCGCGCCAATGAGTTGCTGCCAACCGCCCCGGGCCATGCCTTGCTAGGCCAGATTGCCGAAGAAAGAGGCGACATTAATGGCGCACTGCAACACTATCAGATCGCAGCCGGTTCTAATTCAGATATCGGTAAAGATGCGATTGCGCGCGCTGTGCACCTGGATTTACCACGTAACCCGGGTAAATACATCAAATCAGGCGCGCTGACTGACAATGCCGGCAATCTGTTTGCAGTTGTTCAAAATGACACTTCAATGCCAGTAAGCCGCGTACAGGTGCGTGTGGTGAAATATGATGCAAAAACCGGTCGCGCAGTAAGTCAAAGTAAGCCATTAGTGATTCACGGGGTTGCGCCAGGGAAACGCAATCAGGTGGCGGTGGGTGCGCATGTTCAAAATGCAAAAGAGCTGCAATTCTATAAAGTGATTGTAGAAGCCGCCGAGATTGCCATGTAATATGCGCTCAATCCACATCTAAGGCTATCCTGTAGGCGGAATAGCCTCTGTTTACTTAAAACATCCTCCCCACTAGAATCCAGACAGCGGGGTTCTAGCCGGTACAGGGATGGAATCAGGCGTACCTGAAGTACGCCATGCGCGTAATGACTTTATTTGAAAGCCAGCCACCTTAGCATTGGCAGCAAACCCAGCACCTAATAGTTGACGATGGTTATCCCCGTTGCTATAACGGTTACGGCTAACGGGGACCGCAATTTTTGCACTTCAACCTTGAAACCGCCAGGTTTTAACTTGCAAGAAATGTGATAATAACGTCTTGATTTTCTTTAAATTTCAGAGTGTTTTATGGACCCTAAATGTCAGCCTCTTGCTTCCAGTGAGTTATTTCAGCAAGCGCTTACCGAGTTGATCATATTATCTACCTAGGCCTTATAAAAACCGCCGTCTGATTTCCGCTTATTGTTAATTAGGAGTATCATTACTTGCATGCAGGAAGTACTGAGTTATACGTTTTTTCAAAATACCTTTTTAAATTATCTATTCTCCGTTGGCATTTTTTTCAGTGGGGTAGTGATTGTTCTGGTATTCAAGAAATACATCTTAAGCCGACTAAAAACATGGTCTGAGTCTACACAGACTTCATATGATGATTTAGCTACCAGCATCATTGAAACACACCTGATCCCGTTCCTCTATCTCGGCTTCTTGTATATCGCACTGTACAACCTGGCACTCTCGCCGAAGTTGGAGCGCGGCCTAGATATCGCCGCAATTATTCTGGCTACTGTACTCGTGATAAGGGCACTTACCGCTGCAGTTGGCTATTTCCTGCACTCCTATGTAACGCATGGCAATGACTCGGAGCAAAGAAAAAAACAGTTAAAAGGCATCAGCCGGCTTGTGAATTTTGTAATCTGGGCGCTAGCATTCGTTTTCCTGCTGGACAATCTTGGGGTAAAAATATCCGCTGCCGTTGCAGGGTTGGGCATTGGCGGCATAGCCGTTGCATTGGCCGCCCAGGCGGTTCTTGGCGACCTGTTCAGTTACTTCGTCATACTTTTCGACAAACCGTTCGAAATCGGAGATTTCATCGTCATCGGCAACGAAATGGGCGTTGTGGAATACGTTGGCATCAAGACCACGAGAATCCGCGCGCTTTCTGGCGAGCAACTGGTTTTTTCAAACACAGACCTCACGAATTCGCGCGTTCATAATTTCAAGAAAATGGAAAGACGCAGAGTGGTCTTTAAATTAAGGCTGGTATATCAGACCCCATATGAGAAGCTATTAGCCATTCCTGAAACAGTGAAAGGCATTATTGAAACACAGCAAGATACCACTTTTGATCGAGGGCATTTCGCCACCTATGGAGATTCTAGTTTGGATTTTGAGTTCGTTTATTATGTAGATGGAGCAGACTACAATAAATACATGGATATCCAGCAGGCCATCAATCTAGCAATCTTTAAGGCTTTTGAAAAAGAAAACGTTCAATTTGCATATCCGTCACAAACGCTTTTCCTGAATAAGTCCTGATTTCAAGCTTATAAGCTAGACCACATATGCACATCTTCCTGCCAGCGCACCACGCTTAAATAAGGTGCTGCTATGCGCTGCTGCAGGCTGTCAAGATTTTCCGCAAACATCGGCATATCCGGCTCAAGCTGATTTGCCACCCAACCAGCCAGTGTCAGGCCACGCGCCTGGATAGCTGCAACCGTCAGCAATGCATGATTGATGCAGCCCAAACGCATGCCTACCACCAAAATGATCTGGAGATTGAGCATCACAGCTAAATCCGCCAGCGTTTCCGTTGCGTTGATGGGTACAAAAAAACCGCCGGCACCTTCTATAATCACCACGTCAGCCAATTTTGATAAGTCATCATAGGCATTTGTTATCACACGCGCATCTATGTCCACACCAGCCTGAGCCGCCGCGATATGCGGTGCAATCGCAGGTGTAAAGCGATAAGGATTGATTAAGTTTAGCGGTGCAGTCACATTGCTTGCGGAAGATAAAACCTGCACGTCCTCGTTCATCCATTCGCCCTGCGCAGTCATCTCGCAGCCCGATGCGATAGGTTTCATACCAACCGTATTAAAGCCAGCGTTTACAAAATGCCGAATCAAAGCACTGGCAACATAGGTTTTACCGACGTTGGTGTCTGTCCCGACAATGAAATACGACTGCGTCATGATTATTTGTTTCTTGGCTTAAAGCTGATTGGCGACACGCCATCAGCCAATTGAGGTATATCTTTACCGCGCCAGGCGTGCGCATACACCACTTCAAACGTGGCTGGTAGCTTGCCGTTCTGCCTGAACTGCGCATAAGCCGTTTCCAGTTTTGCAAAGTAGCCTCGCCCCATCAGACCGCGTGCGCGGCCATCCGTCGCATTATGGGCGCCTATGCTTTTGAGGTCACGCATTACGCTTTTTACATCATCATAAGTGAGCGTGAATCTCTCCACATCCAACACCGGTGCGCTAAAGCCTGCGCGCACCAGCGCATCGCCAATATCGTGCATGTCAATAAAACGGCTCACGCTAGTATATTCATTGCCACTTGCTGCACCAGTAGCGACCCTTAACTCGCGCAGCGTATCGGGGCCAAATGTGCTGAACATCAGCAGCCCTTCCGGTTGCAGTACACGGTGAAACTCCTGTAATGCGGCATCCAGATCGTTGCACCACTGAATCGCCAGATTAGACCAAAGCAACCCCGTACTTGCCGTTGCCAACGGCAATGCTTCAATATCGGCGCACAACAGGTTTTGTTTTTTTCCGCTCAAAAATGATTTCAGCTTATGCACCAAGCCTGACTGATTGCATGTTTTACGTGTCTTTTGCAACATGGGGTAGGCAAAATCCAGCGAGACCACTTGCGATTTTTCATACTTCTTCTGCAGCGCATGGCTGGCCATGCCTGTGCCACAGCCCGCGTCCAGTATCACCTGCGGGCTAAATTTAACTAAATCCAGCCGACTCAGCATCTCTTCGCGCACCTGTTTCTGCAATACTGCGGCAGCATCATAGGTTTCTGCTGCGCGTCCAAAAGAGGCACGGGTACGGGCTTTATCAATACGATAAATATCGTCTGTCATCATCAATTACAAAGGAGAGGGTTCTAGAAACTGCACAACGGCATCAACAAACTGCTCCTGATGCGACAAAAAAGGTGCGTGCGATGCACCCGACATCACCCGCAAAAATCCTACCGGCAATGTCTTCATCATCCAATGCGCGGCCTGCACAGGCGCTAGAGTATCTCTGTCACCATGTACCAGCAGCGTGGGTTTTCTTAGATGCTCGATTTCAGCGCGCAAGTCAGTTTCCAGTAAAATATTGAGCGCACGATACAAGGTTTGCGAGGTAGGGGCTGGACGCTCGGCAAACTTATTACGCAACAGCTTGACTGTGCTTCTGGCGTCGTTTGCACCCATACACTGCAGCGTTAAAAACTGCCCCATGGTCTTGTGATAGTCCTCATTCACGCTGTCTGCAAAGTTGCCGAATACCTCCGGCTCAATACCGATATCCCAGGTAGATTTGTATTCCACACTCTCCTGATCGAAGCTCTTATTCACAAAACAAGGCGTAGCACCGACCAGTACTAATCTGCGCACAAGGTCGGGGAAATCCAGTGCGATACGCATCGCCACCTGCGCACCTAATGACCAGCCGACAATATCTGCATGTGAAGGTAGGTTTTCCGCTACCTTTTCTGCCAAACTGTGTAAATGGTATGGCTCGGTGGGGCGACTCAACCCCATGCCCGGCAAATCGACGATATGCAATGTAAATATTTTGCTGAGTTTTTTTACCAAAGGCTGCCACACGGCGCCACTCATGCCCCAGCCATGAATCAATACTAGATTAGGCCCTGCACCTATGGTTTCTATATGAATGTTATTCGATGTCATTTTGATAAAACACCTTCTGCCTGATGTAACGCTGCAACAAGCTGTTTCACATCATCCAATTTATGCGCAGCCGAGAGCGAGATACGTAACCTTGCCGTACCCACTGGCACGGTCGGCGGACGTATCGCCGGTACTAAAATATCACGGGTTTGCAAATACTCACTCAACGCCAGCGCTTTTTTGTTATCTCCAACAATCAACGGCTGTATTGCAGTATCAGAAGCCAGAAGCTGCCACTTGCTGAGTTTCAAATTGCCTTTCAGGTAAGCAATCAACTGATACAGATTTGCACGTAAATCATCGCCTTGCGCAATCAGCCTGACTGATTCTGTCAAAGTAGCAGAAAGCGCAGGCGGCGCAGGTGTAGAGTACACATAGCTCTTGGCTTTTTGTATCAGATAGTCAATCACTACTTGCTCACCAGCTACAAAAGCCCCTGCAACCCCTGCCGCTTTGCCCAAGGTTGCCATCATGACAATACGCGGTGATTTCAACTTAAAATGGCTCAGGCTGCCTTTGCCGTGCTCACCGAGCACACCAAAACCATGCGCGTCATCGATGTATAAATAAGCATCATATTTTTCGCAAAGTGCCAGATACTCAGGAATAGGTGCAATATCGCCATCCATGCTGAACACGGCATCTGCCGCAATCAGTTTATGTTTTGCCGTACTGGCCTGCAGCAATTTCTCTAATGCGTTTACATCGTTATGCGGGTAGCGATTAAATTCCGCCAATGAATAATAACCGCCATCATTCAGGCAGGCATGGTTGAGTTTATCGGCAAAAATCGCATCACCACGACCGACTAGCGCGCCTAACACGCCGATATTCGCCATATACCCGGTCGAGAACAGCAAAGCCGCTGGCAATCCTACGAATGCGGCTAACTGTTTTTCAAGATCATCATGATAGCGATGATGCCCGGTCACTAAACCTGACGCGCCACTGCCTACCCCCGACGCACCAGCAGCCTGCTGCATAGCGGCCACTAATTTAGGATGGTTGGCCAATCCAAGATAATCATTACTGCAGAACGAGAGATACGGCTTCTGGTTCGCAACAATATGCTCCGCCTGCGGAGAGTCCAGCAAGCGCCGCTGGCGCAACAATCCGTCGACTTTGCGTTGCTCAAGTTCTTTTTGTAAGGCCGCTAACATCGCGTAATTTAAATCTTGTTGATACCAAGCTTGGCAAACAGTTTTTTATCGCTATCGGCTTCCGGGTTGCCTGTCGTCAGCAGTTTTTCACCATAGAAAATACTGTTTGCACCGGCGAGGAAGCACATAGCCTGTATGCCCTCGCTCATGCTCTGGCGACCTGCGGACAAACGCACATAGCTGGTTGGCATGGTAATACGCGCTGCCGCAATGGTACGCACGAACTCAAGCGGATCCAACTCCTCTGTACCGTGCAATGGCGTACCTTCCACTTGCGTCAATAAATTGATCGGCACACTTTCAGGCGGGCGTTCCATATTGGCCAATTGCGCCAGCAAGCCTGCACGCTGGTTGCGTGACTCGCCCATACCGATGATACCGCCGCTGCATACATGAATATCCTGACTTCGCACACGCTCCAACGTCTCCAGACGATCTTGATAGGTACGCGTGGTAATCACTTCACCGTAGAACTCCGGTGCGGTATCGAGGTTGTGGTTGTAATAATCCAGCCCGGCCTCTTTTAATTGTTCCGCCTGACCTTCTTTCAGCATGCCTAAAGTGGCACAGGTTTCCAGACCCATTGCCTTCACTTCTGCAATCATCTTGAGCACAGGCTCTAAATCACGCTGCTTGGGTCCACGCCATGCAGCGCCCATGCAGAAACGGCTCGCACCATTGTCTTTGGCTTCCTGAGCTGCCGCGACAACATCATCCAGCGCCATCAAAGGCTCATTCTCCACATCGGTATGGTAACGCGCCGCCTGCGGGCAATAGCCGCAATCTTCTGAGCAGCCGCCTGTTTTGATCGAGAGCAAGGTGCTCACCTGCACCGCATTGGGGTCAAAGTTTTCACGGTGCACCGTTTGTGCCTTGTACATCAAATCACTGAAAGGCAACTCATACAGGGCCACAATCTCGTCCACCGACCAGCGGTTGACGGTTTTTTCTTCATGCGTGTGAGAATGGCATGATTGATTCAAGCTCGTCTTTAATTGATCGGTATTAATCACTGCCTCGGCAGACGGATTTTTAACATTTTTGGACACACAAGGTGTTGTTGCAGACTCAAGCATTAACCGTTCCCAGCTCAATTGAATTAAAATAGATACGCGATTATACCTTGTCAATCAAAACAGCCGCAAATTTTGAACAGCAGATTAATTTTTAAGCAAATTTGTACGCTATGTACCAGCCATGAAGGTGGGAAATTAAGCCTTTGCCCCGCCTGCCTAAAAGACCTGCCTTGGTACTCCACGCCGCAGTGCCCACAATGTGCCACCCCTACTGACGGTTCAATTTGTGGCAGATGTTTAGGCTCACCACCCTACTTTGATACCAGCCATGCGTTATTTTCCTACGACTATCCGCTAGACAGGCTACTGCAACATTACAAATATCAGGAATCCTTGCATTTGGCCAACACTTTTGCCACTTTGCTAGGTAACCAAATACAACCCGAACACCACCTTGATGTCATCATTCCTATGCCTATGCACCAAATGCGCATCAAAGAACGCGGATTTAATCAAGCACTGGAAATCGCCAAACTGTTAGCCAGGCAAACCAAAATCGCATTGGACTACACCTCCACCATACGCAAAAAATATACGCCTCCTCAAGCAAGTCTGCCGCTCAAAGACCGCATCAGCAACATGCGCGGCGCATTTGAATGCCATAGCAACTTGCAAGGCTTATCCATTGCTATTGTGGATGATGTGATGACAACAGGTGCGAGCTTGAATGAATTAGCCAAAACATTGAAACAGGCAGGTGCCAGCCATGTAGAATGCCGGGTAATTGCCAGAACCCTAGCGAAATACTAAACTTATGCTCCACATCGTCCTCTTTGAACCTGAAATCCCACCGAACACCGGCAATATCATACGTCTGTGTGCAAACACAGGCGCGCAGTTACATCTGATAAAACCCTTAGGATTCAGTTTAGAAGACAAGCAGCTTAAACGCGCAGGGTTAGATTACCACGAATACGCCAATTTGCGCGTGCATGAAAACTGGAGTGCATGCAAAGATGCGCTTGCAGGCAAACGCATGTTTGCAATCACCACCAAGGGCAGTGAGAATTATGCAGCCACTCGCTATCAGCACGAGGATGTTTTTGTATTTGGCCCGGAAACAAGAGGTCTTCCCGAGGAGATTCGCAATGAATTTACCGCAAAACACCGTCTACGCCTGCCAATGCTGCCAGACAGCAGGAGTTTGAACTTATCAAACTCGGCTGCTGTACTGGTATATGAAGCGTGGCGACAAATGGAGTTTAGCGGCGGCAAGTAAATAAAATCAAGTGCACCCATACTCGGCACTTTTTAAACATAGCGAACTTAAAACCAGTTTAAACAAGTGCCGCCTCATTGACAGCATCTGCAATCCTCTGTGCCAACTGCTGCACCTGTTGTGGGTCTTCGCCCTCTACCATGACGCGGATCTTGGGTTCAGTGCCTGATGCTCTGAGTAAAACGCGACCTGTATTCTTTAATACGCGCTCAGCTGCACTAACTGCATCCTGAATCAACTGATGATTTAAATCCAGCTTCTGCTTGGTGGTAACGTTAATGAGCACCTGCGGATAAAGCGTCAAATCCGCTCCGAACCGCCCCAATGTTTTTTTACTCTGAATCAGCGCATGCAATACTTGTAATGCAGCAATAATGCCATCACCGCTGCTGTGCTTATCCAAGGCTAGAATATGGCCGGAATTCTCTCCGCCCAATTGCCAGCCATGTCTATTTAACAACTCCAGCACGTAACGGTCACCGACTTTTGCACGCGCAAATGGTATATCAACTTGTGCCAACTGATGTTCTAACGCCAAGTTGGTCATCAATGTGCCAACAACTCCGCCCTGCAATAGCCCGCTTTGTTTGCGAGCAGTCGCGATGATGTAAAGTAACTGATCACCATCTAGCAACTTACCCTCAGCATCAACCATCAAGACGCGGTCACCATCGCCATCGAACGCAATACCCATATCTGCTTGATGTTCGACAACAGCTTGCTGCAGCGCCTGCGGGTGTGTAGAACCTACCTGCTCGTTGATATTCAAGCCGTCAGGTCTGTTGCCAATCACCACAATCTCTGCGCCCAACTCGTGAAATACAGGTGGCGCCACATGATAAGTTGCACCATGCGCGCAATCCAGTACAATTTTCAAGCCTCGCAAATCCAGATGATTGGGAAATGTACTTTTGCAAAACTCCACATAGCGCCCGGCCGCATCGTCAATGCGGCGCGCCTTACCTAAGCTTGCCGAATCAACCACCTGCATTGGTTCATTTAGTGCTGTTTCAATAGCATGTTCAACCTCATCAGGTAGCTTGGTACCAGCACTTGAGAAAAATTTAATCCCGTTATCGTAAAAAGGATTATGTGACGCTGAAATCACAATTCCAGCCTGCGCGCGCAGGGCACGGGTCAGATAAGCAACAGCAGGGGTAGGCATGGGGCCGGTCAGCAACACATCCACACCGGCAGCTGACAAACCAGCCTCAAGCGCCGCTTCTAGCATATAACCGGAGATTCTGGTGTCTTTACCAATCAGCACCGCCGGATGTGCGCCTTTAGCTAAATGGCTATCCATGCCAGTGAGTACACGGCCTGCCGCATAACCCAGGCGCATCACAAACTCCGGCGTAATCAGCGCATCGCCAACACGCCCACGAATGCCATCGGTGCCAAAATATTTCTTTGTCATTACTTTTTTCCTATTTTTTTAACTATTGTATCGATGCGCGAGATTGCCCCTGCTGCCGCGCTGAGTAGCGCAGTCTTGATGGGAGACTTCGGCAAGCGGCTGTTTGAGCGAGTTTCTGGCGAGTTTCCGATCACCGCCCATCAAGGTGAGCAACACAAGGAATAAGCGGTAGGGGGTGTCGTGTTCTTTGGTTACTTTCTTATGGACAAGCATAAGAAAGTAACTCGACTGTCGGGCGAGACCGACTAAAGCAAGCAAAATCATTAATAACTTTCTCACTATACCTACCACTTTAGAACGCCACCAGCCTAGATTCCGGCCTGCGCCGGAATGACACGGTGAATTGCCATAATGAGGCAAAAAGAGAGTACGCTGGCGTACGCGTTTTTATATTCTCGTTAAAATTCAGACTAATACCTAGCTTATGCAAATATCTCTTTGCCTAAATCACCGCTGCCACTACTTTCAGTGCATCTACCGTTGCCTTTACATCATGCACACGCACAATTTTCGCACCCTTCATCGCAGAAATAACGCTTGCAGCCAAACCGGAGTGTAACCGTTGCGCTTCATCCCCTCCTGCAATCTTGCCCAGCACAGACTTACGTGACAACCCAACCAAAAGTGGCAGCCCGATATCTGCAATTGCGTCCAGATGGCGTATCAAAGCAATATTATGTGCTGTAGTTTTGCCAAAGCCGAAGCCCGGATCTAGTAACACGCGTTCGTGCGATACGCCTCGTGCTATCACTGCATCCACCCGGCGCATTAAAAAATGTTTTACTTCTGCGACTACGTCAGCATACTCAGGGTTAAGCTGCATTGTTTGCGGAGTACCCTGCATATGCATCAAACATACGCCGGCGTTGCTCTCGGCAACAGCATCCAGCGCGCCATCTTCCTGCAAGGCACGCACATCATTGACGATGTCAGCACCGACCGCTATGGCGGCGCGCATCACCTCTGGTTTATAGGTGTCGATGGAAATCGGCACGGTCGCTACACGGCTTAACGCTTCAATCACCGGAATCACACGACTCAGCTCTTCATCCAGACTCACTGGCGTTGCACCGGGACGGGTGGACTCACCGCCGATATCAAGAATATCAGCTCCTTGATCAATCAGTTTTAACGCATGCGCGACGGCTGCATCCGTATTTGAGAATTTACCGCCATCAGAAAATGAATCCGGCGTCACATTGACGATCCCCATGACATGGGTTCGATGGAGATTCAGTTGAAATTTTCCGCAAGAAAAAAGCATCATTTAATAGGAGCGCAATTAATCACGCGCATTTTTAGTTGAGCGAAATACTCACTATAACATTCGCGCAATCAATTGCGCTCCTACAAAAAATCATTATGCTTTCGCACTCGGCTGTGGCGCAGGAGCCGCCGTTGCATCAGGCGCGCCCGTATCTTTTGTCGGCGGTACCTTTGGCTGCCTAGGTTTTGGCGCGCGCACCGGCAAGCCGGCCATAATGTCATTAATCTGGTCAGCGTCTATGGTCTCATACTCCATCAAGGCCGCAGTCATCGCCTCAACTTTATCGCGATTATCTTCAAGCAGTTTACGTGCAATGGCATACTGCTCATCCAGGATTCGACGGATTTCAGCATCTACCTTTTGCTGGGTGGCTTCAGAAATCGTTTTAGCACTCATGCTACCGAAAAACGAATCCTGTTCATCACCGGCATACACCATAGTGCCCAGCGCATCACTCATGCCGTACTTGGTGACCATTGCGCGCGCAAGTTTGGTGGCACGCTCAAAGTCGTTAGATGCACCGGTAGACATCTGGTGCATGAATATTTCTTCAGCTATGCGACCGCCGAACAGAATAGAAATCTCTTCCAGCATCTTGTCTTTGTAATTACTGATGCGATCGAACTCCGGCAATTGCCATGTCAGCCCCAATGCCCAACCACGCGGCATGATTGTCACTTTATGCACAGGGTCAGCTTTGGGCAGTAGTTTTGCGACTACTGCATGGCCAGACTCATGATAGGCCGTGTTACGACGCTCTTCATCACGCATAACCATGGATTTACGCTCAGGACCCATGAAGATTTTATCTTTAGCATCTTCAAAGTCCTGCATATCAACAGTGCGCTTATTACGACGCGCTGCAAACAAGGCAGCCTCATTCACCAGATTAGCTAAATCTGCGCCGCTAAAGCCAGGTGTGCCACGCGCGAGAATATCTGCCTGCACATCGGGATCAATCGGCACTTTACGCATATGCACCAGCAATATCTGCTCACGGCCTTTAATATCAGGCAGCCCCACCATCACCTGACGGTCAAAACGGCCGGGGCGCAACAGAGCTTTATCCAGCACATCCGCCCTGTTAGTCGCAGCGATCACAATCACCCCGGAGTTGGCTTCAAACCCGTCCATCTCGACCAGCATCTGGTTTAAGGTCTGCTCACGCTCGTCGTTGCCACCACCAGTACCTGCGCCACGGCTACGGCCTACGGCGTCAATCTCATCGATAAAAATAATACATGGCGAGTTCTTTTTTGCCGTTTCAAACATATCTCGCACTCGCGATGCACCCACACCGACAAACATCTCAACGAAATCAGAACCGGAAATGGTGAAGAACGGCACCTTGGCCTCACCAGCAATCGCCCGCGCCAACAGAGTTTTACCTGTACCCGGCGGACCGACCATCAACACGCCACGTGGGATACGACCGCCTAATTTCTGAAACTTACCGGGATCACGCAAAAACTCAACCAGCTCGAACACTTCTTCTTTCGCCTCATCACAACCCGCAACATCCGCAAATGTCGTCTGGTTATTACCCTCGTCCAACTGGCGCGCTTTACTCTTGCCAAATGAAAATGGACCACCACCTTTGCCGCCGCCTTGCATCTGACGCATAAAAAATATCCATACGCCGATAAGCAATATCATGGGAAACCATGACACAAAAATACTCATCAGGAATGACTGCTCTTCTTCAGGCTTTGACTCAACAGTCACATTGTATTTCAGCAAATCAGAAATTAACCAAGGGTCTGACGGTGCATAAGTATTAAACTTTTGGCCTTCATGTGTCGTGCCACGTAAAACGCGCCCGTCTATCTGCACTTTGGCAATGCGCCCATCTTTCACATCTTGTATGAATTGTGAGTAAACAACTTGATTATCGGCCGCATTTTTTACGCCAGCCAGGTTAAACACGGCCATCAATACCATCGCGATGGCCAGCCAAATTGCTACATTTTTAAACACGTTATTCAAAATTACGTCCCTTAATCTACACCTGAGTTTTTAACTACCAATATCGCCGCCACATGACAATAGTCACTTTTAGGAATAGTGTATACCGAAATCAAAAAATACTCAGTAAACTTTAGCGCTTGCGCCCGATTCCCAGCAGATAAACCTCGCTACTTCTGTCGCGAGAGGCCCTGGGTTTACGTGTTACTACCTTATCAAATAATTGACGCATGCTTTGTAAAATCTCTTCAAAACCCGCGCCTATGAATACCTTGACCAAGAAATTGCCACTTGGTTTCAGCCAGTCCTTACTAAAATCTAATGCCAACTCTGTCAAATAGGCTGCACCCGCCTGATCGACATCCTTAACACCACTAATGTTGGGTGCCATATCGGCAATTACAAGGTCAACCTGTGTTTTATTTAAGGTTTCTTCTAATTGCCTCAATACAGCCTCTTCACGAAAATCACCCTGAATAAAAGTCACCTGTGCGATTGGATGCATTTCCAATATATCCAACGCAATCACTTTACCCTGACCTTTTAGGCGCTGCACTGTCACCTGCGACCAGCTGCCTGGTGCAGAGCCCAAATCAACCACAGTCATACCAGGCCTGATTAACTTGTCCTTATCATCAATCTCCATGAGCTTATAGGCTGCCCGCGCACGGTAACCTTCTTTTTGTGCAAGCTTGACGTAAGGGTCGTTCAGGTGCTCTTGCATCCATGCTTTACTGGTGCGGCTTGGTTTCATCGTTGACTTCAATCACTTAATTTGGTCCATTGCAAAAGTACTCTTCCTTGGCAGTTTAGCCACTAGGGCAACTGCCGCATCCTATCATCGTAGCTTCGTGTTAAAATGCACTATTAATTATTTTTGATTAGTCGATAATGAAACTTAGCACCAAACAAATTGCGCATTTACGTGGCCTTGCCCACAACCTCAACCCTGTTGTCATGATAGGCAACAACGGCCTCAGTGAAAACGTTATCAAAGAAATTGAGCTTAACTTAAATGCCCATGAGCTGATCAAAGTGCAAGTGGCCGGCGATGACCGCAATGCCCGTAAAGCCATTTTTGATGACATCTGCAAACAAACCGGCGCTCTGGCAATACATCACATTGGCAAGCAACTGGTCTTTTATCGGCCAAGCAGCACCATCAAAGAAAGTGCCAAAGTCATTATTCCTAAATAAAAGCACTAAATAATATGGTGCATTTATTCAGATTTGCGCCTAACCAGACTAACGTGCCCTCAGTACTAATACAATGGCGAGCAGGCACTCCAGCACATAGGCGATACTTGCAACGCCATGCCAATTCCTGAATCTATCAGCAAAAACACTTTGCATCACATCTGCCGGCAACGCCTGAGTTTTAAAGTTCTCAAGCAGGGGCTGAATGCCAAAGTGGCCTGCAAGCACTAGCAACAGCATCAAGAACACTGCCCAAAAGAATAATTGCTTTAGTGCGGATGTGCCATACTGCAATAGGCGGTGTATTAGCAAATAAAAAGCGCACGATAAGCCGATATAGGTCACTACATTAAATAACTTACCCGCAACGCTGCCTGCTAACTGCTTGTCCTGTATGGTGTCAAACAGCACATAAGCACTAATGCCTGTCGTCCATAAAGCACCTGCCCAGAGTGCGATCAAAATTAGCGATAGTCGATATGCCATATTGATTGACCAATCTTAAATGTACAAGACCTCTAACACTTCATATTCCTTGGTGCCGCCAGGCGCTGATATTTCAGCAACTTCACCCTCGCTTTTACCGATTAAGCCGCGTGCAATCGGTGAGCTCACAGAAATCTTGCCTCCTTTAATATCTGCTTCATCCTCACCCACAATTTGGTAGGTTTTAATGTCACTTGAATCCAAGTCTTCGATTCGCACCGTTGCACCAAATACAACGCGGCCTTCCGCATTTAACGTTTGCGGGTCAATGATTTGCAAGTTTGATAATTTGGCTTCCAGTTCCGCAATGCGTCCTTCAATAAAGCTTTGACGCTCTTTTGCTGACTCATATTCGGCATTTTCAGACAAATCACCTTGTGCACGCGCCTCCGCAATTGCCTGAATAATATTTGGCCGATCAACCGCACGCAATCGTTGCAACTCCTCTTTGAGCAACTCTGCGCCGCGTATGGTGACGGGGATTTGATTTACTGCCATATAACACTTCCTTATACTAAAAAACAAAACCACACCCTTACTAGAGCGTGGTTTTAAATAACACTGAAATCTCGAACTGAGCTTAGTTTATTTTAAGCCAGTTGTTTATGCAAGCTTTGTAGTGATGCAACCTGAATTTCCTGCATGTGGGCCATACCGACACATGCCGCTTTAGCACCTGCGATAGTCGTGTAATAAGTCACTTTATTTTGCAACGCACTGCGGCGAATCTCATAAGAGTCAGCTACCGCACGTTTATCCTCTGTCACGTTGACAATAAAGCTGATATCACCATTTTTGATCATATCCACGATATGTGGGCGGCCTTCAGCAACCTTGTTGACGGCTTGCACTTTTAAGCCATTCGTTGTTAACGCAGCGGCAGTCCCCTTGGTCGCCACCAGTTCAAAACCTAGCTTATCCAACTGTTGGGCAATTTCAACGACTTTAATGTAATCCTCCTTACGCACACTGATGAACGCACGGCCACCCTCCGGCAATTTAGCAGACGCCCCCAGCTGAGACTTCAGGAATGCTTCGGCAAAAGTACTGCCAACCCCCATCACCTCACCTGTGGACTTCATCTCCGGCCCCAAAATAGTATCCACACCGGGAAACTTAATAAATGGGAACACTGCTTCTTTGACCGAATAAAATGGCGGTATGATTTCACGCGTGACGTTTTGTGAAGCCAATGTTTGCCCGGCCATGCAACGTGCGGCCACTTTAGCCAATTGCAAACCGCAGGCCTTAGAAACAAACGGCACGGTACGTGAGGCACGCGGATTAACTTCCAGCACATACACTGTTTCACCCTGAATCGCAAACTGCACGTTCATTAATCCTACCACACCCAGCGCCTTTGCCATCTGCTTGGTTTGCACGCGCAGTTCATCCTGTAATTTGGCGGATAAACTATAAGGTGGTAGCGAACATGCAGAGTCGCCTGAATGCACCCCCGCCTGCTCAACGTGCTCCATAATGCCGCCGATAATCACTTCTTCACCATCAGATAAAGCATCCACGTCTACCTCAAGCGCATCATTGAGGAATCTATCTAAGAGCACTGGCGACTCGTTCGACACTTTCACCGCTTCGCGCATGTAGCGCTCAAGCTGACTCTGTTCTTGCACAATTTCCATCGCGCGGCCACCGAGCACATAGCTTGGGCGCACCACTAACGGATAGCCAATTTCACCTGCCAAACGCAAGGCTTCTTCTTCTGTGCGCGCTGTGCGGTTTGGTGGCTGCTTGAGACCTAGCTCATGCAGCATCTTTTGGAAGCGTTCACGGTCTTCAGCCTGATCAATCGCATCGGGTGTGGTACCAATGATGGGCACTCCTGCTTTTTCAAGATCACGCGCCAATTTCAATGGCGTTTGGCCGCCGTATTGCACGATGACGCCAACCGGTTTCTCCAACGCAACGATTTCCAGTACATCTTCTAATGTTACCGGCTCAAAATACAATCGGTCTGAAGTGTCGTAATCGGTAGAAACCGTTTCAGGATTACAATTCACCATAATGGTTTCATAGCCGTCTTCACGCATGGCAAAAGCGGCATGCACACAGCAATAGTCAAACTCGATCCCTTGTCCGATGCGGTTAGGACCGCCGCCCAACACCATGATTTTTTTCTTGTTAGTTGGTTGCGCTTCGCATTCCTCTTCATACGTAGAATACATATAAGCGGTGTTGGTCGCAAACTCGGCCGCACAAGTGTCCACGCGCTTATAAACCGGGCGCACATTCAAGGCCTGACGGTAAGCGCGCACTGCATGCTGGTCGGTATCCAGCAATTTAGCCAGGCGCCTGTCTGAAAAACCGCAGCGCTTTAATTGCCACACTGTAGCTTTGTCCAGATCAGCAATGTGCTTGCCTTTTAACGCCTGCTCACGGTCGATGATATCTTTCAACTGCACCAGAAACCAAGGGTCTATTTTTGAGATATTGAATACTTCATCAACACTCAAGCCCATACGGAAAGCATCACCTACATACCAGATACGCTCAGGGCCTGGCACGCCGATTTCTTTGGTAATCGTGTCCATGTCCGTGGTTTTTTCATCCAGGCCATCCACGCCCACCTCAAGGCCACGCATAGCCTTCTGGAACGACTCCTGAAACGTGCGGCCAATCGCCATCACTTCTCCCACAGACTTCATCTGTGTGGTTAAGCGCGAATCTGCCTGCGGAAATTTCTCGAACGCGAATCTTGGTACCTTAGTCACCACGTAATCGATGCTCGGTTCGAATGATGCCGGTGTTGCGCCGCCAGTGATTTCATTACGCAACTCATCCAGCGTAAAGCCTACAGCTAACTTAGCTGCTACCTTTGCAATCGGAAAACCAGTAGCCTTTGAAGCCAAGGCAGAAGAACGTGACACACGCGGATTCATTTCGATCACAATCATCCGACCGTCATCAGGGTTAATGGCAAACTGCACATTGGAGCCGCCGGTATCTACACCGATTTCACGCAACACAGCCAGTGAGGCGTTACGCATAATTTGATATTCTTTATCTGTTAGCGTTTGTGCAGGCGCAACGGTAATGGAGTCGCCAGTATGCACGCCCATGGGATCCAGGTTTTCAATCGAACAGATGATGATGCAGTTATCCGCTGAGTCGCGCACCACTTCCATCTCATACTCTTTCCAACCCAGCAGAGACTCTTCAATCAGCAACTCATTTGTCGGTGAGGCATCCAGACCACGCTCACAGATAGTGACAAACTCTTCGCGGTTATAGGCAATACCGCCACCGCTGCCACCCATGGTAAAAGACGGGCGAATAATCACCGGATAACCGATTGCAGCCTGAACCTGTAGCGCTTCTTCCATGCTATGTGCAACGGCTGAACGTGCGGAGCCCAGGCCAATTTTTGTCATCGCATCTTTGAATTTCTGACGGTCTTCTGCTTTATCAATCGCTTCTTTTGAAGCACCGATCAATTCAACATTGTACTTAGCAAGCACACCATGCTTACCCAAATCCAGCGCACAGTTCAACGCAGTTTGCCCACCCATGGTTGGCAACAGCGCATCTGGGCGCTCTTTCTCTATGATCTTTTCAACCACTTGCCAGGTCACAGGCTCGATGTAAGTCGCATCCGCCATCTCAGGGTCGGTCATGATGGTGGCAGGATTAGAGTTCACCAAAATAACGCGATAGCCCTCTTCACGCAATGCCTTACAAGCCTGCGCACCTGAATAGTCAAACTCACAAGCCTGCCCAATGACAATCGGACCTGCGCCTATGATTAAAATCGATTTAATATCTGTACGCTTAGCCATTAGCTTGCCTTTCTTTCTTCTGTCTTACGTGCTTGCATCATGCTAATGAAGCGATCAAACAAATAACTCATTTCTGTTGGACCAGGGCTGGCCTCCGGGTGACCTTGAAAACTGAACGCAGGCTTATCGGTACGCGCAATCCCTTGCAAGCTACCGTCGAACAATGACACGTGCGTCACCTTCAAATTAGCTGGCAAAGTATTCACATCAGCCGCAAAACCATGGTTTTGACTAGTGATATAAACTCGCTTGGTTTCAACATCCTGCACAGGGTGATTAGCGCCATGATGACCGAATTTCATCTTGAGCGTTTTGGCACCAGATGCCAGAGCCAACAACTGATGACCTAAGCAGATGCCAAATGTTGGCACGCCTTTATCTACGATTGTTTTAATCGCAGCAATTGCATAATCACACGGTTGCGGGTCGCCGGGACCATTAGACAGGAACACCCCATCAGGATTCAGCGCCAACGCTTCTTCAGCGGTGGATTGCGCAGGTAGCACAGTCACCTTGCAGCCACGTGAAACCAGCATGCGCAGAATATTGCGCTTAACGCCATAATCAAATGCAACCACATGGAACTGCTGCTCAGGCGCTTTGGTAAACCCCTGCCCCAGCGCCCACTCGCCTTCAGTAAACTGATAAGGCTTTTCACAAGTCACCACCTTAGCCAGATCCATACCATTCAGGCCAGGGAAGCTTGTAATGGCAGCGGCCGCTATCGACATCGCCTTAGCTTCATCCGCCTCACCTGCAACAATTACGCCCGTCTGCGCGCCTTTTTCACGCAAGATACGTGTCAACTTGCGCGTATCAATATCTGAAATTGCCACCACGTTATTGGCAGTCAGATACTCAGTTAAGGACTGCGTACTTCTGAAGTTGCTGTGAACAAGGGGCAAATCACGAATAATTAAACCGCTCGCATAGACTTTGCCAGACTCAACGTCTTCAGCATTCACGCCGTAGTTGCCAATGTGCGGATAAGTGAGTGTGACGATTTGTTTAGTGTATGACGGGTCTGTCAGAATCTCCTGATAACCTGTCATCGAAGTATTGAACACGACCTCGGCCACAGCATGGCCAGAAGCCCCAATCGACTTGCCACGAAACACAGTTCCATCTGCAAGTACGAGTATGGCGGGCAGGTTTTGTGACACAGTAACTCCTTGTTTTACAACATTAAATAATTTTTTAGTCTTTGTCCATCATGAACAGATGGCAGATATGCAAAACGGGAGGAGCTTTGTATACTCTTCCCGTTTCAGAATTAACGAATTATAGCTAAAAAAAAGCAATCAATCAATGTGAAAGTTGCATTTGCATCATCTGCTTATCATGCACTTTTGCCAGCAATAACTGCGCAGAAATTGCACCAAGCAAAGCCAGAAACATATCCCACTGCGTATCCCAAACATCGCCCTGCGTAGCAAGAAAAGCAAACGCATCACTACCTGAAGCCAGCGCGACCCACCACTCAAGAAACTCATAGCAGGCACTCACCGCAAGGCAAATGCTCGAAACAATAAACAATAACCACTTACCCGCTTGCAACGGTGACCTACGCAGCAATATCTCACGTGCAACCATGGCAGGAATGAACCCCTGCGCCACATGGCCCAGCCGGTCATAATAATTACGGTCAAGGCTAAAGGTATCACGCAACCAGCTAAACAGCGGCATCTCGGCATAGGTGTAATGACCGCCCACCAGCAAAATGATGGCATGCACCAAAATCAAACTGTAAACCAGACGAGTAAACTTGAATCTGCTGTAGGTTGCCAGCAACAATGGCAACACGATAAGCACAGGGAAAACTTCAAGAAACCAGGTGAAGTAATCATGCGGGGCGATCGCCGACCAGATGAACACAACACCCAGAATACTGAACAACAGGAAAAAGAATCGATTGTCAGCTAATTTCATTTAATAGCAGACTCAGCGCGATTGTAATTAGCGCCGTCATAATCAGCGCAGGGATAAAACATCCTGCATATCGAATAGGCCTGTTTGCTTGCCTGCCAAAAACTTGGCTGCACGCAATGCCCCCACCGCAAACGTCGCACGGCTACTGGCTTTGTGTGTAATCTCTACCCGTTCACCTATGCCAGCAAACACCACAGTATGATCACCCACCACGTCGCCACCACGCAGCGTTGCAAAACCTATTTTGCCTGCTTCACGTTCACCGGTAACGCCTTCACGTGCATAAATGGCACAATCAGCCAGATTTTGACCGATGCCCTTCGCCGCCGCCTCGCCTAAACGAAGCGCAGTGCCTGAAGGCGCATCTACCTTATGGCGATGGTGCATCTCAACCACTTCAATGTCGTATCCATCATTTAGCACTTTTGCCGCCTGCTCTACCAAATTAATGAGCAAGGTCACCCCCACGCTCATATTAGGCGCAAATACGATAGGAATATTTTTGGAGGCCGCATCAATCGCATGTTTTTCTGCCGCAGAAAATCCCGTTGTGCCAATTACCAGCGCAACCTTAGCTTTTTGACAAGCTTCAAGATAAACCATGCTTGCTTCCGGACGCGTAAAATCTACCAGCACGTCCGCATCCTTTAGCGCAGTTTCCACATCACCCGTTAGTTTAACACCCGTTATTTTTCCGAACTGTTCACCTGCATCATGACCTAACTGCGGATTCCCTGCGCGGTCCAGAGCTCCGTGCAAAACAAGGTCGGTATCTGCAAACACACCTTCCAAGAGTACATGACCCATTCGACCAGTACAGCCTGCAATGACCACTTTTAGTTGACTTACCATACAAATAATGACTTTCTATGTTTCAAACAGCATACTATCCGCGTAGCCGCATGGATTGGAACCGATTTTCAGTAACTATCAAGACAGCGTCTATTACGTCAGAGTAGTCACCGAATGATTTATTTTTTATCGTTTGCTAAAAACCAATTTTTTCCAGCATCCTGTCAAAAAAGCTTGGCTCCGCTTTGGTTGCGCCTTCTTTCAATTCGGCCGCAGCCTGAGTGGATGGCGCCTCTATCACAGCTTCTTCGATTGGCAGTGAGGTCAGCTTTCGATCAAACTGCATGCCGGATTCACTCTCATAATAACGTGATTTTGGCGCGGGCGCCGCTGGGGCTTGTGGTGGCGTGGCAGATGCTGAAACAGGTGCTATTGTCACATTTTCAGTAGCAGCCTCATCTGGCGTAACATCGGGCACTGATTGCACCTCAATCACCTGCTCAGGAGTGCTGGCCACAGCCTTTTCCGGCATCGCAGTTTCTACAGCCGCAGTCGCGGCGACCTCATCTACAGCAGGCATGACCAAAGGCACAGCCAATATTGACTTATTCTCAGCTGCAGACTCTTCCACATTCTGTGATATAGCAGCCTGCTCTGCCAGCTGCTCACGCACTGCTTTTGCAGACGTTTTTTCAGTCAAAACTTTTTCAGGTGCGGCTTCCAGCTTAGTTTCTTTTGCATGGCCGGGTTCGGGATTATCTCGCTCCCAGAATTTCAGTTTATCTATCCAGCCTTTTTCTGCAGGTTTTTTGGCTGGCGTCACCACGCGCGTGCCTGTATCTGTTTTATTTTCAGCGCCGTCACCACCCTCGGCCCCAGCCGGAATAACATCCCCACGCACCGACTTAAGTAGCTCGTTCTCAAAATCCAGAATCACCCGACGCTGCTCTGTCAACTTACCAGCCTCACGCATCTGATAGACATAATCCCAGCGATTGCCGTGAAAACCATCTTGCACCAAAGGCGTTCCCATAATGAAACGCACTTGTGATTTGGTCATCCCCGGCCGCAATTGCAATAACATTTTTGAAGTCACCACATTACCCTGCTGCACATCCAGCTTGTATGGCTTAACTGTAGGCAAGGCCGTGCCACATGCCGAGCACAGCAAGGTGAATAAAATAACAAGATGCCGTAAACTGAAAAAATAACGCATATCATGACTTTAATGAGAATTGGCGTTAATATACCACGTAGTGCTTGAACCCAAAACATCCCTTCAGTTAATTGTGGACTTCTTAACTTTATGCAAGAACAAAACGACTTGAAAAATGCCGGCCTCAAGGCAACCTTGCCCAGGCTTAAGGTATTAAACCTTTTTGAAAACAGCAAAGAACGCCACCTGTCAGCGGAAGATATTTACAAAATCATGATTAACGCCGGTGAGGATGTAGGCCTTGCCACCGTCTATCGCGTACTCACGCAGTTTGAACAGGCGGGATTATTGGTTCGTCACCACTTTGAGAGTGGCAAAGCGGTATTCGAGCTCAATAGTGGGGCACACCACGACCATGTAGTGTGCATAAAATGCGGTCGCGTTGCAGAGTTCTACGACCCTGAAATTGAGAAAAGACAAGAAGCCGCAGCAGCAAAACTGGGCTTCACCATGCAAGATCACGCCTTAACCATTTACGGTGTATGCTCAAAGCAACCCTGCACCAATAAGAATTAGGGAAGCACCTCATGCTCCATCTGTGTGAGCGAATTGCTGCGTTGCGCGGTTTTTTGGTTACAGCAGAAGGTGCACCAGCATTAGGCAATTTCGCTGGCACTTGGCCTCCCCGCATAATACGCCAACACGGGCACGCTTCATCCCGCCAGACTACTTCATTCCGTGTTTTCCTGGTAAATTAACTGCGCACTTTTTATCAGCTTGGTATATTGATTTTAGCGATGCACTAAAATCTGTCAGAATCGCGTTGTCATCAAGAGCATTTCCCGTGCGTGCTGACGTGTCGTTTCTGTCATTTCGATACCCCCCAGCATACGAGCAATTTCTTCTACACGATCAGTTTCTGATAATGGTGCAATCGTACTCAGGGTTTGAGCATTTGCTTGGGTTTTAGTCACGCGTAAATGATGCTGACCTTTTGCTGCCACCTGTGGCAAATGCGTAATCACCAACACTTGGCGCTGCGTGCCCAGTTGCCCGAGCAGATTGCCGACCACCTCAGCCACCCCGCCACCAATACCCACATCGACCTCATCAAAAATCATGGTTGGCACGACCCCCTGCTCTGCTGTCACCACGCGTATCGCCAGGCTGATACGCGACAGCTCGCCACCTGAAGCCACTTTGTTTAATGAACGGGGCGGGACACCTGCATGACCTGCCACTAAAAACTCAACCTGCTCCAAGCCATTCGCACTGGCAGTTTGCGGACTTAGTTCTACAACAAATCGGCCGCCACTGAGCGACAAACGCTGCATCTCAGCTGTGATTTTTTCCTCTAGGACCCGCGCTGACTTTTGTCTGCCAGCACTTAATGTTTGCGCTTGAGCGGTATATTGTGCTAACGCTTCCGCTTCTTGCCTGGCTAATGCACCATCATCTGCCACGGCTGCCAACTCATCCATACGCGCTTGCCATGTTGCCAGTAATGCAGGCAAGTCCTCAACCCGCGTGCGATGCTTACGCGCTACGGTATGAACAGCCTGAATTCTTGCATCCACTTCACTCAATCGCGCCGGATCTAAATCCACACGCTGCACATAGCGATTCAGAAAACGGCTGACTTCTTGCAACTGGATAACGCCAGAATCCAGAGGCTCTATGACCTCGGTTAAGCTCGCATCGACTGCCTGCATATTTTGAAGCTTGTGCTGTACCTGCGATAACAATGTCAGGGCCGACAATTCCCCTTCACTCAGCAATTCCATGCAAGCCTCTCCGCTCGCTATCAGACTGGCACCGTTTGATAATCTGGCGTGCTCCTGTTGCAGTGACTCCCATTCCTCTAGTGAAAAATCCAACTGCGCCAGTTCACGGGTGTTGTCTCTTAACTCTGCCAGCTCATCGGCAAATGCTGCTGCATGTTTTTCTACTTCCTGACGCATGAGGTGTAAGCGATGCCAGGCTCTATATTTATCTGACACTGCCGCTGCAATATCAGCCAGGCCTGCATATTCATCAAGCACCTGGCGCTGTGCGGCAAGTTTAAGCAGGGAGTGATGCGCGTTCTGGCTATAGATATCGACCAGGTACTCGCCTATTTCTTTAAGTTGCGTAATTGTTGCGGGGGTGCCGTTAATAAAAGCGCGCGAACGCCCATCTGCATAGATCACCCGCCGCAATAAAAGCTCAGATGCATAATCTGGTGCGCTGATACCTGGTTCATCCAATGTGAGTTCATGCTCAGCCAGCCAGGCAATTGCCTCATGGTTTTGTTTAAGGGCAAAGCTTGCATTAATCTCAGCTTTTTCGCTGCCTGCACGTGTCACACCGCCTTCACCGCGGGCGCCAAGTGCCAGCGACAATGCATCTATGAGGATAGACTTACCCGCGCCAGTCTCGCCTGTCAGTACGGTAAAACCCGCTTTAAAATCTAAATCCAGATGGTCTACGATGACAAAATCACGAATTGATAAATTAAGTAACATAAAATGAATGTGCTATTGATGTGCCGCCAACAAAAGTCGCCGACACAAAATACCGCTGATTAATGTAAAAAGTATTACGGGTAAAATCCAAAACTTGGAAGATTCCTGGTAAACAACGCCTGCAAAAGAGTCAAAGTATCGACCTTGCTCATCAAAGCAGAGCCTCCACTCCCAATACAGGCTATAAAACAAATAGGCAAACAGCAAAACAGAGGAAACAGAAAACAGCAGCATTACCTGACAGACGATACGCCACTTACGCAAGACTAGCCCCAGTTAAGCTTGTTACGCAACATATCAAAATAACAATAGTCAGCTGGATGTAACAATGTGATTGTTCTTTGCGCACGCGCCGCTGCAATCTTGTCACCCTGCATCAGGGCAACCTGAAATTGCCCATCACAACTCAATTGTGCATCGTCACAGTGCACTACGGTTACTTCAATCCGGCTATGGCTACTGACCGCAATTGGGCGATTACTTAGCGTGTGCGGACAAATTGGCACGAGTGAGATTGCCTCCACGTTGGGGTGAAGAATTGGCCCCCCCGCTGATAAAGCGTAAGCGGTAGTACCTGTGGGCGTAGTGAGAATCAATCCATCGCTACGTTGCTTATAGACAAACTTGCCATCAATATCTACTTCCAGCTCGATTAAACGCAAACCACTTTTCACCACCACATCATTGAGCGCATAGCTCTCATAGAGAACTTCGCCCTGCCTGACGACCGTTGCGGTTAGCAGCATGCGAGGTTCCGGCGAATATGCACCCGCTAGCATTCGGTCAAGTTCATCCAGCATATGCTCAGCACGCAGGTCGGTCAGAAATCCCAATCTGCCTCGGTTAATCCCAACCAGCGGCACATCCGCTTCAACCAAACTGCGCGCCATGCTTAGCATGGTGCCATCACCACCCATGACGATAACCAAATCGGCGGCTTTGCCTATTTCATGCAACGTGAGTGTAGGGTAATGCGTAAGTTTGGCATGCTGTGCGGTATTTGTTTCTATCCATACCGCTATGTTTTTTTCAGCCAGATGCCTTGCCAAAAGCGACAAATCCTCCTGCATCATCAGCAGGGCTGATTCGTTCATGAATTTGCCAATGAGCGCTATTTTTTTAAATTGAGTATTCACGGCTGAATTAAAGCATAGTCATTAAATCTTAGCAAAGCATTCACACATACAAATCACGGCAAGGCGTTGATCACTTACGAAAACGGATAAAGTTTATGTTAAACCCAGATCATGCCTAAAATTACGCAAAAAACGTAGGCTGATTCTTCATTATTTGCGCGATAATGTCGGGTTAATGCATTAAATCAGTTTCAATATACAGCAGGTCAATGCAAAAGAATAATATTATCAACAAGTTAGATGTAAAGAAAATTTATGCGGTTTATTACATGAATTTTGCTTTAACCTTACTCATTTACTAAAATTCGCAAAAAAAAAACATTATGCATTCAAATTCAATTAAAAAAATTCTTTCCACCTACTTCTTTGTTACTTATCTAATTGTTATTTTTCTAGTTTCAGACTCACTACCAATTTCGAGCATATACGAAGATGGCTGGCTGACTTCTGGGTTTATGCTAGCTGCGCTTGCCTTGTATGGTTTGTATTATTTACTCCCAGCGATCGGCATCACCGCGCTGGTGCAGTTGATTAGCCATCGCATCAGCCAAAATCACTCGCGCGCGACCTACATCGCTGCTGTATTCACGGGTGGCGTGACTACATTACTCATGTATGCAAATGCCAAACTGTTTTCTCTTTATGGTATGTTCTTTAACGGTTTTATTCTAAATTTAGTCATCACTCCTGGTGGCATAGAATCACTGGGGGGTAGCAGTGCCTCTGACATTGGCTTTGCGCTTATCGCATCAGGTTTTTTAAGTTTGCAGGCCATCATTCTGTGGCTTTCACATCGCTTTTATACTGCAAAAGCGCGCGCAGGGCTATCTTTCAGGTTTTTACCCGTGACTGCAGTCATTGCCACCGTCCTTATTCATATGGGCTTCGCTCTTGATAGCTACACCACCAACCAGCTCAATGTCGTCGCCCAATCTGTGCCGTTTTATCAAACGGTATCAGCCAGAGGCTTCTTTAAGTCACTCGGCTTTACAACAAAACGTGAAGCCAAACTTAAAGTAAAAGGAAAATTAAACTACCCACTTAACCCAATACAATTTAACCGTCCGGCCAAACCATACAACATTATATGGCTCACTTCAGAGTCATGGCGTGCCGACTCCTTGAACCCGGAAGTGATGCCCCATTCGTGGGCATTTGCCAAAAATGCGGCCCGCTTTACACGTAATTACAGCACAGGCAACGGCACACGCATGGGTGTATTTGGCATGTTCACCGGCCTACCTGGTAATTACTGGTTTCCGTTTCTGGAAGAACGTCGTGGTGCAGCCATTATTGATGTGCTGCAGAAACAGGATTATCAAATGAGTTTGCACACCAGCGCTAAATTCTCTTACCCCGAGTTTGATAAAACCATTTTCGCTCATGTGCCAAATGAAGAACTGCATGAAACGAGAACCCCCCGTTCAGGCTGGGAGAATGACCGCGACAATGTCACCGATTTGCTTTCATTTATTGATAAACGTGACCCTGCTAAACCTTTTTTCACTTTCCTGTTTTTTGAGTCTCCGCATGCACGCTATTATTTTCCACCTGAAAGTGTCATAGCAACTCCCTATCGCGATGATTTGAACTACGCCACCTTAAGCAAAAAAGCTTTGCGTAATGATATTGTGCCGATTAAAAACCGCTACATTAACTCAGTGCATCATCTGGATATGCAATATGGACGGATTTTTGACTACCTAAAAACCCACCAACTGCTGGATAACACCATTGTGATCTTGATTGGCGACCATGGCGAGGAATTTATGGAGCATGGGTTTTGGGGGCATAACTCTACATTTGTTGACCCACAAGTTCGTACACCACTGGTGATTTATGTGCCAGGCATGCAACCGCTGATCAGCGACCAAATGACCAGCCATATGGATGTTATCCCGACCATTATGCCATTCTTAGGCGTGACCAACCCAAGCAGCGATTATGCCACCGGCTACAATTTATTGGCAGGCGAGAAGCGCGCGCACACTTACATCTCCGACTGGGATAAAATTGCCTATGTCGATGACGACGTAAAAATCACCCAGCCTGTCAATGGAAAAAGTTTTATGCTGATGCAGGCTAGCCGTGGCGATGACACCCCACTCAACAAAGAGGAACATGATGCCGTATTGCAGCACAAACAGACTGCCATGATGCAGTTGGTGCAGGATTTAAGCAAGTTCTTCAAGAAAAAAGAAACAAAAACAAGCGTGCAATAGCATTGCCTAAACTAGGCAACTCCCTGATAATCTGAGGCGTGGACAAACGCGCGCAAATCTTACTTAAAACCTTGGTTGAGCATTACATCTGTGATGGTCAACCCATTGGCTCGCGCACGCTATTGCAACATTCAGGCCTTGATGTCAGCGCAGCGACAATACGCAATGTGATGAGTGACCTTGAGCACATGGGATTTGTTGCCAGCCCACATACATCTGCGGGGCGAGTACCCACACAGAAAGGTTATCGGCTTTTTGTTGATTCACTACTGACTGTGCAACCGCTTTGCACACAAACGCTAACCCGACTTAAAAGCAGCCTATCCTCTCCCAACCCCAATGAGCTAATCAATAACGCCGCAGACATGCTGTCGCAACTGACACAGTTTGCCGGCGTGGTCATGACACCAAAACGCAAACGTGTGGCCTTTAAGCACCTGGAGTTTTTAACCCTTTCTGACAAGCGCATTCTGGTCATCATTGTCACGAACGACGGCAATGTACAGAACCGTATCATCATTACTGAAAAACCTTTCAGCCCGGCTGAATTAACGCAGGCTAGTAATTATTTCAACACACACTTTTCCGGGCAAACCTTCGAAGAGGTGCAGCAGAAACTGCATGAAGAGCTCAAACAGATGCAGTCTGACATGAATAAGCTGATGTCTGCGGCGCTCGAAGCCAGCAGCAAATCTACGGAACAGGACAACGTAGTGATTGCCGGTGAACGTAAGCTCTTGCAGGTTGATGACCTCTCGGCAAATGTGACCAGCCTGCGCAAACTGTTCGAGATATTCGAGCGCCGCACCAGCCTGATGCAACTGCTGGACAATAGCCAGCGTGCGGAAGGCATACAGATATTCATCGGCGGCGAGAGTGGTTACTTGCCTCTAGATGAATGCAGCATGATCACCGCCCCCTATGAAGCCGATGGGCAGGTCGTTGGCACCTTGGGCGTTATCGGCCCGACCAGAATGGCGTATGAACGGGTTATTCCCATTGTAGATATCACAGCAAAACTGCTGTCGAACGCACTTTCAAGCAATTAAGCTGTCATTATTGACTCTCTATAACACCCCTATTTGAAAGCATCATGGCCTACTACAACCAAGAACCAAAATACCAACACGGCGACCAGCTTAAAGTCGGCATTCTGCTGGCAAATCTGGGCACACCAGATGCGCCTACAGCCAAAGCCTTGCGCCCATACCTGCGGCAGTTTTTAAGTGACAGGCGTATTGTTGAAATTCCACGGATTATCTGGTGGTTTATCCTCAACTGCATCATTCTGGTGATTCGCCCCAAAAAATCTGCCGAAAAATACGCGTCCGTGTGGACAAAAGAAGGCTCACCACTGCTGGTACACGCACAAAAACAGGCCATCTTGCTGCGCGGCTTTCTTGGGCAAAAAATCAAGTCTCCTTTTGCGGTAGAGCTGGGTATGAGCTATGGCAACCCCAGTATGCAGAGCGCTATCGATAAACTCAAGGCACAGCACTGCAACCGCATACTGGTGTTCCCGCTTTATCCTCAATACGCAGCGAGCAGCACAGCCAGCGCGCTGGACGCGGTATGGCGCACCCTGTTAAAAACACGCAATATGCCGGCGATCCGCACCATCAAGCATTACCATGACCACCCTGCTTACATTGCAGCATTAGCACAAAGCGTGCGTGACCATTGGCGTACGAATGGCAAGCCCAGCAAACTGGTAATGAGTTTTCATGGTGTACCCAAGGCTCACCTCATGAATGGCGACCCTTACCACTGCGAATGCCATAAAACAGGACGCCTGCTGGCAGAAGCCTTGGCGTTAAGTAAAGATGAATACCTAGTCGCATTCCAGTCAAGGTTTGGCAAACAGGAATGGCTCAAGCCTTATCTGGCTGACACCCTGGAAACACTAGGCAAAGCCAAAACCGCACGCATCGATGTCATCTGTCCCGGCTTCTCCAGCGACTGCCTGGAAACACTGGAAGAAATCGCCATGGAAGGCAAACATATATTCCAGAGCCATGGCGGCGGCGATTACCACTACATACCGGCATTGAATGAAAGCGAACCATGGATACATGCCATGACTGCAATTGCCCTGGAAAACCTGCAAGGCTGGGTGAGTGCGGAGTGGAACGATGCTGAGGCGAGAAAAGAGGCCGAAATGACAAAATTAAGGGCGCAAAGTATGGGGCACACCCAATAAGCGATATAATTTACGCACGAATAAATTCATTTGATGAGATGAAGCGCAAGGAGACGCGGAGCGAATGACGAAGACATATATTTCACATAGGCAAGGAATGAGCGAACACGCGACACAGCGAGTCGTTCATCAAGTGAGTTTATGATTGTAATTACCGGCGGCGCAGGCATGATAGGCTCGATCATTGCCTGGCATCTCAATACCCAACTCAATCGCGATGATATCGTGATTGTCGATCGCATCACGCACGAAGCGCAGTGGCAAAACCTGACGCATCGAAAATACGCCCATTATCTGGATAAAGACCAACTCATGGCTTGGCTGGAAGGCCGAAATGACATTGAGGCGATTATTCACATGGGGGCGATCAGCGCGACCACCGAGCGTGACTTCAACAAACTGGTTGAAACCAATATCCAGTATTCACAGAACCTTTGGACTTGGTGCGCAAATAATCAGGTGCCGTTTTTCTACGCCAGCTCTGCTGCGACGTATGGCGATGGCAATCAGGGTTACGACGACGCCAGCATTGAAAACCTGCGTCCACTCAATGGCTACGGTTATTCAAAACACTTTTTTGATCAATGGGCATTGCGTCAGGTAGATAACAAGCTAACTACCCCACCAAGCTGGGCAGGCTTCAAATTCTTTAACGTGTATGGCCCCAATGAATACCATAAAGAGCGTATGGCGAGTGTTGCCTTTCACACATTCAACCAGTTCAGTGCGACCGGCACCATGAAGCTGTTCAAGGGTACAAAAGCAGGGGTGGAAGATGGCATGCAAATGCGCGATTTTGTCTATGTAAAAGACGCAGCAGCCGTTGTGAATTTCTTCCTGAACGCTGCGCTCAACAAACAGGCTGCGCCAAATGGCATTTACAACATCGGCACCGGCAAAGCACGCAGCTTCAAGGATTTGGCAACCAATGTGATGCAAAGCATGAAACGTGAGCCGCATATCACCTTTATTGATATGCCTGAAGACCTGCAAGGCAAATATCAGTATTTCACTGAAGCCACCATGAGCAAACTTGCCAAGGCTGGCTATACACAGCCCTTCCATAGTCTGGAAGATGGTGTGCGTGATTATGTGCAGAACTATTTAATGCAAGAGGATAAGTACTGCTAAATATGAGCTCAACTCAATGTCTACGGCTGTGCGCTACTATGTTGCTCAGTACTCGTTTCCTCACTGTACTTCGTGCACTATCTCGTCACTGTGTGCCTCGCGCCTTGTATCGCAACCACCTCATCTATTGATTTAAGGCCATATTCGAATGAAGTATGTAGATTATCTTAAAGGTGAACATGACGCGCATATGGCCATGTTCGACGCCCTTGAACCCCTCTTCCCGTTGATTAGCGAAGTCGGTATTGCCATGCAGAACAGCATCAAAAATGGTGGCAAGATTTTACTCATGGGTAATGGTGGCAGCGCAGCAGACAGCCAGCACATTGCGGCAGAAATCGTCGGGCGCTTTAAAAAAGAGCGCAAGGGCCTGCCAGCGATTGCACTCACAACGGATACATCCATTCTCACTTCGGTCGGCAATGACTATGGCTATGACTACATTTTCGCACGCCAGATTGAAGCCTTATGCCGCCCAGAAGACCTAGTCATCGGGCTGACGACCAGCGGCAATAGCGCCAACGTCGTCCGCGCCATTGAAACCGCCAATGAAATCGGCGCCACGACAGTGGGCATGACTGGCGGCACGGGTGGCAAACTGAACGCACTCTGCAAATATAATATTGTTATTCCATCGAATGTCACCGCACGTATACAAGAAGCACATATTTTTATCGGACATTCTCTCTGCGAGATTTTAGAAAGCGATTAAACTCCTCGCCCGCAAGCGGGATAGGATAAGGATAATGTTAATGCAGCAAATACTTCTTGATACCGTCAGACATTTCGGCAGCCTCAATCAGCATGTACTGGTGATTGGTGATGTCATGCTGGACCGCTACCTGATGGGAGAAGTGAACCGCATTTCACCCGAGGCGCCGGTGCCGGTGGTTCTACTCAAATCTCAGCAAGACCGTGCAGGTGGTGCTGCCAACGTAGCAGCGAATCTTTCACTGCTTGGCATCAAAACCCACATTATCGGCTGTGTCGGGCACGATGGAGAAGCAGCGATTCTACTGGACCTAATGGCAGAATCCAATATCAATACCGAGCACGTGCTACGCTCCACTCATCGGCCAACTATTGCTAAAACCCGCATTCTAGGCGGCCACCAGCAAATGATGCGACTCGATCAGGAAAGCAACGCAGCTTTTACCAGTGATGAGAACAGCGAACTAGCGCATGCGATTCAGAAACAGTTGGCAATGGATCCGGCTGTGGTGATTCTGTCCGACTATGCCAAAGGGCTGCTCAGTGCCGATATCTGCCAAATGGTGATTTCACAATGCAATGCACAAGGCATCACCGTATTAGTAGACCCCAAAGGCCACGACTACACGAAATACAAACACGCTACGGCACTCACGCCCAATAAAAAAGAAACTGCCGAGGCCTGCCTGACATCCATCCGCGACCCAGAACTGATTGCTAAAGCCGCCAAGCTAAAAGATAGTCTGGACCTGAAGTTTATGGTTGTCACACGCGGTGAAGAAGGCATATCCCTGATAGACAGCCATGCCCATCTGCTGCCAGCGACAGCCAAGCAGGTATTCGATGTATCTGGCGCTGGTGACACGGTTATCGCTACGCTCGCCGCAGGGCTGATGCATCGACTCAGCCCGCTGGAGGCATTGCAGTTGGCCAACATCGCAGCAGGTGTGGTGGTAGGCAAGGTGGGCACTGTACCTATCAACCGGGCTGACCTGATTGAAGCAATGACCAGCGAACAGTCATCAGAGCAGGCACACAAAGTATGCGATTTGCCGCAACTGTTACAAAAAGTGGATAGCTGGAAACAAGCGAAACAAAAAATCGTCTTTACCAATGGCTGTTTTGATTTACTGCATGCGGGGCATGTCACTTATCTGGAAGCCGCCAAAAAACGTGGCGACAAGCTTATTCTTGGCCTTAACACTGACCGCTCCGTCAGTGCCCTGAAAGGCCCAACCAGGCCTGTGGTGAATGAGAATGACCGCGCACGCGTGCTGGCTGCATTGGAATCTGTCGATGCCGTTATCCTGTTTGACGAAGACACCCCGTTAAATTTAATCAACACGATTAAACCTGACGTCATCGCCAAAGGCAGCGACTACACTGTCGATCAGGTCGTGGGCGGCAAGGAAGTTGAATCATGGGGCGGAGAAATCGCGCTGATTGATCTGGTAGCGGGTCGCAGCACCAGCAATATCATCAAAAAAATGAATAGCTGATTGACCAATCATACATGTCTGTTGAAAAAATCCTGATTATTGGCCCATCCTGGGTGGGTGACATGGTACTGGCGCACAGCCTGTTTCAATCACTCAAAGCACAGAACCCTAATGTCATTATTGATGTGGCAGCCCCGGCATGGACCTTACCACTGCTGGCGCGCATGCCTGAGATTAATGAAGCCATTGCCCTGCCATTCAAACATGGTCAATTGGCGCTGCTGGAACGCATACGCTTTGGCCGCAGTCTCAAAAACAAAGGTTATCAGCAGGCAATTCTGCTGGTCAATTCACTCAAGTCCGCCATTCTGCCGCTTGCTGCCGGCATTCCGCTGCGCACAGGCTTTCTGGGCGAGTTCCGTCATGGCTTGCTCAACGATATTCGCCCCTTAGATAAAACGAAACTGCCCCGCACCGTAGACCGCTTCGTTGCCTTAGGTTGTGATAAAAACAATCTTGATAAAAATAATAGCCTGGATGTGCAAAAAATCGCCAATCCGCGATTGATTGCTGACACCAGTAACGCCATGCGTGTACTGGATAAAAACGGCCGTCAAAGGCCTGCACAAAAAATCCTCGGCTTATGCCCAGGCGCAGAATATGGCGAAGCCAAACGCTGGCCTGCTGAATATTACGCAGAGGTTGCCAATGCGGCTCTGGAAAATGGCTGGCAAGTCTGGCTGTTCGGCTCGGATAAAGATACCCCTGTCACGGCAGCCATCAATGATTTAACACAAAACCGTTGCCTCGACTGGGGTGGGAAAACCAATCTGGGCGAAGCGATTGACCTGATGTCATTATGTGACACTGTCATCAGCAACGACTCCGGCCTGATGCATGTGGCTGCAGCACTGGAAAAGAAAGTCATTGCAATTTTCGGTTCAAGCGACCCTTATCACACCCCACCCATGCATCCGGATGCAGTTATTGAATATTTGGCGCTGGATTGCAGCCCCTGCTTTAGCAGAACATGTCGCTTTAATGACGCAGAGCAACATTTGGCCTGCCTTAGAAACATCACTCCGCAAGTGATTAGCTTGCACTTAATGAATCTGTAACCATCAGCATGTTATGACAAAACATTTATTAAACTTGACCGAAAACAAAGCCATTGGCCTGCTCACTCTTATTGCAGGGTTAATCGCATGGCGCGTGATGTATATACAACACGGCTGGATTAATGATGATTCCACCTTATATTTTGAAGTTGCTAAACGCTTCAGTGCAGGGGAATGGCGCCAAGGGTTTGAATTATATTCCTGGTCATTTTACCCTTTAATTATTGCCGCGTTGCATCAAGTCAGCAATGTCAACCTGCATGTATCTGCGCAAATATTAGCGGTTGGCTTTTATTGTATTACTGCATTTAGCTTGTCAAAACTAATTCAATTAGCGGGTGGTGACAAACTTGCCATACTTTGCGGCAACCTGCTTTTATTCAGCAGCACCTATATTACGGGTGACGTGTTTGCCATGCTACTGCGCGACCAGGGTTTCTGGGCTTTTTTTCTTGTTAGCCTAGTATTTTTTATCCGTTACACGCGTGATTGCCGCTTACAGGATGCACTGCTCTGGCAAGCCAGCATCATCGTCGCCACCCTATTTCGCGTGGAAGGCATCGCTTACGCGTTTTTCTTGCCTATTATCTTGCTGGCACAATCAGCCACCTTTAAGACCCGTCTGGTTCATCTCATTAAAATCAACTTGCTGCACTTGAGTTTAATCATCGTGCTGATCATTGCATTTTTTCTTGAAAATAGCCTAAACGCATCACACTTAGGTCGCTTGAACGAAATTATCTCGCTCTTTTCAGTTGATGATTCAGGCGTCATCAATCCTAGTTTTGCTCAAAAATCTGCTATTTACGGCAAGGAAGTCTTGGGTAAATTTCTTGACGGCTACGCATCCTTAGGATTAACCATCACCTTAATCAGTGTAGTTGCGATCAAATGCTTTAAAGTCGCCGGCGGATTAACCAGCCTATTAATTATCGCAGCCAGAGGCCGCCTCTTCACGCTACCCAAGCCCGATGCACAAAAAGTGCTACTGGCAGCGTGTGCAATTGCCATACTGAATGCGGCTGTCATTATTTCTCGTAGCTTTGTACTCTCAAGCAGGTATGTCATTGCTTTTGGATTCTTAATGATGATATTTGCAGCCTTGTATGGAGCATCTGTCATACGCGCCGCGCAACACAAACAGACCAGAACTAAATGGCAGTTAATTTTGATTCTTTTATCCGTAGTACTCATCAGCGCCGGACTCATCAAAAACCTTGCAAACAAACGCGCAGATTACAATTACGAGCAACAAGCAGTTGCTTGGGCAAAACAATATTCAAATGATCATGACATGATTTATTATGACAATGCACGCCTGAGATACTATGCTGGTGCTCCATGGGCAGGTAGAGAAGGTGACACTCACATCCCCGCATTGCTCGAAAAAATGAAGAGTGAACCAAAACCATACACCTGTCTGCTCTTGCGAGCCGAAGCAGATGAACCAGAAAAATTAAACCAAATGTTATCCATTCCTGAATATCGAGAAATCAAAAGGTTCACCAACAAGTCAGGCAATCGGGTTCTGGTGTTATGCCGCGATACAGCCAATTAAGTTGATAAAACATGTTTGAAAAATTACGCACCATTTACAGACGCTTAAAATTAGGTAAAGAATTCAAGCACCAATATAACTGCCACCCAAGTTTCAATTTAGAACGTGGCAGCACATCATGCATTGTGCAATGGAACAATCAGCCCATCGCAACAATTCCTTATGCAGGCCAATTGCAAAACAGCTTTAAAGACAGCTGTTTTATTATTGCATCAGGCCCTTCTCTAGCAGAAGTGGATCTGAAAATGATTGATAAATTTGACACGGTAAGCCTTAACTGCGCTATTAAAAAATTCAAAGAAGTCTCAATCAACCCCACGCACTGCATTATCGTTGACCACCGTATTTTTGATACCCAATGGGCGTGTGTTGAGGCGTCTATTCTATCGGGTGCCAATTGTTTTTTCTCATATGATGGTCTTTCCAGAATCTGCGAGCGGGACCCTACATTATTCAACAGAGGCAAAATCTATTTAATTGAATCAATATCGCGCAAGTTTGGCATGCCTCGCCCTGGCAAAATTGAATGTATTGAAATATTTAAAAAAGACAGCAAAGTTTATATAGATGAAACCTTACCTGAGCTATGCAGATCTGTGGGCTTTAGTTCAAACTTAAATCGAGGGCTGTTTTCGGGAAAAACAGTCGCAACCTGGGCCACACAACTCACAGTAGCATTGGGTTATCAACAAATGTTTATTATCGGCATGGATCTTGGCGGCACAGGTAAAAAACATTTCTATGCTGACAATCACAATAAAACGCCAGATTTCATGCGTGATTATGAGCCGCATATTCGTGTTTGTTTCGAGCAAGTAAAACGCGCAAGCCTAGCTGAAGGATTTAAGGTTTATAATCTATCCAAAGATAGTACACTACCACATGCAATCATTTCTAAAATCACCATGGAAGAAGCGCTTGCGTTAGCGTCTAAAGCACCACAATAAAAAAAAGCCTAATAACAGCCATCAAACATATGAAAATTATCATCCCATTACAAACCTGCTCCACTCGCATCCCGCTTAAAAACATCCGTCCGTTTTATCAGGATGACTCATTGTTTGATATAAAAGCCAAACAAATTTTGACGTTTGAAAAACCAGAAAATGTCTATGTGTCTTCTGAAGATGAAGAAAAGGTACGCCCATTATGTGAAAAATACGGCTTTCACTTCGTGCAAAGAGATAAGTCACTGACAGGGAATAAAATTTATCAGCCAGACCTGGTAAAAGCGCTTACTGAACCACTGCCGGGCGATGATGACATTATGTGGATACAGGTCACATCTCCACTCTTCAATCAGTTTAAAGAAGCATTAGACGTGTGGAAAAAAGTACGGGATGACTACGATTCACTCGTTGCAGTAAAACCCTTCAAAGGTCACTTACTGGATGAGAAAGGCAACCCTGTTAACTATAACTTCGGCTACTGGCATAAAGTCTCACAAGACCTGCCCAAGCTTTACTCTGTACTGTGGAGTCTGTTTATTCTCAAACGCGCTACAGTTAACCGCTTTAATTACCACATCGGTGTAAACCCTTATTTATTTGCCTCAGACAACATGGTGGTAGATATTGACTACCATGAAGATTTTGAATTGGCGCGTCATATTTATACCAAAATCCACGGTGAGGTCAGCTAAAAATTAACCGCCGCTTAGTTTGCAATCGTTAAGCTGATTAATATTTGCACATACTCGAATGTGATTGTTTTGACAGTAAGTTTGCCAATCCGCCACCTCAGTCCAATCACTCAAAAACACAAAGTCTAATCCCGCACGGGTGGCGGCTTCAAAATCATACTTACTATCACCAACAAACAGGGCTGGAAGTTTTAAGTTACCAGAAGCGATTTCACGCGCTAACACGGTATCTTTATTGTCAGGGCTGCCAAATAAACCTCCATCAAAGTACTTAACCAGATTACGTTTCGCGAATAATGTGCGAATTTCCTGCTGGTCGCCACCTGAAAGTATCATCCAGTTGGCCTGTGGCGTTTCGCTTCGCAAATTCTCTAAACCTTCCGCTACCGCACATTCCATTAAACCAACTTCCAATTCGCGCGCAAATTCGTCCAATAACGCTTGTACAGCCTGCGCAGTTATGGGCTGGTTCAACACCTCACGCAAATACCATTCAAATTTATGATAGCGCGAGATGCCACCCAACTTCACGTGATAATCCACCAATGCCTGCGCCTGTGCATCTGTAGCGCCCAATTGTTTGGCTGTACGGAAATACGCTTCCGTTTTAACCTGATTGGAATCCAGCACCACGCCATCACAATCAAATACAATCGACTGATATTTTTTTAATGTTAACTGCAATTAAATTCCTAATAGCGTAAAAGCGCGATATACGTCACTACAGCCAAGTAGCATCTGAAATAAAAGGCATTTGATTCACTGAAAATGTAAGCATACTTTAACCCGGATTTTCCATTAGGCAATTAAACATCTACTTGAATATCAACTTGTTGGCTTTAGTGTTGATTATCAGCCGCTGGCAAGTCTTAATGGAAAATCTGGCTTTAAGCATACTTAAAGCGTGCAACCAACCGTTTAAGTAATCGCTTGAGGTGGGTTAGATTGTATTTCTTACGCCTGGCAACCTGACTGATATCACTCACGTCATCAGGGGCTTGGAAAGCAACAGGAGGATTCACTATGAGCGTACTAATCTCATTCTGCAATGATTTGGTGTAATAGTCATCGATAGTCATGCCTGCCTTAGGCGCTTCTGCCAGTACTTTATCATAAATACTTGCATTAACCACATAAGCATGGGCAAGTGTAATGCCTGTTACAGACAACAAGTTTTTTGAAACACTCAATCGTTTTCCATACTTTTTCTGGTTGCCGCCCAAATAAAGCATATCCCAAACTGTTTCACCTATCTGTTGAGCGACAAACTCCATCACCTTGCCTGTAAATGGCTCAAACTGGCAATCGTCTTCCAAAATCAATACATACGGCCATTTCTTTGATTTTGCGTATTGAATCACACCAAGGTGACTATTTAGACACGCCCACATCGCTCTAATCTGATGCTCAGCATTTGCATCCTCATTTTTACGTTGCAAGCCAGCCATTGCATAAGTTTTAAAATTTTCTGCGGGTGGATTGTTTTCTAGCTTATCGAATGAAACAGCCGAAAACCTATGTGCATTTTCAATATTGAGGTTAGCAAACTGCACCTGCATATTTTCCCAGCGGTCAGGACGAGTGTCTAAATTGATTACACACACATACTCAAAAAAAGACTGGCTCATGCGAATCCTTGGTGCTCAAAATACTTCAGAAAGCGTTCAATACAGCTAGTGGCGCTACAGCCTCGCCACCAGCAACAACATTACTTCAAGTAATTGAACGCTTGATTTATTTACAACTTAACAACACATTAAGCCGGCTTAATCGCACTCGCCTCTTTTGCAAGCTTAGTGATGTGCGCCCAGTCTTTACGTGCGACTGCATCAGCTGGCGTCAGCCAGGTGCCGCCACACACAACCACGTTTGGCAATGCCAGGAACTGTGGTGCGCTTTCCACGGTAACACCACCGGTTGGACAGAACTTCACGTCACCGAATGGGCCAGCAAAGCCTTTAAGCAGGTTAATGCCACCCACTGCAACGGCTGGGAACAGTTTTAAGAAGTAGTAATCATCGGCATTCGCCATCATGATTTCAGAACCAGTAGAAACGCCTGGCAATAATGGCAAACCGATTTTACGTGCATATTGACCCAACGCACTGGTATAACCAGGACTCACGGCAAACTGACAGCCAGCATCTTTAGAAGCTTGCGCATCTTTCAGATTACGCACCGTGCCTGAACCTAAAATCGCATCTGGCACATGCTTGGCAATTTCTTCCATGCCAGCCAGTGCGCATGAGGTACGCAAAGTCACTTCCAACACCTTAATGCCACCTTCAAGCAAGGCTTCAGCCATCGGCACTGCATCTTCTACTTTGTTGATCACAATCACTGGAATCACTGGACCATGATTGGCTAAATCTAATGTATTCATTTTTTCTACCTATTTTATAAATTTTAAGTTTTATGTTTAGTTCACATTCTTTGCAATCAAACCTATTCGGTTACAAAACACGTTTAGGCAAAGCACATGAGCCAACGAGATGTTTTTTAAATTGAGTGAGAACGAGGCGCGCGAGTGCAGACAGTACGAACAGTACGGCAAACGAGTGCAACAAAGTTATCGCGCAATTTCAAAAACATCAAAGCCAGGTTACTGCGCCTTCTTCAGCTGACAGCACGTTCTTACGCATACCTCCAAACAGCTCTCGACCAAAACCATGCGCATTATTATGACGTTTATGGTCAGACAGCTCTGCGACTTCTCGCTCTGCCCACTCATCCTCATCCACCAGCACGTTCACCATGCCTACGGTTGCATTTAAGCGAATGATGTCACCATCGCGCACTTTTGCTAACGGACCACCGGCTGAGGCTTCTGGTGTCAGGTGAATTGCTGCCGGAATCTTACCGGAAGCACCACTCATGCGCCCATCTGTAACAATTGCCACTTTAAAGCCTTTGTTTTGCAGCACTGCCATTGGCGGCGTTAATTTATGCAGCTCAGGCATGCCATTGGCTTTAGGGCCTTGGAAACGGACTACCGCCACAAAATCTTTCTCCAGCTCACCTCTGTCAAAGGCTGCGAGTAACTCTTCCTGTGCATCAAACACAATCGCCGGCGCCTCAATAATATGACGATCAGGCGGCACAGCTGATATCTTAATTACGCTACGCCCTAAATTGCCTTTTAGCAGACGCAAGCCGCCAGACTCATCGAACGGAAATGCCGCTGTACGTACTATCGTTTCATCACTGCTCTCTTTTGGCAGATCTTTCCAAACCAGGCTATCGTTTTCTTTTGTTGGCAATTTACCGTAATCACGCAAACCACCATAGGCCACTGTAAACACATCAGGGAACATGTAACCCGCGTCAATCAACTCTCGAATCACGAATGCCGGGCCGCCCGCAGACTGGAACTCATTCACATCGGCTTTACCATTAGGATACACACTTGCCAGCAATGGCGTGGTTTTCGCGAGGTGGTAGAAGTCAGTCCAGTCAATGATAATACCTGCCGCACGCGCCACCGCTACCCAGTGAATCAAGTGATTGGTCGAACCGCCCGTTGCCAACAGCGCCACCATAGCGTTCACAATCACATGCTCATCGACTAGACGACCAATCGGGGTGAAATGTTCATTTTTGGTATTTTTAAGTACCATCTTGACCGCCTCACGCGTCAGAAGCTCGCGCAGACCGTCATGCGGATGCACAAACGCCGCTCCGGGCACATGGAGGCCCATGGCTTCCATCAGCATTTGGTTGCTGTTTGCAGTGCCATAGAATGTACAGGTACCTGCACCATGATAGGCAGCAGATTCAGAGGCTAAAAGCTCCTGACGGCCTACTTTACCTTGCGCATATTGCTCACGTACTTTGGATTTAGTCGTGTTATCAATACCGGTACTCATCGGGCCAGCAGGAACAAACACGCATGGCAAATGCCCAAACTGCAATGCGCCAATCAGCAGACCCGGCACGATTTTGTCGCACACACCTAAAAGCAGTGCCGCATCGAACACGTCATGCGAGAGTGCAATCGCGGTACTCATGGCAATGGTATCGCGGCTGAACAATGACAACTCCATGCCAGGCTCACCTTGTGTAATACCATCACACATTGCCGGCACGCCGCCGGCGACCTGTACTGTTGCACCATATTTATGTGCTTCATTGCGAATGATGTCAGGATAATTGACATATGGCTGATGCGCCGAAAGCATTTCATTATAGGCCGTTACAATACCAATGTTGGGCGCTTTCTCTGCCACAACGCGCAATTTGTCATTGGCGGGCATTGCTGCAAATGCATGCGCCACGTTCGCACAGCCTAAACGGTCAGCACCGCGTGGACGGTTCACAATTTCATCTAGTCGATGCAAATAGGCCGTGCGTGTTGGGCGGCTCTTCTCTACGATGCGTTCTGTCACTTCTACGTGTGATTGTTTCATAATTAGACACTCTATTCAGATAACGGACTCACTTGCGGGACTTAGTCAGCTTTATCACTCTACGGCGATATTCACCACCAAGGTTAAGAATAACACTAACCCTGATTATCGCTAAACTCGGGCTTATCGTCAAACAAAAGCCGCTTATGCAGCGGCCTTTGTCTGTTTAATTTGAGCTATATCAACTCATTTTTTTGTTACCAGAACATCTTCCATCATGAGGTATTCCAGATCACATCCAAAGAACATGTTTAGTGCATCCGTGGGAGAGCAAATCATCGGCTCACCACGGCGGTTTAGTGAGGTATTCAGCACCACAGGCACGCCACGTAACTGTTCGAGATGCTCAATCAACGCATAGTAGCGTGGGTTTGTCTCACGCGTTACTACCTGCGCACGTGCGGTACCATCCTCATGCACGACTTCGGGAATACGTGATTTCCAATGTTCTGCCACATCAAAGGTGAAGGTCATATAGGGTGCCGGATGCTCAGTCTGCAGAATGTCCACCGCCACACGATCCAGCATACTTGGGCAGAATGGACGCCAGCGCTCGCGATATTTGATTTGCGCATTGATGCGGTCAGCCACACCGGGGTAACTCGGGTCACCCAGAATGCTGCGACAACCCAAAGCGCGCGGACCAAACTCCATACGCCCCTGCAACCAGGCTAGCGGATTGCCGCTCGCCAGCAACTCAGCCCCCTTTTGCGCGGCATTCTCAACACGGGTAAATATCGGTTTAGCGGGATGCGCCTCACAGGCCGCAATGCACGCTTCCGTTGTAAATGCCGGACCCAGATAAGCATGTTCCATTTTATGAATGGTATCACCCGCCAGATGCGCAGCATAAGTCGCCGCACCCAGCGAGGTGCCGTTATCACCTGAAGCCGGCTGCACAAACAGCTCTTTCACGTGCGGCATCGCAATGATACGCTGATTCAATTTCACGTTAAGCGCAACACCGCCTGCCATGGCAATACGGCCAGTTTCCTTGATGATGTCGCCTAGGTAATAATCAATCATTTTCAGCGCAACATCTTCCAGCAAAGCTTGCACTGACGCCGCGTAATGGATATACGGATCATCGATCTCATCACCATGACGTTTAGGCCCCAGCCATTCAATGAGTTCCGGCGTGAAATAATAACCCTTGCCTTCTTCTTTATAGCGTCGCAGTCCTACCACGTTCACTAGTTTGGTATTCACGCGCAAATCACCATTCTCAAAGGTGACTAATCTTGACAGGTCATATTTACTGGCATCCCCATAAGGCGCCATACCCATGACTTTAAACTCCCCGTCTAGCATCTCAAAGCCAAGGTATTCAGTAATCGCACCGTACATGCCACCTAAAGAATCAGGGTCGTAAAACTCCTTAATTTTGTGAATTTTACCGTTTTCGCCATAGCCAAAAAAAGTGGTGGCATATTCGCCCTTGCCATCAATGCCCACAATAGCGGTTTTTTCCTTGAATCCACTTAAATGATAGGCACTGGAAGCATGCGCCAAATGGTGTTCAACCGGTACAAATTTGGCCTTGGTCAATCCCAAGTCTGCCATTAGTTTCAATGACTTGTCACGGTTGCGACGGAAGCGGCGATTTCCATTAAAAATCGCATCCAGCGCGCGATCAGGCGCATACCAGTGGCGCTTGGCATAATGCCAGCGAGCATTGGTGCTCAACGGTATTTCTGCATAAGGAAATGCGACGATATCGACTTGCTCCGGCTTAATGCCTGCCTGTTGCATGCAAAACTTAGCCGCCTCGTAAGGAAACTGATTTTTCGCGTGCTTGTCGCGGATAAAACGCTCTTCTTCTGCTGCCGCAATAATTTTGCCATCGACCAGAATTGCTGCCGAAGCATCGTGCCCTAACGCACCGGATAGACCTAATACAATCATGTTGCCGCTTTCAAATCATTTTTTTGATATTTTACTGGGTTTAAGTCAAATAGTTCACAAATTCTAGCCATCAATCCCCGCGCGCGCTAACACACCGTCATGCCAAGGATCATCATACACGGGATAAGCCAACAAAAAAGCTTGCTTAAAAAGTGCTGTTGTTTCCACATCACCAATCCAGTTCCGCATGAATCGCTTTAAATCCTTAACATGCCGATACTCAAAACGCCATGGGAGAGCACGCATGCTGTCCAAGTCCAGCAACACTGGTTTTTTATCAAGGATTTTAATGTTGCTGGCCTTGCAGTCACCGTGCGAAATTCTCAGCAAACTCAAACGATAAAATAGTAAAGCCACTTCATAAGCCACCTGCTTTTTAACTTCAGCATCTTGTTCCTGGATAAGAAATTGCGCGATATCAGGCGCCTCCAGATAAGCGCTGACATAGTAGGCGCGCCGACGCAATATGCCAACACGCACCTCCACCAGCGCAATAGGCGCAGGTGTAGCAATATTGGATATGAGCAAGCGGTGTGCATTTGCCCAGGAAACCGCGGCACGGCTTGGTCTGAACGTGCGATTAAGTCCATGCCAGAAGTTTTTCAGGTTGTAACGCTTAATGACGACGTCTTGACCAGCAAGCTCGGTTCTTACCACAGTACACGTCCTGCCATTCTTGATATTTCTCTCAGGTTTATCCAAGTGTGCATCTAAAGACAGTAGCGTTTGTGGTTCCATGGCGATCTGACGCGCCTGCGCAATAAAGTACCCGAATGCCCGCGCGATTTTGACATCTGTGCAATTTCTAAAGACTTTTTTGTCTGCATACCCGCTAGCCACTCGATGACGGATGTTCTGCACCAACTCCCAAACATGGACACCCTCATCAAACTTTGCGGGTATGCCTGAATGCTGGCAGTAGCAATCGTAAAGTTCAGGGATGTGCTCGTCTTCCAGCACATCCATCTTGGACAATAACGTAGCGAGATTGTTTAACCTTTGCTTATGCTGAAAAAACCTGGGCAAGTTACGTATGCCATCTCCATCCAGAGAATAAACAATGTCATCTTTTACTACAAAGTTTTTAAGATATAAATCGGTTTGAACCAACCCAGCCTGATGCTGTTGTGCTACCGCTACCACAATCTTTTTGAGTAATGAGAAGCGCTCTATCCGATTCAGTTGCCGTAACGCCTCTTCTGCATTCACTACCTGTTCAATCGCTTCATAAATCGCGACATAGGCAGACTCACCCTGAACCTCTCCTTGAAACAGTAAACGTGGCGTTGCAATACGCGCGCTGATTAATTTTTGAACTCCTGCGACATCGCGCTCAAAGTGCCTTTTAGCACGCATGCCTACGAATTTCTTAGCATAAACAGGCATGCCGTTCCAATGACCGCGCACCACTATCCGCTGCTGAGGAACCGTTCTCACGGTTGCCTCCACAACAACGGATGGCGCATTTTTTAACGGCAGTTCAATCAAGTCGGATAAATTATTTTTTGCGCAATACGTAAACACGCCACATTGCGTAATAAGGCAGAAAATCTAAATGGTCTATAATCGAGAAACCAGCTTGGGCGAATTCCTGCTCAATTTGTTGTGCTGGAATTAAAAATCGATTTTGATTAGGTCCGCGTGGGTGACGTTTCTCAGAGCGAACACGCTGCCACGCCTTATAGTTGCCATCCACCCACAAAGATAAAATGACGGTATCTTTGGTCACACGATTAAACTCTTTTAACATCGCCAACCGATGCTCAGACTTACCGACATGGTGCATCAAGCGCATGCTGAAAATACTATCCACTGCAGCAGCAGGCAAATCTATCGCAAACGCTGAGGTCTGCAAACCCGTAAATCGGGAAGCGATTTCCTTAGGGCAATGCTCCAAAGCCACGGCCACCATATCCGCTGAATTATCCGCACCAATTACCGTTCTATTTGGGTTTTCTGCCAGCGTTGGCCAAAAACGCCCAGCACCACAGGGCAAATCCAACACGCGCTGTGGGTTACCTGCAAGCTTGAGTGCCTTACGTGCCAACTGTACATCACGCCAGTGCGACAGTCTTGGCTCTATCCCTCTGCGGTGCTTTTCATAATAATACTGAGAATGTTCTCGGTCATACTTGTTTGAAAATTCAAGCTTAATTGGTGTTTCTTTTGGATTCGACATGAACAACCCTATAAAAAATTAAATACGTGATAAACATTGACTACGCATTATAACAACTACTTGCGTTTTACTCGATTAGAACGTTTAACAATGCGCCTGCATAGCCATTTTGCAAAAGGGGTGAGTCTTTTTAAGCCCAAATACTGCAAATAAAATGACATGCGACGCGTTCTGCTCCAGTATTTGGCATGCCGATTAAGCACAGATAAATCAATAATACTGCGGAGTATGCCGACATGATTGATTCGTGATTTCTCCAAATCAATCACAGCCACTTGTGGCAATTGAGCATCCGACATGTTGACAAATAGATGTTTAGGGTAAAAAGAACGATGCTGAACCTTAGCTGCATGTAGCTGCCGTGCCAGCAAAGCCACTGCTTTGATAATCGGACGTTGCACACTTAATGACGGGCGATGCGTGTTAAAAAGTTCTTCTGTTAAGTTTTCAAGAGGCTTAAATCCTGCAAGCTCTTTTGTCAGCAAGGTTGTTTTTAAATCACCCACAGGATTTCTGCCAAACAACATCACTTCAGGCGCACATACGCCCTGCCGTGCCAGATAACGCATCATTTCAAATTCACGCTGAAAGGTTGGCACACCCTTGAATGGATGCAACCAGGAAGTACGGCAGTGATTATCCTGCCTTTTCAGATAGCCGCCAATCATAGTGCCATCAGCCTGCGTCAATACGATACGCCCAACCCCGCTCCAGCCACCACGACGCTCGTTAGGCTCTTCAAACCAATCAACCTGGTGATTCCACACCTTTTCGAAGGTATCCAATTGGTTTTCTTTCAGCAATGCCAAAAACTTATCTGATATAAAGGTAAGCAATATCAACTCTATTCGCTAAATTTAAATTTGAAGCATATTTTATCAGGGTTGGAATACAAAATTACACGGGCACCTAATTAATCCATTAAAATAATGGCGGATCATGCTTACATTTATTGCCAAACTTATTTCATGCCTGCCATTGGCAAAAATCCACGCACTAGGCAGCCTGTTAGGCTGGTGTATTCACCTCTTGACTCCCAATGCTGCGCGCATGCAGCATGACAATCTACTCCAAAGTAGAATTTGCAAAGATGAAGCCACTTTCAACAAAACCTTTAAAGTCAATACGCTGCAAACGGGTATGGCGATTTTAGAAACATTGGCGATTTGGCAATGGCCACAAAAAAAAGCGTTATCCACGGTCAAGGGCTGCAATAACTGGCACTTAGTGGAAGAAGCATTAGCACGCGGCAAAGGGCTGATTTTTCTTACCCCGCATTTAGGTTGTTTTGAAATCACCTCCATTTACTACGCAGCGAAACACCCCATCACCGTGCTGTTCCGTCCCCCTAAAAAATCCTGGCTGGCACCTTTGATTGATGCCGGCCGTGTAAAAGGCCAAGTCAAGCTTGCACCAGCTAACGCACAGGGTGTACGCGCACTGATGCAGGCGTTAAAAAAAGGAGAGGCCATTGGCATATTACCGGATCAGATCCCCGCGGAGGGCGAAGGGGTGTGGGCGGACTTTTTTGGCAAGCCGGCTTACACCATGACATTAGCCAGCAGACTTGCAGAAAAAACAGGTGCGGCTGTAATTATGGCTTTTGGAGAGCGTCTGGCGCATGGGAGGGGCTATGAGATTCACCTCACCCAGATTGACAGCATTGCAACACCCGCATTACTCAACCAGGCGATTGAAGCACAAATCCGGCAAAAACCTGAACAATATCTATGGCGATACAATCGCTACAAACAACGTCGTCATGCGGGAAAAGTCAAGGCTGGTGGATAGCTGATTTTTCCTGCGCTAGGCGATTCTGAAATTTTGCACTGTGAAATTTGGCATAAAGCTTATTCGCGCGCGCGTCCACTTTTTCCCAAAACACCGTTGACTGCGGTAAATAATGCTGCTTAAACAACGCCCAGTCCGCATCATTCAAGCCGCTATCTTTGGCTGAGAACATCAAGCCGCCAATGTCTTTTATCACTGCACGGCCATGGCTAGACTGACCGAACAGCACGCGGTGCAGATCAATCAGAATCAAATCTGCACGCCCTTCTGCCAATGCTTCTTTTTTAAGCACGAAATGACACAGATAAAAATCACGGTGACACATACCAGCGCCATGCAATTTGGCCGCAAGCTGCGCCAGTGCAATCACAATCTTTTGTTTAAACACAGCCTCCGGGGGGCTATCAGCCCAGTCAGCACATATGTCTTCCAGCGAAATAATCTCGCCTAAATCTCGCGTGATAATGAACGACTGTTGCCTGGCAGGATTCACACCTCGCACGCCATAGCCCACTAAGGGGGTAGTCGCAACACCTAGCGCTGTTAGTTTCTGTATTGCCTGCATCTCAGTTAGCGCGCCTAGCACCGGCTTTTTAAGGCTAAGCAGATTTTTGGCAATTTCAAGCCAGCCCACGCCAAAATGCTGCTTGATAAAATAGCTGACACCGCCCAACCTAACCTGTATGGTTTTGCGGCCGCGCACATTGCGAAAAGCCTTGCCTTCCAATGCCATGATTTCCGTGAAGGCATCTACGCCGAACTCTTGATGCAGATCTGCTGGCAGCATTAGCTTATCCATGTGATTAAACACCCTCTGATGCTTGACATACAAGCAAACCCTGTTCGATGATGTAATCCGCCTCCGCAGATTTGGATGACGTGGCGTGAATATGGGCCACATAACGCTGCCCGTTGGTCTGCCAATTTTCTTTTTGTGGTGATTGCAGCATCATGGCTAAAGCTTGGTTCATTTGCTCCTGCTTGTAAGGCGATGTCAGCACGACACCTGCAACGGCCTCGGCCACACGTGGTGCATAACCGCACACTTCAGTCACCAGCACGGGCACGCCCGCTGTCATGGCCTCTATCAGCACAATGCCGGCAAGCTCGGAACGTGCAGGATGTGCAAAAACATCTGCCCCCATCATAAGCTCTGGCACATCCGAACGTCCTCCAACATGAATGCAATGATGCGATATCCTGCGCTTTTGACAGTAAGCTTCGATATTACTGTTAGATTCATACTCACCAATGGCAAGCAGCCAGGTATTATCCTGCAAATGTTGAGGTAGGGCGGCAATGGCATCAATCACGCGATCAACCCCTTTGCGGACAAAGGCTGAACCAACGGTAAGTACGATGTTCGCCTTCGCAGGCAAATTAAATTGCTGTCTAGCGTAGGTACGACAATGTTCACGATCTTTATTGATGAATTTTTCAACAGGAATATTGGGCGGCAACAAATGAAACCGATTATCCGGGGTGTGGTACCAATGCTGGAAGCTATGTTTTTCACGTTCTGTCAGCAATAGTATCTGGCATCGGCTTTGCAGACCCATGACCGCTTTCTCTGCATCCGCAAAAAAACGGTAACGACCGCGGACAAAAGGCATGTTGCGATAAAGCCATGAGCGATCTTCATGCGCACGCTGAATATAGCAAGGATCAGCGGCATAATAAACATCAAGGCCTGCCATGCGATTGAAGCCTACCACTAAATCAGCAGGGCTTCTGGCCAATGCATTTTGCATATGACAAATCAGTGACCGATGTCGCTGATGATTTAACCAACCACGACTCGGCAGAATTTCCACTTTAATCCGCACATCAGGCATTTCACCGCGCCACTCGCCCGTGTAAATCGTGACTTCGTGTCCCGCATTGACGCAATCTTGCGCAATACGCAGCATGTCGCGCTGCACGCCGCCGTAAGGGAATACCTTAAAAATAAGAAATGCGAATTTCAAAAGATTATGTAACTTTTGCTATGGATGAAAAAGCCTAATTGTATGCGAAAATGCACATTATGCAGAAACTCCTTATCATTAAAACTTCATCCTTGGGCGACGTCATTCACAACCTGCCCATCATTCATGACATACACCACCATCATCCAGACATTAAAATTGACTGGGTAGTTGAAGAAGCTTTTGCAGACATTCCCAAACTGCACTCCGGGGTCAATCGGGTAATTCCTGTAGCGATTCGCCGCTGGCGTAAAGCGATTTTTAACCAGGCAACCTGGGTTGAAATCAGCGCAGCAAAACAGCAAGTTTCGAGCACACAATATGACATTGTGCTGGATACGCAAGGACTACTAAAAAGCGGCTTGCTTACAATGCTAAGTCACGGAAAAAAGCATGGCTATAACAGAGGTTCAGCACGCGAGCCTCTCGCCTCTTTGTTTTATGACGTCAAATATCAGGTTTCACGCAAACTGCACGCAGTAACCCGCAATCGCACGCTGGCGGCGCTTAGCTTAGGTTACCCCGTTCCTAAAACCCTGCCCTGCTATGGCATCATGGCATCAGCAACAATAGATTCAGTATCGAGCAAACCTTACATAATCGGCCTGCACGGCACAAGCCGTGACAGCAAACTATGGCCCACTGAGCATTGGATTGAATTCGGGGCTTCGCTTGCGAAACAAAATATGCAGCTGGTTCTGCCGTGGGCAAGTGCAGCAGAACTTGAACGGGCTCAGCACATTGCCAACAGGCTTAGTAATGCAACAGTGCTTCCAAAACTCGGCATTGCCCAGCTGGCCACCGTCATCAGTCAAGCGCAGGCGGCTGTGGGGGTGGACACAGGTTTGTCACATTTAAGTGTCGCGCTTGGCACCCCAACTGTTGCGATTTATACTGATACCGACCCGGCGCTGACTGGCGTCTATGCCGGAGCAGCCGCCCCTGCAATCAACCTTGGTAACATCCACGAAATCCCGAGTGCAAACGATGTTGCGCAATCACTGCAGGCAATTATCAAAAAATAATTGCCTTCGAACTTGAAATTGGCAACCGCATCCCCATCTAGGTGCTAAATGTATTCATTATCGGGGATTAAATATGCAAGAAGAAAAATCTATGCCACAAGCTGAGATGGAGGCGACAGAAAACCAGACCGTGGCCACTGAAACGACACCAGAGGCAAAAATCGCTGAACTAGAGGCCGCGCTGGAAGAAGCCAAAGCCAGTGTACTTTATGTAAAAGCCGAGGGCGAAAATATTCGTCGCCGCGCGGTAGATGACATCGATAAAGCACGCAAATTTGCTTTGGAAAAATTCTCAAACGAATTGCTGGCAGTTAAAGACAGTCTGGATGCCGCACTGCTTATCGAGGCAACGGATGTGCAAAGCTACAAAGACGGCGTTGATCTCACCGCTAAACAATTGTCCAGCGTGTTTAGTAAATTCAATATCGCTGAAATCAACCCATTAGGTGAAAAGTTTGACCCAAACAAACATCAGGCCATATCCATGCTGGAAAACAGCGGCGAACCCAACACCGTAACGCAAGTACTGCAAAAAGGCTATACATTAAATGACCGCGTCTTGCGACCAGCGCTGGTGATGGTGGCTAAGTAATTGATGGTGGCTAAATAATTATTTTTTAAATATAACGCATGAGTTTAGAAAAACACTTGAATTAAAAAAAATAATCACCATCTAGCAAATAAGGTTATGAATTAATCTGCTTTTATACATATTAAATGCGGATAAACAAATTAAAAGTAAAAGGAAATTAAATATGGGCAAAATTATCGGTATTGACTTAGGTACAACCAACTCTTGCGTAGCAGTCATGGAAGGCGGTAAACCTCGCGTGATTGAAAACGCTGAAGGTGCGCGCACAACCCCATCTATCATCGCTTATCAGGAAGATGGCGAGATTTTGGCTGGAGCACCAGCAAAACGCCAAGCAGTCACCAACCCTAAAAACACACTGTATGCAGTTAAGCGCTTGATTGGCCGCCGTTTTGAAGAAAAAGAAGTGCAAAAAGACATCGGTCTAATGCCTTACACCATTGCAAAGGCAGATAACGGTGATGCATGGGTGGAAGTGCGCGGCCAAAAAATGGCGCCGCCACAAATCTCGGCTGAAGTTTTACGCAAAATGAAAAAAACTGCGGAAGATTACTTGGGTGAAGAAGTCACTGAGGCTGTGATTACTGTGCCTGCTTACTTTAACGACAGCCAGCGCCAGGCCACTAAAGACGCTGGCCGTATCGCAGGCCTGGAAGTTAAACGTATCATCAACGAGCCAACTGCAGCGGCATTGGCTTTCGGTTTAGACAAACAAGAAGGCGACCGTAAAATCGCTGTGTATGACTTAGGTGGCGGTACTTTCGACGTTTCTATCATTGAAATTTCAAGCATTGATGGCGAACATCAATTTGAAGTTTTGAGTACCAACGGTGACACATTCCTGGGTGGTGAAGACTTTGACAACCGCTTAATCGACTTCTTGGCTGATGAGTTCAAAAAAGAAAATGGCTTGGATTTACGTAACGACCTATTGGCAAAACAACGCTTAAAAGAAGCGGCTGAAAAAGCAAAAATTGAACTATCAGGCGCTCAACAAACTGAAGTGAACCTGCCATACATCACGGCTGATGCTTCTGGCCCAAAACACTTGGTGGTTAAAATCACCCGCGCAAAACTGGAATCATTGGTTGAAGATCTGATCGAGCGCACGATGGCACCATGCCGCACGGCATTGAAGGATGCTGGTGTATCAGCGTCAGATATCTCAGACGTGATTTTGGTCGGCGGTCAAAGCCGCATGCCAAAAGTGCAAGAGAAAGTAAAAGAAATCTTCGGTAAAGAGCCACGCAAAGACGTGAACCCTGACGAAGCGGTGGCTGTAGGTGCTGCAATTCAAGGCGGCGTACTGCAAGGCGACGTGAAAGACGTGTTGTTGCTAGACGTAACACCATTGTCATTAGGTATTGAAACGCTCGGCGGCGTGATGACCAAACTCATCAAGAAAAACACTACGATTCCTACCAAGGCATCACAAGTGTTCTCAACCGCTGAAGACAACCAGAATGCGGTGACGATTCAAGTATTGCAGGGTGAGCGTGAAATGGCTTCTGCCAACAAATCACTTGGCCAGTTCAACTTGAGCGACATTCCGCCGGCACCACGTGGCATGCCACAAATTGAAGTGACTTTTGATATCGATGCCAACGGCATCTTGCATGTTTCTGCAAAAGACAAAGCGACTGGCAAAGAGAACAAGATCACCATCAAGGCAAACTCCGGTCTTTCTGAAGAAGAAATCAAGAAGATGGAAGAAGATGCCATCAAATACGCCGATGAAGATCGCAAATTGCGCGAATTGGTTGACGCACGCAACGCAGCAGACGGCATGGTGCACTCAGTGAAGAAATCACTGAGCGAGCATGGTGACAAACTGGAAGCGGCTGAAAAAGAAGCCATCGAAGCCGCAATCAAAGACGTAGAAGAAGCGCTGAAATCAGACGACAAGGCTGAAATAGAAGCAAAAACAGAAGCCCTCACTGCTGCATCACAAAAGCTAGGTGAAAAAGTTTACGCGGAACAACAAGCACAAGCAAACACTGAAAGCGCCCAACCAAATCCAGAAAGTGAAAAAACCGTGGATGGCGACGTAGTGGATGCGGAGTTTGAAGAAGTTAAATCTGACAAAGCATAATCGCCGCTAAGCAAACAAGCACACTGCGGCATATGTGGCAGTGTGCTTTTTGTATTTTTGAAAAAAGAATATTTGGATTATTGATATGGCTGCAAAAAAAGATTATTACGAAGTTTTGGGTGTCAATAAAGACGCTTCGGAAGAAGACATTAAAAAAGCCTATCGCAAACTTGCGATGAAATACCACCCGGACCGTAATCCGGACAATCCAAAAGCGGAAGAGCAGTTTAAAGAAGCTAAAGAAGCCTACGAGATGCTATCTGACGACCAGAAACGTGCGGCTTACGATCAATACGGCCATGCTGGTGTAGACCCAAGCATGGGCGGCGCAGGCGGGTTTGGAGGTGGAGGATTTGGCGGCGCAGGATTTGGTGATGCTTTTGGCGATATCTTTAGCGATATTTTTGGTGGCGGGGCGCGCAGTCAGCGCAGCAATGTGTATCGCGGCGCAGACCTGCGCTATAACATGGAAATCTCGCTTGAAGATGCGGCCAAGGGTACTGAAACCAAAATCCGCATTCCAGTGCAGGCTAAATGCGAACCCTGTAACGGCACGGGTGCAAAATCCGGCAAGGCCCCCGTTACCTGCACCACCTGTGGCGGTCATGGTCAAGTACGCATGCAGCAAGGCTTTTTCTCAGTACAGCAAACCTGTCCTAAATGTCATGGCACAGGCAAGATCATCAAAGATGATGACAAATGCCCAAGCTGCCACGGCGCAGGTCGCACCAAACAAAACAAGACCCTGTCAGTGAAAATTCCGGCAGGGGTGGATGAAGGCGACAGAATCCGCCTGAGCGGTGAAGGCGAAGCCGGCGTGAATGGCGGCCCCACCGGTGACTTGTATGTGGTCGTTCACCTGAAAACGCATGAAATATTCCAACGTGACGGCGGCAACCTGCACTGCGAAATGCCAATCAGCTTTAGCACCGCAGCCTTAGGCGGTGAAATTGAAGTGCCAACACTGGACGGCTCAGCCAAGATGAAAATCCCGGCTGAAACCCAAACCGGCGGTGTGTTCAGATTGCGCGGCAAAGGCATCAAACCACTGCGCGCAAGCGAGTATGGCGATTTAATGGTGCATGTAGTGGTGGAAACTCCAGTCAAACTGACCACGCGCCAAAAAGAGCTGTTGCGTGAGTTTGAAGAAAGCACGCAAGCTGATGCAGGCAAACACAGCCCTAAAAACAAAAGTTGGGTTGATAAAGCCAAGGATTTTTTCGGCTAGTTACTTCTACTCAGGCAGTGTTTCCCCTTGTTAAAAAAGCCCGCAATGCGGGCTTTTTTAACTCATGCCAACCATGGCATTACGCTTCAAAAGCGCGCTTTAATCGCTCCACACCTGTGGTTAACTCTGCGACATTAAGGCTACCGAAGCCCAACCTGATTGCGCCGATGTCACTGCCGGACTCTGAAAACAGGGCCGCTGGTAACACTTTGACTTTTTCAAGCTGGGCTTTTTGAACCAGATGATTGATATCAACCCCTTTTTTTAAGCGCAACCATATGGCAAGGCCGCCATATGGGGTTTCAAACTCTACAAACTCACTTAATTCATTCTGCAACAATCTGATCAATTCATTTCGACGCTCTTCATAAATTTTAATGGTTCTGCGAATATGACGTTTAATTTCGCCAGATTCCATTAACTCTGCCACTGCGAGTTCAGTGACCGAATTACCTTGTCTATCAATGAGCAAAACTTCTGATGCACACTGTTGTATGAATGCTTTGGAGGCAGCCAGATAACCAACCCGTAGGCCTGGCGCAAGCACCTTAGAAAGTGAGCCCACATAAACCACTCGATCACTATCATTAGCACTGGCTAATGGCAAAACCGGATGATGAGAGAAATGAAACTCATGATCATAATCATCTTCCACAATGATAAAGTCATACTGATCTGCAAGTCTGAGCAGTTTTAATCTGCGCTCAGCAGTCATCATGACTGTCGTAGGAAATTGATGATGCGGTGTAACATATACGGCTCTTATTCGATGCTTTTCACATAGAGTTCTCAATTCATCCACATTCATACCATGGCTATCCTGACCAACACCGAGAATTGTCGCACCACAGGATTTAAAAGCCTCTCGTGCCGGAGGGTAACTAAGATTTTCCACTACAACATAATCGCCCGGCTTACTTAATATGCGTGCTGCCAGAAAAATTCCCATTTGACTTCCTCGCACAATGCAGATGTTATCCATCCCCACATTGAGCCCTCTTTCCAGATTTAACATCGTCGCAATTGATTGACGTAACGCCTGCACCCCTTTAGGGCTATCGTAACCTAGCTTATTTGCTCTGGAGGAAACCAGCAAAGCGTGGCGAAACGCCATTGAAATCATTTTAAAAGGAATTAAACGCGTGTCAGGGATACCATCATTAAATTCGACTACACAGTTTGATGCACTATCTTTTTCAGTAACAAGCTGCTCAGCGTAGGGCGTCAATTTATGCGCATCAAATTCAGCAATATGTTTGTTTAGCAACGGAACAGAGACTGAAAAGTTAGGCAAGTTGGAGGAGACAAATGTACCACGTCTACTTTCTGTGGTTAACCAGCCTTGCGCAATCAATTCGTCGTAAGCGAGCACGACTGTTTTTCTATTGACGTTAATCATATCAGCCAACTCTCTTGTGCCAGGCATTGCGGTAGAGGGAGGAAGCCTTCCTCTCTGAATTTCTTCAATAATCTGCTGGGCAATTTGCAGGTAGACCGATTGGCCAGATGCCTTTGTTACGATTAAATTTAAACGCCAAGAGCGTAGCATGGCAATCCCTTCAATATTTACTCTCAGACACAGCATGTTGCTGGACCGCATTAAAAGTGATAACTGGACCATCAATATAATATATGTTGACTATATTTTACTGGACCACAGCAATTTGTCAATCTGGATGTTTTGGATTAATTACATACTGTTACATTAGCGTTACTGCTTGATACAACTTTTAAAGCTAAGCAATTTAAATGTGCCGGCAGTGATGTTGGTAGGTTAACTACTCAACAATCATCATCAATTAAAAATATTGGAGATTAATATGCAAATCAACAAAATAAAGTTAGCGCTTGGCCTGGTGGTCGGTATGGCGATGCCTTTGGCAGCATCAGCAGCGGCAGATCAGGAAGCAGCCATTGCTGACGCAAACAATTGGGCTCATCCGCGCGGTAACCACTCTAATCACGGGCACAGTGCTTTATCCCAAATCAACAAAGGTAACGTTAAAAACCTGAAAGCAGCCTGGACATTCGCAACCGGTGTAAACCGTGGTCACGAAGGTTCACCGGTTGTTGTCGGTAACATGATGTATGTACATACAGCATTCCCAAACAACGTATACGCACTTGACCTGAACGACAACCAAAAAATCGTATGGTCATATTTCCCTAAACAAGATCCATCAGTACAAGCTGTATTGTGCTGCGATAACGTTTCACGTGGTTTGGGCTTTGGCGATGGAAAAATATTTCTGACACAGAATGACGGCACGATGGTTGCTCTGGACGCAAAAACTGGCGCCAAGATTTGGAGCACCAATGTGTGGGACCCTAAAGTTGGTGCAACCACCACAACCGCATCACATGTCATTAAAGATAAGGTGTTAATGGGATGTTCTGGCGCTGAGTTCGGCGTACGCTGTGCATTTACAGCACTGAACATTAAAGATGGTTCAATTGCTTGGAAAGCCTATGCTACGGGACCTGACTCTGAAACACTAATGGGTGAAGGCTTCAACAAGGATACACCTGAATACAGTGCACTATCTGTTTATGAGGATGTCAATGGCGGTAACAAGCTAGGCGGCTCTTTTAAACGCTTAACTGCGGAGCAAATGAAATATCCTGAAACTGATTTAGGCGTTAAAACATGGTTAAAACCACAAGCCGTGAAGGATGGCTGGCAACATGGCGGCGCGTCTATTTGGGGCTGGTGGCCATATGACCCACGTACCAACCTGGTGTACTACGGTACAGGTAACCCATCAGTTTGGAATCCGGACGTACGTCCAGGTGACAACAAATGGTCGATGTCAGTTATTGCTCGTGACCTGGATACCGGTATGGCAAGGTGGGCGATGCAAAAAACACCACATGACGAATGGGACTACGACGGTATTAACGAAGTAATCTTGTTCGACAAAGGTGGCAAAACATACGCCTGGCATCATGACCGTAACGGATACGCCTACACATGGAATGCGCATAACGGCAAATTAATTGCTGCTGAAAAAGTGCACCCATTCGTAAACTGGTCTACCAACGTAGATTTGAGGACAGGTGTACCTGATAAGTTACCTACGGCATCGACCCACCAGGATTACAACACCAAAGGCATCTGCCCTGCAGCATTGGGCACTAAAGACCAACAACCTGCTGCATACTCACCAAAAACAGGGTTAATGTATTCACCGATGAACCACGTGTGTATGACATACGAGCCAGTAGAAAGTAAATACGTGGCCGGTCAACCATGGGTGGGTGCGACATTGACCATGTTCCCAGGTCCTGACGGCGTAATGGGTGGTTTTGCTGCTTATGACCCAATGACCAACAAAAAAGTATGGTACAACAAAGAGAAATTCTCTGCTTGGGGCGGTGCTTTAACAACTGCTACTGACTTGGTGTTCTACGGCACATTGGATCGTTGGTTCAAAGCTGTT
>PHCJ01000002.1:260792-300031 GCA_002842285.1 Betaproteobacteria bacterium HGW-Betaproteobacteria-22
CTGGGCTGGTGTTGCGATGAACCTTGGTATGACTAACCCAACAGACGCTTTAGGTGCTGCTGGTGGTTATGCTGAACTCGTTAAATACAACGCGGCTCCAGGCGGCGGTGCATTGAACGTATTTAGCCTGTAACCAACCATCTCTTCAAGCTTAAAAAATAGAGCGTAGAGTATTAGTTCTTTATCAAATTTACTCCAAAGAAATTTGATACTAGGGTACCCCTTCTCAAAGTTTTGAGAAGGGGTTTTTTTTACCCGGATTTTCTACCAACAGCCTCTGGTGAATAACCGTCAATCACAATTCTGGACCATACAATCCAGCTCAAAAATAAACACCCTCTGGACCATCAAGAAATCACAATCTGGATGCCTAAACTTTGATTACACTCTGTTACATTGCTGAAACGATTTGTTGCAAAGCAGTTTACCCCACCTCCTAAGTGAGCGACCCTGCCTTCATACCAACCCGCTTCACCCTTAAAACGGTAAAGATAAATAAAGGAATTTTATGTCACCACCTCTTGATGCCCAATTAACGGACTGGCGCGACCATGCATTGAAACTAGAAAGCGAAGTTAAAAATGTGATCGTTGGTCAAGACAAAGCCATTCGCCTGATGAATATTGCAATTTTTGCCCGCGGGCACGTTTTACTTGATGGTGGTGTCGGCGTGGGTAAAACCACATTGCTACAATCCATCGCACGCGGTATTGGCGGTGCCTATGAACGTATTGAAGGTACCGTAGATTTAATGCCAAATGATTTGATATACCACACATTTCTTGGGCCTGACGGCCGCCCGCAGATTGATGAAGGGCCACTGCTGCGTGCAGGTGAAAATTTATCCGTGTTCTTTTTTAACGAAATCAACCGTGCCAGACCGCAAGTGCATGCGCTGATGTTGCGCGTGATGGCAGAGCGCCATTTAAGTGCGTTTAAAAAAGAATATCGCATGCCGCATATGATTGTATTTGCTGACCGCAATCAGGTTGAAAAAAATGAGACATTTGAAATCCCTTCAGCAGCACGTGACCGTTTTATGATGGAAATTCCGATTGAAATTCCAACAGACCGTGAATTAAAAAAATCATTGGTATTCAACACTAAATTCCAGCATGCAGAAAAACTCACGCAGCAGGTTGAAAGCGAAATTCTTAAGTTCGACCAACTCAACGCATTTTCTGACCTGTTACAAAACCATATTAAATCTAGCGACGTGCTTGAAGAGTACGCGCTAGACTTGTGGGATGCGACACAGCACCCTGAAAAATTCGGTGTCACCATGGAAAGTGTGGATGTGACCCGTGTGATTCAAACCGGGGCCAGCCCGCGCGGCATGGGGATGTTGCTGAAAGCCGCACGTGTCAATGCCTGGCTTAATGGCCGGGACAGCATGTACCCGGAAGATATTCACGCGGTATTCCATGAAGTCATTTCGCATCGCTTGGTGTTTAACTCTATGTATGAAAACCGTAGAACAGCACTGGCAAGAGAACTTACAGCCAACATCATGAGCACTGTGGCAGTACCCAGCCCTACTTTCAGCAAAGCGGCTTAGCTTGCAAGTTCATCAACAACAAGGCTAACGAATGAGCTTATCTGTAAATAAACCCACACACCAGGCGCCTGATATATTTGATCAGGCGACCTACGCCAAACCATTTGAGTATGTGGTGTCATGGAAATCAGCCAGCATTCAACTAGGTGACCATCGTGGCACGCAACGTGGCATAGGCCTGGAGTATCGTGGCAATGTGAATCTGGTGGATTACCCGGATGCAAGGCGGATGGATATCAGGCAAACGCTACGTGATCCGTTCGAACAGGTACAGGTGCGCCAATTTAATCAGGAAAGCACAACCCCGATTTATGCGGTATGTGATTTATCCAGTTCCATGCAGTTCAAAGGACGACAACGTAAACTGGATAAAGCGATTGAAATTTCAACGGCGGTGGCCAATTCGGCCTATCAGATGGGTGATGTATTCAGCTTTATCGGCTACAACAACCATGTGCTTGAAGATTACACACTGCCGCTAAGCCGCAATTTACATCAGTCAAAAGAAGCGATTGCGCAATTGCGCGACTATCAAAAAATGCGAACCGGCGCTGAAGGTGTGACGGATGTACCCAACTTCCTAGGGCAAAGCCGAGGGCTGGTTTTTTGGATTTCAGATTTTCACATGCCGCTGAGTGTAATTGAGCAAACGCTCACGGCCATGTCTGCACATCAGGTGATTCCTATCGTGCTTTGGGATGATGAGGAATACAAGAAACTACCTAAGTTTGGCTTTGGCACAATGATAGACCCTGAAACAGGCCTAAACCGCACGGTATTTTTCAGATACGAACTGAGAGCCAAATTCATCACCGCATTCAATGATCGCCGACATGCGCTAGAAGCCTTGTTTCTGAAGTTCGATAGCCCAGCACTCTTTATGCATGGTGATTACAAACCAGAAACCATGACCCATTATTTTGAACAAAATATGACACTGTGAAATATAACCTAATGAAAACACTTATTTCAAAACCCTCGTTTCAAACTCGCCTGTCGGCATGTTTGTTAGCAACGTGCCTATTGATGAATGCGCCTCTAGCCATTGCAGAAGACGCAGCCACCACCATTGCGCCAGAAATAGTATCACTCACAAATCCTGATAAAAGTTACGGTGTACAGATTGGCGACAAGTTAACTAGAAAAATGGTGCTCGCGCTGCCAGCGCCTTATCAAATCGCAAAAGAGACTTTTCCTAAAAAAGGCAACAAACACAATGGCATTGAGTTAGTAGAGATAAATGTTGCAACCGAACAACAGAAGACACGCACTTTATACTCAGTAGAATTGGGCTATCAGGCATTCACTCATAAAAAAACACCCTCGGTCATGCAGTTACCCGCACTGGAGTACGTGCTGACTGGCGGTGAAAAGCCGATAAAAATGGATATTCCAGCATGGGGATTTTGGTTTTCACCTTTAGTGGCTGGTGGCATTGAAACAGCAGAAAAAAACATGCAGCCAGAATTCAAACCGCCGCTGGTGGATATCCGTTCCCATCAAACGCGGCTGACGGTGTTTCTGAGTCTGCTGCTAGCAAGTCTGCTGACGCTACTTTACATCAATGCGGATGGGCAATGGATGCCATTCATGGGTGGCGCGTTTGCAAGAGCCCACCGTAAACTTAAACGGTTATCAAAAAAACCTGCTGTCAAAACGGCTAAGGATGAGAAGCAGGCACTGGTTTATATGCATCAGGCTTTTAATCATCACTATCGTGCCAACATATTTGCCCGTGACATTGAGCGTTTTGTCATCATGCATCCTGGTTTCAAAAAAATGAAAAAAGAAATTGAACAGTTTTTTGAACACTCAAACACATCTCTATATTCAGTTGATGCACGTGACAGCGCGAAGGTGATAGAAAATCTGGTGCAATTAAGCAAGCAACTACGTGATTGCGAGCGAGGCATTTAATGGAGATTCTAAACCCCTGGGCATTTGCCCTTATCCCCATTGCGCTGCTGCCATTCTGGCTAAAAGGTCATCAAGGCAAGATGTATACTTGGCTGGACATGATGCCGGAGGATGAACTCTCTGACAAACTGAACCTGACGGTTAAGATCATCACCAGTTTATTGCTGGCAAGCATCGTCATTGCCGTAGCTTCGCCTCGTGGGAAAGATGAAGAAATACAGCGAACAGGTAAAGGTGCGCAAACCGTTATGGTCATTGACCGCAGCGTGAGTATGGATCATCCGTTTGCCGGTGATAATTCCGGACATGCCGCAGAAATAAAATCAGCAACCGCGCGCCGGATCATTACGCAGTTCATTGATTCGCGTCCTGATGACATGATGGGCGTGGTCGGATTTACCAACTCCGCACTATATGGCATTAAAATCACCTCCAATCGTGATGCCATTCACGCTGCCATTCAGGCCGCAACCAGCCCATCACTCAACCAAACCAATATCGGTGCGGGCTTGACTGCTGGCGTTGGCCTGTTCGACAAAATTCAGAGCTCGGGTTCACGCGCCCTCATTCTACTTTCTGATGGTGCAGGCAAACTCAGCCCTCGCGTTAAATTTCTATTAAGCGAGCGTTTAAAGAGCCGCGGTTTGAGCATTTACTGGATCATGTTGCGCGAGCCTGATGAACCTAGCATATTCTCTACAGATGAGTACGAGGAAGAACGCATACCCAACTCGATTGTGCTGCATAAATACTTCCAATCACTCGGGCTGAAATATAAAGCATACGAGGCAGACAATCCTGAAACTCTGCAATCGGCGATTAATGACATTGATGCGCGCGAGAAAAAGATCATTAAATACACCGAAACGATTGCAGGTTATGACTACGCAAAAGTATTCATCATCATTGCTTTGGTGTTAGGGTTATTTCTGTTGATTATTAAGAATTTGAGGGTGCACGAATGAAAAATCGCGTAAAACGCATCAACCAACTGCTAGGCCTGGTTTTAATCACAGGTTTAACCGGGGCCGCTTATGAAGTTTACCAAACCCATCAAATTGACAAGGTAAATCGTGCGCTAATGTCGGGGGAGGTGGTAAACGATGAACATTACCCATTCCATAAGAAATTTGCAGATGCCTACCAGCAAGGAAAATCCGGCAATTACAAACAGGCCACACAAGGGTTTGGCCAGTTACTGGATGCGACCAAAAAGCTACAGCAGGATGATGTTTTTGAAGTGAGTACTGAATTAAAATCTCTGATTCACTTTAACATCGCCAACAATTTATTCCGTGCAGGCTTGCAACGCTTGGTGGCCGCAGATGGCGCAATTCAGGAGGAAGCAAAGTTCGATTATCTGCAGGCAAAGGCTTCTTACGAGCAAGCATTAAAACTCGATCCCACTTTGCGTGCAGCTAAATTCAACTTAAGCCTGCTGCTCTCAGTTATCCCCAGCAACATTAAAACGGTTGCTCAGGAACGCTCAGGGATGGAAATCAGCAATTTACCACAAGGTTTGCCATGAACAAGATAATCACCGTATTAAAAGAAAATTACGAAACCGCATTGCTGATTGCCGCAGCGCTATTCTTGCTACTGGCACTCATTAAGCCTGAGATACAACTGAAGCAGGAAGTACATAACTACCTGCTGCTTGCTGACGTTTCACAAAGCATGAACGCAGAAGATATGAAAATCGGGAATAAAGAGGTAAGCCGTCTGGCCTACACGCAGCACCTGATGAAAGAAGTGGTAAAAACTTCAGCCTGTGGCACTTATGTAAGCGTAGGCGTGTTTGCCGCAGAAAACGTTGCACTATTATTTATGCCACTGGAAGTCTGTAAAAACTTTGATGTAATTACAGACACAATAGACCATCTGGAATGGCGGATGGCATGGAGCGGTAACAGCCGCATGACCTTTGGTGTAAAGGCGGCTGAAGCCACTTTTGAGTACCTCAACATTCCGGCACAGATGCTGTTTTTCACCGATGGGGACGAAGCCCCCAAAGCCAATGGCATTAACAAACTGGATATCAGCGATGTGCGTATTGGCAAAAATGTTATTTTTGTCGGCGTTGGCGGGCACGACCCTTCACCCATCAAACGCTTTAATGCAAACAATCAACTTGTCGGCTATTGGGGAACCGATGCAGCAGCCGAAAGTGCGGGCGGCGGTATTATGTACAACGATGCAAGCAAAGATGACCCTGACCCGCCTGTAGCTTACGCCGAATTTGACCGATTCTTATCTAAATTAGACGTAGAGCACTTAAAAGACATGGCTGAAGAAATTAAAGGGCAGTACATAGAGGGTATGGACAAGCCAGAGTTTTACCAGTTTGTACAATCACAGGCTCCTGCAGCTAAATTCGTGACGGCATATTCTGTACGATGGATTTTCCTGATCATCGCAGCACTACTGATACTTGCCACCTACATCCCCGACATACTGTCGTATCGCCTTGACAAACGCCTATTAAATTGGCGCACTTGAGCTTAAGGAAACACGGAATAAGCCGTCGAGAAAAATGAAGCAACATGCGTTTAGCTTGCTGCAACCGAGACAACCAACGCAGTGTTTCGGCGCAGGCTAACTCGCGTAGCAATATTAAACGTAGCGGTCGTAGCCACAGTACGCGTTGTACAGCGAGGTTGCGAATTTTCTTTAAGCAGGCATTTTCGCGCAGCGCAAAGCTCGCACAACGGAATTGCCCCAAAGGGATTACGGCTTTCCATGAGTTAAAGCACATGAATGGTCGTATACAGTGCTGGCTGAGCTTCAGGGGTTAAATGTAAGCAGCTCCTGCCCCAATGCCTATATTTCGCACACCGGCTTCACAGCCGGTTATGGAGCCACCTGCACCACTGACTAATTCGCCACGATAGCAATTGCTACATTAAAACAACTCACTTTATAGGTTTTATCCTCTAAAATAACCACATGCTGAATGTACTGATTATCGAAGATGAGCCTGCGATTGCGGAAACACTGATTTACGCATTCAAAGAAATGGGCATTCAAGCCACGCACAGGTTACTGGGCGGAGATGCACTGACGGAGCTCAATAAAGCACCTTATGATTTTGTGTTGTTAGACGTGGGTTTGCCCGATATATCAGGCTTTGATGTGTGCAAAAAAATTCGCGAATTCTCACAGATACCTATCCTGTTCTTAACCGCGCGCAATCATGAGATTGACCGCATCGTCGGCCTGGAAATCGGCGCGGATGATTATGTGATCAAGCCATTCAGCCCGCGAGAGGTGGTCACCCGCGTAAAGGCGATTCTGCGGCGCATTGAGAACCACCGCGCGCCGGCCAGCCGCACCAAAAACATAACGCATTTTGTCATAGATGAATTGGCGAACCGGATTCAGTACCAAGACCAGTTCTTAGAGCTGACGCGTTACGAGTTTCTGCTGCTCAAGACCCTGATTCGGCAGCCGCAGCGGGTATTTTCACGCGACCAGCTGATGGACACAGTCTGGGCCAATGCAGAAAATACGCTTGAGCGCACTGTGGATGCGCATATTAAGACATTACGTGCAAAATTACGCCTGATCGATGCAGATTCTGTTGCAATCGTTACGCATCGCGGCATGGGCTATAGCTTGCTCGCATGAAATTCCCCTTCAAACTCAACATCAGCTTGAAGATCTTTTTAGGCTATTTTGCCTTGGTGGGTCTGGCCGCATGGTTTGTATTGACGATCTTTGTTGATGAAGTCAAACCCGGTGTGCGACAGGCGATGGAAGATACCTTGGTGGATACTGCCAGCCTGCTGGCAGAACTGGCAGCGGCCGATGTGAAATCCGGCAATATCCAGAACGGCAGCTTTGCCAGCAGTCTGGCGCGTTATCAGGCCAATGCCAACAAGGCCAACATCTGGGGCATACAGAAACAATCTGCGGATTACCGCGTCTACATCACAGATGCCCATGGAATCGTGATCTTCGACTCGGCCAAGCTGGCTTTAGGGCAGGATTACTCTCAGTGGAATGATGTGTACCTGACGTTGCGCGGCAAATACGGTGCACGCTCCAGCCCGGTTGTGGCAGGAGACAAAAATGGTGACACAGTCATGTACATCGCCGCCCCTGTGCATGATGGCAAAGAAATCATTGGCTCGCTCACAGTCGCCAAGGCCAACCGCACGTTGCTGCCTTTTATCGAGCGTGCGCAGAACAAAATCATCCGCTGGGGCGCCCTGCTGTTTCTGTTATCTGTTGCTATCGGGCTGCTGTTTACTTGGCGCTTCACCCGTGCAATCCACCGGCTGCGCGATTACGCATTGGCTGTATCCGTGGGCAAGAAAGCGAGCCAGCCAGAATCCAGCAACGATGAACTGGCTGAACTGGCAAAAGCGATGCATACCATGCGCATTGAACTGGATGGCAAGGAATATATCCAGGAAGCGGTTCAGCATTTGGCACACGAATTAAAAAGCCCTATCACCGCCATACAAGGCGCAACCGAACTGATCTCGCCAGCGATGCCAGCGGCTGACCAGGCCAGATTTCTGGCCCAGATCAAAACGCAATCTGAGCGCGTGCAGACGATTATCCAGAACATGCTGGGGCTTGCCGCACTGGAGCACCAGCAAAAATTGACGCAGTTGACATATATCAACCTGACAGATTTAGTACGCACGCAAATCGCGCACTTGGCCAGTAAAGCCGAACCGAAAAACATCACATTTCACCTGAATGGTAACGATTCTATACGAATAAAAGCCGAGGTATTTCTTTTAGGGCAAGCAATTTATAACGTACTGGAAAACGCGCTGGACTTTAGCCCAGGAGGTTCGACTATTCATATCAATATCAGCCGACAGGAAAAGAATATCCTCTTGATGATCCAGGACCAGGGCACTGGCATCCCTGACTACGCTATGGATAAAATCTTCAATAAGTTTTACTCATTGCCTCGCCCGGCCAGCGGCCAAAAAAGCACAGGACTGGGTTTAAACTTTGTGCAGGAAGTACTCAAGTTACACGATGGCCATATAAGTCTTCAAAACCATGCGATGGGTGGCGTCATTGCAACGATCTTATTACCCAGCAGCACCTCTTTATAACATCAGTATGAATTTGCTTTAAACAGCGCTTTACTGTATTTTTCACCCACCACCTAAATCTAACGAAAAATTTATTTTGGATCAGCAAACACCTCATACCCAAGCGACTGCCAATGTTAAGTTACAACATACTGTGGTCATGCTCATGCCAGAAAATGACCTGAAAACCTGGCTCTCATCTGCCAAGAGCCTGCTGGAACTCAGTCCAGACGAACGTGAAGTCGCACTCAATCAAATCAGCGTGAATCACACACAGCAGGGCATCAACACATCCAGCTCATCTGGATTGATAGGTTTCCTTAAAGATGCATTTACTTTCCCAGAAAACCTCAACAACGCCATTCTGGCAAAAGAAAGTCCTGATTGCGACAAAGCCTGCGCACATGCTCACAGAGATGAAGTAATCGCTGAAATGAGTGCGCAGTCGTTCAATATCGTCCTTGGGATATTCAGCCCTGCCACCAAGCTAAAACTGTTTGGCTCAGCTTCATTAGTTGAAGGAACGCTGCTGGGTGAAGGCAAGGACGCTGTAGTTTTTGCCCTCAAAGGAGATGCTGACTGGGTCATTAAAGTTTTAAAATTTGGCGGTGCCGAGCGGGCAGAGATGCTGGTCCATTACATTAATCAGCTTGCTGCAGATGCGCGCCTTAAAATACCGCAAGTCATTGATTTGCAGGATGGTCGTATATTGCAGCCGTTCGTTCATGGAACGCCTAAAGCCAATCAACTGTGGGGAGAACACGTACTCACCTCCCAGGAAACCGCAAAAGAACTTACCAGCATTGCCAGACAGAATCTGGGAATAAAAGAAGGGCAATCTTTTATCAACCACCCAAAACTAAAAATAGGCGTTGACCCTAGCTTTGAAAATTTCCGCTTCAGTGAAACAGGTGCATATCAGGGATGGATCGATCCAATTTATGAGCTCTTGGATCACAGCTTGAAGAGATAACCAGGTCATTCTTGGTCAGGCTATATCCGACCAAATTACATCCAACCAGGCTCCGTTACAACTTTTTTCACACTTCACACTCGCTTCACACAAGCGCATCACCCCTTCACTTTAGCCAATTATCCTGCAAGCTCTTAAACCAGTTAGGAGCTTGTCATGAATCGATCATTTGTTATTAAAGTATTAGGAATATTTCTGCTCACCATGCTGATGTCATGGGCGGTGAGTTACGTCAACGCACTGATTCTGGAACGACAGGACAGGCAGCAGCAAACCAAGCAGGACATTGCCCGCAGTTCTGCCGGAAGCCAAACGATTGTGGGGCCATTGCTGGCAGTGCCTTATACCGAAGAGTATGTGGAATATACGGAAGAGCAGACTGCCGATGGGGGAAAACTCAAAAAACCCGTTACCAGACGCGAGTCATCTACGGTGTATTACCTGCCGGAAAATCTTGAGTTAAGCGGAGGATTCTCGAATGAATACAAAAAGTTAGGCATTTACAAAGCGCTGATGTATCAGCTAGGCGGCAATATCAAAGGCGATTTCCGTATTCCGGCCAATTTCAACATCAGCCCGCAGCATAAGGACGGAAAAATAATTGTTCACCCAGCCTATGTCAGCTTGGGCATCAGCGATACGCGCGGCATTAACGGCAAACCTGGTTTCACCTGGAACAAACAGGCCTTCAAGTTTGAGCAAGGAAGCAGCATTCATGCACTGGGTAACGGTATCCACGCAACGATTGGCGAGATTGCAGCAGCGACCGGGCAAACCATCCCTTTTGAATTCAAGCTTAATCTGCGTGGCATGGAAAGCTTCAATTTCACCCCTATTGCAGAAAACAACAAGATCGCGCTGCAATCCAGCTGGCAGCATCCGCATTTTAATGGCAGCTTTTTACCAGATGCAGCTACACAGAAAATCACTCCGGCAGGATTTGAAGCACAGTGGGCCATATCGTCGCTATCCAGCAGCAATCAGGCGACGTTAAACAATCTGCTCTATCAAAACACCGCACCAGCAACTCCTGATAGTGCCAACTCAGGCTACTCATCGGCCGCAACAGCAGCACGCTCAGCCAACACGCTTGAGTCGCTATCCATCGGTTTCGTGGAGCCCATTAACGTGTACAGCCAGGCAGACCGTGCAACCAAATATGGCTTGCTGTTCATCGGCCTGACCTTTGCAGGATTTTTTATCTTTGAGATATTGAAACAACTGCGTATCCACCCTGCACAGTACACGCTAGTTGGACTGGCGATGGCCTTGTTCTACCTGCTGCTTATTTCGCTATCAGAACATATCGGCTTTGCATGGTCTTATGTTGCAGCGAGTACGGCCTGCGTGGCCCTGCTTGGCTACTATTTAAGCCATGTGCTTAAAAGCAAAACGAACGGCACCGTATTCGCCGTCATGCTCACTGCCTTGTATGGCGCCTTATATGGCATTCTGGCTTCAGAAGACAACGCGTTGCTGATGGGGTCATTGCTGGTGTTCGGGCTGCTGGCACTTACGATGATTGTGACAAGAAAAGTCGATTGGTACCAAATCGGTACAGCTCAAACCAACTGAATCACCGCTTCACACGCCTGCATTCATGTGCATGTTCTGGCGTGTGATTTTTTGGAAGATCACCTATGAAAAAACTACTGATTGTCATCATGCTGTTACTGATTGGCAGTTGCCAGCTGCCACAGGAAGCAATCATTCCTGTACAGCAAGCCACCGTAAAAGACTGGAACCACCATAGCTTCTGGTACCATCCGTGGGGAAAATCCGGCGTGCATAAAGGAATCGACATCTTTGCAAAACGCGGCACACCTGTGCTGGCAAGCGTCAGCGGGTTGGTAATCTTTACCGGTAATCTCCGCATGGGCGGCAATGCCATCGCGATACTAGATAGAAAATGGCAAGTACATTACTACGCGCATCTTGCAGCAATTGAAACTAAAAGCTTGCATTGGACTTCACGTGACAAGATGATTGGTCTTGTAGGCGACTCGGGCAATGCCGCTGGCAAGCCGCCGCATTTGCACTACAGTATCATCACGCTGATTCCCAACCCTTGGAAATGGTCAACAGAACCTCAAGGCTGGAAGAAGATGTTCTTTATCAATCCGGCTGAAGTGCTGATTGATTAACGCATCAATTTGAATTGTTTAATCCAGGACCTGCTGAATTGCCATCAGTTCATCTCTGGCATCAGCAAAGTCCTCATATTGTTTACCAGCGGTTCGCGCGTACCAGTAATGACTGTTCCACACATCGCCTTCGATTTTGTGCAGTACGGCATGAAGCCAGTTGGCCATGACATCACTGTAGTCTTGCGCGATTTTATGTGACTTGTCCCACTCTCCATCTAGCGCTGCTTCTACTGCAATCTTGAGTGCTTCTTTATTCATGATGCGTTTAAATAAAAAAAGTAAGTTTTTGCTGCCTGGGTAATTGTTTCAACTGCGCTTCTGCCACGCTTGCCGCTGAACGGTCTGGATATGCTTTTGAAGCCAGTATCTTTACTGGAGGGTTGGCGCGGGTATATTTCGCGCCCTTACCCGAAACATGCGCTGCATAGCGCGCATCAAGATTGTTGGTGATACCAGCATAGAAGGCGCCGTTTTTACATTCAAGCAGATATAAAAACCAAGCATCTCGCATAAACCTTATGTCCTCGCAAACCTGTCACCGTAACTATGATTGATCCTCTTTAGCAATTAAATAGACACAAGGCGCCTGAGTGCAGACAGGACAATCAGTACGGCAAGCGAAGGCAACATCGTGTACGTTAATTGCCAATGATAATCTAGTAGGTGCCCGCCTGGATAAACTCGACTTTGTATCCATCCGGATCCTCAATAAACGCAATCACCGTGGTGCCATGCATCATGGGGCCAGCCTCACGCACAACCTTTCCACCCGCACGTTTAACCGCCTCACAGGCTGCGTAAGCGTCATCGACCTCAATCGCGATATGGCCATAGGCTTTGCCCATGTCATAGCTTTCAACGCCATAGTTATAGGTGAGTTCCAAAACAGTATGATCGCTTTCATCACCATAGCCAACAAAAGCCAAACTGAATTTGCCATCAGGAAAGTCATGCTGACGTAATAATTTCATCCCCAGGATTTCTGTATAAAACCTGATTGAACGCTCAAGATTCCCAACACGGAGCATCGTATGTAGCATGCGCATTTTTGATATCCTTATTTGGTAGCGGTTAACTGGTAGTATTTGTTGCGTAATTGCTCTTTCGTCTCCACCCTGTCTGGATCCAGTGGAATACAATCTATCGGACACACTTGCTGACATTGCGGTTTATCATAATGCCCAACGCATTCAGTACACTTATCAGGATCTATCTCGTAAATTTCCTCACCCTGATAGATCGCCTCATTGGGGCACGCAGGCTCGCATACATCGCAGTTAATACATTCATCGGTAATCATTAAAGCCATAAATTACTTGCCTGCCTCACTTCTTAACTTTTGCTTAATCGCATCTTCTACAGTTTTTGATACAAACTGATTGACATCACCGCCAAGCCTGGCAACCTCACGCACCAGACTGGAAGAAACAAACATATACTCATCTGACGGTGTCAAGAACATAGTCTCGAGTTTTGGATAAAGCTTACGATTCATCCCCGCCAATTGAAACTCGTACTCAAAATCAGAGGCGGCACGCAAGCCTCGAATCACAATCTGCGCCTGTTGTGCCTGTACAAACTGCATTAACAGACCGCTGAATCCAATCACACGCACGTTGGCATACATTGAAAATACCGCCTGCGCCAGACGCACGCGCTCATCCAGCGTAAAAAGTGTGGTTTTATTCGTGCTACCAGCAACGGCAACCACCACTTCATCAAACAAATGCGCTGCACGACGCACAAGGTCTTCATGCCCCAAGGTAATCGGGTCAAAAGTGCCGGGGTAGACTGCGATGCGTTTTTTCATATGACTCATCATCTTACTCATCGCGTAATTTTAGCAGATGATAAAAAACATTACCCGCTTTACTGTATTTAAACACCTGCCACACGTTATCTTCTGCTAACGCGTACTCTGCCTCCACATACACCACACCCTGAGGCGCCAGATGAGCAGGCAATCTGCGCAGCACTTTATCCAGCCAACCCTTATTGTATGGGGGGTCCAGAAAGATCACATCAAATAACTGCTGGGTTTTTTCAAGATAGCTCAATGCGTCCATATGCAGAATCTGCGCACGATCAGCTTTAAGTGTCGACTGATTGACCAACATCGCCCGATACACAACAGGAGACTTTTCCACCATGATGGCTGACTTGGCATTACGCGACAGCGCTTCAAACCCCATCACTCCCGTACCTGCAAACAAATCCAGGCAAGTCAGCCCTGTTAAATCTTGCCCCAGCCAGTTAAATATCGTCTGGCGCACTCGCTCAGGCGTTGGGCGCAACCCTTCGGCTTCAGGGAATTTGATCACACGGCTGCGCCACTCTCCCGCGTTAATTCGTAAGCTGTTAAGTTTTTTTACCGCCATGTAACTTTTATATGTATTTAATTCAGCACAGGCATTTTACGCCTAATCACCAAAAATTTCAGACTAAGGCTTTTATCTATCAGATTTGGTATTAGGGTCACCCACAACCACGGTCACAAAATTCTCAGGCTTTAAATGACGGCTAAATGCCTCTTTTATTTGCGCTGCGGTCACTTGCTCTACTTTTTGATTGTACTCATCCAGATAGTTAAGCGGCAGTTTATAAAAACCTATCACACTCAGATAGTCCAGAATTTTCTTGTTGCTATCAATCCGCATCGGGAACCCACCCGTGATATTTGCTTTAGCGGCTTTTAATTCCGTATCGGTTACGCCATTTTTAATAAACTTATCCAGCGTTTCCCTTACTAGCTGAAGCGCGGCTTCCGCCTGATCTTTTTTGGTTTGCAGGCTGATTTGAAACGGGCCTAACTCGGCCATTGGCATAAAGTAGCTATACACGCTATAAACCAGGCCGCGCTTCTCACGCACTTCCTCAGTCAGCCGCGACACAAAACCACCACCCCCCAAGATGTAATTGCCCACGTAAAGCGGAAACAAATCAGGGTCATTACGCTTAATCCCTGTGTGCCCCAACAAAATATGCGACTGTGATGCGGGATGCGCAATACGCAAATCTTTGGCCTGGCCGGACACCACTACAGGAGCAATAGCCGGCACCTCTGAAGCTTTTGGTAGAGCATTGCTGATTTTTTCAGCAATCTCGCTGGCCTGCGCACTGCTTAAATCACCAATCAAGGCAATCACAGCACCTTTCGCACCATAATATTGCTGATAGAACCGAATTAAATCGGTACGTTCGATTTTTCCAACCGATTCCACCTCACCACTCTCATCCAAGCCGTACGGGTGGTCAGCATATAGCACCGACATAAAAGCCTTGCTGGAAATATGCTCAGGTTTTGTGGCGGCTTCGCGCAAGCCTGACACAATGCGGGCTTTTTCGCGGCTTAATACCGCATCAGGAAAATCAGGCGCCTGCAGGATTTTTGTAAACACTTCGATTGACTGCGTCTGCTCACGCATACTGCTTAATGTACGCAAATTAAATGCCGCACGGTCAGCATCAAAACTGCCACCCAATTGCGCACCAACATCTGCCAATTTTTTGGCAATTTGTTCATCCGTCATGCCTGCTGCACCCAGCGTCATCATGTAGCGCGTAATGCCGGCCAAACCTGATTGCTGTGGTGTGTCACGCGCACTTCCCGCCGCAAAATTAACGCTGATATCCACAATAGGCAAGTCGCGATTCTCAACAAAGTAGACCTGAGCCCCTGTGGAAGTCTGCCATTGCTGAATCTTTACGCCTGCCTGCGCACTTACTGAAAAAAACAGCGCAAATAGACTAAATGCTAATGCTCTTGATACATATTTAAAATTCATTATCGCAACACCTTTACCAAACACATCTAAACATAAATTGCTAATGCACATGCGGCTTGCCTTGTGGTTTTGCATTAGGGTCCATCGGTTGCGGATCCAAGGTCGCAACAGTGAGGTTATCCTGATGCAGATATTTTCTGGCCACCTCCTGCACCTGCGCCACAGTCACGGCGCGCAGTTTGTTGGGGTAGTCTTGCAATATCCGCCATGAAAATCCCACAGTTTCCACGGTACCGATCTGCATCGCCTGATAAAACATGGAGTCACGCTGATAAACATCGGCCGCTATCACCCCTGCCTTCACACGGTCCAACTCCTCCTGGCTAATGCCATCAGTTTTTATTTTTTCAATTTCCTGAATCAGCGCGGACTCCAGCTCGGCAACTGTTTTTCCCTCACTTGGCGTGCCATCCAGTGAAAATAAGCTCTGGCGCCCGCGTGATAGCAAGTCATAACCCGCATCCACATCAATCGCCAGCTGCGTATCACGTACCAGACTTTGATTTAAGCGCGCAGCCGCATTACCACTGAGCACACCAGCCAACACCTGCAAGGCATAAGGCTCCCAATCTGTTTCCGGATTAAGCAGTGGTGGCACATGATAGCCCATGAGCAGGTAAGGCAGTTTTGCAGGCGCTTTCACATTCACACGGCGCTCACCTTTTTGCACAGGCTCTGCCTGCGGTTTGCGCACAGGGAGCGTTTTAGGCTTTAATTTGCCAAAATGCTGCTTGGCCAGCTGGTATACCGCTTCCGCTTTCACATCACCCACCACAACCAGCGTTGCATTATTCGGTGCATACCAGTTGTTATACCATTCACGCGTATCCTCGACTGTCATGTGCTCAAGATCATTCATAAACCCGATAACAGGTCGTGAATATGGATGCGTTCTAAACATCACCCCCTGAAAGGCCTCATACACCTGCGACTGCGGCTTATCATCTGTACGCCAGCGCCGCTCTTCCATCACCACCTTAATCTCTTTTGCGAACTCCTCTTCTTTTAGGAGCAGATTGGCCATACGGTCTGCTTCCAACTTGAAAGACAAGGCCAAATGTGACTTTTCAAGCTGCTGAAAATAGGTCGTGTAATCTGTGCTGGTAAACGCATTTTCTCTACCTCCGGCCGCAGCCACAATGCGAGAAAACTGGCCTGCGGGGATTTTTTTTGTCCCCTTGAACATCATATGTTCCAGCACGTGCGCCACGCCTGTTTTACCATTCACCTCATCCAGACTGCCCGCGCGATACCAAACCTGAGAGACTACGACAGGGGAGCGGTGATCTTCCTGAACAATTAATTTCAAGCCGTTGTCCAGCTTGAACTCCTGTATCGACGTATTTGCAAAGAGCGTCAACGGCATCATTAACATCAGTATTAAAAAGCATTTGGTACGCAAGATAAAAGTTCTCCGTTATTTTTTTGTGAATAACCACATATCAAAACTACTGCGAGTGTAACGCATTCAAATCAAGTGATGCGTGCTTTCTAATGACTAACATCACCATAACTAAGTTCACCATGACCAAGCACATCATAACTAAAGTTCACTTAATTGGTGCACTGCGCCTCTCATTATATTGAATCGTTATAATGATATGTCCTTAAATTATTTTTAATAATGCATCATTTTTGTTACAGTGCTGAAAAATTTAAAAATAATCTTTTTTATAGCAAAGTCTCTAATGAAAAACACCATCAAAACACTCTCGCTCATTACGCTACTATCTGCCACTAACGCCTACGCGACAGACGGTTATTTTGCACATGGCCACGGCGTTAAAACACAAGGTATCGGCGGCGTAGGTATCGCCCTGCCGCAAGATGCAATTGCCTCTGCAGCAAACCCTGCAGGCATGGGCCTGGTTGGTAACCGGGTAGATTTCGGCGTAACATGGTTCAGACCTCAGCGCGAGGCGGAAATTGTCGGAGGCAACGGTTTTGGTGCTGACGGCAAATACGATGCAAATGATACCGAAAACTTCATCATTCCCGAGTTTGGTTACAACCGGCAAATCAATCCAGAAGTCACTTTAGGCGTGAGTGTTTATGGCAATGGCGGTATGAACACCGACTTTAAAAAAGCTATTCCGATTTTTGGCAGCACACCTCCGCGCATGGATTTAGCACAGCTATTCATTGCACCAACCGCTACATGGAAAATCAATGAATCAAACACCATCGGCGTTGCCGTCAATCTCGCCTATCAACGTTTTGAAATAAAAGGGCTGCAAAACTTTACCGTTGTGAATCACGCACAATTCGGCACCCCATCACAATCACCCAATCATGTAACAAACAAAGGCTATGATTCATCTTACGGTGCGGGTGTGCATATTGGCTGGATTGGTCAATTAAATAACGCCGTAACGGTAGGCGCTACCTATCAAAGCAAAACCTATATGTCCAGGTTTGACAAATACAAAGGCCTGTTTGCTGAAAATGGCGATTTTGATATCCCTGAAACCTACGGGGTAGGCATTGCGGTCAAGGCAACGCCCAGCCTAACGGTCGCAGCAGATGTACAGCGCATCAATTATAGCGACGTGGATTCTGTTGGCAACTCACTGAACAATCTGTTCACAGGCAATCAACTTGGCTCAAATAACGGCCCCGGATTTGCATGGAAAGATGTCACTGCGGTTAAAGTTGGCGCAAGTTATGCGTGGGATGAAAAGTTAACCTTACGCGCAGGTTACAACCATACAACGCAGCCAATACGAAAAAGCGAGACTTTATTCAACATTATCGCGCCAGGGGTAGTGCAGGATCACATCACATTCGGTGCAACCTATGTGCTACCAAACAAATCAGAGTTATCATTCACTTACATGCATGCATTTGAAGAGAAAGTACGTGGTTCAGGATCCATTCCATCGAACTTCGGTGGTGGTGAGGCCAACCTGAAAATGTACCAGGACTCATTCGGGCTGGCTTATGGCTGGCAGTTCTAACCGAAAATAATCCTGCTAAATTTCAATGAATGAAGTACAAGTCGCGTTATCATAGTGCGACTTACTTTATTTTTTGTAAAATACGAGATGATCACGATCGACTGGAATAACTTCACCCCTTGGAATGCTCTTGCTGGCGGCCTGCTCATCGGCATTGCCTCGGCACTATTCATTCTTTTCAATGGGCGCATTGCCGGCATTACTGGCATAATTGCAGGGCTTATCAAGCCGCGCCTGCATGACATCGGCTGGCGACTGGCGTTTATAGCAGGCTTGATACTCTCGCCTTTTATCTGGCAGTATTACAGCACATTGCCAGAAATCACCATTAACACAAGCGACACACTCATGGCTTTGTCCGGGTTAGTTGTGGGCTTCAGCACGCGCCTGGGTTCTGGTTGTACCAGCGGCCATGGGGTCTGCGGCATATCACGCCTGTCACCTCGATCCATCATAGCCACGATTGCTTTTATGGTTACTGGCTTTGTAACTGTTTATGTTGCAAGACACCTCATTGGCGCATAAAGATTGTTGATTATTCTATGAAAAAACCCTTTAACCATTTCATTATCCTATTATTCGCGCTAATTTCAGGACTTATTTTCGGCATCGGCCTTATTTTATCCGGCATGGCAAATCCCGCTAAAGTACTCGCTTTTCTTGATTTAGCAGGTGCTTGGGACCCCTCTCTTGCGCTGGTGATGGCAGGTGCGATTGCGGTAGGGCTTGTGGCCTTTGCCATTGCAAAAAGACGCACACGCAGTTTTCTGGGGCTTAACATGCAGCTTCCCACCGCCCGCATGATAGATAAACGCCTAGTGATAGGCAGCCTGGTTTTTGGCATCGGCTGGGGAATCGCAGGCATTTGCCCAGCCCCGGCCATTGTATTAGTGGGCGCAGGCAGCAACAAAGCCATCATTTTTACGGCATTCATGCTGCTTGGTATCTTTATTTTTGAAATATTAGAGAATCGTAAAAAGAGCTAAGCACTCCTCCTTAATTTGCTCAATTCCCGCCATAATTTAAGCTAAACCATAAATTAAGCTAAAATAGTGCAACTAAATTCAAGTTGCATAATGTATGTTCGATTTCTTTAAGAAAAACAAACCCGCGCAAGATCTGGAAACAAAAGACAAAGCGCTTGCTGAGTCTGCGCCAGAAAAAAGCTGGGCAGAACGCCTGAGGCAAGGTTTATCCAAAACACGCCAGCAGCTAAGCAACCAGCTTGCCGGGCTTTTTGGTGGCGGCAAGATAAATGCCGAAGTTTACGAAGAATTAGAAAGTATTCTGCTGACCGCTGATGTTGGCATCAATGCCACAGAATATTTATTGGATGACATTAAAAATCGCGTTAAACACCAAAGCCTAGACGACACCATTCAGCTTAAAACCGCACTCAAAAGCGCGCTTTCCGACTTGCTATTGCCATTGCAAAAACCATTGGAAACCAACACGCACCAGCCGTTTATCATCATGCTCGCAGGTGTCAATGGTGCAGGAAAAACCACCTCTATCGGCAAATTGGCCAAGCACTTTCAGGCACAAGGCAAAAGCGTGCTGATTGCCGCGGGCGACACTTTCCGCGCAGCGGCACGTGAACAGTTGCAAGTTTGGGGTGAGCGCAACAATGTGCACGTCGTCGCGCAGAGCAGCGGCGATCCTGCCGCTGTAATGTTTGACGCCATTAACTCTGCACGCGCCAAGAATATCGACATTGTATTAGCTGACACGGCCGGTCGACTACCTACGCAGATGCACTTGATGGAAGAAATCGCCAAAGTGAAGCGCGTGATGGATAAAGCACTGCCAGGCGCCCCACATGAGGTATTATTAGTGCTGGATGCAAACACTGGGCAAAATGCAGTCTCGCAGGTGAAAATATTTGATGACGCACTTGGCGTCACAGGGCTGGTGCTGAGTAAACTGGATGGTACAGCAAGGGGCGGTGTCATTGCTGCCATTGCACAGGCAAGGCCGATTCCCATTCGCTATATTGGCATAGGTGAAGGCATTGATGATTTAAGGCCATTTAATGCAGCAGAATTTATTGATGCCTTATTAGACGCAGATGTATAAACTGGCAAACAGGCGCACGCACCCTATAGATGACCGCTTTCAAAAAAGTTCATACTGATGATTCAATTTGACCAAGTCACCAAGCGCTACCCAGGTAGTGATGAAGTATTAAAAAATGTTAGTCTGCGCATAAATGCAGGGGAGTTCGTATTTGTAACAGGGCACTCCGGTGCTGGAAAAAGTACGCTACTCAAGCTTATTGCAGCGACAGAACGACCCACCAGCGGCACGGTGCTAATTGCAAACCAGAATGTCAGCCAACTCAAGGCTTCGGCCATACCTTTTCTGCGGCGCAGATTTGGCTTGATATTTCAAGACCATAAATTACTCTATGACCGCAGCTGTTTTGAAAATGTCATTCTACCGTTGCGTATCAACGGCATATCAGGCATTGAAGCGGCAAAGCGCGTACGTGCAGCTTTAGATAAAGTTGGTTTGCTTCACAAAGAAAAAGCCATGCCAATTACCTTATCTGGCGGAGAGCAGCAACGGCTTGCCATTGCGCGTGCAGTTGTCAGCCGCCCCTCAATATTGATTGCCGACGAACCCACAGGCAATCTGGATGCAAGTTATGCAGCCGATATTTTGGCTATTTTTTATGCTTTCAATCAGGTTGGCGTCACGGTGGTGATGGCAACACATGATGCATCATGTGCAAGCACAAGGCAGAATCGCGTGTTGCACCTGAACCAAGGCTTGCTAACCGAACAGCTACTGCATCCTGCCGATTTAGAGGAAAACCCAGCCTCTATAGAAAAGTTCCACTATGAATAACTGGCTCAACCATCATTTACAGGCGCTTAGCCTTGTATTGAATCGCATGCGTCATCATGCATGGTCAACATTCATGATTTGTCTTGTAATTGGCGTTGCACTATGTTTACCGAGCTTATTTTATCTAGGCGTCGATAATTTATCTAAACTTGCTGACCATATGCAACAGGATACGGAAATCAGTTTATTTCTCAAACAAGATACTGATGCTGCTACCATTCAACAAATTGAGCAGCAACTCGCCAAGAATGATGCCATCCGTCATTATCATCTGGTCACAAAAGAAGAAGCGTGGCAACAACTGAAAGTAAAATCCGAAAGCAATCAAGACCTCAATGGTGCAATTCACGCATTGGAAAACAACCCGCTCCCTGATGCATTTTTCATACAAGCAAAATCTGCGGTCCCTGATGAACTGGAAACATTAAAAAGCGCATTGCAAAATATATCAGGTGTAGAGCATGCATTGCTCAACACGGAGTGGGTAAAACGTCTTGCTACACTCTTAAACCTTGGAGAGCAGTTCATCTTCTTTATCGCCCTATTGCTAGCCATCGTTTTATTGGTCATTATCGGCAATACGGTGCGTATGCAGATTCTGACGCAAAAAGATGAGATTGAAGTCAGCTACCTGATTGGTGCAACCAACAGTTTTATACGTACTCCATTCCTGTATGCGGGGATGCTTTACGGGTTATTGGGCGGGCTGCTTGCTGTTGCGATGATGATGTTTATTATTATGACGTTCAATTACTCTATTGCAGACATTTCTCACTTATACAGTAGCGACTTTAGCCTGCGGCTATTCAATACAGAACTGTTTATCACCATGGTTACCACGGCGGCTATTATAGGCTGGGTTGGCTCATACTTAGCCGTCTCAAGAGCCATTGCCAACTTCAAGCTCTCGTGAGATGACAAAACGGTCAGAAAAATAATAATCCAGAGCGGGAAAATGTAGTTTATCGCTCGCCGGCTTCTACCTCTAAATGGACAGTAGAAGTCGGGAAAGCAATCTCAGCGCCATTGCGCGCGATAATCTCACCAATTTTCAATAGCACATCCTGCTTGACCTCATGATAATGCGCCCAGTTAGTCGTTTTCGTAAACGTGTAAACAAAAAAATCTAAAGAGCTTGGGCCAAAGCTGTTAAAGTTCACCATCAAGATTTGATCCGCATCTATTTCTGCATGGGTAAGTAGCATCGCTTTTACCTCTTTTGTAATATTTCCAATCGTTTGGATATCTGCGTAACGAATGCCTATCGTTTCCCTAATTCTGCGATTCGTCATCCGTGACGGATTTTCAATGACTGCGGTTGAAAATACCGAGTTTGGCACATAGATCAGATTTTTTGAAAATGTGCGAATCACGGTCATTCGCCAGCCGATATGTTCTACGGTACCTTCAATTTCACGGTCCGGGCTGCGAATCCAGTCGCCGATTTTAAAAGGGCGATCCAGGAAAATAATCAGGCTGCCAAATAAATTGGCCAGCATATCTTTCGCAGCAAAACCTATTGCAATACCACCCAATCCGCCAAACGCCAGCACGCCTGAAATGCTATAACCCATAGATTGCATTGCCACCAGCACACCTGTGATGGTGACGGAAATTTTCGCCAAATTACTAATCGCCGTCAAAGTGGTCTTATCCATACCACCGTCTTCGTCTGAATGCGTTAAACTGTAATTTGCATCCGCTTCTTTAATTGCTCGCAACAGAAACCAAGTGATGATAACCACCACACCCACGCGCCTTGCCGGGTCAATTAACTCAAATATCGCAAACTCACTACCGCGACGCGCAATGCTTGCGGCAAATAAAATGCCTAAAAGCCAAACCAGCGCACTGATAGGCGCATGGGCCGCATTAAGTAAGGCATCATCCCAGGTATTGCTCGTATTTTTAACCTTGTGACGTAATTTTTTTATTATTAAATTAGCTGAAAAATTAAGAATCACTGCGCCCAATACCACAAGAAAAACGCGCAATATCCACCACTCATCCAAATTAACAATATCCACCATGACGGTATCACTTAATGCCACATTAACCTTCCATACTTCACTATTTAAAAAAACATGCGACTTACGTCTGCAACCATAAAAAAGACCGTGCCGGCACTTCTACTGTGGCTACAGATGTAAGAAATGTTTCTCCGCTACATAAGCTTTTAAACGAGCCATTCCGAAAGAAACCCATTTTCAGCATAGGTGCTAACTCAAAAGACTGAGGATTGATGTCGAAGTTTCCAACCACGAGCACTTTGGAGGATGCATTTAATACATCAAACCGTGAAAATGCAAACAAATGCGGGTTGTCCATGCTAATCAGTTCCCGGTTGTTTCTATCCGCAAAAGCAGCAGTTTCCTTCCTGACTGCAATCATGTTTCTAATCGCAGTGAAAATTCTATTTTCTATTGTACCGGGCTGCTTCCTCTTTGCAGCTTTATCCCAATTCATTAAGGGGCGATGTATCCACCGATTATCATCGAACTTGGCTGCGTCATTCAGATATGAGTCATCATTAAGCGTACCGATTGCATCACCATAATAAAGTAAAGGGATGCCGCCAAATGCCATTGTCATACTCTGTAGTAACACAATCGTTTTGATGGCAGCTTCGATTTCATCTTGATTATTTGCCTCAATCGCGGCTTCCAGCCCCGCAAGCGACGCTAATGAGCCAGAAATTCTAGCATCTCCGGTTTTTTTATTAATACCAAACGCGAGCCCTCTCGCAATTGAGTCATCATAGTTCCCTGTGTAGTAGTCCACCAGAAAACGTCTATGCGATTGTGGGTCATACCCGGCTGCCACAATATCAACATCACTAAAACCCCAACCAATATCATCATGACATCTCACATAGTTCAGCCAGGTTGCTCGCTCCAGCTTATCGGGAAGACATCTAACGCCTCTATTGAGCAGTGTCGTTCTTTTAGTCGCGATCGCTTCCCACAACAAAGCCATAAACGTCGCGTTATAGGCAATTTCACACTCTTTTGCATTAATCGCATCCTCACCAAAATATTTGATGATTTCATTGGGTGCAACAATTGCCTCTGCGATGAATAAAACGCCTGGCGCCGTTACCTGACAACAATCTTTCATTAGCTGTAGAATCTGGTGCGCCTCTCGCTCATTTTGGCAGTTGCTACCTAACTTCTTCCACAGAAAAGCCACGGCATCTAACCTGAGAATATCCACACCATGGTTTGCCCAATAAAGCACAATATCCAGCATCTCAATAAAAACGGCAGGGTTTTGATAGTTCAGGTCCCACTGGTAATGGTTGAATACTGTCATTACCCATTTACCCATTTCCTCATCCCAGGTGAAGTTGCCGGGAGCCGTTTCCGGAAAGACCTCCGGCATCGTCTCTTCATACATATCCGGCATCTGACGATCACCAAAGATAAAATAGTAGTCCTGATACTCTTTCTCTCCCGCACGGGCTTTTTTAGCCCACACATGCTCATCAGAAGTGTGGTTCACCACGATATCCAGTGTCAGCAACATCCCCCGCTTTCTTAAGTCGGAAGCCAAGCTGTCCAGATCCTTCAGCGAACCAAAACGGCTATCAATTTTACGAAAATCCCTGACAGCGTAACCGCCATCACTTTTCCCCTCAGGACAATCTGCGATGGGCATGATATGCACGAGGTTTACGCCTAAGTCTTGCAGATAATGCAGCTTATTATGCATGCCGCTCAAATTATCAGCAAAATTGTCACAATAAAGCGCCATTCCTACCCATTCCTGACTCAAAAACCAGTTATGATCCTTTTCTCTGGCAAGGTCTGTTTTCTTAAGATAGGCGGGACGGCTAATGTACTGCTTTGCCATTGTCTCAACCAAATGCTGCATCTGTTTTTTAAAGTCTGGCCGAGCGCCATAAAGCGAACAAAACAGTGAGTGTATCGCGTAGAAGTTAGCCCCCAACCGGGTATAGAAATGCTGCAGCTTCTGATTTTTTATCTCAGGTTTTAAAGCAATTAATATATCATTCAGTAAAGAGTGTGATACTTGTTCATACATGTTGATTCGCCTTTATTGTTGAACTTGTCACATCGACTCTGCCAAAATCATAGTGTGCAAGCCCTTCGAGAATGCCTGCAGCACAACGGCCCTGCGCAAAGTACACTTGCTCCAAGCCTCGCAAAGGTTCCAGTTCAGGACTATGATTACCGACCACAACAGCCAGTGTGTCGCCCACCAGCATTTCCGTGTCATTCCCTGAATCCCCAGCCACTAGGAAGCGCCTGAGCGGCAGCCCCCATTTGTATGCCAGATAGCGAATTGCATGTCCTTTAGAAGCACGTATCGGCAGCACATCAAGAAATTCACTATGTGAATAAATGAGTTGTGCATGCAGCTTTAGTCCATGTAGATAGCGACTGATATCCTCCAATGGCGGCATTAACCCGGGGGCGACGACATAACTTAACTTGAATTCGCGTTGATTTTCCTCTGCCTGCAACGTCAAACCATCAATCGCCCGCATCGCCTCAGCCAAATCATCTCGCCGCCATAAGTGGCGAATATGGTTGGCCCAGCCCGTATCGGGCCTTAGGTCTGGTCCATAATTAATCTCACTCCCTACCGATGTAATCAGTACTTGCGGCATGGGTACACGATGCTTTTTCAGATAATTCACGGCGCTCTCAAGCGGGCGTCCGGTAGCAACTCCAAATGCAGTGGTAACAGCGTGACTACGTAGCCACTGAATCAACTGCTCAAGCCCTCTTTTATCACCAATCAACGTATTGTCTATATCACTGATTAGTGCGGTTTTTACCAAAGGCATGATGGATTTTCCAGCATTTAAAATCATCGCATGCTGTCGACGTAAGCGCTTGCGATCTTTACGCAGAATCTGATGCACTTCCTTCATGTAGCGATTCACATGTGCCTTCCAGCTATAATGGCGCTGAATGCCTAAAATTCCATGTTTGGCCCAACTCCGCCACTGCTTGCGATCCATTACTACCTGCTTCAGTGCCGAAGCAATCGAGGCACTGTCAAGCGTATTGGTTAATATCCCACTGCGGCAGTTAGTAACGATATCCTTTGGCCCGCCATCATCCGGTGCAACGAAAGGCAGGCCGCTCGCCGCAGCTTCAAGCAAAGTCAAACCAAACGGCTCTGTGAGCGCGGGGTTCACAAACACACCGCGACGACGTGCCGCCATGCGATACAAATCTGGCAGATCCTCCTGCGATATTTGTTTGGGAATTGCCACCTTTCCCCACAAATCATAACGATCGATATCAAGCAACAAGTCATTCATCACTGCGCGTTGTGACTCTTCAAGGTCTCGAATATCCTCCCTCACCCCGGCCACGACAACCAGGTTAGCCGCTTCCTGAAGGGCTTTATCTTCACCATAGGCCTTGACCAATCCCTTCAGGTTTTTACGCAGATCTGGCCGTGAGATAGAAAGTACAAAAGGCTTTTCAGGCTTGACTAAAAAACGGTCAATACTTTCCTGCAATCGTACATCTATCAGCTTACGCCCCGGTGGCGAAAAACGTGAGGTATCTGTCCCTGGCGGAATCACCTTGCAACGCCTTTCATCATGATTCTGGTACATACCATATTGTTCATCAATTTCTTGACGTGTGCTCGTCACTACCATCGAGGCATGTTGAATCACATCCTCTTCTGCAGCGATACGCCGTTCAAAATTAAACTGCTTTTCTATTGCGCCTGACTTACGACCACTCGAGAGTAAACGCTCACGTTTTGGCCGGCCCAGAGAATGTCCTGTATAAACAAGCGGGATACCCAACAGCGTAGAAAGTTGCCTGCCTATATAGCCTGCATCGGCATAATGTGCATGAATCAAATCAGGCAGACGTCCCTGCTGGCGTAAAAAATGCAGACACTTGTCCACCATTTGATCCAAATGCGGCCACAATACTTCTTTACGTAAATATCGCTTAGGGCCACAACTCACTCGGACAACGCGTGCGCCGTTGTCTAAAGTTTCTTCCGGTAGTGCATAATCTGCATGGAGTGAAGAGTCTTCAATCAATCTCGTCAGAATATCTACTTTCTCTATTTGCTGATGCTTGGCCAGCTCTTTAGCCAACTCCATGACATAAGTTGTTTGCCCGCCAGTGTCGGCATCACGGCCAAGTTCCAAATCATGCGACCGTATCAATCCATGTACGCTGATCAGCAATATATAAAGCGGGCTCTCATGCTTCATCCCAGCGATGTTTTTCATTGCCACTCCTGAATATATAAATCATAAAAATCCGGAGATTCCGGTGCTGCGCCTCTGAGGCCACATATTGCGGCGGCAAAACGATTCGCGCGGCTTAACATCAGATCAACTGGCCATTGACGCAGCATGCCTATCATACAAATGGCTGCAAATCCATCTCCAGCACCCACGGTATCTACCATTTTCTGGTCTAAGCTCACCCCTGCAACACTGGTCACCACATCGCCATCAAACAAAGCCCATGCCCCGTCAGCACCACAGGTTACAATAAGACCGTCGAGTTCAAACTTACGCTTAAGCGCTAAAGCACCGGCTTCTGCAGATGACTTTGGCAATTGAAACATCGTCGACAACACCTTAAGCTCGTCATCATTGATTTTTAATACATCAGCCCTTAACAACGAGCGACGGATAATATGCTTGTCAAACCATGGGGCACGCAGATTCATATCAAGAAAACGCGGGGATTTCGCATCGCTCAGAAACCTGTCAAGCGCCAGTCTTGACTCAAGACTGCGTTGTGCCAACGTACCGAAATAAACCATCTCAGGGTGGTTGCTGATAGTCACCAAGTGTGTCACACCTGCGTGTATATGATCATAAGCCTGATCCGGTATGATGTCGAATCGATGGCCATTTCCTTCCAAATGCACAAGCACCTGTCCTGTAGGATAGCTCGCATCCAGCTGCACGCCAGAAACATCCATGCCCAGCCGAGACATTTCAGCCATAAATTCAGCATTGATTGAATCGGCACCGGTTCTTGTGATTAAAAGTGGATGCATGCCAAAAGCACGCAAATGTCGCGCCACATTATAAGGCGCACCGCCAAGTACCGACCTGTCGGGAAAGATATCTGCCAGCACCTCGCCAAATAAAGCGATTAATTTTTTGTTAGCAGTTGTAAATTCAGATAAACCTGATGGGTTATTTTCCTGTGTCATTACGCTATAGTGATCGTTTCTTATGCTTCGTTTAGCTTCAGAAGCGCTTTAGGATATACACTTCAGACTGACTAACCACGCTGATACCGCTAAATACAAGTGTGTAAAAGGGAATAAAAGGTCACTCGCACCTCTGCGATTTTAATCATAGCCCATCGGGCACATAGATGCAAATTCAGTAATCATCTTAAGAGAACTCAACAACACCAGAGTCAACACAACCAATGAATCATCAATAGATTGTGCCTACCTACTATTAGAAAATAAAATATGACTCACTAATATTGAGTCAACACTTTATCCCAGTGACTTTTTTGTTTGCAGTATGATTTCTTCTGCTGTTGCATTATCGTATGAAAATAGCGAACCTTTTGCTTCCACTTTCATTCGTGTGGCGTTGTTACTAATCGGCTCAATTTGAATTTCAATATTACGCTCTGGCGTTTTAGCAATCAGCAATATGATGTTTTTCCTATTCTGCATATCTTCTGACATCACCTTGATTTTCATTCGATTCAAAGCACGCTTGGTGGCCAAGTGAACCTTAGCTGCAGGCGCGGTAAAGGTTCGTGTCGTTGTACCGTTCATCACATTGCCAACAGCAGCCGAACCACCAATACCTGCTGCTGAAGTTAACAGAGGTACGCAAGCTGAAAATAGCAGGCTAATTGTTAACAAAACACCAGAGTAAAAATATCGCATTGTTTATTTCCTAAATTGTTACCAAATCATTTCAGCACAAACATAAGCTTGCAACATTTCAGTTGCTAAGGTAAAACCGCGCTTATTTCGATATCCACTTTTTTTCCATCGGTCCCGATGTCATTTGCTACTCCCTGCAAATCACCCGACTGTTGCCTGGCATCCCCCGCTTTAGAAACGCGAGCGATCACCAGCACTTTTTCCACCTGCGAAAGCTTATGGTTAGGGACAAGTGCAGTGCTGTCATCTAAATGATAAGCGTATGGCAAATTGCCTACGGTAGTACGTACAATCGCCAGTGGCATAGATGGCCCTTGGCTAGCTCGCGCGTAGATAAATACGGTAACAGATGGATCTAGACGCTGTGCAAGTTTTGGAGAGATGCTCACTGTGCCACTAATCCCTGCCGGCTGAGAAACAGGTTGCGCAATGGATTGAGTAACCGCTTGCTTCACTAGAGGCTTAACCGCTTTTTCACCTGATAATATATGCGCCTCATTGAGTGAAGCTTGCACATCGGGCAATATCTCAGAATCTATAGGTAACGCCTGTTGTGCTCGCTCCCAGTAGCTAATCGCTTGCTTATAATCTTGGCGGTCAAATGCTGCAGTAGCGGCCAACATTAGGGCTTTAACGTGTTGCGGGTCTAGCTTCAGCGCCTGATTCACAAGAGCCACTGGTTCGCCAGCTAGCTGACCGCCATTAACAACGGCAAGTGCATCGGCATAGTCTGCCAATAATTGCGGGTCATCCATAATGCTTTTTGTGGCCTGCGCATAAGCCGATATTGATTTGGCATGTTGCCCAAGCTCTACATAAGACCTAGCCAGTAAAGCCCAGCCTTCGCCATCTTCTGGATTGTTTTCCAGCTTTTTTTGTAATGATGCTAATAATGGCTCAAGATCACTCATCGTATTGCTATGTTGAGTCATAGACTTTGAAGCAAGATGTTCAGGCGCAGTGGCAGGAATAGTCACAGAATCTGGACTACCAAGCTTGTAATAAAGCGAAGCTGCCAGCAACGGAATAACTAATAGTAAAACCAAAGCTAGCGACCTATCTGGAGTAGCCACCACTGAAGCGTGCTGCACATCACCTATTTCTTCAAGGACACGTCGTTCAAGTTCACCTTTTGCCACTTCATACTGCACCGCATCAAGTACGCCATTCACTTTATCTTGCGCCAACTCTGCAAACTGTTGGTTAAAAATTGCGCGCTTTTCTGTATTCACATCTACATTTTCGTTAACTTTTGGGCGCACAAGTGCTGGTAATATCAGCGCCAATACGGCAAGTAGCAATAAAAACGCAATTATCCAAAATACCAACATCATGATTCCTTATTAAGTAACGCATTCACTTTACGTGCTTCATCCGCACTCAGTGGTAAATCTTCTGCCGACTTTTCACGCCGGCGCAACATCAAGAATAAACCAATGCCGCCTGCTAGCAAGAGGGCAAACGGGCCAAACCATAGCAATAACGTCGTTGACTTCAATGGTGGTCGATATCTCACGAAATCACCATACCGTTCAACCAAATAATCAGTTATTTGTTGATCACTCATGCCCTTGGTAGCCATTGCACGTATTTCTTGACGTAGATCTTCAGCCAGCTCAGAGTGTGAATCAGCCAAGGTCTGGTTTTGGCACACTAAACAGCGTAATTCTTCTGACAAACGCTGCACCTGCGCTTCAACAGCAACACCATCATGCAGTGGACGCGCTTCATCTGCCCATGCACTCGCTATGAACATCAGACAAAATACTGTCGCTAAACGAAATATCAACTTCATTGAATTTGCAGCCTTTTGACTAAGGGTAAAATTTTATCGCGTAACACTGCTTCAGTAACGGGCCCAATTTGCTTATAGGCAATCACGCCCGCTTTGTCGATAACATAGGTTTCTGGCACCCCGTAAACCCCATAATCAATACCGACGCGGCCGTTTTCATCAACAGCTGTCGCCACATAAGGATTACCGCCTTCAGCAAGCCATTGCAACGCATCTAAACGCGTATCTTTGTAATCCAAACCGTAAATGGGCACGACGCCGCTTTTAGAAAGTGCAACTAATACATGATGCTCATCTCTACAGGCGCCACACCATGAAGCCCATACATTAAAAAGCCATACCTTGCCCAACATATCTTTATTAGAAATTATTTTGTCTGCATTATCCAAGCGCGGTAAGCTGAATGCTGGTGCAGGCTTACCCACTAGCGGCGATGGCACCTCACGTGGATCAAGATTAAGGCCCACAAGAAGAAAGCCGACCACAATCAAAAATATAATCAGTGGTAATAATGCTCGCTTCAAGTTGAGATCTCCGTTGCATGCTCAGGCAATGGTTTAGTCCGCCCTTTTAAACGGTAGCGCCTATCAGAAATTGCCAATAGACCACCAAAAGCCATCATTAAACAACCAAACCATACCCATTCCACCATCGGTTTATGGTAAATACGCACACTCCATGCGCCACCATCTAGTGGCTCACCTAATGAGGCGTATAAATCATGTATGACGCTAGGGCTGATACCAGCTTCAGTCATGGGCATATTTTGTACGTGATATAACCTTTTTTCAGGGTTAATTAGCGTGCGTTCAATCCCGTTTTTTGCAATGCGTATATGCCCTCTACTTGCTGAGTAATTAGGCCCTTCAATTTCTGTAACGCCTTCAAACGTAAAATCAAAACCTGCCAAGTGTGCGACATCGCCAGGTGCCATGCGTACTGCTATTTCTGATTCAAACCCTTTAACGACGGTCACGCCTAAGGTAAACACCGCAATCCCCAGATGCGCAATCACCATTCCCCACCACGAATACGAATTAGATTTTATCCGCGCCATTAACGGTTGATCAGCACCACGTAGCCGCTGATAGACCAAATTGGCAGTTGTAGCAAAAATCCAAAATGCAAGAAACAAGCCCAAGCCTATCATGGGTGTCCAGTGACCAAGCAGTAAGGGTAATATCACTGCAGTTGCAACGCTAATACCAAACGCCCAGCGTAAGCGCATTGCCAACTCAGGTAACGTTGCCTGTTTCCAGCGCGCAATAGGGCCTACACCCATTAAAAATAACGCTGGTGCCATCAACGGTGCAAATACGGTATCAAAGTATGGTGGGCCAACTGAAATTTTGCCTAGGCCAAGTGCATCCAGAAATAGTGGGTAAAGCGTGCCAAACAATACCGAAATAGCGGCCACAGCTAGCAGCACATTATTCGCAAGCAAAAAGCTTTCTCTTGAAACCACGCCAAACTTGCCGCCACGCCCTACGGTTGGTGCACGCCAGGCAAAAAGTAGCAACGACCCACCAATCACAAATACAAGAAAAGCCAGTATAAAAAGACCTCGCCTTGGGTCGGTAGCAAAGGCATGTACCGAGGTAAGCACGCCTGAACGTACAAGGAATGTACCTAGCAAACTTAAAGAAAACGCACAGATAGCCAGCAATACGGTCCAGGCTTTGAAACTGCCACGTTTTTCTGTCACTGCCAATGAGTGCATGAGTGCCGTGCCTACCAGCCAGGGCATAAATGAAGCGTTCTCAACGGCATCCCAGAACCACCAACCGCCCCAGCCCAGCTCATAATAAGCCCAGTTACTGCCCGCCATAATGCCTAACGTCAAGAACACCCAAGCTAAGGTCGTCCATGGACGAGACCATCGCGCCCAAGCTGAGTCCAACTCACCGCCAAGCAAGGCTGCAATTGCAAAGGCAAAGGCCACTGAAAACCCAACATAGCCCATGTAAAGCATTGGCGGATGGAACACCATGCCAGGATCTTGTAATAACGGATTCAAATCACGGCCATCCATCGCCGCAGGCATCAAACGCTCAAACGGATTAGAAACTGAGAGCATAAACAACAAAAAACCGACACTGATCAAACCCATGACGCCTAGTATTCGCGCACGCATCGCGCTGGGCAAGTGCTTAGAAAAGAAGCTCACCGCCACGGTCCATACGCTTAGAATGACGGCCCATAATAATAATGACCCTTCATGCCCGCCCCACACCGCCGCAATGCGATATTGCAAAGGTAATTTTGAATTGGAGTTAGATGCCACATAGGTGACGGAGTAATCCATTGTTGCAAACGCATAGGCCAAACAAATAAACGCAACCACGACCAATAAAAACTGCGCACGCGCTGCAGGTTGAGCCAAGCCCATCCACACCGCATTGCCACGAGCCGCGCCGATGATAGGGAACACACCCTGAATCAACGCCACAATTAAGGCTAAAATCAAAGCAAAATGGCCAATTTCAGGGATCACATTAACATCCTTTTTTTATGTTCGTATCTATTTAAATAACTTAATTTAACGCTTCAATGCTACTTTAACTGAACGTCAGCGGGCGCTTCTTTTGCGCGTTTCAAGGCTTCAGCCGCTTCAGGCGGCATGTAGTTTTCATCATGCTTGGCAAGCACTTCACTCGCTTCAAACACACCGTTAGCGCCAACCTTACCTTGCGCCACAACACCTTTACCTTCTTTAAACAGATCCGGCAGAATACCTTTATAGATAACTTCAACTGTTTTAACTGTATCCGTGATACTAAAATGCACAGTCAGACCATCATCCTGACGTTTCAAACTATCTGGCACCACTAACCCGCCAATACGAAAACTTGTCCCGTGTGGCACTTCACCACTAATCACCTGCGTTGGCGTATAAAAAAACACCATGTTGCTTTTAAACGCGTTCAAAATAAGCATTACAGCCAAACCTAACAAGGCTAGGCCAATTGCAATTAAAATGAAGCGCTTGTGTCTTGCTCTAATCGTCATTGTTTATCCTGTGCCAGCAACCTGGCCAAATTGAGTGCTACGTCACGGCGCTTACGCACAGCCAATATTTCCCAGGCTAAACATAATGCTGTAAGCCCGAATGAGAACCACACATAGAAGGCATAGCCACCCATGTTAAAAAATGCCGACCAACTTGACCAGTGCATTACGCATTACCTCCTGTTGCTTTTAGTAACAGTACTTTTACCCAATCTGATGCACGCTCACGCTCAAGCATAATGCAACGTACGCGCATCAAGGCCACGGCAATGGTGTACATCCAAAAGGCCAGTGCCATGAACAACATCCCCAGTAGCATCGTAGTCACCATTTTTGGTGCCGCGCCCATGCTAATAGTTGAGCCCTGATGCAGCGTATTCCACCATTTAACTGAAAAATAAATAATAGGCACGTTCACAACACCAACCAATGCCAATAATGCCCCCGCTTTATCTGCTTTACGTGGATCATCAATGGACGATTGCAATGCAATAAATCCCAAATAAAGAAACAACAAAATCAGTTCGGATGTGAGACGTGCATCCCATACCCACCATGTACCCCACATGGGCTTGCCCCAAAATGAACCTGTGACAAGTGCCAATAAAGTAAATATTGCGCCTGTCGGCGCTAAAGCCTGCGCCATCATCGCGGGTAATCGTGCATTCAATGACAAACCTAGCGCTGCCCATCCTGCCATGACCATGTAAATGAACATCGACATCCACGCGGCAGGCACATGTACAAAAATAATACGGTAGGCTTCACCCTGCTGAAAATCAGTCGGCGCAATAAAAAAACTGATATATAAACCAATGACAGCAAAAATGACAGCAATCCATGCGAACCATGGAATCATACGTCCAGCGAGTGGATAAAAAGTCTGTGGGGATGAGTATTTAAACCAATTGATGTTCATCACTATTTAATTCACTTAAGTTTTTTATTCAACAGAAATACGCAAAGCCGCCGCCGTAGCAAAAGGCGCCAACACTAAAGACAACAAACTAAACGCAGCTAGCAACGACAAATGCGCTTCTGCACTCACGCCATGCTGACTCGCAGCAACAGCACCAGCCCCAAAAATCAGCACCGGAATATACAATGGCAATACCAACAAGGCGATCAGTAGCCCACTACCGCGCACACCCAAGGTAAGTGCCGCGCCAATCGCGCCAATCAAGCTCAGTGCAGGCGTCCCTAATAACAGCGATAACACCAACACCAACAATGCGTCATTGGGTAGCGCGTATTGCAAACCTATCATCGGTGCCAGCAAAACCACCGGCAACCCGCACACAATCCAGTGTGCCAGAACTTTAGCAATGACTAACATTGGCAATGGTTGCGGCGCAATTAACATCTGCTCCAAACTGCCGTCAGAAAAATCTGACGCAAACATACGCGTCAAGGAAAGCATCCCTGCCAACAAAGCTGCCACCCATAGCACACCGGGGGCTATGCGACTTAGCACGGCGGGCTCCGGGCCTACCCCTAGGGGAAAGAGGCTAGCTACAATCAGGAAGAAAAACAACGTGGTAGCAACATCTGAACGCCTGCGGAACGCCAATAATAAATCTCGTCTTAGCAGCGTTACCACAGCTCTCATGCACTCAACCTCAAGACCTGAGTGGATTGCGCGCTAATTACAACCTCTTGATGTGTCGTAACAATCGCCATTCCTCCATTGCTTAAATGCTGACTTATCCGGCTTACAAGCAGGTCAACAGATGTACTATCCAATGCAGCGAAAGGTTCATCCAATATCCATAGCTTACGTTTAGTTAGCCATAGTCTAGATAAGGCAACCCGCTTTTTCTGGCCTTGAGATAACACACGTACAGGTAAACTGTCACAGCGTTTGACATCAATCGCCTCAAGCGCACTTAATATTGCTTGCTTATTTACGTTATCACCAGCCAAATGTGCATTGACTTGTAAGTTTTCTATTGGGCTCATGTCTTCTTTCAGCCCATTCAAATGCCCCATATACAACAAATCAGACTGAAATACTTCAAGAGCATGCTTAACATCCGCTCCCTGCCAATGAATCGCGCCAGACTCCGCCTTTATTAGCCCGCACAGCAATCGCAATAAACTACTCTTTCCGCTGCCATTCTCACCCAAAACATAAAGCAAACCACCTGGCTCCAAGGTAAAGTCGATATGCTTGAATAAGATACGGTCCCCTCTTACGCATGAGAGATCAACAGCAGTTACCCCCTTAGATGTCAATGCGATATCCTATAAAAGCTGCATCACGTAAAGTGCGAGTATGTCCATCATCACTGTGCGTATTATCAATATCAAAACGAATTTCTGCCTCAAGGCTTGCTTTTTCACGTAAGCGGTAACTTGCTCTCATGGTTGGAGAAATAACATAAGTCAGAGTATTCGGATCAGAATCCTGACGCAACAATTGCAATGTACTATCAATACGCCACTTTTCAGCTGGAGCAAAACCATTGCTGAGCAAAAGCGACTGACTGCGACTCGTTTTTCCACTGGCAAACGCCGCACTAATGACTGAAGTATCATCATTAAACAAGGTATTCGTACCCACGGCTTGCACATGATATGTCCAGACACTACCAGTTCCTGCTACTGATCTTTTAAAGTTCTCTATTTCCAGCGCGCTTAGAGTCACGCCATTTTCCAACGCCTGTTTTTCAAACAATGTAATTGCCGCATCGCTTGCCCCAGCCTGACCTGATGTCCGATTTACCTGCACATCGCCCCCTAATTGCCAACGCGGTGTAATTTGTTTAGTCGCACCAAAAAGTACAGTCTCAGTTTGCAATGTGCTACGAATTGCTTCATCTTGCAACATAGAATCTGTCCAGCCAGTAGCACGTTTAGCACGGTTTAAAGTGGAATATTTGCCCGCTAATGCACTCCCTGTCAGCGCATTAACGGTCGTTAGAATCGGTGAGTTACGGTAATCCATTAGGAAGTTGTAATTAATCCCGCCATCAGTCAGCCAGTTACCTTGTGCCATTGCGATATTCACACGTTTATAAAGCGTGTCATAATCCAACAAAGAATATACCGATCTGGTACTATCAAAATAGCGCACCTCACCACCCACAGCGCGACGGTCAGTAATATCCTTTACTGCCTGATTAATAAAAAACACATTGCCACTCCAATTCTCAAACAAGGGACCAACATCCAAATTTATGCCGTAAAAATGACGCCTATAATCCACTGCATACTCATCCAAAGTACCAGCCACCACATTGATTTTATACTGAGGCGTCAATCCATAACGCAGCCATGCACCATCAAATCGACCTAACACCCCACCTGAATTACCATTCTGCCTGCCAGCTCGAATCATATAATCAACCGCTTTATCTTCAAATTCTACATAAGCCGCGTCGGTTCTGTCTCTATTGGCATGCCGATTGCTGTTGCTTGGTGGCAGGTAATCCATGGTTTGTCTATTACGAAATACAATCTTACCGTCATATTGATTCTGGCGCGTACGAGCAGTGAGGTTAATACTGCTCACCAGAGATGACTGATCATGTGTCTTGTTTTTTCTACCATCAGGATTATAAGTACGAGTGTGCGCGTCATAGTAATACTGATCCCAACTACCATACACTGTTGTTTCATGTATTTCTTTTATTACTTTTTTTGTTTGCTTTTTACCACCACCAGCCTTTAACACCGCATCCACTAAGGCCAATTGCTTATTGACACGGCCTACACCGTGACCTTGAGGATACAGCTTTAAATAAAGCTCGTACTCAGCTTTAGCCTTAGCATACTCTCCGTTCTTTTCACGTGCGACCCCAATCAGCTCTTGCGCCTCTTCACCAGCATTATTAAACGGCAGATTGAGTGCTATATTCAATGACTCAATCGCCTTTTCATACGCCCCAGTGCTAATTGCAGCACGACTCTCAGCCACCAATTTACTTGCATAACCATCGAGCGTCATCCCCTCAGGAACCCCTGACACATCAACAGGCTGTACACCTTCTACCGTAGCAACCTCTGGAGAGGCGGTCACTTTCGGACTTACCGTTTCATGTAAAGACGGAATACCTTTAGGCAAAGGTACATGAACAACAATACCGCGCCCGCTACCATCTGGTGAGATACGCACTTTAACAGGACTTTTAAAGCGAATCGCAATGCTATTGGTATTTTGATCAGGGAAATTTACCGTAAATGCAGGCACTAAATCTGTGGGTGGCGAGCTAAGAAATTCCCGTTTCGTTGGTAGTGCAAAACCCAGTTTTTTATACTCAGGAAACTCCAGAAAAATTTGTATGCGACTCGACAACTTACTCGGAGAATGCCGGATGTAGCGCACCTGGGTTTTAAAATCAATATGAATATCAGCCTCTGTTTTCGCTTGCACAATCTCCACTTTATCTAAAATTGGGTCTGCAAACACGATTGCTGGTGATAGTAAACAACATAAAATTGTGATTGAACGGATAAATTTAAAAATATTCATATTTTCTTTTTCTATTAGTTAAGTTGTTAAACAACACTATCAAAATCAATTAGGCAATAAGCCAATTTTAAGTACACTTAATCAAATTTACTTGTGTTATGGCATCCTGAGTCATTGCAATCAACAGCGGTTTTCTTTCTGTGAGTCACAGATTTAGATTCAACGCCTGGATACTTAGCACCATGACACCCTTTGCAAGTCATCCCCACCAACAATGAATGATTAGGTTTCTTTGTACTTCCAAAGCTGCTGGTACTGGTGTGACAAACATCGCATGATAGTCCAGCGATTGGCACGTGATTAGACGGCCGACCCGTTGCAGAACTACCGTTATGGCAAGCAGAGCATGTGCCTGCCACAACGCCTGTGTGATTCATTGTCGCACCAGCAAATGTCGTTGTACTCTTATGGCAAACCTCACAAGCCGCCGTGGTTTGCACGTGATTGCCTGGTTTACCCAGGGCCGTTGAACCGTTATGGCAAGAAGCACAACCTGTAGTAATGCCAGTATGACTCATCCTTGCGCCACTAAAAGTGCTGGTGGATTTATGGCAGGTTTCGCACGCTGCGGTGGTTTGCACGTGATTGCTGGGCTTACCTGTCGCTTTAGAACCGTTGTGGCAGTTCGCACATCCGGTAGTGATGCCTGTATGGTTCATCGTAGCACCACTAAAGGTACTGGTGGATTTATGGCAGGTCTCGCAAGCCGCAGTGGTTTGTACGTGATTACTAGGTTTACCCTTTGCGGTTGAACCGTTATGGCATGAAGCACAACCCGTAGTAATCCCTGTGTGGTTCATCGTAGCACCACTAAAAGTGCTGGTAGATTT
>PHCJ01000029.1 GCA_002842285.1 Betaproteobacteria bacterium HGW-Betaproteobacteria-22
CCCTTCCCATCTCGAACAGGGCCGTGAAACGAACCAGCGCCAATGATAGTATGCTCTTCGCATGCGAAAGTAGGTCACTGCCAAGCTATTTATTACTCTGAAAAACCTCCTTCCAGGAGGTTTTTTAGTTTCTGCCGTAAGCATCACTCATCTATGATGGGCTGCCTGATGGCCCATTCAACATTTAGGGTGCACTGATGTGCAGCTAAGTTACTTTTTTGACTTTTCTAACTGTGGCTGGCGAATGCTTTGAGCTGTTGTCGGTTAGTGATTTCAATTTGACCTCGCCCCAATGCGACCAATCCTTTTTGTTCAAGGCGCTTCAGTTGGCGGCTCACAACTTCTCGTGCAGTGCCTAGTTCGTCGGCTATCTGTTGATGGGTGCGTGTGATATATGGTGCGTCACTTTCGAGTAATACTTTTGCTAGTCGCGCATCTAATGAACGAAACGCAACTTCATCTAGTAACACAATCAAGTCACTAATAAGCGCACCATAGTTTGCCATGACATACTTGCGAAATACATTCGAGTCAAGCATGAGTTGATGAAAAACCGATGCAGGAATCAATACATCTTTGATGGCTTCTTCTACAATTGTTGAGGCTGGATAGTCGCTATTTCCGAGTAGGCAGGTTGTTGTAATCACACAGGTTTCACCGGCGCCTACTCGATAAAGTAGAATCTCCCTGCCATTGGCTGACATCTTGTATACGCGGGACTTTCCTGCCAGTCTCATAACATAGGCGTCACATGTTGCACCTTCCCTGTAACCGATTGTACCGATAGGCGCCTCTATGATACGCGCATACTTGTTAATGGTATCTCTAGCTTGAGGCTCCAGGTCTTTAAGTTCTGGAAACTGCGCTAGCCATTCTAGGTTACTTGAACGGTTAGACATAACGATGTTATTCCCTAGTAAATTAGTCGATATATTTTAGCTTGATTAAACAGGTATGGAAATCACATTAAGCAGTTATTAATCTGATAAAAGCATGTCCAGCAGTGCCAGTCCAAATCCCACACCAAATCCATTGGTATCGCTCTGCACGGCACCTAATCCTCCTTTATGGTTAGCAGATGAGAGGTCGGTATGTAGCCATGCAATGTTGTTGTCAATAAACTTACCCAAAAAGCGTGCCGCATGTAGATGGTCTCCTCCCCCTTCTAGCGTGCATTGTTTAATGTCTGCGATATCGCTATCAAGATCACTGTCATAATCTTCTTCATAAGGGAAGGCGAGAATGCGTTCTCCGGCTTTTTCTCCTGCCTTCTGCGCTTGGCTGGCAAGTGTTGAGTTGGTGGCAATGATGCCGCTCATGCGGTCGCCGAGTGCCGTGATCATGCTCCCCGTGAGCGTGGCGAAATCAATTATGACTTCTGGTTTTTGACGAGAGGCTAATGTGAGTGTATCAGCTAGCACCATGCGTCCTTCGGCATCTGTATGCACGATTTCAATCGTCATGCCATTGAGGGCTTTGACTACATCATTTTGCTTGTAGGCGCTTGGGCTGATGTGGTTTTGTGCGATAGCTAGCCAACAGTCCAGTTTGATGGGTAGTTGTTTCTGGCTGGCAGCAAGCAGGATGCCTAATGCGACAGCTGAGCCATTCATGTCCTCATGCATGCCTAGCATATACTTTGCAGGTTTAAGATTATGCCCGCCGGTATCAAAACATATCCCTTTACCTACGAGTGCAACGTGCTTTTTAACTTCTTTAGGCTGATAACTTAAGTGCACAATTGCGGCGTCCTGCGGTTCAGAACCTTGTGCAACTGCAATAAATGCGCCGGCGCCTAATTTTTTTAGTGCCGCCATGTCATACTCATGAAGTTGCCAGCCATGCTCCTTAGCTAAAGCCGCGACCTTTTGTCGATAGATCGCTGGGGTTAGTTCGTTAGGGGGAGATACGGTTAGTTGCCTGCATAGTACATTGCCAGCAACGCGGGCGGTAACATGCTCGTAGTTATGTGGGGCTTTGTAGCCATAAATAGTAATTTCATTTAACTGTTGCAGTTTGTTTTCTTTTTTTTGATTAGGCAGATTGATGGCGTTGACGTTAATTACGTAGTGGGCAGCGCAGGCATTGGCTGCGCGTTCACTTTCTTCGCCAAATACACAGATGGCTATGCTATCGGGCTGCTCTTCAATCAGTGGTTTGATAGCTTTGCGCAACAGGCTGTGGCGTTGGTAGGGGCTTAGTTTTTGCTCTGTACGCACATAAGAGGCCAGTCCGCCACTTGGCAAGTCTAGGGTTAATGGCGTTATGGTTAGAGAGTTGAATTCTCTTTTACTGCGTTTTAGTTTGGATTGCAACGAAGAAAGGAATGGCAGGCCAGGTTCGTCATTGCCGGATAAGATAAAAATCACATGTTTATGGTTGATAATGGCATTTTCGTTTGCATTGGCAGCATTTTGCTGTAATTTAACTGACATTTTTATTCCTTGCTGATTGGTGTTGTTTAGCCAAAGTATGAAAGCTGTTAACCTGAAAAAACATTAAAAAATACGGGTAAACTTGACCAAAATCACTAAAAAAGCCACACTACGGTTTTGTAGAATTTTACATATGCCGTATTTCGTTTTACGGTGTATTTCAGACTCACTATATTTGATTTTGTTTCTTTTTTACCTTGTGAATTATACCTATTGCGTATCTATCAAGGTGATTTAATCAATTGAATAATATAGTTACATGGAGCTATAGCTGAATGTCTTTGAACACACATTTAAATCAACCGGATATTGATACCCAAGAAACCCAGGAGTGGTTAGATGCGCTCGTTGCTGTGATTGAAAATGAGGGTACGGAACGCGCACACTTTTTACTTGAGGCAATGATAGATAAAGCACGCCGCTCAGGTAGTTACCTGCCTTATAACGCGACAACAGCTTATTTAAACACAATCCCTACACACTTACAGGATAAACTGCCAGGCAACCCTGAAATGGAGCGCCGCATCCGTGCGCTGGTGCGCTGGAACGCAGTGATGACAGTGCTGCGGGCAAATGAAAAGTCACCTGGCGTGGGAGGACATATTGCGAGTTTTCAGTCGGCAGCAACGCTTTATGATACTGGGTTTAACTATTTCTTCCGCGCGCCGAATGAAAACTTTGGTGGGGACTGCGTTTATTTTCAGGGGCACTCATCACCTGGCGTGTATGCGCGTGCTTTTTTAGAAGGGCGTATCAGTGAAGAGCAGATGAATAATTTTCGCCAGGAAACAGGTGGCAATGGTTTGCCTAGCTACCCACATCCATGGCTGATGCCTGATTTCTGGCAGTTTCCGACTGTTTCGATGGGTTTGGGGCCATTGGCTGGTATCTATCAGGCACGTTTTCTCAAGTACCTGCATGATCGTGGCATTGCAGACACTAGTGATCGTAAGGTTTGGGTCTTTTGTGGCGACGGCGAGATGGATGAGCCTGAGTCATTAGGTGCAATTTCACTGGCTAGCCGTGAAAAATTGGATAATCTGATTTTTGTAATCAACTGTAATTTACAGCGTTTGGATGGACCTGTGCGAGGTAATGGCAAAATCATTCAGGAGCTAGAATCTGATTTCCGTGGTTCTGGCTGGAATGTGTTGAAAGTTATCTGGGGTTCGTACTGGGATCCACTGCTGGCAATGGACAAGGATGGTTTGCTCAAAAAACGCATGGAAGAGTGTGTGGATGGTGAGTACCAGAATTTTAAACAAAAAGGCGGCGCTTACACGCGTGAGCATTTCTTTGGTAAATACCCACAGTTAAAAGAAATGGTTGCAGCCATGAGTGATCAGGATATCTGGCGTTTGAACCGTGGTGGTCACGATCCGCACAAGGTTTATGCTGCATATAGTGCAGCCGTGAACCATAAAGGTCAGCCGACAGTGATCTTGGCCAAAACTGTTAAGGGTTACGGCATGGGTGATGCTGGTGAAGGTCAGAATACCACCCATCAGCAGAAGAGTATGGATCTGGATTCGTTGAAGAAATTCCGTGACCGCTTTGATTTGCCATTAACCGACGAGCAGGTGGAAAACTTGAGTTTCTATAAGCCTGCAGAAGATTCGCCCGAGATGAAATATATGGCCGAACGTCGTGCAGCGATGGGTGGTTTTGTGCCGCAACGTCGTCGCAGAGGGAATGAGCTTACAGTGCCGCCACTTTCTACTTTTGAGAACATGCTGGCCGCGACTGGTGATCGTGAAATTTCAACGACAATGGCATTTGTGCGCATTCTGTCTACACTGGTGCGTGATAAATCCATCGGAAAGTATGTGGTGCCCATCGTGCCCGATGAAGCGCGTACTTTCGGTATGGAAGGGATGTTCCGTCAGCTTGGCATCTATGCGAGCCAAGGCCAGCTTTATGAGCCACAGGACTCTGATCAGGTGATGTACTACAAAGAATCTAAGGATGGTCAGATTCTCGAGGAAGGGATTAACGAAGCCGGTTCATTTTCTAGCTGGCTGGCAGCGGCAACGTCTTACAGTGTGACTGGCGTACAGATGATCCCGTTCTATATCTACTACTCCATGTTTGGTTTCCAGCGTGTGGGTGATTTGGCCTGGATGGCCGGCGATTCCCGTGCGCGCGGCTTCTTGCTGGGCGCTACGGCAGGACGTACAACATTGAACGGTGAAGGCTTGCAGCATGAAGATGGCCATAGTCACTTGATGTCGGCAACGATTCCAAACTGTGTCTCTTACGATCCGACCTTTGCTTATGAGTTGGCTGTGATTGTTCAGGAAGGCCTGCGCCGTATGGTGCAAAACCAGGAAGATGTTTACTACTACATCACCTTGATGAATGAAAATTACAGTCACCCGGCGTTGCCTAAAGGTGCCGAGGCCGGCATCTTGAAAGGGATGTACAGCTTTAGCAAATCTAAAGCGAAAGGCGAAAAAGTGCAGCTAATGGGTAGCGGCGTGATATTGCGTGAAGTGATTGCAGCAGCTGACTTGCTGGAAAAAGACTGGAGCATCTCAGCAGATGTCTGGAGCGTACCTAGCTTTACTGAACTGCGTCGAGATGGCCTAGATTGTGAGCGCTGGAACATGCTCAACCCGGAAAAACCACAGCGCGTCAGTTATGTGGCAGAGTGCCTGAAAGATGCAAAAGGCCCTGTGATTGCCTCAACTGATTATATGAAGAGCTTCGCCGAACAGATTCAACGTTTTGTACCCAATAAGTTTGTGGCGTTGGGAACAGATGGTTTTGGCCGCTCAGATAGTCGTGAAGCATTGCGCGACTTCTTTGAAGTGAACCGCTACTATGTGGTTGTGGCAGCGCTCAAGGCACTGAGTGATGAAGGTAAGCTACCTGCAGCAAAAGTGGCCGAAGCGGTAAAAAAATACAGGTTGAATGCCGACAAGCCAAACCCAACGACAGTTTAAGGATAGACACAGATGGCAGTTCAAGACATATTCGTCCCTGATATTGGTAATTTTGATAGCGTGGATGTGATTGATGTATTAGTAAAAGCAGGTGACGTACTGGCAAAAGATGACTCGATTATCACTGTGGAGTCAGATAAAGCCTCTATGGATATTCCCGCACCATTCGCTGGTGTGGTGAAAGAAGTCAAAATCAAAGTTGGCGATAAAGCTTCTGAAGGCACTTTGATGATTACCATGGACGTTAGCGATACGGCAGCGCCTCCAGCGGCAGAAAAAGTGTTGCCAGTGACGTCAGCAGCCCTAGAACCAGCGCCAAAACTGGCGATTCCTGAGCCGACGCGCCCGGCACCTGAGCCACCAAAAACTGTGCAACCAGCACAGCAACCTGCGCCAGTGGGTGAGCATGTGGCAGTGGCCACGGCTAAGCTTTCGCATGCCAGTCCGTCGATTCGTAAATTTGCGCGTGAGCTGGGTGTGAATCTGGCGCTTGTAAAAGGCAGTGGTGCAAAAAATCGTATTCTGCAAAGTGATGTGCAGGCTTATGTGAAAGGTGAGTTGGCCAAGCCACGCACTGAAAACATGGGGGCGGGAGTCAGCAGTTTGGCTGCATTGCCAATGCCGGTGATTGATTTTAGTCAGTTCGGTGCAATTGAAACGAAGGCTTTGTCTCGTATCAAGAAACTTTCCGGTGCGAATTTGCATCGCAATTGGGTAACTGCGCCACATGTCACGCAGTTTGATAATGCGGATATTACAGATTTGGAAGACTTCCGTAAGTCTATGCAGGCGGATGCTGAGAAACGCGGAGTTAAGCTCACCATGCTCGCATTTTTAATTAAAGCGTCTGTGAATGCTTTGAAGGCCTACCCAAATTTTAATGCCTCACTTTCTGCTGATGGTGATAGCTTGATTCTAAAAAACTACTTCAACATCGGCTTTGCCTGTGACACGCCAGATGGTTTAGTGGTGCCTGTGGTGAAGGACGTTCATCAAAAAGACGTATTAGACATTGCGCGTGATTTGATGGATCTATCCGCCAAAGCCCGTGAGCGCAAACTGAAAGTTGAAGAAATGCAAGGCGGTTGCTTTACCATTTCCAGCTTAGGCGGTATTGGTGGCACGATGTTCACGCCGATTATTAATTGTCCGGAAGTGGCCATTTTAGGGGTGTCACGTTCATCCATGCAGCCTGTTTATAATAAGGCTACGCATAGTTTTGAACCGCGCTTGATATTGCCGATGTCCTTGTCATACGACCATCGTGTAATTGATGGTGCAGATGGCGCGCGTTTTACCAGTCATATGCGTATGATGCTCAGTGATGTAAGAAGACTTTTGCTGTAGTTGTTTTTTTAAGGGCGCGTATGGCGCCCTTTTTTATGGGGTTTGGTAAGGTAAGGTTGTAAAAAAAGATAAAATTTATCAATACTTGAATTGCGAGTAGCTTTAGGATCATCCGTGTTGTTTTTAGCAGGTCGTTTCAGTTTCTGTTTAATGGAAGGAGAAGCAATATGAGCATTTTAAATCTGTTTTGGTTATTTTTTGCACCCAACAAGGGGTGGCGACACCTCATGCAGAGCAGGCCATCTATGCACAGGCTGTTTTTATTGCACGTAGTGCCTATGTCGTTAATTCCACCGTTGTTTTTGTACTTTGCGGCCAATCAATATGCCGGTGGCTTGATTCCTATTTTATCCGCACCCAAGCTGTTATTGGTTGCAGTCATCCTGTTTGTGGTGGAGTTGGTAGCAGTGCCGCTGATGGGGATGGTGATTCGGCAGTTGGCTGAAGTGGCTGAAATACAGCCTAGTTATCACGATTCATTCATTTTTGCTGCGGTTGCGCCTACGCCCTTGTGGCTTGCTCCCGTCGCATTTTTAATTTTCTCTGATGTTGCGCTGAGTGTGGTTGCATTGGTGATGGCAATGATGGCAACGGTCGGTTTTATTTATTATGGAATTCCAACGGTATTTCGTTTAAAAGACCGTGGGCATACCATGCTGATGTTTGGTGCGGTGCTCACCGCGGGCGCTATTGCATGGGGCTTTTTGATGGTGTCGACTTTGGTGATATTAGGTGCTGTGCAGAACCTGCAGTTTGTTAATTAATAAACTCGACAACAATCTCTCGGCTATCTGACTGCCCTAGATCATCTACGGTACGTAGAAGATAGTTGCCAGCACGCGGTGGTGGCTACGTAGCTCCAGTGCAGGCAGTGTTTTTTCGATAAAGCTATTATCGGAAAACCAGCCAATGGCGCTCATGCTACCGCTATTGGCTTTAAGCAAAATACTTTCTGATTTTGAGGTTGAGATGGTGTAAGTTAGCCATTCTTAATGGCGAGGTGATTTGCAGTTTGTTTGCTGTGTTTTGATAATCTGCCTGGCAGACATTCTGCGGGCAATGGTGGCGCAGGCTGTCCGTGATTTGAAAAAACAAAATGGACTACAGTTTTAATGCAGACAAAGGCTGGATTGGGTTTCCCCGTCAAAATTACCGACCCAAACTGCAAGTACATGATTGCCACTGACCCCGATTATCCATGCGTCATGAAAACCCCATGAGGCGCCTGTTTTGCCGCACAAGTCTCCCAAAGCAGTGCTTGGTAATTGATAGAGCCAAAAATATGCCTTAATACCGTAGAGAGTAATTGCATGCGTTGCCAGGACATCAATTGAATGAGTTGATAAATGCTGGTGAATGTCTGCATATAAGCCCTTGCAATATATTTTTATCAGGTATGTTGAATGCAAAATCATACTGCCAATCGCTGCTTTGTAGTCATGAAAATACGAGGTTTAATGATAAAATTACAAAAAATAACATTTGGTTAAGTAAAGGGTGGGCATGAGTCATTTAGTGGAAGTGTTAGTTCCCGATATCGGCAATTTTGATAGTGTGGATGTGATTGAGGTCCTCGTCAAAGCTGGCGACGTGATTGCGAAAGAAGATTCCCTGATTACAGTAGAGTCTGATAAGGCTTCGATGGATATTCCATCTTCAGCAGCGGGTACAGTAAAAGAAGTGAAGGTGAAAGTTGGAGACAAAGTTGCTAAAGACTCGCTGATCTTATTGGTGGAAGCACTCGTTACCGATACTGTGGTAGCTGAAAAACCTGAGGCGGCCGTGGCGAAAGAAACCCCGGTTGCAGATATGCTGGTCAGTGGCACGGTGCCTGCTGTTTTGGCAGGTGATAGCGATATCAATACACAAGTAGTCGTTTTAGGCAGTGGCCCTGGCGGCTATACTGCAGCTTTTCGCGCGGCTGATTTGGGTAAACAAGTGGTGCTGATTGAGCGTTACTCAACTTTAGGCGGTGTCTGTCTAAACGTAGGCTGTATTCCTTCTAAAGCTTTGTTGCATACGGCAAAAGTGATTACCGAGGCAGAAGAGTCCAGTCATCACGGCGTGACGTTTGGCGCACCTAAAGTGGATTTAGACCAGTTGCGTAACTGGAAAGCAAATGATGTGGTTGGCAAACTGACAAGCGGTTTGTCTGCTATGGCAAAACAGCGCGGCGTGACGGTGGTGCAAGGTGTTGGCAAGTTCACAAGCCCTAACCAAATCGCTGTGACTACAGCTGATGGCAAAGTGACGACCGTTGGTTTTGAGAACGCCATCATCGCAGCGGGTTCGCAAGCAACCAAGTTCCCAGGTGTTGCGGCAGATGAGCGTATTATGGATTCTACCGGTGCACTGGCATTAGCCGATGTGCCAAAACGTATGCTGGTTATTGGTGGTGGCATTATTGGTCTTGAAATGGGTACCGTTTATGATGCACTTGGAACCAAAGTGAGTGTGGTTGAGTTTACTGATGGCTTGATCCAGGGGTGTGACCGCGATCTGGTTCGCCCATTGCAAAAGCGTATGGAAAAACGATTTGAAGCGATTATGCTCAATACCAAAGTGGCGAGCATGGAGCCTAAAAAAGACGGTATTCACGTGACGTTTGAGGGTGTGAATGGTAATGCAGATGCCCCGAAAGGGGTGGAGGTTTATGACCGCGTGCTGGTTTCAATTGGCCGTAAACCTAATGGTAAAAACATCGGCGCAGAAAATGCGGGTGTGGCGGTAGATGACTACGGCTTTATTAAAGTTGATAAACAAATGCGCACAAACGTGCCGCATATTTTCGCGATTGGTGATATTGTCGGCCAGCCGATGCTCGCGCACAAGGCGACGCATGAAGGTAAGGTCGCGGCGGAAGTCATCGCAGGTGAGAAAGTAGAATTTGTTGCCTCAGTGATTCCATCTGTCGCTTACACAGACCCGGAAGTGGCATGGGTAGGCGTTACCGAAATAGAAGCTAAAGCTAAAGGCATCGCCATAGAAAAAGCGAGCTTCCCATGGGCGGCCAGTGGTCGTGCTCTTTCTATCGCGCGAACAGAAGGTGCAACCAAGCTGATTTTTGATAAAGAAACACACCGTTTAATCGGCGCTGGAATTGTTGGCGTGAATGCTGGCGAGTTGCTGGCAGAGTCGGTGCTGGCTATTGAAATGGGCGCCGATGCGCATGATTTGGGATTAACGATACATGCCCATCCGACCCTGTCTGAAACGGTATGTTTTGCGGCAGAAATGAAAGAGGGCACGATTACTGACCTCTACATTAAAAAACGTTAAACCTAGATTTTGCATCAGGACTTGCCAGCGGCTGATAATCAACACTCAAGCTAACCGGTTGGCAAGTGTTGCTAAAAATCGCAACGCCACGCAGTTTGATGAATTTTTTTTTGCCAATTTTATGATCAATCGTCATGCTATTAACAGAGAATTTGCACAAAAAGGACGCAGAATGGGCAAGTTGACATTCAAGTAGTTGTGCAATCGCCTAATGAAAAATCTGGGTTAAACATCAGAGGATGATTGATAACAAAAACGGACGCTGCTGCGTCCGTTTTTTATTAAGCTGCTTTTGTCGCCGGTTAGCTTAGCGATGGCCTTCTTTTGCCATATTGATTGAGTATTTCGGGATTTCTACCACTAGGTCCTGTTCGCCAACAATCGCTTGGCAGGAGAGTCTGGAGTTTGGTTCCAGCCCCCAGGCTTTGTCCAGCAAGTCCTCTTCATTGTCTTCAGCCGGATTCAAGCTGTTGTAACCTTCACGGACAATGACATGACAGGTCGTGCAGGCGCACACTTTGTCGCAGGCGTGGTCGATGTCAATGTCGTTGTTGAGTAAGGTATCGCAGATGGATATGCCTTTCTCGGCTTGAATCACGGTGCCTTCCGGGCAGAGTTCAACGTGTGGCAGTACAATGATTTGTGGCATGTTGTTTCCTTTTAATGTAGGGACGGTTCCTAACCGCGAATCATCACGGTAACTTCACTGCCGCTCTTCACGGTTAAGAACCGCTCCTACAGTTTTATATCCTCTAAATTTTTCCCAGCCAGCGCGCGATTCACGCTGGCGTTCATGCGTGCGGCGGCAAATGCTTCAGTTGCGTGATTGAGCGCATCAACTGCTTGATTGATTGCATGGGCATCGTCCGCATCAGCAATGGTTTTTAGGCGCTCAATTTCTGTTTCTATCGCTTGTTTTTCAGTTGCGGTGATCAGGCTGCCATCCATCGCCAACGCCGCAGTCACCGAGCTGATAATGGCACCGGCGCTGACGCGTGCCTCAGCCAGCATGCGGGCTTTTTTATCTTCTTCTGCGCTGCTGAACGAGGCTTTGAGCATGCTGGTGATTTCATCTTCACTCAAACCGTAAGAGGGTTTTACCTCAACATGTGCTTCCACCCCCGTGCTTTGTTCTCGCGCGGAAACCGACAGCAAGCCGTCTGCATCAACAGTAAAGGTCACGCGGATACGTGCTGCACCAGCTGCCATGGGCGGGATGCCGCGCAGTTCAAAGCGTGCCAGTGAGCGGCAGTCGCAGACCTGTTCCCGCTCGCCCTGCACCACGTGGATGCTCATAGCGGTTTGGCCATCCTTGTAAGTGGTGAATTCCTGCGCACGCGCAATCGGCAAGGTGCTGTTGCGCTGGATGACTTTTTCGACTAGGCCGCCCATGGTTTCCAAGCCTAGCGACAAGGGCGTGACATCGAGCAATAACAGGTCATCGTCATTTTTATTTCCGGCGAGGATGTTGGCCTGAATGGCTGCCCCTAGCGCGACGACTTTATCGGGGTCTAAATTGGTGAGTGGCTCTTGTTGGAAATAATCTTCCACCGCATGCCTGATTTGCGGCATGCGGGTTGCGCCTCCGACTAGTACCACGCCATTGATATCTTCGATCGATAAGCCGGCATCACGCATGGCTTTGCGGGTCGGAACCAGTGTTTTGGTCACCAGATGTTGTGTAATCTCAACCAGTTGCTGTGCGGTTAGGGTAACGTCTACCAGTGAGCCGTTACTTAGTTTGCATACAATTTGTGCTTCATGATTGTCGGTCAGCCACTCTTTGGCCTGGCGTGCTTTGGTGAGCAGTAAGCGCGTATCTTCTTCACTCAAAGGCGCAAAGTGCTCACTGGCTTCACGCACTTTATCCAGCACCCAGCAGTAGATGCGGTGATCAAAGTCGTCTCCGCCCAGCGCAGAGTCACCATTGGTCGCCAGCACTTCAAACACGCCTTTTGACAAGTGCAGAATAGAAATGTCAAAGGTGCCGCCCCCTAAGTCATAAATCACAAAGCAGCCTTCGGAGGCGTTATCCAAACCGTATGCCACTGCTGCTGCGGTGGGTTCGTTGAGTAATCGTAATACGTTTAAACCTGCCAAACGTGCGGCATCTTTGGTGGCCTGGCGCTGCGCGTCATCAAAGTAGGCGGGTACAGTAATCACTGCGCCGATGAGTTCGCCGCTTAGGGATTTTTCTGCGCGTGCTTTCAGTGTTTTAAGTATTTCGGCTGAAATCTCTACCGGTGTTTTGGCTCCCGCACGTGTTTGCAACTGTAATAGCTTTGTATGCGCTTGTGGGTTGACTCCCATCTCCTGAATGAGGGCGGGTTGGGGTGATGAGCGACTACCCCCATCTCCCGTGAGAGAAGAAGGGGAGATAGTGTGCGCGTGATGCTCTACAAATCGGTATGGAGTATGCGCTCTATCTGCAATATCTTTTAAACTTCGCCCCATAAAGCGCTTGACTGAACTGATGGTGTTAACGGGATCGGCGCTTTGCTGTGCCTGTGCTTCGTGACCGACAATCACTTTATTATCAGGCGTGTAGCGCACTACAGATGGTAACAAGGCGTGACCGTGTTCATCCTGCAAAACAGTTGCCATGCCGCTTTTCACCGTTGCAACGAGGGAGTTGGTTGTGCCTAAATCGATGCCCACGGCTAGTCTGTGCTGGTGAGGTGCGGCGCTCATACCTGGTTCGGAGATTTGCAGTAATGCCATGTTTATTGGTCGTGAGTAAGTAGTCGTTAGTTGGTGGTTTCAGGCCGATATTTTAGCTGAGCCTACTCAATTTGTTCTATGGCATGATGAATATCAGCACAAACTTTGTCGATGAAAATCAGCTTGCGCGTTTCATCTGTAGCTTTAGCTAAGTTTTTCGTTACATCAAATAAATCAATTAATTCGTCTTGAATCGCTTTCGCTTCAGCTTGCATCTCACTTGCCAGCGCTTCTAAGTCAGCCAAGTCTTTTGCGGCTTTGGCCTCTTCTAGGCGCTCGCGCCATGCCATCTGCTGCATTAAAAAATCTGCTGGCATGGCGGTGTTGGTTTCTGCGATGGCATTGATGCCTCGTAATTCCAGCAGATATTTTGCACGCCCGGCAGGATTTTTTAATACGCTATAGGCTTCGTTAGCCGAGGTGGCAAGCTGCATCGATTGCAGTTTTTCAGCAGGGGACGCACTTACAAACCGATCTGGATGGCTGGCGGATTGAATTTTGCGATAGTTGGACTCAAGTGCTTTGATGTCTATAGCAAACTGCTGCGTTAAGTGAAGTAGTGAAAAGTAATTCTGCATAAAGACCAATCAACCACAGACAAACACAGATAAACGCAGATAATGCTTTAGGCTATGTTCATGAGCTAAACAATAAAGTGACGGATGTCTCATTTTGAAATCTCTGTGCATTTGTGTTTATTTGTGGTTAATTTTAAACCGTAAAGCTTTCGCCGCAGCCACATTCATCCTTCACATTCGGATTATTGAATTTGAATCCTTCGTTCAAGCCTTCTTTGGTGAAATCCAGCTCAGTGCCATCAATGTAAACCAGGCTTTTGGGGTCAACAATCACTTTTACGCCGTGGCTTTCAAAAGCGGTGTCTTCAGGCTGCATTTCATCTACAAACTCAAGTGTGTAAGCCATGCCGGAACAGCCGGTGGTTTTTACGCCCAGACGCAGGCCAATGCCTTTGCCGCGATTGGCGAGAAATTTTTCAACGCGGTCAGCCGCGGTTTGTGTCAGAGTGATTGCCATATTTTAAGCTGCTTCTTTTGCTGCCTGTTTTGCTTTAATGTCGGCCACCGCAGCCTTGATGGCATCTTCTGCCAATACTGAGCAGTGGATTTTTACGGGCGGCAGTGCCAGTTCTTCTGCGATTTCAGAGTTTTTGATCGCATAAGCCTCTTCTATTGTTCTGCCTTTTAACCATTCAGTGACCAATGAGCTGGATGCAATTGCAGAGCCGCAGCCGTAAGTCTTGAATTTGGCGTCTTCAATCACCCCGTTATCATTCACTTTGATCATCAGTTTCATCACGTCACCACAGGCGGGTGCGCCGACCATGCCGGTACCGACTTGTGGATCATTTTTATCTAAACTGCCCACGTTACGCGGGTTTTCGTAGTGGTCTAGAACTTTGTCGCTATATGCCATTTTATTCTCCTTTGTGTATTTGAAATTCATCGCAAACTCATCGTTGACTGCGCTTCGCCGTACTAAAAGCGTACTGTCTTCAGCTTGTCGCCTTGATTTTGCTTCCTATTTCAAATACTTCTACTTTAAGTTTAACGCAATATAGAAATTCATAATTTGTTCGTCTGACAAGGCAGATGTTGGCGACGCTTAGTTGTTCTTAAGCGAGCCACCAGCCAACAACGTCGGGCGGACAAAGAATAGTTTCTAATGTGCTGCCCACTGTACTTTACTAATATCTACCCCATCTTGGTACATTTCCCATAATGGAGACAATTCTCTTAATTTGCCAATTTTGCTTTTCATTAATTCAATGGTGTATTCCACATCTTCTTCTGTGCTAAAACGCCCGATTGAAAAGCGAATTGAGCTATGCGCCAGCTCGTCGCTGCGGCCCAAGGCACGCAGTACATAGCTAGGCTCCAGGCTGGCAGATGTACAGGCTGAACCGCTCGAAACCGCAATGCCTTTCACCGCCATGATCAGTGATTCGCCTTCTACATAGTTGAAGCTGATGTTCAGGTTATGCGGTACGCGATGTTCCAGATCACCGTTTACGTACACTTCTTCAATCTCCTGTAAGCCATGCAGCAGCTTATCGCGCAGGCGACGGATACGTGCATTTTCCAACGCCATTTCTTCACGCGCAATACGGAAAGCCTCACCCATGCCTACGATCTGGTGAGTTGCCAGTGTGCCGGAGCGCATGCCGCGCTCGTGACCGCCACCGTGCATTTGCGCTTCGATGCGGATGCGTGGTTTACGGCGCACGTACAACGCGCCTATGCCTTTAGGACCATAAGTTTTATGTGCAGAAAAGCTCATTAAATCGACCGGTAATTTTTCCAGGTTGATGTTTATTTTGCCTGTGGCTTGTGCGGCATCTACGTGAAAAATCACGTTATTTGCGCGGCAGATGTTGCCAATGGCTTCAATGTCCTGAATCACGCCGATTTCATTATTCACAAACATTACGCTGGCTAAAACAGTGTCCGGACGAATCGCTGCCTTGAATTTTTCGATATCAACCAAACCGTTTGGCCCCGGTTGTAAAAATGTAGCCTCAAAGCCCTGGCGTTCAAGTTCACGCACCGGGTCAATCACTGCCTTGTGCTCGGTGGCCACGGTAATAATATGCTTGCCTTTGGTGGCTGCATAAAAGTTAGCTGCGCCTTTAATGGCCAGATTGTTAGACTCGGTCGCGCCGGATGTCCACACGATTTCACGCTGGTCGGCGCCGACCAGTTTGGCGACTTCTTCGCGTGCGTTTTCAACCGCTTTTTCAGCTGTCCAACCATACGGATGGCTGCGTGAGGCCGGGTTGCCGAAATCTTCCGTTAAATAGGGAATCATTTTAGCCGCTACGCGCGGGTCAACCGGCGTGGTGGCGGAATAATCCAGATAAATTGGATGGCTCTCATCATGGTTTTTCAAAACTGGCATTTCAATGGATGCTGACATTTCTCTTATGGTCCTTATGCTGCAATACTTGTTAACTGTTTTAATCTTAAAATTTCTTGTTTTAAAGTGGCAAGTAAATCAGCCACCTGCTCCGCGGTATTGTGTGCGCCAAAGCTTACACGTACAGCGCCACGCGCCAAATCAGATGCAACGCCCATTGCTAGAAGCACGTGGCTAGGCTCGGTGCTATCGCTGGAGCATGCCGAGCCACTGGCAACGGCAAAGCCTTTGCGATCCAGCGCCATCACCAGCGTTTCTCCTTCAATGCCGTCAATGGCAAAAAAACTGGTATTGGGCAAACGTGAGGCTGCTTTGCCAAACACCATCACATTTAACGCCGCCAATCCCTGTTCAAACTGCTCACGCAAGGCGTGTGTGTGGCTGGCAAAATAGCTTAAATTGGTAACCGCCAGCTCGCAAGCCATGCCGAAACCCACAATAGCCGCTACATTTTCTGTGCCGCTGCGTAACCCGCGTTCTTGACCACCACCGTGCAGCAAGGGCTGTATATCCACACGTTTATCCAAAATTAGCGCAGCTGCACCTTGCGGGCCATGAATCTTATGGCTGGAAACCGTCATGGCATGCACATTTAAATCAGTAAAACTGAGTGGCAATTTACCCAAGCCCTGTACTGCATCGGTGTGCATCAACGCACCTGCCTCACGCGCCATTTCGGCAAGAGTGGCCACATTCTGAATCACGCCGGTTTCATTATTCGCCAGCATCACCGAAACCAAGCTGGTGGGCTCTTTAAGCTGCATTTTTAATTGCGCGCTGTCAATTAAGCCATTGCCATCTACGGCAATGGCTTGGCTGCTTAGACCCAGTTGCTGCATCGCAATTGCCGGGCGAGAAACACATGGGTGCTCGATTGCACTATATAAAATCTGCCTGGCAGGCTGGTTTGCGCTAATTCCTTTGACTGCAAAGTTATTCGCTTCGGTGCCTGAGCCGGTAAAAATCACTTGCGAGGCATACGCACCGCAGGCTTCCGCCACTTGTGCTCTTGCGTGCTCTATCGCGTTGCGCGCTGCTCGGCCAAATACATGTCGGCTAGTCGGGTTGCCGCTCTGTGCCTGCATCCAGGGCAGCATGACTTCCAGCACGCGGCTGTCTAGCGTGGTCGTTGCATTATGGTCTAGGTAAATGCCAGTCATAAATTACATTGTCACTTTAGATTTAAACACCGCGAAATTAAAACACCGCAGCAATTTCAGTGCGCGCTGAGATTGGTTTGTCCAAGCCGTTGCGCGGAGTAATGACTATTTTTTGGCCATTTTCTTGCGAAAGCACCATGTCTTCAAGTGTCACGCTAGCCAAATACTCTAAAATTTTAGTGTTGAGCGCCGACCATAAGTCATGCGTCATGCAGCGACCTTCGTCACGACAGTTTTCATGTCCACCGCATTGCGTGGCATCAATTTGCTCATCCACCGCGTGAATGATTTCTGCAACCGAGATGTTGGCGATATTTTTAGCTATATTGTAGCCGCCGCCTGGCCCCCTGATGCTTTTCACCAAGCCCTGGCGCCGCAGTTTGCTGAATAACTGCTCAAGGTAAGACAGTGAAATATTCTGGCGCTCACTAATGCCCGCCAGTGTTACTGGCTTTGTGTCTTTGGCTTCGTTAATTGCAAGATCGAGCATAGCTGTTACAGCAAATCGACCTTTGGTGGTTAGACGCATAGTAAATCACTTCAATGAGAGAGTTTGATGGTGAAATACTACAATACCTTACAATTTTAGTCAACTATTATTAAGGTCGATTTATCAGAGTAAAAATCTGAGTTTTTGGCGATTAACTGTGCTGACTTATTCAGGCTTTCCTGTGTTGTGCTGAACATCAAAGGCTTCACCTACCTCTGCATCTGTTTCAGTGTTCATGTTTAACCTGGCTAATTGTGCCTGCAAATCACTGATTGCCTGCTCCTGCTTGGTGGCGTGATCGAGTAATGAGTGGATGGCTTTGATCATCGGGTCATTTTCATCGTTGCCGACCGCGTAAGCTGCAAAGCCGATTTTTTGCGCAGCGGTTTCGCGCTGTTTGGATTTCTCTTCTTCCAAAATCCGTGCCGGGATACCCACCGCAGTTGCGTTAGCGGGCACATCCTTGACCACTACGGCGTTAGAGCCTATTTTTGCTCCCTCGCCCACGGTGATGGGGCCTAGTACCTTGGCGCCGGCACCGATGACGACACCGGCTTCAAGTGTGGGATGGCGCTTGCCTTTGTTCCAGGAAGTGCCGCCTAAAGTGACGCCATGATAAAGGGTGCAGTCATCACCGATGACTGCAGTTTCACCAATCACTACGCCCATGCCGTGATCAATAAACACACGCCTGCCGATGGTGGCGCCAGGATGAATCTCAACACCAGTTAACCAGCGGCCGAGGTGCGAAAGTAATCTGCCCAGCCAGAACCAGTCGGCTTTCCATAGAGCGTGACTAAAGCGATGGATAATTAAAGCATGCACGCCGGGATAAGTGGTAAGAATTTCAAGCCGCGTACGCGCGGCAGGGTCGCGCTCAAATACAATAGAAATATCTTCTTTAATGTGATCAAACATTGTGTTGGCACATGATTAAAGCTTGTATTATGCCATAAAATAAGAATGGTTGACTATTTTACTAGGGAACTGACCTAGGGTATTCCTTAGAGAATACATGGAATAAGTGTCATTTCGAACAAAGCGATTAATGCACTTCCATGCAGAATATGGTGAATAGCACTTGTCCCTGCGGGGGCTGGCTGATTGATTAAAAAACGCCTCTCTGTGTTCAATGACATAAGTGACTTGTTCAGTGTTTCCTAACATGGTGTCAGATTGCAATTGAGATTGGCACTGTTGGTGCTGGCGTGGAGTTGGCTGGCGACATCTTTGTTAAGTGTTTCAAGTAGAGAGGTCGCATGTGCTGCAAATTCCTTATTACCCATTTGTGCCGCAATGAGTCCTAGGTAAAACAGGGCGTCAGCGTGGCGATTGTTACGTGTGTATACCTGGTTAAGGTGCAGGCGCGCATTTTCCAGGTCGTTTAGTCGGTATTCGGCAATGGCCAGATAATGTAGTGCTTCCAGCGTGTTGGGTTCTTGTTGGAGCCATTGTTGCGCGATAATTTTTAGATTGGGCCAATCTTCGGTTTGCAACGGTTGTATCACGCGCATAAAGTATGGCCTGTTTTGTTCAGGGGCATCCCAGAACGGCAGCGTGCCTGCTGCTGGAATGCTAAGCTCTGGCTGCAACAGCAGGCTTGTAATCCACTCTGCCGGTAAGTTGTAATAAAAGGCCTTGCGACCCGGACTTTTGAGCGTGATGATGCCTACCAGCTTCCCATCATCATTGAACATGGCGCCCCCGCTAGCACCCATGCGAAAATCATTCGTTGTCTGAATGATCATGGCGTCATCCATGGGGTATAGTGCTTTTACAAGGCCATAGGTAGTTAGTGGTCGAGGCGAGTTGTTCGGAAAGCTGATGGTGAATACTGGCTGTTCGTATTGCAGTGATGTGCCAGACCCTAATTCTGCAATTTTGGTATTGAGGCCATCAAAACCTACGATGCACAAATCATGGTGCCAGTCCGCTTTGATGTAGTTGGCACGGTGGCTTTCGCCAAATTTTATGACATTAATGGCCTGTGCATGAGCGATAACATGGCAGTTGGTAACCACCTGATCTTTAGCCACCACAACGCCAGAGCCAACTCCTGAATGGCCATTGGGCAGTGCCACGCGCACTTTAACCACGCTGGCTTTAAGATCGTACACCATGCCTTCAGGTGGCATTGCCAGGGCAGAGCTGCAGAGGGCGTGCAAGCAAAGTAATGCAGTGATCAGTTTGCGCATAATAACTCCATGAAATGGTAATTACAGTTTGAAACTAAAGCAGCTCAAAGGTTCTTGGTTAAGTCATAAAGTAAGGCTGTATCTGGGGTGAGGCGTGCTGTTGCCATGCTAGAGCGTGGATAAGGCAATTGGGTTCGTCTTAACTTGCGGCTGTAGGCTACATTTTTCAAATTTAGCAGCCATTCGTATGTGCTGTAACCAATGGGTTGCCGCTTCCATTGTAACGATATTGCACTGCACATTGATTAGGAGTGATTGCAGATTCGATTCTCCAGCCTGCATCACCACCAGGAATGGCTGAATTGCCAAATCCATAAAAAGTCAGGCCATGGTTTTCTATGGCAGCATTGCTTAAATAACATCCAGATGCAGGGACGATAAAGCCTTGCTGTAAAACGCCTATGCCGTCACACCACCGGTCCGGATAACCGTTCCAGAGTCTGATATCGGTATTATCTGCCAGTTTTATCCAGGTGATGTTGCTTTGCTGGCCTGCTGAGCCAAAGCCTTTGATCATGACTTGGCCTTCTACGAGATGCAGAGAGCTACGTACTGAGCCTGCAAAATTTTGTATGGTAGCAACGCGTGCATCACGGCCAAGATTAATGAATCTTGGCAATGCTGCTGAAGCGAGTATGCCCAATATTACAATGACTACCACCAGTTCTACTAGTGTAAAGCCAAATTGTGTTTGGTAAGCTCGCCTAGCGTCGTTTTGTAAATTGCTAATTAAATTTTTAATACCCATATCTCAAGTTACGGAGCAGAAAGTGCAAACTGTAATATTTCATATCACTCAGTGGTTAACGTCGTGCTTAATGTAATTGAAATGCACAATGTGATCAGTCAAATAAGTGATGAATTCGGGTAGTTTAATATTTATCGTGTTTCTTTGGTGCGATGGATAAAGTTAAAATGCCTCTCAGTAAATTGACTTCTTCTTTTTCTAATTTAGCACGTGCATAAATGCGACGAATACGCTCAGAAAGTTTTTTAGGTGCTGCTGGGTTAAGGTAACCAATTTTAACCAAGGTTTCTTCCAGGTGCGCGTAAAAGCCTTCTAGAGCCTCATTGGTGGCTAGTGCTGGTTGGTTTGCTGGTAATTCAAGTTTGCCTTCCAGCACTGCCATGCGTATTTCGTAAGTCATCACTTGTACAGCCGCAGCCAGGTTGAGTGAGGAGTATTCTGGGTTGGCAGGGATCATGGCTAGCAGTTGACAGCAGTCAAGCTCAGCGTTGGAGAGGCCGCTCATCTCTGTGCCAAATACCAGCGCGATAGACTGGCTAGTTGCAACCTGAACTGCACGGGATGCCGCTTCGCGGACGTTGACAAGCTCATGTGAGATTTGTCGCTTGCGTGCACTCATGCCAATGGCTAGTGCACAGCCTGTTAGCGCCTCCTCTAAGGAAGTGCAGACGGTGGCGTTTTCGAGCAGGTTGGCGGCACCCGTAGCCAGTGATGTGGCCTGAGGGTCCGGGAAATGCAGTGGATTGACAAGATAAAGATGCTTTAGCCCCATGGTTTTCATGGCGCGCGCGGCAGAGCCAATGTTGCCTGGATGGCTGGTTTGGCACAGCACCACACGGATGTGGTTGAATATGTGTTCAGGGTTCATGAGTTTAATGATGCTAGTCCGTTTGCGGGTTAATCCTGCTTGAGGCAGCAGGAGTTTTAATGGCAATTAAGGGCAATAAAAGTTAAAATTGCATTTTATCAGTTCTTTAAAGATTATTCGTCATGCATCCAATGCTCATTATTGCCATTAAAGCCGCGCGCAAAGCAGGCGCTATCATTAACCGTGCGTCACAAGATGTCGGCTCGCTTAGCGTTCAGTCCAAATCCTATAATGATTTTGTGAGTGATGTGGATCGCGCCGCCGAACAGGCGATTATTGACGTGCTGAAAGATGCTTACCCTGACCACGGTTTTTTGGGTGAAGAAAGTGGCGAGAGCAATCAACATGCCGATAATATCTGGATTATTGACCCGCTGGATGGCACGACTAATTTTCTGCACAGTTTTCCGCAATACTGCATTTCAATCGCATTGCAGCAAAAAGGCGTGCTGACACAGGCGGTGATTTACGACCCGGTGCGCAATGATTTATTTACTGCCACCAAAGGACGCGGCGCATTCTTGAACGACAAGCGCATCCGAGTGACCAGCCGTGCTAAATTGCAGGATTCTTTGATTGCGACCGGCTTCCCGTTCCGTGACTTTACGCATTTAGACACCTATATGGGCATGTTGAAAGACATGATTAAAAAAACCACAGGTATTCGCCGCCCGGGTTCTGCTGCGCTGGATCTGGCTTACGTGGCCGCTGGATGGGTGGACGGTTTCTTTGAGATTAATCTGTCTGCCTGGGATATTGCTGCCGGCGGCTTGCTGGTGCAAGAAGCCGGTGGCATTGTCGGTGACTTTGAAGGGAACGAGTCCTGGCTCAAAACAGGCAATATTGTGGCGGCTAACCCAAAAGTGTTTGCACAAATGCTTCAGACATTGAATCCGCACTTGACTGACAGCCTCAAAACGCCAAAATAATCGCGCCATAATCTGCGTCGATTGTTGGTTGAGCTAGACCCGATTTCGTAGAGGGGAAGGTCTGATGATTATCCCGGATTTTCGATTAGTCGATTTTACATCTGCTTGAATGTCAACTTGCCCATTCTGCGTCTTTACTTGTGCAAATTTTCGGTCAATAGAATGGGTTGCTGATCATAAAATTTGCACAAAAAATCCCTCAAACTTTGCGGCGTTGCCATTGTTAGCAACACTTGCCAACTTGTTGGCTTTAATGTTGATTAGCAGTCGCAGGCAAGTCCTAATGAGAAATCTTGGCTAGTTTCAACCGAAGACTTTTCTAAAACACCTAATGCTAGTCTCAACCAGTTGTTTCGTTCTCAATCCTTTTTGTAGGCGTTACTGTTCCATCCTTAATCATTATTTCATCGTAACTGATGACTATATTAGAGGGCGATTGCCATGTCTTTGCATAGAAGGCACCGTGGAGATGCCTTGTGTTTAACAGTTAAGTGGAATGGTTCGCGTATAACGTTGTTTTCCCAGTTTTGACTTATATGCCGTTGACCATTTAATCCAAACGAGAGTAGCATGAGGGTCGTAAATACGGGTTAACATGGGTTTAAGTGAGTTTAAATTGCTCCACCTCTACTTGAGCTTAAATTTTCAATGGATTTGATGAAAAATACACAACAAAACAATAAGATAGATAGTGTTTATGGGGCTCTAGACAATCACACCCCAATGATGCGCCAGTATCTAGGCCTCAAGGCGCAGCACCCTGACATGCTGCTGTTTTATCGCATGGGTGATTTTTATGAACTGTTCTTTGAGGATGCGGAAAAAGCGTCCAGGCTACTCGGTATCACGCTAACGCATCGCGGCAGCAGCAATGGTCAGCCAATTAAGATGGCGGGTGTGCCCTACCATGCGGCTGAAGGCTATTTGGCCAAGTTAACCAAGCTGGGTGAGGCAGTGGCCATTTGCGAGCAGGTGGGCGACCCTGCTGCTAGCAAAGGCCCTGTGGCGCGTGAGGTGACCAGGATATTGACGCCTGGCACTTTAACTGACGCTGCGTTAATGGATGAGTCGCGTGATCATCAGTTATTGAGTATCTTTCATGCAGACGGGCTCGTTGGCCTTGCCCGTCTGAACCTGGCCTCGGGCAGCTTTATCTTGAGTGAAATTGCTGTTGGGCTGCTGGCGCAGGAAATTGAACGTATTGCGCCTAGCGAGATTTTGCTGGCCGATGACTTTGAGCATGCGGCGCTGGCGGCAAACAAAGTTGCAAAAAAGCGCCTGAGTGCATGGCAGTTTGATTTTGACAGTGCGTTCAATACACTGACCAAGCAGTTCAATACCTATGATTTAAATGGCTTTGGCTGTGCGGATATGAAGCCGGCAATAAGTGCAGCGGGTGCCTTGCTGGATTATGTGAAACATACACAGCGTACAACATTGCCGCACATTCATGCACTGAGTGCTGAGGTTACAAGTGCTTATTTACAGCTGGACGCGGCAACTCGCCGCAACCTGGAAATTGATCTCACCCTGCGTGGTGAAGTTTCACCTACTTTATATTCGCTTTTAAATACCACACAAACAGCTATGGGTGCGCGCCTGCTGCGGCATTGGCTGCATCATCCGCTACGGGATAGAAGTTTAGTTAGCAAGCGTCATGAGGCGGTGGCAGATTTGATTCTGAATGATCAATGTTCGGCGCTAGCAGAGTGGTTAAGGCCGATTGGCGATATCGAGCGAATAACAGCGCGTGTAGCACTGAAAACCGCGCGCCCTAGAGATTTGTCGGGCTTGGCTGCAAGTTTGCAGCAGCTGCCATTGTTGCAGCAAACCTTGCAAAATGCGCAATCGTCATTGCTGCAGACATTAAAGAATAATTTGCAGGCACCTGAGGCGGTGATTGCTTTATTGACCGTTGCAATTAAAGCTGAGCCGAGTGTAGTGCTGCGTGAAGGTGGGGTGATTGCCGATGGCTACGATACAGAGTTGGATGAGTTGCGAGCGATACAAACCAACCATGGGGATTTCTTACTGCAATTTGAAGCGGCTGAAAAAGTGCGCACAGGGATTGCCAATCTAAAAGTAGAATACAACAGCGTGCATGGCTTTTATATCGAAATGAGCCGGACGCAGGCGGAAAGTGCGCCTGCTGAGTATCGCCGCCGCCAAACGCTCAAGAACGTGGAGCGCTTTATCACGCCAGAGCTTAAGGCATTTGAAGACAAAGTGCTGAGTGCGAATGAACGGGCTCTGGCGCGGGAGAAAATGTTATACGAGCAGGTGCTAGCGGAGCTTGGACAAAATATTGCAGCACTACAGACCAATGCGGGAGCGGTGGCGAGCCTGGATGTGCTTTGCTGCTTTGCTGAGCGTGCGGTGAGTTTAAATTATACCGCGCCACAATTTACAACCGAGGCTGGTGTTGAAATCGTCGCCGGGCGTCACCCTGTGGTTGAAAGTATTGCACAACCTTTTATCGCCAATGATGTTTCACTTAATCCTTATCGTCAGCTGTTGCTGATAACTGGCCCTAACATGGGTGGTAAGTCTACCTTTATGCGGCAGACCGCATTGATTGTATTGCTGGCGTATTGTGGGTGCTATGTACCGGCTAATGTTGCTAAAGTCGGTGAAGTTGATCGCATCATGACGCGTATTGGTGCTTCTGATGATCTGGCTGGCGGGCGCTCGACCTTTATGGTGGAAATGACAGAAACCGCCAATATTCTGCATAATGCTACGGATAAAAGCCTGGTGCTGCTAGATGAAATCGGCCGTGGCACCTCCACCTTTGATGGCTTGAGCCTGGCATGGGCCGTGACTAAGCAGTTGCTGGAAAAAAATAGAGCTTATACCCTGTTTGCTACCCACTACTTTGAGTTGACGCGCATCGTGGACGAGTTTAAATATGCCGCCAATGTGCATCTGGATGCGGTAGAGCATAGCCATAACATTGTGTTTATGCATAAGGTGGAAGAAGGTGCCGCCAATCAGAGTTATGGTTTGCAAGTAGCGCAGTTGGCCGGCATTCCAAAATCGGTCATTAATGCTGCCAAGCGCAAGTTGGCGCAGCTCGAACTTAATCAGTTGGCAAATCAGGGGGCGGCGTCTGTAACGCAGGTTGATATGTTCATGCGTAATGAGCAGGAAGAGGAAAAGCAGCTGCATCCTGCGCTAAGTGAGTTAGAAACATTGTCCGTCGATGATTTGACCCCTAAGCAGGCGCTGGATTTACTTTACAAGCTAAAGGACCTGCTTCATTAGTTTTGTGGCTGTTAAATAAAAAAGCACTCTAGTGAGTGCTTTTTACTGTGTTTTAGATACTTATGGGCAGATTAGTGATGGTGACCACCTGCACCATGCACGTGCTGGTGTGATACTTCTTCTTTATTTGCAACACGCACGTCGGTGATTGTTGCGGTGAACACTACGCGCTCACCGGCCCACGGATGGTTTCCATCCACAATCACTTTGCCGTCAGCGATTTCAGTCACAGTATACAAGATCACATCACCGGTTTCGTCTTCGCCTTCAAATTGCATGCCCACTTTGAGCTCCGCTGTCGGGAAGGCGCTTGCTGGCTCAATCTGTACCAGTTCTTCATCATATTCACCAAAGGCGTCAGCCGGCTGTAAATCTACAATCACAACGTCACCAATGTTTTTGCCGTGCATGGCTTCTTCTACTTTTGGAAAAATATTGTCATAACCGCCATGCAGGTAAGCCACTGGCTCATTGCTTGATTCAAGCACGTTGCCATCGGCATCTTTTAATTCATAAGTCATTGTAACAACGGTGTTCATTGCGATTTGCATGGTGAGTTCCTCAGGCTGGGCTGTAAAAAAGGTGCGCTATTATAAAGATTCAAGGCTGGGATTTTAATCTAATTTATTCAATTTTATTAATGATTGGCAAGATTTTTTTCACACAGCGACCTACTTGTTGCCTAAATATAACTTGTTGTCAGTTATTAAGAAAAAGATATTTCGGCAATTTTATTTTTAGAGCTACCTTGGGGTATTCAGAATCAGGCTGAGTGTGTTTTAAGAAAGCGTAATCCAATTGTGAAATTAAAAACTTTTCGGGAACAAACAAACTATTTTTATATCAAAAGGTGAAAATAAATTTATTTGAAAATATGATGAAAAAACTTTATTACACGTGTGCATTTTTGGTTTTAACTTGGGCGCGCTCAAATTTGAAGTGCAACATTTTTCGAAGGAAAATGTTGCATGGGAAAATACAAACAATTAAGTATTGAAGAACGAAGTGTAATACAAGCGC
>PHCJ01000003.1 GCA_002842285.1 Betaproteobacteria bacterium HGW-Betaproteobacteria-22
ATATTGTTAAAGATCAGTTTCAAAATCAAAGTGTATCACTTCGTTTCGTTTCTCGTTACCGCTTTGCGTTAACGAGGTGCGCATTATACAGCGCTTTTTTAAATCGTCAATATTAATTTCGTAATATTTTTTAATCAACATTGCGAGCAACGCAACTGAATTTTTTATTTACCACACCCTTAACAGGTGCAGTCAATAATTCAAAGCGCCAAATATTGGATTATTGGTTGCGGGAACAGGATTTGAACCTGTGACCTTCGGGTTATGAGCCCGACGAGCTGCCAGACTGCTCCATCCCGCGTCCGACTCAACGCACTTGTCGTCGAGAGGTGAGACTATAGCAAACCTGGCACCCTTTCGCAAGGGTTATTGCAATTTTTTGTGATTAACAAGCAATTTTATTTTCAAAAAAAGCCATGCGTACGGTTACAGTGCCATTAAGCGCCGGACCAAAGCCAGGTCATCTTCCGTATCAACGCCATTAGCAGGCGCATCGGCTACGATGGTCACCGCGATTTTATATCCATAATAAAGTACCCGCAATTGTTCCAGGTGCTCATGTTGTTCGATCGCGGTCGGTTTGAGGCTGGCATATTGCTTTAGGAACTTCACGCGATAGGCATATATGCCTATGTGTCGGTAGGCGGGAATTCCCTGCGGGAGCTCGTGCATATTGTGATAGACGTTTCTTGGGTAAGGAATCGGCGCTCGACTGAAGTACATTGCATCACCATTAGCGTCCAATACCACTTTAACGACATTGGCACTGACAAAATCCGGCTTTTCTTTAATTACATGACAGGCAGTCGCCATTATTGCTGTTTTGCTATTGGCCAGCTCAAGCGCAACTTTGCCTATCAGTGCCGGGTCTATCAGCGGCTCATCACCCTGCACGTTAACGACGATATCGTCATCCGCCCATCCTTCAAGCGCGGCAACTTCGGCAATACGGTCGGTACCGCTCATGTGGTCAGCACGCGTCATCACCGCAGCATATCCGTGTTGATTCACGGCTTCCGCTATGAGCATATCATCCGTTGCTACAACAACGCGCATGGCGCCGCTTGCACTTGCGCGCTCAGCAACCCATACGACCATGGGCTTACCTGCAATATCCAACAAGGGCTTCCCTGGCAGCCTCGTGCTGGCATGGCGCGCCGGGATAACCACATAAAAAGGCTGTGCCGCAGCTGAAGTATTATGCAATTTCTTCATCTTCCGCTATTTTACGCGCTTCATCCTCAAGCATCACAGGAATGCCATCCCGGATTGGGTAAGCCAATCTCGCCGATTTTGAAATCAATTCATTGGTGGATTTGTTATAAATTAACGGCCCTTTGGTGACAGGGCAGACTAGAATTTGCAGAAGTTTGGTATCCATTACATTCTCAATTTCGTAAGTTTTTTTAATATGCCAGTAATTAAGTCTTCAGAGACAACCACACGCACAGGAAGCACCCATATATTATCTGTCGCAAACGCGCTACATTTAACGGCATCTTTCTCTGTCATCACAATCACATCCGTACCAGCCACATCCAGATCAGCAGGCGTAAATTGATGATGGTCTTCAAATGCGCGTGCTTCGAACTTTAACCCCAACCTGGTCAGTTGATCAAAAAATCTTGCAGGATTGCCAATGCCTGCGACTGCAAGCACTCGCTTACCTTCAAATGCCTCAATGTCGACCTTTTGTTGATTGTTAGCCAAATTATAGAAAGGTGCGGGTTGAAGCTGCATTACGACAGGACTGCACTGCTTAAATAGGCAACGCTTGCCAATTAGCTCCCCATTGCTAATCACTGCATCTACTGTACGCATTCTTGAAACCGGTTCACGTAAGGGGCCAGCCGGCAGTAAGCAACCATTGCCAAATACCAGCTTGCCATCCAACACAATCAGCTCAATATCGCGCTGCAAACTGTAATGCTGCAGCCCGTCATCGCTAATCACAACGTCGCACTGTGGATATGCGCGCAGCAAGGCCTGCCCCGCCTCTACCCGCTTCACCCCGACAAACACAGGACAGCCAGCCTGTGTAGCTATCAGCACAGGCTCATCGCCAACCAATTGCGGGTTACTTGCCTGCGTTACTTCGACGACGTGCTTAATCTTGCCTCCATAACCTCTGCTGACAACACCAGGCTGGTACCCTGCTTGTTTTAGGCGTTCAACCAGCCAGACCACCAAAGGGGTTTTACCTGTGCCGCCTACGTTAATGTTGCCGACAATAATTACTGGCGCGCGTAAACGATCGCTTTTAAAAACGCCGACACGGTACAGTAGCCGCCTTACGCTTATCAGCCCCCAGTAAATCAAGGAAATCGGCAATAACAAAATATGCCATAAGGTAAAACCTTGCCACTGCTTTTTAAGCCATTGGGTCATCAGAATTTGCCGATATCAACTGAATTGCTTTTGATACAACCTTGCATAATAGCCAGCAAGCTGCATTAACTCCTGATGCGTGCCATTTTCTACAATTTTCCCGTGCTCCATCACAAAAATGCGGTCAGCGTTTTCGATGGTACTCAGCCTGTGCGCGATAACAATGCTTGTTCTATTTTGCATCAGCGCATCCATCGCCGCCTGTACGTGCTGTTCAGACTCAGTGTCAAGCGCTGAAGTTGCTTCATCCAGTAGCAGAATGGGTGCGTTTTTCAATATCGCGCGTGCAATCGCTATACGCTGGCGCTGGCCGCCTGACAATTTAACGCCACGGTCGCCTATTTCATTTTGTAGCCCATGAGGCAATTGCTGGATAAAGTCCCAAATGTGCGCAGCTTTGGCTGCTGCAATAACTTCAGCTTCGCTGGCACCGCGCAGCACGCCGTAAGCAATATTGTTAAAAATTGTATCATTAAATAAAATAATATCCTGGCTAACCAGCGCAAACTGTTCGCGCAAATTTCTGAGGGTTAAACTGCGGATATCCTTACCATCCAGCAATATGACGCCCGCCTGCACTTCGTAAAACTTGGGCAGCAAGTTAACCAGTGAAGTTTTGCCTCCCCCTGATCGACCGACTAAAGCAATCTTCTCGCCAGCCTTGATGTTAAAGCTTAAATTGTCCAGCGCAGGGTGAGTGTTATCTTCATAGTACAGGGTTACATTTTTAAATTCGATATCACCTTTGGCGCGTGCAATTTGCATATTACCTTCATCTACTTCTGGCACACTATCGACAACTTCAAAAATACTTTGTGCAGCGGTCAATCCGACTTGCAAATCTTCGTTTGCTGCGGCGATATGTTTAATCGGTGAGATGAGCATCAATAGCGCCCCGACAAATGCCGCAAACTCACCCACAGTAAAGTTGCCTATCGCATAATGAATCACTAATCCTAACGCGAGTGCAGCAAAAAACTCCACCACAAAACTGCTCAAGCCGGCGATGCGCGACACCCGCAACTCTATACGACGATTGTTTGCAGCGATATCAGCAAAGCGTTTGTATTCAAAATCCTGTGCGCCAAAAATCTTAACGATGCGCTGCCCTGCTATAGCCTCTTCTGCAGACTTCGTCATTTCACCCACGCTATGTTGCACCAGTTTGGCGTTGGCTTTTAACTTGGGGGTCATTTTTTTAAGATAGAGCGCAATCACTGGCAGCACGATAGCAAAAATCATAGTCAGCCGCCAGTCAAGATAAAGCATATAGCCAATCAGGCCGACAACTGTCAGCAGGTCACGCAGCACGTTCATCCATGATCGAGTTGTGGCAGTTGATAGCCGCTCAACATCGTAAGTAAATTTAGAAACAATAGAACCTGCGGATCTCGCGTCAAAGTAATGTACAGGCAATAACATCAGCCTTGCGAACATTTCCTTTCTGAAATCCTCAACCACCCGCCGCGCAACAACACGCATACAGTAGGTAGAAACAAAACCTGCCAGCCCTCTGGTCACCATTAAGGCAATTAACATTAACGGTAAAATTATCGCCTGGTGAGCTGCTTTTTTCACGAAACCTTCGTCTGTGACTTCTTTAATCAACGCCAAAAAGGCCGTATTACTTGCCGCCAGAATCACTAACGCCAAAATACTGGTCATAAACACATATTTGTATTTCCACGCGTAGCGAAATAATCGCAAGTAAAGTTGCTTTGCGTTGGCCACATGTGCCGTTGCGTGGGATCTTGACTGATTTTTTTTAAGCTTGGTATTCGACATGAGGTTAAGCGTGGATTCAATGAAAAAAGCGCATTGTGTGCAATGCGCTATTCTGAATAAGCTGATAAAGAATCAACCACCTTTACTGAACCTGTGTTGCGAAGGTAATCCGTGTATAACCTGCAATACGCGAAGCTTCCATCACATTCACCACAGATTGATGAGTCGCATTGGCGTCAGCATTAATCACGATGGTTGGCTCCTTACCATCAGCCACCGCAGCTTGCAAGGCAACGCTGATTGCAGTCACAGATGGGTCATTAATTGCTTTGCCATTAATGAGATACTTACCTGTCGCATCGACTGCAACGTCAATGATAAGTGGTTTTTCCTGTGGCGCGTTCGCCTCAGCGGTAGGCAAGTTGATTTGTAATTCATTGGTGCGTGAAAATGTAGCACTCACAATCAAGAAGATGATAATGACCAATAACACGTCTATCAACGGAATAAAGTTGATTTCCAGTTCTTCGTGTTTTTTTCCGCGTTGAAAATTCATGTTCGTTCCTTAAAGCAAAAGCTGATGCGTTTCAAACCTTCAATAAAACCTGAGCTAGAGAGGGGCAATTCTCGTTATCCTGAAGAAAGCAGCTAGTCTAACAACCAACCGACTTAGCCCCCACCAAGCTCACATGAAGTATCAACGTTCGCCATGCAGAATTTCAACTAACTTAATGGCCTGCTGTTCCATATCCAGCAACAAAGCGTCAACTTTGGTGCGGAAAAAGCGATAAGCAATCATTGCGGGCACTGCGACAACAATACCGCCTGCAGTATTGTACAATGCCACAGAAATACCACGCGCAAACTGCGCCACATCATGCCCTGTGGCATTAAATGCGCCAAAAAGCTCAACCATCCCTATCACGGTCCCCAGCAAACCCAGCAAAGGCGCTACGGTTGCAATCGTGCCCAGAGTAGATAGATATTTTTCTAACTGATGTGCCACAGCACGCGCAGTTTCTTCGATGGCCTCTTTGGTAACCTCACGCGAATGCCTCTCGTTAGCCAGAGCTGCTGCAAATATGCGCCCCAGCAATGAGTGCTGTTCAAGCCTGCCTATAGTTTCTTTAGTTACACCGCTTTTTGCAAGCCATGCCTGAAGTTCCGGTAGTAAATTTCCAGGTGCTACAACGCGCTCACGTAGTGCAAAGCTACGCTCACCAATGATAGCTACCGCAATGACTGACGCAAAAATAAGTGGCCAAATCGGCCAACCTGCCGCAATAATAATATCCCACACAGTGGAACTCCCTTAACTCTAAAATCCAAAAAATATCAAATAGCCATTACAATTGGCTGTTCGATACTTTAGCCTGTAGTCCGCATTTGGGCAAGCTTCAACTGGCAATCGCGGCACAAATTTGCTTTTTATTTGGTTTCAACCCGGATTTTTCATACATGGACGCCAGCGGCTGATAATCAACACTCAAGCCAACAAGTTGGCAAGGCTTGCTAAAAATGGCAACGCCGCACAGTTTGATGGATTTTTTGTGCAAATTTTATGATTCAGTCGTCATGCTATTGACAGAAATTTTGCACAAAAAAGACGCAGAATGGGTAAGTTGACATTCAAGTAGTTGTGAAATCGCCTGATGGAAAATCTGAGTTCAATCATACTGATTATGCCAATAACGTTTATTTTGCTGCCGCCAACTGCTGACATGGATTTTATTTTCCTGTGCCGAGAAATTTAAAATCAACGCACCATGATAATCCGATCTGAATGTTAAACTTCCAGCCTCCTGATATCTAGCAACTACTTCTGGCCTCGGGTGCTTGAAACGGTTAAGGTATCCAGCCGTAAAAATCGCCAAACTTGGCTGAACTTCTTGCAGGAACTCTGACGAGGAGGAGGTCTTGCTGCCATGATGCGGAGCAATGAGCACGTCACTTTTTAACTTGGCTCCCGAATCGGCATATTCGCTAATCAGGGCAAACTCTATCTGCTTTTCGATATCCCCTGTGAGTAACACGCTACCGCTGGTGCTGCTTACTTTAAGCACACAACTTCGATTGTTATCACTTATTGCAGACTGCGCATAATCATCCAGATGAGGATGCAATATTTCAAAGTCTACCCCATCCCACTGCCAATGCTGACCTTTGTAACATTTCATTTTTTCATTAGCTTTCGGTAACCGGGTTGCGTCTGGCATTGAACTCGCCAACCAGTCAACCGACATCAGTGTCATGAGCGAAGATGCACCGCCACTATGATCATTATCATCATGACTAATGACCACGCCATCAAGTTTGCGCACCCCTTCCCCTTGCAGATAAGGCACCACAATCCGGCCGCCCGCATCACTTTGCTGATTAAATCTGGCACCTGCATCATAAACCAGCACATGACGCTTTGTTTGCACCACCACACTTAAACCTTGCCCCACATCCAGCACTGTAACTTTCATTTCTCCCAACTCCGGCTTGTCGGGAATCAACACCACCATAGGCAAAACGCCAAACAAACCTAACCAACGCAAGGGCACGCCTGATGGCAGCAACAGCCACATCATGCCTAACAAAGCCGGGAGCAATGTCCACGTTGGCGGCGCGTGTTGCTGCCATACGGCAACCGAGGCGCCATCCAACCATTGCAGTAACTGAACGCAGAAATTCAATATTAGATAAGCCAGATGCAGGGGCCAATCCAGGTGCAAGAAACTGCCAAGCAATGCAAGTGGTGTGACAAAGAAACTGATCAGTGGAATAGCAAAGGCATTGGCCACTGGCGAAATAATCGAAGCCTGATGAAACAGGATGAGCAACAAGGGCAGCATGCCCAATGTGACCGCCCACTGCACCTGTATGGAAGCTTTAAGCCAATGCGTTTGCCCAACGCGCGCGCCTAATGCATAACTCAAAATCGCTACTGCGCCAAAAGACAGCCAGAACCCTGCTGCCAATACAGCCCAAGGGTCTATCACCACGACCACCAGCAACGCCAACGCCAACACCTGGGAAATCACGAACTGCCTGCCCGACCACAACGCCAAACCAAACACCATCAGCATATACAGCGTACGCTGCGTAGGGACTGAAAATCCTGCAACCAAGGCATAGCTGAGCGCAGTGAGCATGCCAGCCAAAGTCGCAGCTTTTCGGGCCGGCACTTTTGTAGCAAAGCTTGGGATACGCCGCCACAGGGCATTTACCAAAGCGAACATCAGGCCTGAAAGCATGGTGATATGCAAGCCTGAAATGCTCATGAGATGGGTAATGCCGGTACGCAGGAATAACTGCCAATCCTGCACAGAAATCTGGCTGTCGTCACCCATGACCAATGCCTGAATCACGCCAGCATACGGCCGACCAATCAACACTCGGGCAATCCGATCTTTGACGTGCTGCCGAATACGTTCAACAACATATCTAGGATGCCAGACAAAATCCTCTATTTTTTGATTATCGGGTTTATTCAGCACATTGCCTGCAGCCCGGATACGCTCAGCGAGTGCCCACGACTCAAAATCATATCCATGTGGATTCTGCACACCATGTGGCCGCTTTAATCGCACCGTCAACTGCCAGCGTTCGCCTGCCCAGAATGAAACCGGCTGCACTACGGGTTGCGTTACTACGGGTTGCGCTACGACGCGATTTACATACTCGGCACTATAGTGATTAAGAGAAATATGCTGCGGCACCTTGGCTTCATAAGTAAGCACCTGCTCCACATCAAAGCGGAAACGCTGGCCCCGCTCGGTAAGTTCTGGCACGCTCGCCACGACTCCCACCAATAGAATGGGTTTACTCTCCCAAGCGTGAGGCAAAGCATCGCTCAGGCGATACGCCGCGTAACCGGCCGCCCAAAAAAAACCAAAACCGAACCCCAGCACCACAATGACCAGGCCTTTAAAATGTCCGAAAACTGGTTGCGAATTACGTTGCAACAGAAGATAGAGCAATAAAATCGGCGCAAGACACAGCACCCAGGGCCAATCAGGCAGAACAGGCATTTGCTGCAAACCCAATGCGCCCAATACAAATGCTAGCGCAAATAAAATCATGTTTTAAACCTGTACTTCAACCCAAATTTTCCATTAGAGCGCAAGATGGTCGTGAGGCGGTTTTTGAGGTGGTTGTGTGGCTGATAAAAAGTCCATAGCCCACTACGGGTGACAAAGAAACTGCAGAAATATCCAAAAATCGGACGTCGGCGTTGACGCAGCATTGAAAGTCCGTCTAATAGAAAATCCGTGCCCAATACAGAGTAATATGCAAGACGCAGCAAGCGCCGCAGAAAACCGGATTCGATTCGCCTGCCCTTGCGAGACAGGTCAATTCTTGTTTTTAAATTCAGCAACACTAAAAATCGGGGGATCGTCCGCGCAGGCGCTGTCATATGTAAAAAGGGCCGGTCCTAAAGCTGTGACAATTGCCCGTCAACCAAACGACATTGCCGCTGCATCTTTGCTGCCAGTTCTAAATCATGAGTGACTACGATCAGACTTACTTGCTGTAAGGCATTCATCTCCAGCAATAAATCAAATACGGCGTGCGCGGTGTGACGATCGAGATTGCCAGTGGGCTCATCGGCCAATATACAGCGCGGGCTTGTCACCATCGCACGCGCCAGCGCAGCGCGTTGCCGCTCGCCTCCTGAAAGTTCGCCGGGCATGTGATCCAAGCGATGCCGCAAACCAACCTTCTCTAACATTTGAGCGGCTTCGTGCAACGCCTGTTCGCGCGATAGGCGCCTGATCAGCAACGGCAATGCTACATTCTCCAGTGCTGTAAACTCGGGCAGCAGGTGGTGAAACTGGTACACAAAACCCAAAGCATGGTTGCGCAACTCACCCTTTTGCGCTTCTGATAAATGAATAAGATTTTCGCCTAACACTTGCACTTCACCGCTGGTGGGTACATCCAGCCCGCCAAGCAAATGCAACAACGTGCTTTTACCTGAGCCTGACGCGCCAACGATAGCAAGTTGCTCAGCCTGGCCGACCGTGAGATCAATACGATCCAGCACCGCGACATCCAAACCTTGATAGGTTTTCGTTAACGCACGGCAAGATATGATTTCATTATTTGCCATTTAAAACCACCCCTGGCTTTGTTGCTGAATAGATTCTGCGCTGCCAGCCTACGAAAAAGCTAAGGAAACACGAAACAAATAGGCAAGCGAGATGAAGTGCAAGGCGCACGGAACGAAGAAACCGATATAGTGCGCGGTGTACGGGGAGGTTGCAAGTGTCACGCAACGCAGTAATTGGTTCGGGTAGCCACTTATTCTGTGTCTCCCTGACTAAACCCGGGCTAAAAAAAATGGCCACTCCATATGCACCATCAAGAACAATATTACTCATAACGCAATGCCTCCGCTGGATTGGTGCGACTGGCCTTATAGCTTGGATAAACGGTTGCCAGCAAGCTCAACACAAAGGACACCGTGACAATCGTCATAACATCCGACCACACCAGATCAGAAGGCAAATCACTAATGTAATACACATCCTTAGCCAAAAACTGTACTTGAAACAGGTTTTCGATAAACGGGATAATGACATCTATATTCAATGCAATCAAAATACCAAAAAATGCACCCAGCACAGTACCAATCACACCAATCAATGCGCCTTGTACAATAAATATGGCCATAATACTTCCGGGAGTTGCGCCGAAGGTGCGCATGATGGCAATATCCGCGCGCTTATCGGTGACAGCCATAACCAAGGTAGAAACAATATTAAATGCAGCCACCGCGACTATGAGCGTCAGAATAATAAACATCACCCGCTTTTCCATTTGTACTGCTCGGAAAAAATTGGCATGCTGTTTTGTCCAGTCAGAAACATAATAGCCGCCGTCCGTGGACAAGCCACTGAGCTCTGTGCTCAAACTTGCTGCAATTTGTGGTGCACGAAATAAATCATTGAGTTTCAAACGTACCCCGGAAACGTTATCCCCCATGCGATATAACTTGGCAGCATCCTCAATGTGTATCAGCGCAAGGCCTGCATCATATTCATACATACCAATCTGAAACAGCCCCACCAGTGTGAACTGTTTTAAGCGCGGTACAATACCTGTGGGTGTAAACTGCCCCTGCGGTGCCATCACCACCACTTTATCGCCAATTTGTGCACCCAGTGCATAAGCTAGATCGGTGCCCAGTACAATACCAAACTCCCCTGCACGCAGGGCATCAAGGCTGCCAGCTTGCATATGACGGCCCAAGTCGGCCACTTTATTTTCATCGGCGGGCAACACTCCACGAATAATCGCGCCCTGCACCCCCTGATCATAACTTAACATCCCTTGTGCGGTAACATAGGGAGCGCTCGCCAACACCTGTGGCTGTCTAGCCACGAAATCAGCAACAGCCTGCCAATTTGCCAACTGATTATTGCTGCCCGTAATTTCCAGATGTGAGGCAACACCCAAAATACGCGTGCGTAGCTCTTTTTGAAAACCGTTCATCACCGAAAGCACAACAATGAGCGCCGCCACGCCAAGCGCGATACCTATCATACTGGTGAGTGAAATAAACGAAATAAAGTGATTTTTACGCTTAGCCCGTGTGTAACGCCAACCAACAAAAAGCTCATAAGAAAATAGTTTCATGACGCAGATTTTAACAGTCTTCCAATCCTAATCTAGTGTTATCTGCTAAAATTGTACGCATGTTTACAGGAATCATACAATCCGTTGGTGCAATCACAGAAACCCAGTCAGTTGGCGGGGATATGCGCCTCACTATTTCAACGCAAACACTCGACATGAGCGATGTGCAATCAGGCGACAGTGTTGCAGTGAACGGCGTTTGCCTCACTGTGGTGAATCTGAACGCATCGCAATTTGAGGCACATGTTTCGAAAGAAACCTTATCTGTGACTGAAGGTTTGCAACACGCGCATCCGGTGAATTTGGAAAAAGCCCTACGCTTATCAGATAGATTAGGTGGCCACCTGGTAAGCGGACACGTCGATGGCGTGGGCGAAGTCGTCAGCTTTGAAGCACTTGGCGAATGCTGGCGTCTTGATATTCGCGCACCCCATGCAATCTCTAAGTATATTGCTATCAAAGGTTCTATTTGCGTAGATGGCGTGAGCCTGACCGTAAACGCGGTTTCTGGCGACAAGTTCAGTATCAATTTGATTCCACATACGCTTGAAAACACCACACTAAAATTATTAAATGCAGGAAGCCATGTCAATTTAGAGGTCGACCAAATCGCACGCTATATAGAGCGCATGACAGAATGGCAACAATCATGAATCAACCCGAAGCCAATATGAACAACCATATCAGCCCTGCTAAAGAAATTATTGAAGAAATCAAACAAGGCCGCATGGTAGTGCTGGTGGATGACGAACACCGGGAAAACGAAGGTGATTTAGTAGTCGCAGCTGAGTTTGCAACGGCTGAGCACATCAACTTTATGGCGAAATTCGGTCGGGGGCTTATTTGCCTGACGCTGACGGAAGCGCGCTGCCAGCAATTAAATTTAAATAAAATGGTACAGAAAAATGGTGCGCGCATGGGCACCAACTTTACGGTCTCCATTGAAGCCGCGGAAGGTGTTACTACCGGCATTTCAGCCGCTGATCGTGCACAAACAGTGCAAGCTGCAGTAGCCAAGTCAGCCAAACCGCAGGACATAGTCAGCCCCGGACATATTTTTCCGCTGGCAGCAATGGATGGCGGCGTGCTGGTACGTGCCGGCCATACCGAAGCGGGTTGCGATTTGGCACAACTGGCAGGTTTGGAACCCGCCAGCGTAATCTGCGAAATTTTAAAAGATGACGGTAGCATGGCACGTTTGCCGGATTTAATTACCTTCGCTGCTGACCATGGCTTAAAAATCGGCACGATTGCAGATCTAATTCATTACCGTGCGCAGACAGAAAGCCTGATTGAACGTGCTGCTGAACGTACGGTACAAACGCCTTATGGTGAAATGCATCTGATTGCCTATACAGACAAAATTGCAAAAGAAACACACCTGGTGTTAATTAAAGGCAAACCAGCACCGGAGCAAGAGGTACTAGTGCGCGTACATGAGCCGCTTTCACTATTTGATTTACTTGATAGTAGCAGCTGCACGCATAGCTGGAACACCTTGCAAGCCATGCAAACCATTGCCAATGCCGACGCGGGGGTGATGGTGTTGCTACATCAGGCAGAGAGCGCTGAATCCATTGTTGAGCGGATTCAAGGTGCAGATCAACCCATTCGCATCAACCAGGAATTGCGCACCTATGGAATAGGTTCGCAAATATTGCGAGATTGTAATGTCGGGAAAATGAAACTGATGGCTAATCCACGCAAGATGCCTAGCATGGCAGGCTTTGGTTTAGAAGTAACCGGCTATTTAGAAGCCAATGTACAAAAATAATTATGCCGCTTGAAAATGTTAACCTGACAGGCCACTTTCTGATTGCCATGCCCAATCTGGCAGACCCTTATTTTGCTAAGTCCGTTACTTTTATTTGCACACATAATCAAGATGGCGCAATGGGTGTGGTAATTAACCGCCCGACTGACATGACCTACGAAGTATTATTTGAGAAAATCAAAGTAAATTTAGAAAACAGCGCAATCGCAAATAAACCAGTACTATATGGTGGCCCGGTGCAATCTGAGCGCGGCTTTGTGCTACACCAGCCCAGCGGTGATTGGGATAGCTCAATTACCATTTGTGAAAAAACAGCCCTTACCACTTCAAAAGATATTTTAGAAGCCGTTGCACAGGGTGCTGGTCCCAATAAGATATTGCTCGCTCTAGGCTACGCGGGCTGGACACCAGGCCAACTTGAACAAGAAATAGTGCAAAATGCATGGCTTTCTGTTCAAGCCAAAGATGCAGACACTCTAAATAAAATTTTATTTGAAACTCCGCATGACGAAAAATTTAACGCTGCTATGGCGCTATTAGGGTTTGATCCTGCCATGCTATCTGATGTAGCGGGACACGCTTAATGGGCACCTCTATTTATTCAAGCTTCCAAGTCAGACTAGGCGCAAATAAAAAATTAGGACGCGGTATCTGTCTGATATATAAGAGGTAATTTTTGTGAGTAACGACGTATGCCGACGAAAATAGAATTAATAGAGGTGTCCTAATGTCAGTTGCAGCGCACATGCAACTGATTGACAACGAAAGCGTTTATGAAAAATCTGCGGTGCAATCCGGCACCGTCATTGCGTTTGACTTTGGTGAAAAACGTATTGGTGTCGCGGTGGGTGAGCATTTACTAACAACGGCCAGCCCGCTAACGACAATAGACAATGAGAGCAATGAAATTCGCTTTCAGATAATCACCGCCCTTGTTGAGGAATGGCAACCCAAGTTATTAGTAGTTGGCCTGCCATTGAATGTAGACGGCACGGAACACGCCATGACCCTGCTCTGTAAAAAATTCGCACGCCGCCTGAACGGGCGATTTAATATCCCCGTGATGCTGATTGATGAACGCTACAGCTCAGCGGAAGCCAGCCGATTACTCAATGAAAACGGAATCAAAGGCCGAGCGCAAAAAAACATGCTGGATCAAGTAGCTGCACAGACCATTTTGCAGAGCTATTTTGATAGTATCAGTACATAAATAAAAGAATTACTAGTGATAATGATTATTCAGTAAAATAACGATATGACTGAAAAAAACTTACACAGCACAGCACTAACTTCCACTCAATTACCCAGTGCTGAAGACCTGCTTCAAGTTCTGGCAAAGAAACTCCAACCGTTGCTACAGAAGAACACCGCACTCGTCGGCATTCATAGTGGCGGCGTCTGGCTATTGGAACGGCTACTGGTGCTACTTAAAGACGATATCAACACAAATGAGATTGAGCATGGCACACTGGATGTGTCCTTTTATCGTGACGACTACGCCCAGCGGGGCTTAAAAGCCGAAAACCGCCCAAGCCAGATTACATTTGATGTGGAAAACAAACATATCATCCTGATTGATGACGTCTTCTACACTGGCCGCACCACACGCGCCGCCATGAACGAACTGTTTGATTATGGTCGCCCAGCCAGCATCTCATTGGCCACGCTGGTTAGCCGAGGTGGTCGTGAGCTTCCGGTTGCACCGCAGGTGATTGCGGCTGAGATTCCTCTAGATGCCTCACAGCATCTGCAACTAACCAAACTTGCCAACGGCAATCTGGCGTTAGAACTTACTCCAAAACACAACAGCGCGAGAACATAAGAGCATGCATAATCCTCAACTCGATTCTGACGGTAATCTGCGCCACCTGCTTTCCATAGAGGGCTTACCCAAGCGCATACTCAACCATATTTTAGACACCGCAGAATCCTTTGTAGGTGTAGCAGAACGTGAAGTGAAAAAAGTGCCTTTGCTGCGCGGAAAAACCGTATGCAACGTGTTTTTTGAAAACAGCACCCGCACCCGCACTACGTTTGAAATTGCGGCCAAACGCTTATCTGCCGATGTGATTAGCCTGAATGTCGGCACCTCATCACAATCAAAAGGTGAAACCATTCTAGACACGGTGGATAACTTAATCGCCATGCATGCCGACATGTTTGTGGTGCGCCATGCGCAATCAGGCGCGGCACATTTGATTGCCAAACACGTACCGCCACATATTCATGTGATTAACGCAGGTGATGGTCGCCATTCGCACCCCACGCAAGGCTTGCTCGATGTGTTTACTATCCGCAAATACAAACCAGACCTGCATAATTTAAGAATAGCCATTGTGGGCGATGTGTTGCACTCGCGCGTAGCGCGCTCTGAAATACACGCACTCACCACTTTGGGCGTGCCTGAAGTGCGGGTCATCGCGCCTAAAACGCTGTTACCTGAACAGGTAGAAAAATTAGGCGTGCATGTTTACCATGACATGAACGAGGGCTTGAAAGATGTAGATGTGGTGATGATGCTGCGCCTACAAAACGAGCGTATGAACGGTGCGATGCTACCAAGCCCGCAAGAATACTTTAAAACCTACGGCCTGACGCAAGAAAAACTTAACCTCGCCAAACCCGATGCCATTGTAATGCACCCAGGCCCCATGAACCGCGGGGTAGAAATTGATTCCAGCGTAGCTGATGGCAAACAATCAGTCATTCTGCCGCAGGTGACTTACGGCATAGCAATTCGCATGGCGGTGATGGCAATACTAGCTGGCGGACAAGCGGCAAGCAGCCCGGCAGGAGGGTCACAATGAAAATACATATTAAAAATGGTCGCGTGATTGACCCTAAAAACAATATCGATAGCAAACTCGATATTTTTATTGCCGCAGGAAAAATTGTAAGCATGGGCTCAATGCCAGATGGCTTTATTGCCAACCAAACCATTGATGCCACTGATTTAGTCGTCTGCCCTGGTTTAGTCGATTTATCCGCCAGACTGCGCGAGCCAGGCGATGAGTACAAGGCTTCACTCACTAGCGAGCTAAAAGCAGCGGTTGCAGGCGGCGTCACCAGCTTGGCATGCCCGCCGGATACCGACCCTATTTTAGATGAGCCTGGCTTAGTAGAAATGCTCAAGCACCGCGCAAAACAGCATGGCTTGGCGCACGTTTACCCATTAGGTGCAATGACACGTCAATTGCAAGGTCAGGCACTTGCCGAGATGAGTGAATTGTACGCCGCCGGCTGCGTCGGCTTCTCGCAAGCCAATGTTGCCATTACCGACACGCAAGTGCTGTGGCGCGCCATGCAATACGCAGCGACTTTTGGCTTTACGCTATTTTTACACGCTGAAGAGCCATTTTTAGCCGCCAATGGTGTGGCGCACGATGGTGAGGTAGCCACAAGGTTGGGGCTAAAGGGCATTCCAAGTGCAGCTGAAGCCTTAGCACTGGCAAGCCTATTGCGCATCGCCCAAGAAACGGGCGCCAAAGTACACGTCAGCCGCCTATCAACCGCTGAAGGTGTTGCCATGATTCGCACTGCTAAAGCGCAAGGCTTAAACATCAGTTGCGATGTCAGTGCCAACCAGCTACACCTCACAGAACACGACATCGGCTATTTCGACTCCAACTGCCACCTCAAACCACCGCTACGCACGCAGCGTGATAAAGACGCGCTCAGCGCCGGGCTTAAAGATGGCACCATAGACGCGATATGCTCAGACCACACCCCTGTGGATGATGACGCTAAAATGGCACCGTTTGCCGAAGCAGGAGTTGGGGCTACCGGTTTAGAGTTGCTACTGCCGCTCACGCTCAAATGGGCCGCACAAGAAAAAGCGAGTTTGCTGCAAGCAATTCACTTCATCACCAGTGCTTCAGCACAGATCCTTGGTATTCCTCCAGGAGACTTATCACCAGGCAGTCATGCTGACTTATGTATTTTTAATCCAGACGAATATTGGAAAATCAGCCCCGGTACGCTTAGGAGCCAGGGAAAAAACACTCCATTCAATGGCCTGGAGCTTGCAGGCAAGAACAAATTCACTTTGGTAAACGGCCAAATCGTTTACCAAAGCTAACCCGCAACACAACCCATATCTCTTCTCAACAGCAGGTCTGCCCTTCACGGCAGGTCTGTACGCTTTGCACTGTCTGCTTAATTTTTAAGCACAGCAACGTTGACTTCACTTCCAGTTGCCTCCTGTTTCTATAGCGTCGCAATTGGAATTTGTAAACAATGGTTAAGTGCCTATACTTAAAGTTGCCGCTCATAACTGATACAAGTATACTCACCCCAAAGGGTTAAAAATGGAAAAGTAATGAAAAAAATCGTATGGCTTTTAAGCCTAATATGCTTAACACCGCTAACTTCTACAGGAGCAGAACCTGAATTTCAACAAACAGGTAAAATCATGGCAATGTCTTTCCCCACAAAGGACTGGCATGGAAAACATCAGTTTCAGAAAGTATATTGCGCCACCTTTCCCACTCCTGAAAAAGCGCAAGAATTGCAAAGTGCCATGTTCAACCAGAATGCGATTAATTTATCAAGTGTAGATTATGACGGCTTTATCAGGGCAGCTATCGCGGTTTCCACCATACCCGAAAATAGAACAGTGGAAGAAGAACTCTTGCGTCTATCTAATAATGAAAAAAACTTTATTGCCAAGTCTGGGCTTAATACACACATGACAGAGTTTACAACCCTGTTTGGCCCCACCATTGGCCTGCGCATTAATAACATGGCACCAGGTAGCGCACAAGGCCCATTTCCACTTGCACGTGCTATATTTTCCAGCCCCGAAAACAACATTCAATCCATGTCGGTGCATCGCCTGTTTGCCCGTGGAAGAGACCGTTTTGAGATTGCGCTTTTACAATATGTTCCTGATGGCGTAAATCCCGAGAAACAGCAAGCCATGGAAAAACACCTCACCGCTCTTGCAGATAACTTAACAAACTCACTGCAGGAATGTACGATTCAACTATTAAAATAACCATATGCGCGGCAGGACTTTAAAAATGCATTCTGCTCAATCAAAATAGGAGCACCATGAAAAACAGCTTTAAAATTATTTTGCTGGGATTTTTTATCCTCTCACTCAATGCCTGCGCCGGGAGAAACGCCATGATAGGCAATGACAGGATATATCACAGCTTTAGCTTCAACACATGGGAATTCAATGGCAGAGGCGACAAAGACACCATCGAGATTCTGGACTTCCTCTACGGTAGCCCCAACGGCTATGCCGCACGTTACTTCAAGGAACGGGGTGAAGCAAGAGGATGTCCCCAAGGCACCAATGAAACGGTCAATATGCCGCGCAAGGACCTGCAAAAACTGTACGTAAAATGGAAAGATAAATCCACTGGCAAGGTGCAGGAAGTTACACTGGACTTAACCAAGAAACTGCCGAAAGATTTTGGAGAGAATCATGAAGTGTTTTTCTCATTTAAACAAGACCAACTCTATGTGTATGTGATTACGCCAGAAAGACGCTCCCCCGATGAAGCGCCCAATGGGCCACGCGCCTCCGATTACCTCAAAACCATCACCATTTACCCTGAACAGTAATCTATTAGCTAATGACAGACTTCAGTAAAACGGATCCACAAATAGCAGGTACGCTCAATGAAACACAAACTGATCGCACACTAGCACAAGCTCAAGCCATTGCCGCAGCGGCTGAGATTGGTGCCATTAAAAAAGAGCAGTTTGTGTTTTTTGCTGCGTTTGACGGCACGCGTAATGATAAAAAAGACGTCGAACTGTCAGGCAACCCAGAAGATACAAATGTCGCACAACTTTACACACAAGCTTTCAACGCATCAAAAACAAACGCCAATCTTCGTGCAGGATACTACGCTGGTCACGGTAGCGAAGGCACTGTGCTTTTTTCTGAAGCACTGCCTATCCAGGTCACTAAAGAAGCCTTACGAACAGCAGAAACAGCGTACAATCAATTCGCCAAACAAGCATCTGATTGGTTAAAAGAGCACCCCAATGGTGATGTCACCACTGCCATCACCTCATTTAGCCGTGGTGGTGGCACTGCCGCAGTATTTACGCAACTACTCTATCAAAACGGGCTGATCGACCCAAAGACCAAAGCGCAGTTAATCCCACCCGGGCAAGTCGGAGTTTCTGCCGGCGTGATTTTTGACCCGGTCACCACTGGCCAAGACGGCAACGTCGCATTTGCACCCAATGTCAAAAATATTGCCGTGATTCGCGCTGAAAATGAATATCGCTATTTATTTAAAGCTGTGGATTATGCAGGACAGATAGGTATTCATATATTCGATGCTACTGGCAACCACTGCAACATCGGTGGTGGCTACCAGAAAGACGGTTTAGGCAATCTATATTTGGGCGCTGCGACTGAATTTCTGCAAAAATCCGGCTTGGGCATCGCGGACGTTGACCCTAGCCGTCGTTTTGAAGCAGGAACAAAGCTAACCGCCTACAACGAAAGCGGCATGACACGTGAACAAGCACACAGCTTTTTTAGTGAGTACAAAGCCCGAGGACAGTGGGATGTCTATAGCTATTTTGACCCAAATACCGAGACGCAAACCAAACGCCTGTTAGACAAAGCCGCTCAGCCCGCACAGATGATGCAAGCAGAAGAAGGCACCCAACAGAAAACATTCAAGCTCTATAACGGACAGCAAATGATAGAAAGCCAGAGCTTCGGTGAAAAGGCGCGCACTTACCTAGAAGAATCTCCAGAAAAAGCCATCAGCAGACATCCTGATTTACTTGGCGCTTTCGTTTTAAGAGAAATAACACTTAAAAATATCGCGGACATGCCAACCGAAACACAACGACAAGTGCTGGCAAGATTTGATTTGAATGTGACCGCAAATATTGAGCGGGGTAATCTGCCACCTGCCCCTAATCTCAACCAGCCAACTTATAAAGTGTCGTGGTTTAACCCAGACTTAAATGCGGATGCACCTAGCCTGGCCGCTTGATATGCAAGTGGATATTTAAATAATAGAGGCACATCCCCTAAGAATTCACTGCATGCATGCGAATCGCGAGGTTGCGTTCTTTTGGTTTCGACATAAACTGTAACGCTTGCTTGGCATCTCCGCAGAATATACTCGGTACGGGTACGCTCCATTCCGATCAACGACCACTCCATCTTTCAATAATGAAAAGTCTGCCTTAGACAATCCCCAAGGCGTCAAGCCCAGCAGCCAGATCCTTGTTGTGCGCGTCTTTGCCTTCAAGTTTAATTTTCAGTCGCAAATCGTTCACAGAGTCCGCATTACGCAGCGCGTCTTCATAGCTAATCACATCGGCCTCGTGGAGGTCAAATAAAGACTGGTCGAAAGTCTGCATGCCAAGTTCGCGCGATTTTGAAATAATCTCTTTGATCTCATGCACTTCGCCTTTAAAGATTAAGTCTGAAATCAGCGGGGAATTCAGCATAACTTCCATGGCGGCTACGCGTCCTTTTCCCTCTTTTTTTGGAATCAGGCGCTGCGAGACAAAGGCCTTGGTGTTGAGGGATAAATCCATCAGCAATTGCTGGCGACGTTCTTCAGGGAAGAAGTTGATAATGCGGTCCAGCGCCTGGTTGGTGCTGTTCGCATGTAATGTTGCCATACACAGGTGACCGGTCTCGGCGAAGGCAATGGCATAGTCCATGGTTTCACGATCACGAATCTCACCAATCAAAATCACATCAGGCGCCTGTCGCAAGGTGTTTTTGAGCGCGATATGCCAATTATCCGTATCAACACCCACTTCACGCTGGGTGATGATGCAGTTTCTATGCTCATGCACAAATTCCACGGGGTCTTCAATCGTAATAATGTGACCGTAGCTGTTTTGGTTGCGGTAGCCTACCATTGCAGCTAAAGAAGTTGATTTTCCCGAACCTGTGCCACCTACAAAAATCACCAGGCCACGCTTGGTCATTGCCACATCTTTCAAAATATCAGGCAATCCTAGTTCTTCAAACTCAGGGATTTTGGTGGTGATTGTTCTGAATACTAGCCCAACAGAACCGCGTTGCACAAAGGCATTTACACGAAAACGTGCGACGTTGGGAATGCCGATGGCAAAGTTACATTCATTAGTGGCATCAAACTCTGCAGTCTGTTTATCATTCATGATGGAACGGGCGATTTCACGCGCCTGCTGTGCAGACAGCACCTGACTGCTGACGGGTGTGACTTTACCATCCACTTTAATTGCGGGCGGGAAAGCAACGGTAATAAAGAGATCAGATGCTTTTTTGGCCAGCATTAACCGCAATAAATCGAACACAAACTTTTCTGCTTGTCCTTTTTCCATCTGCCTTTCCATCACCACTCCTTTGCAACTTTCATGCGCCTGATCTATACAGGCATACTATACAAGCCAGCATACAGGGCTATTAGCCCATAATGGCATCTTTATTGGCCGCTTTGCTGCGTGCCTCATTGGCCGAGATAACACCGCGTTTCACCAAATCCTGCAAGTTCTGGTCCAAAGTCTGCATGCCAATATTTTGCCCGGTCTGAATCGCTGAATACATTTGCGGGATTTTATTCTCACGAATCAGGTTACGAATTGCTGGTGTACCGATCATAATTTCATGAGCAGCGACCCGGCCCTGCTCATCTTTAGTTTTTAACAGGGTTTGCGAGATGACCGCACGTAATGATTCAGATAGCATCGAGCGCACCATTTCTTTCTCTGCCGCCGGAAATACGTCAATAATACGATCTACTGTTTTGGCCGCAGAACTGGTATGCAGCGTCCCAAACACCATATGACCGGTTTCAGCAGCTGTGAGCGCGAGGCGAATGGTTTCCAGGTCGCGCAACTCACCTACCAGAATCACATCCGGGTCTTCACGCAGTGCAGATCTCAACGCATTGTTAAAAGATAGTGTATGCGGTCCCACTTCACGCTGGTTGATTAAGCATTTTTTGGATTGATGTACAAACTCAATCGGATCTTCCACCGTTAGAATATGGCCGTACTCCTTCTCGTTGATGTAGTCAATCATTGCAGCCAAGGTGGTTGACTTACCTGAACCCGTAGGCCCTGTCACCAAACAAATACCGCGCGGCGTATCTGCAATATCTTTAAAGATCGCAGGGCAGTTAAGTTGCTCCAGCGTAAGAATTTTTGAAGGGATGGTACGAAATACCGCCCCTGAGCCGCGATTATGATTAAAGGCATTGACACGGAAGCGTGCCAGATTCGGAATTTCAAAAGAAAAATCGCACTCCAGATTCTCTTCGTAAACCTTGCGCTGCCCATCATTCATGATGTCATACACCATATCGTGCACCTGGCTATGATCCATGGCGGGCACATTGATTTTACGAATATCGCCATGCACACGAATCATCGGCGGCAAACCTGCGGACAGGTGCAAGTCAGAGGCTTTATTTTTAACTGAGAACGCGAGTAAATCTGAAATGTCCACAACCTGCTCCTGATATAATGAAAACGGTGAGTTTTAATTGTTATTTGCGATAAATCTAGGCTTAGTGAATTATGACCATAATTAGCAATCGCTTGCAAGATATTCTAGCAACAATTCAGTCTGCGCAACAAAAAAGCCCTTTCCGGCAACAGGTAGAATTACTGGCCGTTAGCAAAGCTCAGCCGAGCACTGCAATAAGAGCAGCTTTTTTGGCAGGCCAAACCAGATTTGGTGAGAACTATCTGCAGGAAGCGCTGAACAAACAGGCAGAACTCGCTGATTTAGCTATTGAGTGGCATTTTATTGGACCGATTCAAAGCAACAAAACCCAGCAGATTGCGCAGCACTTTGCCTGGGTGCATAGTGTAGACCGTTTAAAAATCGCGCAGCGCTTAAATGATGCGCGAGCTGAGTTAGGCTCGCCTCTGCAGGTTTGTCTGCAGGTTAACATCAGCAACGAGGATAGCAAAAGCGGTGCAACCCCTGACGCACTATTAGCGTTGGCCTCGACTATCAGTCTACTGCCCCATCTCAAGCTACGCGGCTTAATGGCAATTCCTGCACCCACGCAGGACATACACCAGCAAATCAAGCAATTTAAACGTGTAAAAGATTGTTTTGATGCACTTATTCACAATGGCTTTGCACTAGATACGCTGTCTATCGGCATGTCTGAAGACTACACCACCGCAATCAGCCAGGGGGCAACCATTGTGCGCATTGGTTCTGCGCTTTTCGGAGCCAGGCCGAGCAAACAAACCCATTAACTTTGACGCAGGTGACTTAAGTATTGAGATTGCGCATGTTTTGCTTGCTCATGACTGGCTTAATCCAGTAGCATCCCTCATAAGAACACTCATGATAAACACAAGCAAATTGAGATAAAAATGAAGATTCACTTTATTGGTGGTGGCAACATGGCGCGCGCCATCATCACGGGCCTCAAACAAAATAACTTTAACACATCGACTATTACCGTGCTGGAGTTGGACATTCAAAAACGTCGGGCATTGGCCGCCGAGTTAAATGTTCAAGTAACCGACACTTATGCTGAATTTTCCAACACCGACGTCATTGTATTAGCGGTTAAGCCACAGCAACTTAAAGCGGTATGCACAGAACTCAAGCCGATTGTAAAGTCTCAGCTGTTAATTTCAATTGCCGCTGGGGTCAGAATCGCTGATATTGCACGCTGGCTGGGAGATTACCGCGCCATTGTGCGCGTTATGCCAAATACCCCCGCGCAGATACAGGCTGGTATCTCGGCGTTGAGCGCTGGCGATGGTGTCAGTCAGGCGCAGAGAATACAAGCCGAGTCTATACTGGCCGCAGTAGGGAAAACATTATGGCTTGAATCCGAAGCACAAATGGATGCAGTCACTGCCATCTCGGGGAGTGGCCCCGCTTATGTCTTTTATTTTATCGAGGCGCTGCAGGACGCAGCCATGCAATTAGGATTAAACGCCAATACAGCAAACCTACTTGCATTGCATACCGTTGCCGGGGCGAGCCTGCTGGCAACACAAAGTCGGGATGACATTAAAACTTTACGCGCGCAGGTGACCTCAAAAGGCGGCACCACTGAGCAAGGTGTCCTGGCGCTTGAGTCCGCCAATTTTAAAGACATTATCTTTCGTGCGGCAAAAGCAGCGGAAGAAAAATCTGCGCTACTGGGCGACCAGCTGGCGCAATAACCTAAGGGTCGACGATGATTAATAATGCCATACTATTTCTGCTTCAAACCTTGCTTGGTTTATTGACCATTGCGTTTTTACTGCGCTTTTATTTTCAACTCACCCGCACCTCATTCCAGAACCAGGTAGCTGAACTGATCGTCACGGTGACCAACTTCGCTGTAAAACCCATGCGCCGTGTGTTACCAAGCATCGGCAAATTGGATCTATCCACTTTAGTGCTAGCCTATGCAACACAGATCATGCTCTACACTGGCATGCTTTGGCTCAATGGCTTTCCTTTACTGGTTGCCGGCAATCAAGTCTGGGGCGTTATTTTAGGTGTCGCGTCCATCTCTATAGTGAATATCAGCATTTCCATTTTCCTATATGCCGTACTCATTCAGGCCGTATTAAGCTGGGTGAACCCGCACACGCCCATTGCACCGATTCTTCACACACTCACCTATCCAGTGTTAAAGCCATTAAAAAAACACATTCCGCCCGCCGGCAATTTTGATCTTAGTCCGCTCATATTCATTATATCGGCACAGTTATTGCTAACAACAATACTAATACCGCTAGAAAATACGCTACTTTCCACTTTGTAGACCTAAAAATGAGTATACAGATTCCTACTACAGCCAATGTCGCAACTGCTAACGCAGTTTCGAATCTCACGTCTAAAATATCTGAATACACAGCGTGGCGTGAGCATTTAATTGCGACTATTGATGAGTATATTGATTGGCCCGGCCACATGGATGCGTTCAATGCCATTCAGGAGTTAAGACTGTATGACATTAAAGAAAATCTTAAAAAAGACCAGTTGGTGCTTGCGTTTCTAGCCGAGTTCTCACGTGGCAAAACCGAAACGATTAATGCACTTTTCTTCTCGGATTTCAATCAAAGACTATTACCCAGCGAGCCCGGCCGCACAACCATGTGCCCGACCGAGATTTTTTGGGACAATAACGAAGAACCCTGTATCAAACTGCTCCCTATAGAGTCAAGAGCGTCTGACGACACACTGCGCTACTTAAAAAGCAAACCTGATGCATGGCATAAAGTCCGCCTGGACACCTCATCTGCCGACGCCATGAAGCAAACACTCCGGGCGCTCGTGCAAAAACGTGAAGTGGATGTTGAAACCGCTAAAAAATTAGGATTCTGGAACGAAGACGATACCAGCATGCAAAGACAACTGGAGACTTATGGCAAAGTAGAAATTCCGGTCTGGCGCCACGCCCTGATTAACTACCCTCACCCCCTGCTCAAAAATGGCCTGGTCGTACTCGACACCCCAGGGCTCAATACCATGGGTGCTGAGCCAGAGCTAACCTTGAGCATTATCCCCAGCGCCCAGGCAGTGTTGTTTTTAACGGCGACGGACACTGGCATTACCAAATCCGACATGCAAATATGGACGGACTATGTACAGAAACGCGCCGCTCATAAGCTGGTAGTGCTGAACAAAATTGACATTTTATGGGATGGCCTGGAATCAGATGCTGAAGTCGAAACACTGATTCAGCGACAAATGCGTAACACCGCGCGCGAGCTGGGACTTGATGTAAGAAACATCTTCGCTATCTCAGCACAAAAGGCACTCGTCGCAAAAGTAAGAAAAGATGACGCACTGCTTAAACGCAGCGGCATCTATGCACTGGAAAACGCGCTGGCTGACCATATGGTGCAATCCAAACACGAAATACTTGGTCGCGCAGTGATCACTGAATGTTCAAATATGATACGCAACTCACGCAAACTGGCTCACATCCGCGTGAATGGCATCAAAGAGCAGCTAGCAGAACTAAACGCTTTGCAACACAAAAGCCGTGATGCTTCCAAGGAGATTTTGGCCAAAGTCGTCGCAGAACGCAAACGCTACGAGGCTTCCATCCTCACATTCAACCAGGGCAGTGAAAAAATCAAACGACTCAGCAGCAAGTTGCTGCGGCATCTGAGCCTGGGTTATCTGGACACCACACTCGCGCAAACCAAACAGGATATGGGTGATAGCTGGACGACAGTAGGGCTCAATCGTAGCATACGTGAAATCACGCGGCTTGCGACCAACCTGGCTGAAGAAATCATTATTGAAGGCCACACCATCAAGAAACATGCCGACGATCTGTATCACTTGTTCTGGAGCAAGCATGGTTTTGAAAAAACCGAGGCAGTAGAGCTAAATATGCGTCGATTCATTGAAGACATTCAGGCACTGGAAGGCATTACCGATGAGTTTTGCACGAATCCGGTGAACATCATGACAGAGAAGCACTTTCTAATCCGCAAGTTCTTTTTGGGCTTGGGCGTGCAGATTCAAGCCATATTTGAGCAGGCGCATCTCGATTGCAATCGCTGGCTGAATCAGGTGATTGGCGATTTAAAAAACCAGATTAATGTACACAAACTGGCACTGGACAAGCGCGCCGAATTGCTGATGGAATCCCATCAGCATGCAGATAGCGTCATCAAAAATATAGAAACCACCGAAAAAGAATTAGCCAAATATCAGGAGCAGTCAAATCAGCTGGATGCGATTCTTCTCAAATTAATGCGCGGCATTAAATTCAATACCGAAAAAAACAAGACAGTTGATCAACAAATGCCTGTTGCCGGCTCAAACGCAACAAGCACTCAAGCCGGCAACCCCGCAACCTTTGACGCACCGTTTATTGCAACAGATACCAGCAAGCAGGTGCACTAAACCAGCCCGCGGCTAGCGCACGCTACATCAGGATAATATCAAATACTTCCTGTCCACATGAAACTTCAGCCTGAAGTGAAATCGGCTTGCCAATAAAGTCAGAAAGATTGGCCAGACTTTGTGACTCTTCATCCAACAGCATATCAATCACTTTAGGTGCTGCCAACACGCGTAACTCGCGCGCACTGAATTGACGCGCCTCGCGCAGAAGCTCACGTAATATTTCATAGCAAACCGTTTGCGCTGTTTTCAGCTCCCCCCGACCCTTGCACACCGAGCATGGCTCACACAGTATATGCGCCAAACTCTCGCGCGTACGTTTACGCGTCATCTCTACCAGGCCCAAAGGCGTAAACCCATTCACCCCCGTTCTGGCACGGTCACGCGCCACGGCTTTTTGCAACTCATCCAGCACCGATTCACGCTGCACATCTTCATCCATATCAATAAAATCAATGATGATAATGCCACCCAGGTTCCTTAAGCGTAACTGCCTGGCAATGGATTGTGCCGCTTCCAGATTAGTTTTAAAAATCGTATCCGACAGATTCTTACCACTTACAAAGCTCCCGGTGTTGACATCTACCGTGGTGAGCGCCTCAGTTTGATCAAAAATCAGATACCCGCCTGATTTCAACTCCACCTTGCGCGACATCGCTTTTTCGATTTCCTGCTCCACATTATATAAATCAAACAGCGGGCGCTCACCCTGGTAGTGCACCAGTTTCTCTATGGCTGCGATGGCGTAGAGGTTGGCAAACTCAACCAGCTTCTGATAAGTCTCGCCGGAATCAACACGCACCACCTCCGTATCCACGCACACGACATCGCGCAGTACGCGCATGGGTAAATTCAAATCCTGAAAAACAAGTGCACGTTCCGGCACTTTCAGGCTTTTTTCCCGTATGTAATGCCAGGTTTTTGTTAAATAATCAACATCTGCTAGCAACTCATCATCCGTGGCAGCCTCCGACATGGTTCTGATGATATAGCCACCTTCCCTGGCCTCAGGCAGCAGCCCCAGCAAGCGCGCCTTAAGTAGCTCACGCTCACTTTCCGCCTCAATGCGCTGAGAAACACCGATATGATCTTGTTGCGGCAAATACACCAAAAAGCGGCCTGCAATGCTGATCTGCGTGCTAAGCCGTGCGCCTTTGGTGCCAATCGGCTCCTTAATCACCTGCACCATGACTGTTTGTCCCTCGTGCAGCACCTCCTGTATCAGCCGTGGCTCTTCAGAACCGGTACATGCAACAATATCCCCCGCATGTAAAAAAGCAGCGCGCTGCAGGCCAATCTCGACAAAAGCAGACTGCATGCCAGGTAGTACTCTGCACACTACACCACGATAGATATTACCAACCAGCCCCAGTGAAGAACTACGCTCAATCTGTAACTCCTGCACCACACCGTTTTCCATCATTGCAATGCGCGTTTCCTGCGGTGTGACATTAATTAATATTTCTTCACTCAATTTTCGCACTCACTTATCGTTTTTAATCATGATTAAGGGCATGTATTTAACCCTATTTTTCCTGTCGGAATGGCATCTCTACGTGAATAGCAACGCGGCAACTCACCGGCTCCATGTTGACGCATCAGTGAACATTGCCAAACAACCTGAGGTGATTCCCAAAAATCAAGCCGGAGTTAACACTTAAAAATATCGTATTTCCTTAATAAAGCGGCTGTTTCATATACCGGCAACCCCATGACGCCCGTATAGCTACCCTCTATTTTACTTATCCACGCCCCTGCTAACCCCTGAATACCGTAACTGCCGGCTTTATCAACATGCTCACCTGTGGCAAGGTAATGCGCAATCTGTGCATCAGAGATCATCGCCATTTCAACCTGGGTGGTTGAAATGACAACTTCGATTGCACCCATCACGTATAGCGCCACCGCAGTATGCACTTGATGTGATTTTCCTGATAAGCGTCTTAGCATGGCACGTGCATCATGAGCATCTTCCGGCTTACCTAGTATGCTGCCTAACAGGGCAACGGTGGTATCCGCCGCAAGTATCGGCATTGCGTGCTGACTTGATCCCAACAGGCTGGCACAGGCAAGCGCTTTTTCTCGCGCTACTCTCAGCACATAGTCTTGCGGCAACTCATCGACCAAGACGCTTTCATTAATATCAGCAGGGCATACTTCACACTCAATGCCAATTTGTTTTAACAAATCCACGCGCCTCGGGCTGCGTGAAGCCAGAATTATCCTAGGCACAATCATCTCAGGGTGATGTAAATTATTTTTCAGCATAACCTCACTTTAATTTATTATCCCATCATTCACAAAGTATGCATTGTATTCTACATTGATAAAGAGAGATGTCTTGTGATCGATATTCCAAGCCTATTTAAAATCAGCCTGGCTTTATTTGCCATTATCAATCCCATTGGCAGTTTACCTATTTTCATCAGCGCCACTAATGGCTGGAGCTACCAGGACCGGGCAGACACTGCACGCACCGTGGCACTGACGGTGTTTATCGTACTCAGCGTTTCGGTCTTTCTAGGCGACCAGATTTTAGACTTTTTTGGTGTATCTATCCCGTCATTTCAGGTAGGTGGCGGCATTTTGCTCATGCTGATCGCCATCTCGATGATGCACGGCAAACAAAGTGGCACCCGCCAAACCCCTGAAGAAGCACAAACACTCGCTGAACGAGAAGTCATTGCGATAGTGCCATTGAGCATTCCGCTACTCGCAGGGCCCGGTGCCATCAGCAATGTGATTCTGTTTGCACAAAAAAACAGCACATTCATCGGTCACCTGTCTTTGATTATCCCCGTTTTTATTATCTGCATGATGATTTGGCTGATTTTGAGACTATCTGTCAGCATCTCCAGGAAACTTGGCATTATCGGCATCAATATCGTAACGCGCCTCATGGGCTTAATTCTAGCGGCTATGGCGGTAGAGTTTATTGCACACGGATTGACCGGACTATTCCCCAGGCTCGCTTAGCAAGATAATGCTTTGAGATATTGTTAGCAATCATGCTGCTTCAGATTAAACCCAGATTTTTCATTCGGTGATTTTACATTTACTTGAATGTCAATTTGCCCATTCTGCTTTTTTGTGCAAATCTCCTATCAACAGCATGACTATTGATCATAAAATTTGCACAAATAATCCATCAAACTGTGCGGCGTTGCCATTTTTAGCAACATTTGCCAACTTATTGGCTATAGTGTTGATTATCAGCCGCTGGCAAGTCCTGATGGAAAATCTGGGTTAAAATATCACTCAAACTTAATTTTAAGAAAAATCGATTATGCAATGGATGCCCCACGCTACGGTCGCGGCAATTGTGGAAGATAACGGAAAATTCCTGTTGGTAGAAGAGATTACCGATCGTGGTAACCGCTTTAACCAACCAGCCGGGCACCTAGAAGATAATGAAACGCTCATTGATGCGGTGATTCGCGAAACGCTGGAAGAAACCGCCTATCATTTTGAGCCTGTATCGCTTCTGGGTATTTACCACTGGAAACATGCGCATAACAACAGCACTTACCTGCGGTTTGCTTATATTGGCAAGGTCAGTCAGCATCAGCCAAAACTGGCGCTGGATGAAGGCATTATCCGCACGGTATGGATGAGCGCTCAGGAAATGCGTGACAATGCGATGCTATTGCGTAGCCCACAGGTGCTCACTTGTGTTGAGGATTATCTGAATGGACAACGCTTCCCATTAGCGGTCGTCACACACTTGCCAAAAACTTGACAGTCGCCCCTGTCGACAGCATCTAATGAAACCGATTGCACATATGGATTTAAATAAAGTGAATTTAAATAAAGCACAGAAAAAAAAGATTGTAGTTGGACTATCCGGAGGGGTGGACTCATCCGTGACTGCCTTGCTGTTAAAACAGCAGGGTTATGATGTCACCGGGCTTTTTATGAAGAACTGGGAAGATGACGACACCGATGAATACTGCTCCAGCAAACAGGATCTGATCGATGCGGTATCCGTGGCTGACAAAATCGGCATTGATATTGAAGCGGTCAATTTCAGCAAAGAATATAAAGAACGCGTGTTTGCCAATTTTTTAAGCGAGTATCAAGCGGGACGCACGCCTAACCCGGATATCCTCTGCAATGCGGAAATTAAATTTCGTGCTTTTTTAGATCACGCCACAGGCATGGGTGCAGATTTAATTGCGACAGGCCATTACGCACAGGTACGTGAAAATCCACTAAAACCTGGTTTATTCCAGCTTATGAAAGCAGATGATGGCAGCAAGGATCAGAGTTATTTTTTATATCGACTCAACCAGGAACAACTCTCCAAAACACTATTCCCGCTGGGCAAATATCTCAAGCGCGAAGTGCGTGAAATTGCACGTGAGGCCGGGCTCATTAACGCCGAGAAAAAAGACTCCACAGGCATCTGCTTTATCGGCGAGCGGCCATTTCAAGAGTTTTTAAGCAAATATCTACCGCGCGAACCAGGTGACATTAAAACACCTGAGGGGAAACTTGTCGGTCATCACGAAGGCCTGATGTATTACACATTGGGGCAACGCCAAGGGCTGAAGATTGGCGGCAGCCGTGATAGTAACGGCGAACCATGGTTTGTGGCCGCAAAAGACATGGTAAAAAACGAACTGATTGTAGTGCAAGGGCATGAGCACCCGTTGTTACTGAATGACGGTCTATTAGCTCACCAACTCACCTGGATAGACCCGGAGCCCCCAGTGACCAACTGGGTTTATGCCGCTAAAACACGTTATCGTCAACCGGATGCACCGTGTGAGATTGACCGCATTAACGCTGACGAGGTTGAAATAAAATTCGGGCAAAAACAATGGGCCATTACACCGGGACAATCAGCCGTGGTTTACGAAAGCAATGTGTGCCTGGGTGGTGGCATTATTACTGGCGCGATATGACCTTGCCTACTTCTTTGAAGTAAAATAAAGAAATCATGAAGTTAAGTAGCCGAGCGAGATTCCAAGCACTGACATAGGTGGTGCCGTGACCAAAAAACTGCAACGACGCGATTCGCCCGTGCAGGAACGCATGAAATGTTTACTAAACAAACAGGAACTCAGAAATGGCTTATATCCTGAAAGACCCTCAAGGCAACATTGTTGCCGCGAGTGCCTCGCAAAAATTAGATGACAATTGGATAGAGGTGGCAGCAGACGACAAACAGTATCTAGCCTATTTAGAACAGGCAATTACTGAAGGCGACAGTTTCCGTCAGAGTGATATTCATCTGGCGCGTGTTTTAGAAGACCTGATAACACTGTTAGTGGAGCGCAACACGATACGCTTCACCGACTTGCCCGAAGCCGCACAGAAGCGACTTAATCTGCGTCAGTCTATGCGAAAAAACACCCGATTATCCGGCATTCTGGATGAAAGCGAACGTATTTACTAAGTTTACTAACGGAATATGCACTAACGTAACGCGCACTAACCTAGTGTGTACTAGCGCAATCTAAGCTGCACACTTAACAACCGCGAGCGGCCCTCAATTGGCAACAGGCAAGGTATCTTTGAATGACTGCCGTTTAAGCAATGCCTGCTGCAAGCGTGCCAAATTCCCATAATCTGCAGCTATGTCAAACTGTTGCGCAAACCTCAACCCTAAGTAGCCCAACATGCAGCCCACCGCAATATCCGCAAGGCTGAACGCATCGTCTACGCACCACTTGTTTTGACCCAAGTCGTTATTTAATGCGGTTAAACCGCGTGTAACCTTATCCATCTGCTTGGCGATATAAGCCACATCCTGCTTATCCTCAACCCTGCGCTGCTCCAACATCACAGCAACTGCGGCATCGCAAACGCCATCTGCCAGGGCCTCCCATCTGCGTACCGCTGACTTTGCAGTATTATCTTTAGGAATAAGATGCGCCAAAGGTGTGCGATTATCCAAATACTCTGCAATCACACGCGAGTCATACAAGCTATCACCATCACTCAAAATCAAGACAGGCACTTTACCCAACGGGTTATATTGCTTAACCGGACAATCAGGTGCGGCAAGCGCGACTTCTTGCAACTCAATTTCAATATGTTTCTCTGCCGCTACAATACGCACTTTGCGTGCATAAGGGCTGTTCAATGTATATAAAAGCTTCATTTTAATTCACGAGTGATGTGATGGTTAACTATGGTGGTTGATTAGTTGGCATTATAATTCATTCTCAGCTTACATCACGACAACAATGACCTTATTTAAACATCTCACGCACACCTCACCGGAAACATTCGCTAACTATGTCAGCACGCAGGTACGCGCAGCGCTGATTGAAGATATCGGCAGCGGTGATTTAACGGCACAACTAGTGCCCGAAAGACAGATGGTCAGCGCAGAAATCATCACCCGCGAATCTGCCATTCTATGTGGCGTAGATTGGGTAAATGCATCTTTTCTGCAAGTTGACTCAGACATCAACATCGCATGGTTGGCAAAGGAAGGCCAGCGCATATTACCTAACCAAGTAATCTGTCAAATTCAAGGCTCGGCACGCTCACTGTTAACTGCAGAACGCTGCGCCCTTAATTTTTTACAAACGCTATCGGCCACTGCCACTGAAACCCGTCGGTATGTAGATGCGATTGCCGGTACGAATGCGCAGATACTGGATACGCGCAAGACCATCCCCAACCTAAGGCTTGCGCAAAAGTATGCCGTGACGATTGGCGGAGGCACCAATCAACGCTTAGCGCTTTATGACGGGATCTTAATCAAGGAAAATCATATTGCCGCTGCGGGCAGCATTCAAAAAGTGTTGCAGCGAGCCTTTGCACTTAATGCAGGCAAAACCATACAGATTGAAGTAGAAAACCTGAGCCAGCTCCAGCAGGCGCTAGACGCCAAGGCCGGCAACATTCTACTGGACAATTTCAGCATCGATTTATTAAGTGATGCAGTCAAAATTAACCATGTACATGGCAGAACCGCCATATTAGAAGCGTCTGGCGGCATCACTTTGGACAACGTGCGCAGTATTGCGCTCACTGGCGTTGATCGCATTTCGATCGGCGCCATCACTAAAAATATCCGCGCCATTGATCTTTCAATGAAAATTCTGGCGTAACCCTAAAAAAAAGCATTAATATGCTACAACTCAGCAGCATTATTGGTGCTTATCTGGACTAACACACAAGCAGGACGCTTTATTGTGATAGCCGCGCTAAACACTGTTTTAATTTTAGACTCTGCTTTAATTTTAAGGCCGCAATATGAACAAACCAACCACGCTTAGCAAACCTACTGGTCGTCTGACCTTAGGCGACACCCTGCGCATGCTGGTAAGTGATGGTATTGCAGATAAGCTTCAGGCAGAAAAGCTCTATAAAGACCGCAAGCTTGACAGCTCAAAGCTGCACCCGCTGGTTGTCATCGCCGAACAAAAATGGAAAAACCTTAAAACGCCGCATAATGTCATGACAGTCGAATGGCTTTCCAGCTGGCTTGCTAATCGCGCAGGCATCGACTACTACCACATCGACCCACTTAAACTGGATTTTAGTGCCGCAGCGCAGATTGTATCCAAGGGCTATGCTGAGCGCCTGAAAATCATGCCGATTGCACTCAAAAATGGGGAAGCAGTCATCGCTACCACCGAGCCATTTAATACCGACTGGATTGAAGATCTGGAACGTGTGCTGCAAATGAAAATAAAGCTCGTATTCGCCAATCCGCTCGAAATCAACCGCTACCTGCCCGAGATGTATGCACTGGCGAGCTCGATGAACGCAGCAAATATTGCAAAAGCAGGGCAAATTGTCGGTGTGCAGAATTTTGAGCAGCTTGTCGAACTCGGTAAAGACAAAAATCTGGACGCCAATGAACAGCATGTGGTCAATATCGTCGACTGGTTATTTAAATATGCTTTTGAACAGCGCGCCAGTGACATTCACCTCGAACCCAGGCGCAATACAGGTATCATGCGCTTCAGAATTGATGGCGTACTGCACCAGGTCTATCAACTCCCTCCCAATATTATGAATGCTATCACCAGCCGTATTAAACTGCTGGGGCGCATGGACATGGTTGAAAAACGTCGCCCACAAGATGGCCGCATCAAAACACTGAATGCAGAAGGCAGCGAAGTCGAACTACGCTTATCCACCATGCCTACTGCATTCGGTGAAAAACTGGTCATGCGGATTTTCTCTCCCGACATCTCCGGTAAAGATTTTATTTCACTGGGATTTTCTGAAACGCAGGCGGCACAATGGCGTGCCTGGACCCAATCACCCAACGGCATTATCCTGGTCACAGGTCCGACCGGCTCGGGCAAAACCACCACGCTTTATTCCACATTGAAACTGTTGGCAACGCCAGAAGTCAACGTGTGCACCGTAGAAGATCCGATTGAAATGGTTGAACCGGCATTCAATCAAATGCAGGTGCAGCAAAACATCGGCCTGAGCTTCGCCGATGGCATCCGCACACTGATGCGCCAGGACCCTGACATCATCATGGTTGGCGAGGTGCGGGATCTGGAAACCGCGGATATGGCCATTCAGGCTGCGCTGACCGGTCACCTCGTACTTTCAACACTACACACCAATGACGCGCCCTCAGCCATCACACGGCTGCTCGATTTAGGCGTACCATCTTACCTCATACACTCCACTGTACTGGGCATCATGGCGCAGCGTCTGGTGCGCACTTTATGCCCGAGCTGCAAAACGCCGGCACCGATCACTGATGGCACATGGAAAGCCCTGGTCGGCACATTCAACATCCCAAAACCCGACCATATTTACAAGCCAGTTGGCTGCTTAGACTGTCGTAACACAGGGTTTAGAGGGCGTAGCGGCGTATACGAGATGCTCTCGATCACCCCTGCAATCAGAAAGTGCATCACGCCTGACACTGACTTGGCAAAACTCACACACCTCGCCCTGCAAAACGGCATGCAGCCTTTAATCATCAATGGCGCAGAGAAAGTCGCCGCAGGGTTAACCACGATTGATGAACTGTTAAAGGTCGCACCGCCTTTGGCGCAGGGTGATGCTTGAAACTTCAGCAAACACTTCATCATACCTGCGAGCAAATCGCGTCATTGTGCGGTTTTCTGGTTGCAGCATAATCTGTACTAAATACCTGACGTCCCAATACCTAGTGTGCAGCCCAACCACTTATTCCGCGTTTCTGTGATAAAAAAATTTACAGCACGTGACATAAACCCATGTTTATATAGTGGATTTCTTATCTCATAAAAAACTGCAACAACCCGGCTGTTTTACAAAATTTATCAGCAAAACGCCTGCTTTCCTTGACCAAACACGCTCAAACCTTTATCGTGTAGGGTTATCGAATAACCTATTAAAAATCAAAAAGATTTATGGCAGAAACAACACACCCTGATCAAATGACAGGCGCAGAAATCGTTATCCGTTGCTTGGAGCAAGAAAAAGTAAAATTTGTATTCGGCTATCCTGGCGGAGCTGTGTTACATATCTACGATGCGATCTATAAACAGGATCATTTCAAGCATATTCTAGTGCGCCATGAGCAGGCTGCCGTGCACGCTGCCGACGCATTCTCACGCGCCACGGGTGAAGTTGGCGTTGCCCTCGTCACTTCCGGGCCTGGCGCCACCAATGCAATTACAGGCATTGCCACTGCTTACATGGACTCTATCCCCCTTGTCGTCATCAGCGGTCAGGTTCCCGTGCCCGCTATCGGTCTAGATGCATTCCAGGAGGTTGACATGGTGGGTGTGACGCGCCCATGCGTGAAGCACAACTTTCTGGTGAAAGACGTAAAAGACATTGCGGTGACCATTAAAAAAGCGTTTCATATTGCAAAAACCGGCCGACCAGGGCCTGTTGTGGTGGATATTCCTAAAGACATTACCGCGCATTTGGCCAAATTCAGCTATCCTGAATCAATCGAAATGCGCTCATATAGCCCGGTGATTAAAGGCCATAGCGGCCAAATTAAAAAAGCCATCAAGCTGCTGCTCGAGGCCAAGCGCCCTATGGTTTATACTGGAGGCGGCTTGGTGCTGGGCGACGCAGCGGAATCTCTGACCAAACTGGTAAGAGCGTTAGGCGTGCCTGTCACCAACACCTTGATGGGATTGGGTGGATACCCCTCTACAGATAAACAGTTCTTAGGCATGCTCGGCATGCATGGCACCTATGAAGCCAATATGGCGATGCAGGATTGCGATGTCCTGCTTGCTGTCGGCGCGCGCTTTGATGACCGCGTGATTGGCAATCCAAGTCACTTCTACAGCAAAGATCGCACCATCATCCATGTGGATATCGACCCATCATCTATTTCCAAACGCGTAAAAGTACACGTGCCGATTGTGGGTGACGTAAAGTCAGTACTGCAAGAAATGAACGAGCTTGTTGAAGCAGAAAAACCAGCGCAGTCACCTGCACTAAAGGCCTGGTGGGCACAAATTGAATCATGGCGCAGCAAGCTGTGTCTGACCTTTGACAATAGCAACGGCTTAATCAAGCCGCAAGATGTGATTCAAAAATTATGGGAAGTCACCAAAGGCGACGCCTATGTAACTTCTGACGTTGGCCAGCACCAAATGTGGGCCGCACAATATTACAAATTCGACAAACCTCGCCGCTGGATTAATTCCGGTGGCTTGGGCACCATGGGGGTAGGCTTACCTTACGCTATGGGCTGTCAGTTTGCCGACCCTAAGGCGCAGGTCGCTTGTGTCACAGGGGAAGGCAGCATTCAAATGAATATTCAGGAACTTTCAACCTGCAAACAATACCACTTGCCGATTAAAGTGATTTTGTTAAATAATCGCTACTTGGGCATGGTGCGTCAGTGGCAAGAGTTTTTCTACGAGAATCGTTATTCAGAATCTTACATGGACAGTCTGCCGGACTTTGTAAAGCTTGCTGAATCATACGGTCATGTTGGCATGAACATTGAAAAACCACAGGATGTTGAAGGCGCACTGACAGAGGCTTTTGCCATGAAAGACCGCTTTGTGTTTATGAACTTCATCACTGACCAAAAAGAAAATGTATTCCCGATGATTGAGGCCGGAAAAGGTTTATCTCAAATGATTCTTGCCAATGACATTGGTGCGGAGGATCTATAATGCGTCATATTGTTTCGTTATTAATGGAAAATGAAGCCGGCGCTTTATCACGTGTAGCTGGACTGTTCTCAGCGCGTGGCTACAACATTGAGTCGTTGACCGTGGCGCCGACCGAAGATCCTACATTATCGCGCATGACTATCGTGACATCAGGTTCAGATGATGTTATCGAGCAAATCATCAAGCAATTGAACAAGCTGATTGACGTGGTTAAGGTGCTGGATCTCAATGATGGCAGATTTATTGAGCGCGAATTGATGCTGGTCAAGGTTAAGGCAACCGGCACATTCCGCGAAGAAATGAAACGCATGTGTGATATTTTCCGCGGACGCATTATCGACGTTGCCGATGGCGCATTCACTATTGAGCTTACCGGCTCAGGCCACAAGCTAGACGCCTTTATCGAAGGCTTGGACAAGACGGCCATTTTAGAAACCGTGCGCACAGGCGCATCCGGCATTGGCCGTGGTGATAGAATTTTGAAAGTTTAGCAATTAGTGAATGGTGAAAGCTGAAATGTGAAATGTGGCATCCAACCGTGGCTTGATACTTTTCACCCTTCACTTCTCACGCTTCACTCCCATTTAATTAAGAAACACTTTTTGGAGCAATTATGAAAGTTTATTACGATAAAGATGCCGATCTTGGCTTAATCAAAGGTAAAAAAGTAACCATCGTTGGTTACGGTTCACAAGGTCATGCACATGCGGCCAACTTGAAAGACAGCGGCGTTAACGTCACCATCGGCTTACGCAAAGGCGGCAGTTCATGGGCTAAAGCGGTTGCAGCAGGCCATAACGTACTGGAAATCGCAGATGCGACGAAACAAGCTGATGTAGTCATGCTATTGCTGCCAGACGAAACCATGCCGGAAATTTTCCACGCTGAAGTAGCAGCCAACCTGAAACAAGGCGCTGCGTTAGCTTTTGCACACGGCTTTAACATTCATTACAACCAAATCACGCCACGCGCTGATTTAGACGTAATCATGATTGCGCCCAAAGGCCCAGGCCACACCGTACGTTCAGAGTACCTGAAAGGCGGCGGCGTACCTTCATTGATTGCTGTTTACCAGGATAAATCAGGCAAAGCAAAAGACATTGCCCTATCATACGCAGCTGCGAACGGCGGCACCAAAGGCGGCGTGATCGAAACCGATTTCCGTGAGGAAACAGAAACAGACCTGTTCGGTGAACAAGCCGTACTATGTGGTGGCGCGGTTGAGTTGGTGAAAGCAGGCTTTGAAACATTGGTTGAAGCTGGCTACGCCCCAGAAATGGCATACTTTGAATGCTTGCACGAATTGAAGCTGATTGTTGACCTGATGTACGAAGGCGGCATTGCCAACATGAACTACTCAATCTCAAACAATGCTGAATACGGCGAATACGTGACTGGTCCCAAAGTCATTAACGATGAGTCACGCTATGCAATGCAAGAGTGTCTAGCTAACATTCAAAATGGCGAATACGCTAAACGCTTCATTTTGGAAGGTCGCACCAACTACCCAGAAATGACAGCGCGTCGTCGCTTAAATGCAGCACACCCAATTGAGCAAGTAGGCGGTCAATTGCGTGCAATGATGCCTTGGATTGCTAAAAACAAATTGGTTGATCAATCCAAAAACTGATCTTAGTAAAATAAGCAAAGGGCAAAGCGTACTGCGTTTTGCCCTTTTTCATTTGTACATTACACTGCCCGCAAGCTGAAACTTCTCCATGAAAAAAAAACTCATCGTACTTAGCCAATATTTACTACCCAAACAAGCCATTACAGCGCTTGCCGGCAAGCTGGCGCATTTGCAGGCAGGCACCATCACCACGGCTGTGATTGACTGGTTTGTGAAGCGATACGATGTGAATATGGCAGAAGCGGCCAACCCCAACACCACCAGCTATAAAAGCTTTAATGAATTCTTCACCCGACCATTAAAAAAAGATGCAAGACCTCTCGCAGCAGCAGATTTCATATGTCCTGTAGATGGTGCGATTAGCCAGTTCGGGCGTATTGCGCAGCAGCAAATTTTTCAGGCCAAAGGCCATCACTACACGACAACAGCACTTTTGGGCGGGGATAACGCAGCTGCCGAAAAATACAAGGATGGCCATTTTGCCTGCCTGTATCTCAGCCCCAAAGACTACCACCGCATTCACATGCCGTGTGATGGGAAGTTATTATCGATGACCTATGTCCCTGGTGATTTATTTTCAGTCAACCCGACTACCGCTGAAGGTGTGCCCAGCCTATTCGCGCGCAATGAACGCGTGGTATGCGAGTTTCAATCGGAAAAACACGGCAACTTTGTCATGGTGCTGGTGGGTGCCACCATCGTCGGCAGCATGGTGACCGTCTGGCATGATGCAAAAGACGGTATCATCAACCCGCCGCGTTTACCCGATGTGCACACATGGCATTACTCAGATAAAAATATCACGCTAAAACAAGGTGATGAAATGGGGCGATTCCTGCTTGGCTCGACAGTAGTACTGCTGTTTAAAAAAGATGCATTGCAGTTCAATGCTGACTGGCAGCCGGCACGCGGTGTCAGATTGGGTGAAATGATGGGTATTAAACCATAACTATAAAACCACCCATCCTGATGCATGCCAGGATCTGCGACTTGTGACAAGATGTTTTTACAGGAGCGTAATCGTAATGCATTGCGCGCAAGTTGCCAGTGATGCAAAGCGCAGTCGCGTACGCCTAAACAGCACACCTAGCCAGCCTCAATGGCACTGCAAACTCAGCGGCAATGTAACCACTGACCATTTAACGTGCTGGAATCGATGAAACTACTACAATCTCATGCAAAAAGACTATTTAACGGCTTTATGATGCAGATGCGGCGCAAGCTCGTTTAGTGCAGACTCGTACACTGCACGTTTAAATTCAATCACATCCTCTAGGGGCACCCAATAGTCATTCCAACGCCACGCATCAAACTCAGGATGCTCGGTCGCACGCAATGACACATCGCTATCACGTCCTAGCATACGCAGCAAATACCATATCTGCTTCTGCCCGCGATAGCTGCCACGCCACTCTCGACGGATCCAGCTTATAGGTACCTCATAGCGCAACCAATCTTTGGTGCGGCCTAGAATTTTGACATGTTCAGGCTTTAAGCCCACTTCTTCCATCAGCTCACGATACATGGCCTGCTCTGGACTTTCACCATAATTGATGCCGCCCTGCGGAAACTGCCAGGCATGTTCGCGTATGCGCTTGCCCCAAAACACCTGGTTGTTGGCATTGCATAAAATAATACCGACATTCGGGCGAAACCCGTCACGATCTAACATAACATTTGCTGCCTAATACTGTTATAAAATATGGTGCAATTTTTTCATATTTCACGCATTATTGAAAGCAACCATTTGCTTCATTCCTTAATTTAGACCCAGTTATATGAAACTCATCTCATTATCAAAGAAAATACGCCACATATCATGGCTCGTTGGCAGCATATTTTTTTGTGCATGCAGCCCCACAACTACCTACACCGACCCTGGCTATGCCTACATCACCAATCAGGGCGAAAATACAGTTTCAATCATCAACACAGATACCAACACGGTCATTGCAACCGTTCAAGCTGGCAAAGCCCCTGTTGGGGTGGCCGTCTCTCACAAACTTCAACGCGCTTATATCTCAAACGTTGAAAGCCAGGATATTTCTGTGATCAATACTGTCAGCAATCAATTGGTAGACCGTATTCATGTGAAAGGGTCCCCCGTTGGCTTAACCGTTTCGCCTGATGGCAAGACACTTTATGTTGCAGATTGGTTTGATAACCGCATTATTGCCATTGAAACTGAATCACCAGATAAAACGAGGGAGTTAAGCGTGGGTGTCGCGCCAGCAGGTCTGGTGGTCAGTCCTGACGGACTAACACTTTACATTGCAAACCGCGATAGCAATGACATCGCGGTAGTCGACACCCAAACCATGTCTATCCTGCGCAGAATATCCGTAGGGAAACATCCTTTTGGCATTGCACTTAGTCCTAGCGGATTATGGTTGGCCAGCGTTAATGTACAAGATGACACAATAAGCCTGATAAACGCCCGGACCCACCAACAGCAAATCATGAAAGTTGGCTACCACCCTTATTGCGCGGCGTTTAATTTGGATGAATCAAAGCTTTATGTGACCAATACGCAAGATGACACGGTCACAGTGCTGGACATCCGTAGCGGAAAAGCTGAAGCTACCATCAAGGTAGGAAATACCCCAGAAGGCATCAGCATGGACTACGCGCTGCAACGTGCCTATATCGCAAACTGGGGGAGCAATGATGTCAGTGTGGTTGACACAAAAACCAACCAATTGCTCACTACGATTAAAACAGGCGAAAAAAGTCGTGCCTTTGGTCAGTTCACTCTCAATCCATTACGCAACTGAGTTGAGAAAACTACTGCGCCTGAATATCCAATGTGATAACTTGTGTGATAGAAATAAAGCTTTAAGAACTGACCTAAAAGCCCTGCTTAAAAGCGTGTGATTCCCCAATTAAATCAAATGCTTATATCACACACCCATCTCGACATTCATGCCTCTGGACGCATATGCGGGAACAGAATTACATCACGAATACTTGGGCTGTCGGTAATCATCATCACCAGACGATCAATGCCGATGCCACAGCCACCCGTTGGCGGCATGCCGTATTCCAAAGCACGAATAAAGTCAGCATCGTAATACATCGCCTCATGGTCACCGGCTTCTTTGGCCTTCATCTGCGCGTGGAAGCGAGCCGCCTGATCTTCAGCGTCATTTAGCTCGCTAAAACCGTTGGCAATTTCACGACCGCACACAAACAGCTCAAAACGCTCGGTGATTTCCGGGTTGGCATCTGAGGCACGCGCCAAAGGCGAAACTTCAACCGGATAATCAATGATATAGGTCGGGTTCCATAACTGTGCTTCGGCGGTTTCTTCGAACAACGCCAATTGCAATGCCCCCAAGCCTGCATGATCAAATGGCTTGGTGCCGAACTTGAGGATTTCTGCGCGGAGAAAGGCTTCATCATGCAACTGTTCCAAGCTATATTGGGGTGCATATTTCTGTATTGCACCCACAATCGTGTGGCGTTCAAAGGGCTTGCTTAAATCCAGCTCACGGCCCTGATATTGCAGCACGGCGGAACCAGTTGCCGCAATCGCCGCTGTGCGGATGCAGCGCTCTGTGAAATCCATCAGCCACAGGTAATCGGTATAAGCCGCGTAGAATTCCATCATGGTAAATTCCGGATTATGACGAACGCTCAAGCCTTCATTACGGAAATTACGGTTCACCTCAAACACACGCTCAAAACCGCCCACGACTAAACGCTTCAAATACAATTCTGGTGCAATGCGCATGAACATCTGCATGTCCAGCGCATTGTGATGCGTGATGAAAGGCTTGGCCGATGCGCCGCCTGGAATCGGGTGCAGCATCGGTGTTTCCACTTCCAGAAATTGATTTTCAATCATAAAGCCACGGATCGCAGACACCACTTTGCTGCGCGCCACAAAGGTTTTACGTGTTTCTTCAGAAACAATTAAATCCACATAACGCTGGCGATATTTCACCTCCTGATCCTGCAAGCCATGAAATTTTTCAGGCAACGGACGCAATGATTTGGTCAGCAAACGTAATTCAGACACCTTTACCGACAGCTCGCCTGTCTTGGTCTTAAACAATACGCCTTTAGCGCCAATGATATCGCCTAAATCCCAGTGTTTGAATGCATCATAAATCGCCTCACTGTTGGCATCGGTCAGATTATCCTTCGATATAAACAACTGCATGCGGCCAGTGCTGTCCTGTACCGTAGCAAAGCTCGCCTTACCCATCACGCGCTTTAACATCATGCGGCCGGCAATGCTCACATGCACGGCTTTAGGGTCTAACACCTCATTGTCAAAACCACCGAACTCGGCATGCAGCACGGCGGCCTGAGAATCCGGCTTGAAATCGTTAGGAAAAGCAGCACTGCCGTTTAATTTGGTACTTTCACGCAGCGCTTTTAGTTTCTCGCGACGTTCAGCGATGACATGGTTTTCGTCAATTTGAATTACTTCGTTTACTTGGTCAGTCATTATTTACTCTCAAAACCGGCATTATTTTCTAAAACGTTATTTTATTACATTTGCGGAAAATTATTTTTCTTTACTCCACATAGCTTACAAATATCCTTCTTGCTCACCTTTTTGTTGGCGTTCCTGCATATATTCTGCCAGCACGCGCAATTCAACGGGTAAGTCTTGCTTTAACAAACTGGCAAGCTGTTGCTGATCAAAGTCTGAGAGCGGTTTTTTACTACTTAAGCTTTCTAAAGCCTTCGCGCCCATTTTCCAAGCTGCGGCCTCCAAACCAGCCTCGCGCCATAAGGCTATTGCACTTAACGCAATCGCAATGCCAGCAGGATCAGGGTCGCAAGCGATCTTTGCCGGAGCTGGCGCGATATTGATGACATGTTTAACGGCTTCTTTCCACCAATTGGGTGGATAGCCAGGCAACCAAATTACGCCTTCATCCGCTTGCCGATTGCGTGCAACACGCTCAAAGCTGGTGCGGTTTTCTACCAAAATCCAAGTGCTTATTTCACCACTAGCGAACTGTATGCTTTTGACAGTTGCTGGCGTTAATGCGGCAAAATCTGGTGCAGTGCCTAGATTAGTTTCACCTAATTTTGTGTGTAGAATTAAATTGGCTGAAATCAGCAATAAAGGCGTATGCCGCTCTATATTAAACTCAGCCAAATCAAAATGATCATCTAACCATGCCCACTCCGCTTGGCTGATTTCTTTGGTAGCACCACGTGCAAATAGTGAAAAATCACGATACGTGCCCACGCGCTCTTCCTTGATCCAATCGAGCAAATACTGCACCAAAATGGCCCTGGTAATCGCGCGGCTTGCCGGCATAGTCTGTAGATTATCCAAAGCCAATTGCAGGCTTGCATCTTGCAAGTTTTCTAGCTGATTGAGTAAGGTTTGCAATATAAGCTTTTGTGCACCCGCCTGCACCAAACCAAGTGCATGTTGCAATACAGAGAAGTGTAAAACTTCCAGCTTGTAAGCCCACCAATCACCACTACGCTTTTCCTCGTAAACGCGTAGCCAGCCGTGTTTGACTAACCAATCACGCAACTGCTCTACCAAGGTTTTACGGGCAATCCCCGCGATTTTAAGCCAAGTATCCCAACGTGCATTTTCACCATTTTTTACGCACTGCGTGAGTAAATCGCGCCACTCGCCACTTAAGGTAGCCAGTGCTTGCGTATCAGGCGCAGCTAAAGTCGCATAGCGCTTGCGCTTCTTAGGGTTGCGGCTCGTGCCTATGAATTCAGTAAAGATTTCACTCATTACACTTTATGCGACTTCACGTTTCAACACCCCCACACGTGGAGCCCAGCCGCTCTGTGCAGATTTTTTAACGGTAATTAAAGCCAACATGGAAGGGTCATACACATCCACATTATGCGTTACAGGGGTGGTGAGCAAATATTGCGCCTTAGTTTCTTGCAAAAATTTGGCCACGCGTTTGATATTAAAAATATCCAAATGCGCAAATGGCTCATCAATAAACACAAAGCCGCCAGGACGCGATTCTTCCATCATCAACGCCACTAGCAAAATTAACGATTTCATCACCTGCTGCCCGCCAGATGCATCGCCATCATTCATGCCCGCCAGGCCTTTTTCGTCAAAACCAAAGCGCACATTCAAACCCGCCTGCGCCAGGCTAATGTCATTTGCCTCTAATGTTACAGGGGCGCAATCTACCGCGATATTCGCCATATCCCCCAGTGTTTTCAAGTTTTTGCTATATTTGCTTACCGAGTAGCGTAGTCGCGCAATATACGCCTCACGCGCAGATTCTGTGAGTGCTTTGGCATTGTCGTTATCGCGCTGGCGAGCATCCACATCGGCTTGCTGACTGTCAAAATCGGCCTGCATCTTATCGCGCATGGCAATCACGCTATCGTCTGTTTGCCAGCTTTCCAACTCAAAGCGTTTATCAATCTCGGCAATACGTCTATCCACATTGGTTGCATCGCGCCATTGCTCTTGCAACTGTTTATTGGCAGAACTCTCTTGCCAAGCGGCGGGCAGTTTAGCTTGGTCGTGTGTCAAACGTTCCAAGCGCTTTTCCTGTTCCGCCCAGCCTTCTCGATTTTCTTTCTCGGCAATGTCTTTTTCAAGTTGATGCAAAGTATTTTCTATTCGTGAAAGTGCTTGCAGAAGTTCAGCACTCTCTTTTTCAAGCTGTTTACGGACTTTGGTGACCTCATGTAGCTTCTCGCCTTCGCTTTGTCGCTGGCTTTTAATTTGGGCAAAATCTTGTGCGGCTTGCGCAAACTCTTCTGCCCGCGCGGTGAGTTGCGCTGCCGCATTCACGCCAGCTAGCGCACTTTTAATGGCCTGAATTTGCTGCTGTACGGGTTTAAGTTGCGCATTGAGTTGGCTGATTTCTTGTTCAATGCCATGTAAATTTTGACGCAAGCTTTCCAGTCGCGCTTTGCCGAATCGTGGTTCACTAGGTGCAGCATATCTGCCCCCGCGCCGCTCACGCAAATAGCCCTGCTTGGTTACCCAGTCTTCACCACGCGGTAGTGCAACGCCCGCTTTGATATCCTCTACTCGCCTTGTTCGCTCCAGCATTTGCAACATCCAAGGTGCAATCGGCTGGCGCAGTTTCACCACCTCCAGCAGTGACCCCTGCGGTGCGAGACCTGCATTTTGCCGTTCCGGCACTATCAAATGGCGATATTTAAGCTTTTCACCAAGGGCAAACGCAGTTTCGGCGTCTTGCGGGCGACCTAGCAAAATCACGTGTGCAAAAGGAGCCAATACTGCCTCAACTGCTGTCTGCCAAGCGGGGTCGGTAATTTCCATCACATCACTTAACGTGTCATGTGCAATTTTGGCTTGTTGCAAAGCTTGCCTAAATTCAGCCACTTCGGTTGGGTCTGCACGCCGTCCTGCGCTTAAGTTTTCCAGCGTGGTTTGCCACTGTTGCTGTTGCTGCTGTTTCGCCCATAACTGATTTTGCAAAGCACTTTTTTGCTGCTCAAGCTTGCCCAATTCGTTGCTTGCATCCACGTTTGCACCTGATTGCACGGCCTGCGCTTTAAGTTGCGCCTCTTGCTCCAGCAATGTCTCATGCTTGCCTTCTTGCCGGTTAAGCTGATTGACTTGCTCAATCAGGCCGGCCTCTTGCAAACTTGCTGCTTGTTGTTGCTCAGCCAATTTCTGTTGCTGGCTTTGTAGATCTTGCTGCTCATTTTGCTTAATGAGTTTTTCTGCCTGCTTGGCTTCGCGCTCTTTTTTACCAGCTTCTAAAGCACGGGCGGCACGTTCGGTTTCTTCTTGCAATAAATAAAACTCCAAGCGCGGCTTGATTTCACTGACCAATTGCACCTGTTCATTTTTAAGTGTTTGCCATTGCAAATAGTTATTCACTTTAATTTCTTGCGTGGCGAGGCTATTTTCTAATCCTTTTAAGTTATTTTGTGTTTGCTGCAACTCCTGCTCGGTTTGCTGCTGGTGTCCACGTGCTTCTTGATAGCGCGTCAAGACTTCTTTATCGCCGAAAACATCAAACACCAGATCCAGTAACTCACGCGGTTTGTATTCACATAATTTATCGGTTTGCCCCTGCTCCAGCGACAACACTTTGGCAATGGCAGGCGACAGCCCTGCTTCATGCAACAGGCGTTGATAATCACGCACGCCAAATTCTTGCCCTTGTTTTTCTATGTGTTCCAGCGTCACCTCGCCATCCGCCACCCAGTATCGGCGCACCCAATCCCCGCCTTTTTTCTCGATATGACAAGCCAACGTAATCGTGTCTTGCATAAACGGAATGCCAAACGGACGCTTGCTGCCGCCCTGTGCGCGGCTGTTATCCACCACGCCGCGCAGCCAGCAAAAATCTTCGCCATTGCGGCGCACATAGCGTTTGTAATCGCGTTTGCTGGAACATTCCAGCGCAAGCAAAGTACGCATGGCATCTAACAGCGTGGTTTTACCGGAGCCGTTTTCGCCTGAAATCGTAACAATCGAAGCATCCAGCGGCACCAGAAAACGTTGCCAATAATCCCAATGCACCACTTCTAATTGTTTGAGTCTAAACATTTTTTTGTGGCTCCTGATGAGCGCTAGCAGGGTGCTTGGCACGCATTAAATCACCCAGCGCACCTTGAATCACACGCGGTGCCATTTGCGCATAATCAAACACTAAATCCAGCAACGGGCCTTCGTAAATCGTTTTGTTACGCCGTTCAATTAGCCCCAGGCGTGATAACTGAGGCAGCATAAAATTGATCCGCCCTTTACCACCCAGCACCTTGCCAAAATCTTCCAGTAACACGGTTTCGGCAATGCCGCGCGAAACCTCTTCACTCTCTACCGATTTCACCATATCACCAAACAGTTCACCTTGACTTTCCAAGGCAGCCTCGCGCCCTAGTTGCCGTTCACGTTTTGGCAAAATAATCAGCGCCCACAACACTACTGTGAGTGCCAAAGCATCTTTTGGCAAGCCGATATTGTTACTTTGCCATTGTTGCCCATCGTCAAACACGGCTTGCTCGGCATCCTTATCTAGAGCCACTGCCACATGGTTGGAATATGGATTGTCCAACAAGCGTAATCCGCAAGTTTTCAAATGATCTTCAACAATGTTGCGATAATCCAAATCAAATAATAAGCGTTTAATCGTTTCATCCGTGCGCGGTAAATAACGGTACGCAATTAAACGCGCGGCTAATTGGGTGGGTGTCTGCATCATGGGTTAGCGTCTTTTTTTGTCAGTTGTCCGTGTGTCATTTCTGCGATTTCATTGCGATGTACGGCTTGTAAAGGCGCATCTAAGGTATGCGCCAGCGCAAAAGGTTGCGCTGCCAACGCGGCCAAATCCGCGTCATCATGCTGCTTGCCCAAAAAGGTGAGCAATGAATAACGATAGGTCGCCTCGGCAAAGCTACCGCCAACCACCACATCACTTAAAGGCACGGCAGAAGTTGTATGTTCGCTTAATGTTTCCAGCATACGGGTGAGGGCGGCAAGTTGGGGTGGGTAGTTAAAGGGAGCCGCCTCAGCTTCAGCAACTTCCACAGCGGGCGGCATGATGGACACTTTTTTATCCGCAATATCGCGTTCCAGCACGTCATCGCTGATGTCCATCATCACATCAGGTAGCATAAACAAGGGCTCGCAGGTTTGCGCAAACGTATCACCCAAGCTGGCAAGTGTTTCAATGGTTTGCGCACGCAACCAAGCTGAAAGCTCAGATGAACTCAAACCGCCATCAGACAGCATCACGCGTTGCCGTGAAATTTTGGCAAGCTCCATTTGGAACACCGATGCCATGCGTAACAAGCGCGATTGCTGATTGGCAATTTTTTGGGTAATTTGCCAGCTTGCGTCATCCAAACCTTGCTCGGCTAGATTTTGCATCAGCGTGGTGGCTTTTTCGATCCACGGCAATGCCTTAGCCAAGCGTGCCTGTGCCGATTTTAGCCTGAACTCTGAACCAGAGGCGACCGCCTCTTCAAAAAAATGTTCGTATTCAGTTAGCTTGGCTAACACGTGACTTAAATGTTCAGGGCTGAGATTCCCCACTGCGCCACTGCCTGCCGCTTGCGCTACCAAAAAGCCGAGTTCATCATCTTCCTGCCCAAATCGAATCAAACCGCTGATCGCAGAAAGCACCATGCGCCCACTGGCGGATATTTGATATAAGCGTCTATCAGCATCCCACTGCATTAAGTCATGTGAACGCAAGCGGTTTAATACAGTATCAAGCTTGGTCGCCTCGACAAAGCTCAAATGATTTTGCAATTGCGCGGGGGTCCACTCTGGCTGCTCGGCACGCGCGGCAATTTCACGCATCACGGCTAGGCGTATCAGCACCTCTTCACGCCCGCCACGAAACAACGCAATCAGCACATCAATAATATGTGCTGATTGCAACAGCGGAAACAAGGCATCCACATCTCGCGCATCTACGCCCGGCTTTAAAAACTCATCAAAAGCGCTGAGTTGTACTGAGTTTTGCAATGACAAATTAGACATTTAGCCAGCCACCCAATTTTCTAGCTGCAACGCTGACACACGCGCAAACTCAGGTAAATTCTTTGTGACCAACACCAAGCCTTCACTTCGTGCATGGGCGGCTATGTGTAAGTCATTTACGCCGATGGTTTGGCCGCTTTTTTCTAGCGCAGCGCGAATACTGCCGTAATGTTGGGCGGCTTTTGCGGTGTAGGCTAACACTTCTAGGCGGCTACAAAAATCTTCAATCACGGCATAATTATGGGTGGGCTTGCTGCTTTTTTCCGCACCGTGGATGAGTTCAGCCAAGGTGATGCTGGGTATTGCCATGCGACTGGCATTTTGGTTAAACGTTGCCATCACTTCAATGGGGCGAAGTTTGATGACGTAGATAACCATATTGGTATCTAAATAAATAGTTAATCACTAGAAAGCCTCGCGCTCGGCCTGGGTTTGAGTGCTGCGACCGACCATAAAATCATCAGCCGTTTTAATTCCACCCATAAAAAATCCATCCCAACTTACATGTGGTGGCGCGATAATGCGCTCTTTACCAACAGCGCGCGCACTGCCCTGTTTAACATCTTCTGGTAAACGTACATCAGCAGGCAAACGTACGGCTTGCGTGCGATTATTGATAAAAACAGTGCTTGTACTCATGATATTTACTCCTAAAACACAACGTATATTGCACGAGTATATAGCAAAGGTTTTTTTGAATACAACAACGTATGGCTTTATAGTTATACTCAAAAAAAGATCAAGACAAAAGCTCAAAAAAGCACAATAGGTACGGCAAGCGCGAATGACGTTGCATTCCTTTGAGCACAACTAGACACTAAACGCCCTGCTTCAAACTTTCAGTAATAAATGGATCAAGGTCGCCATCCAGCACACCTTGTGTGTTTCCTATCTCAACGCCTGTGCGCAAATCTTTGATGCGTGACTGATCCAAAACATAAGACCTGATCTGGTGTCCCCAGCCGATGTCGGTTTTGGCATCTTCCAGCGCCTGCTTTTCCTGGTTGCGCTTATTCAGTTCAAGATTGTAAAGCGCACCTTTCAGCATATTCATCGCCTCTTCACGGTTACGATGTTGCGAACGGTCGTTCTGGCATTGCACCACAGTATTGGTCGGAAGGTGCGTGATGCGCACGGCAGAATCGGTCTTGTTAATGTGCTGACCACCCGCACCGCTGGCACGATAGGTATCGATACGCAAATCGGCTGGGTTGATTTCGATCTGAATGGAATCATCCACTTCAGGGAAAATCTGCACGCTAGCAAAACTGGTATGGCGCTTGGCGTTACTATCAAACGGTGACTTGCGCACTAGCCTATGCACGCCATTCTCTGTGCGTAAAGTGCCGTAGGCATAATCCCCGGAAACCTTGATAGACGCGCCTTTAATGCCGGCTACGTCGCCTTCGGATTCTTCCAGCACCTCAACTTTAAAGCCTTTGCGCTCGCAATACCGAAAATACATGCGCAGCAGCATGTTCGCCCAGTCCTGCGCTTCGGTGCCGCCACTGCCTGACTGAAATTCGATAAAACAGTTCGCTGCATCGAGTTCACCAGAGAACATACGCCTGAACTCCATCTCGGCAATCTGTTTTTCGATGGCTTTAGAATCTGCATCCACGCTCAATAGCATGTCATCATCGTTTTCTTCACGCGCCATTTCAAACAGCTCTTGCGCGTCCTTAAGGCCGGACTGCACATGAATCAAGCTATTTACGATCAGCTCTAACTCACGCTTTTCTTTACCAAGTTTTTGGCTTTTGGCGTTATCGTCCCAAACTTTGGGATCTTCTAACAGACCGTTGACTTCTTCCAGACGCTGACTTTTCGTTTCGAAGTCAAAGATACCCCCGAAGGGCATTGTTGCGTTCGCCTAAATCGACTAAACGATTCGCGATAATATTAAGTTGTTCTGCTTCCATGACACAATGACACTTTAAATAACTAAAACCTGCGATTATACATCAACTAGTTAGCCTCTTACTTAGGCGTGACGTTCACAACCTCCCCGTCCTCTTTTGTAAAAGAGCCGATATGAGGGTTTTGCAAAATACCAAGCACCAGCTCCGATGGGCGGCATAACTTGACGCCGATAGGTGTCACCACAATCGGCCGGTTAATCAGGATTGGATGCTGCAACATCGCCTCTATCAAAACATCTTCTGACAAGTGTTCATCACTCAAACCCAATTCAGCATAAGGCGTGCCTTTTTCACGCAATATTTCTCGCGCTGAAACGCCCATTGCCAGTAGCAACTGCTCCAATTGGGCACGGCTAGGTGGCGTCTTAAGATACTCAATGACATCCGGCTCAACGCCGCTTGCCCTGATCATAGCCAATACATTGCGCGATGTGCCACAAGCTGGATTATGATAAATCGTTACGTCACTCATTTTTTACACTCCTTTTTATACACTATGCCAGTCAATCGCAAATTTTATCTGCATTCAGTTTAATCAAGTGGGAAAAACATAGGAAACACCGAATTATCTTAGATAAATACTCGCAGATTTATGCATAGGCAGTTAAACTAGGCAAATTCATAAAATTGTAATAAAAATGTAACATTCAGGGAGATGCGTATAATGGCAAATGCTACTTTAGGTCGGTTAATGGCGGCAATATCACCACGTAACGACAATTACTTCGAACTATTCAACAAACTTGCAGACTGCGCGGTGCGTGGCTCCAAAGTGCTGGCAATGCTAACTGCCGTTAAGGAGCCAGAAAAATTCGATGCGCATTTTGCTCAATTAAGACAAATCGAATCTGAAGCTGACAGCTACACCAAAGAAATTTTACTTTCTTTACACAAAACCTTCATCACCCCGTTTGATCGACGTGAAATCCGCGAGTTAGCGATGGCACTGGATGACATCATCGACTACATGGAAGACATTCCGCAAAGTGCCAAAATTTACGGCCACAGCAGCTTCACGCCAGAGATGGTTGCACTTGCGCAAATTCTGTTACGCGCCTCAGAAAAAGTGCGTGATGCCGTACATATGCTTTCCGACATGAAAAACTCCGGTCGAATTTTAAACACCTGTGAAGAAATCAATCTCATCGAAGGTGAGGGTGACCATGTAATGCGCGCAGGTATGCATCGACTGTTTAATGAAGAATCCGACGCTCGCACCATCATCCGCTCAAAAGAACTCTACGACATATTTGAAGAAGCAATTGATAGCTGCCAAGATGTTTCTGATGTAATTCATGGCGTTGTACTTGAGCGCATTTAAGGGGTAACGCATGGATCACGCGATTCTCATTATGGTATTGCTGGTGGCGGTAGCCCTCATATTTGACTTTATGAACGGCTTTCACGATGCAGCCAACTCCATTGCGCTGATGGTATCAACACGCCTGCTCACGCCACAGGCTGCTGTAGCATGGGCGGCATTTTTCAACTTCATTGCTTTTTTGTTCTTTGGCCTGCATGTTGCAGATACCGTGGGCAAAGGCATTATTGACCCCAACATCGTCAATAATGCGGTGATATTTGGCGCCCTTAGTGGGGCTATCGCATGGAATGTCATCACCTGGTGGTTTGGCATCCCCTCTTCATCTTCGCATGCGCTTATCGGCGGCTTGCTGGGTGCAGGCGTCGCGCATGCAGGTAGCCAAGGAATCATCATCGGCAGCAAACTTATCACCACAGGCGTTGCGATTGTCTTATCACCACTCTTTGGCATGCTGCTCGCCATGGCGCTGTCTGTTCTTTTGTTATGGGCATTCCAAAAGACATCTCCCTATAAAACCGAGAACGGATTTAATAAGCTGCAATTTATCTCATCCTCATTTTTCAGCTTGGGGCATGGCGCTAATGACGCCCAAAAAACCATGGGCATCATCACGGTGCTACTGTTTGCCAACGGCTATCTGGAAGGGGATTTTAACGTGCCATTCTGGGTAGTCATTTCCTGCCAACTGGCTATGGGTCTAGGCACGCTGATGGGTGGCTGGCGCATTGTGCGCACCATGGGCATGGGCATCACCAAAGTTCGCCCGACTGGCGCATTCTGCGCACAGACTTCCGGCTCTATTGCGCTATTTTTAGCCACATCACTAGGCATTCCAGTGTCAACTACACATACCATCACGGGCGCGATTGTCGGTGTCGGTGTGTCCCGTCGCGCCTCAGCTGTCCGCTGGGGCTTGGCCTCACGCATTGTGTGGGCATGGGTGCTTACCATCCCTTGCGCCGGTTTAATCGCCGCCATCTCTTACCACTTTGGCAAAACATTCCTGTAGCAAGACAACGCCACTGCCTGCGACAACATCAAGGTCTCTATGCAGACCTTGATATCAAATTAATAATTGTCATCAAACTGTCATATTTCATCACTAAAATTCATTTTAGTTAAAAAACAAACCTTACTCAAATGGAGATCATGATGAAGTCAGTACTCGCTAAATCGTTAAGCATTAGCACGTTAATCGCAGCAACATTTTCAACCAACACTGTGCTGGCCGCAGAAAAAATCATCAAGATTGATGGCTCAAGTACCGTTTACCCAATTACGGAAGCGGTTGCCGAAGAGTTTCAAAAAGCAACTAAAACCAAAGTAACCGTCGGTATTTCAGGTACTGGCGGCGGCTTTAAAAAATTCTGTCGCGGTGAAACTGATGTACAAGATGCGTCACGTCCAATTCTGCAAAAAGAAATCGACGCCTGTAAAGAAGCCGGTGTGCAATTCATTGAGTTGCCTGTCGCTTATGATGCAATCACTGTGGTGATTAATCCAAAAAATGAATTTGCAAAAAAAATGACTGCGGCCGAACTTAAAAAACTATGGGAGCCTGCGGCGCAAGGTAAAGTCAAAACCTGGAATCAGGTCAATCCTGCCTGGCCTAATACGCCGGTTAAACTTTTTGGCCCAGGGGCAGACTCAGGCACATTTGACTACTTTACAGAAGCGATTGTAGGCAAGGCAAAATCAAGCCGTGGCGACTTCACCGCCTCTGAAGATGACAATGTGCTGGTTAAAGGCGTTGTAGGTGATGTTGGCGGCCTGGGTTATTTCGGCTACGCTTACTATGAAGAAAATCAGGACAAGTTAACCGCTGTTGCCATCACTGACAAATCAGGCAAGCCTGCAGTGCTGCCTTCACCTGAAACCATTCAGGATGGCACATATCAGCCCTTGGCACGCCCGTTATTTATATATGTCAATGCAACGGCTGCGGCATTCAAGCCAGAAGTAAAGGCATTTATTAACTACTATTTAGAACAAAGCAAACCGCTGATTGAAGAAGTTAAGTATGTAGCCTTGCCTGCCAACGAACAAAAGGCTGTGATCAAGCACTGGAAAGAACTAAAACCTGGCACAGGATTTGGTGGCAAGCCTGAAGTCGGTATTAAAATCGAAGAGTTATTAGCGCGTATTAAATAACAATATTGGAAACGCGGAATCAGTGACCAAGCGAGATTAAGTGCAAGGCGCACGGAACACAGCAACCGAGATAGTACATAGTGTACAGCGAGGTTGCGAGTACCGTGGCATGCAGAAATTCTGCTCGAATAGATCCTTATTTCCGTGTTTCCTATTCAAATTAAGGGTATCGGCAGGTCTAAAGTACCCTTATAATATTTTCTATTCACGCTGCAATCCGCAGGTGCAAATAACATGAATACGGTAAATCAAGTGTTAAATAACCCAATCAACCTAGAAATCAGCGACCGCTTATCCAAAAACTTCACGCGCCATTTCAAAGAGCGGGTGATTGAACTTGTTTTATTGCTAGCAGCATTGTCGGCAGTCCTGACTACAGCGGCAATTATCGGCATCTTACTCTACGAGTCCTATACATTTTTTGAGCATGTATCCATTGTTGATTTCTTAACTGATACTGTTTGGACGCCATTGTTTGAGAATCCACGCTACGGCATATTGCCGCTAGTATCGGGCACTTTGACGGTCACAGGCGTTGCATTGCTGATTGCCATCCCTATAGGTACCGTCAGTGCGATTTATCTTTCTGAGTTTGCCAGCCATAACACACGTGAAACTGTAAAGCCTATCTTAGAACTGCTCGCCGGCGTGCCGACCATTGTGTTTGGTTTTTTTGCCCTGCTGTTTGTTACTCCGATCTTGCAGAGCATCATCCCAGGCTTGCCAACTTTTAACATGCTAAGTTCAGGCATAGTGATCGGCATTATGATCATCCCTTATATTGCATCCCTTTCTGAAGATGCCATGCGCGCAGTCCCCATGAGCATGCGTGAAGGCTCTTACGCCATGGGAGCCACGCGCTTTCAAACCGCAATGAAAGTAGTCACCCCAGCGGCCACCTCAGGTATTGTTGCTGCTTACATCCTTGGTATTTCACGCGCAATTGGTGAAACCATGGTAGTAGCAATTGCAGCCGGCCAGCAACCCAACCTGAGCTTTAACCCTATGGATGCTGCGGCCACGATTACCGCTTATATTGTGCAAGTGGCAATGGGTGACCTGCCGCACGGCAGCATTGGCTACCAAAGTATTTTTGCCGCCGGCCTGGTGCTGATGTTAATGACACTGTCACTCAACATTATCGGGCACATCACACGTAAGAAATTTAGCGAGAGATACTAATGATGCAAGAAAAATCAGCAACCAAACCCGTCAGAGACCTGGATGAAGTGCGTGCGATGATTAAGCGCCACAAGCTCAATGATTATATCTTTTCGATTATCGGCCTACTTTGCCTGATGGTGGGCTTGCTGACCCTGCTGACCTTGTTTATCGATTTAATTCAGCAGGGCTACCCTAAATTATTTTCAGCCAGTTTTTACACAGACTTTCCGTCACGCCGCGCATCCAGTGCCGGCTTATTATCGGCATTGGTAGGCTCATCACTGGTCATGCTGGTAACATTTTTTTCTGCTGTGCCAATCGGCGTCATGGCGGCAATTTACCTTGAAGAATACGCACCCAAAAACTGGCTGTCTGACCTGATTGAAATCAACGTATCCAATTTAGCCGCAGTTCCCTCGATTATCTACGGCTTATTGGCACTGGGATTATTTGTGTACATGCTGGATTTTGGCCAAAGCATTTTAACAGCGGGCCTCACCTTGGGCCTGCTCATTATGCCTGTGGTCATCGTGGCAACCCGTGAGTCTATACGCAGCATACCTGTTGCAATCAGAGAGGCCGCGTATGCAGTGGGCGCTACTAAATGGCAGGTTGTTTATGACCATGTGATCAAATATTCATTTGGCGGCATTCTCACGGGAGTGATTATCGGCATGGCACGCGCGATTGGTGAGACAGCACCTATTATCACCATTGGCGCACTGACCTTTATTGCGTTTTTACCGCCATCACCCATTACTACGACAGCACCATTTTTTAATCTTGAATGGCTATCTTCCGGCTTTACGGTGTTACCCATCCAGATGTTTAGCTGGCTATCCAGACCAAGTGAAGCATTTCACGTGAATGCCGCCGCCGCTGGCGTCATTATTATTTTGGTTACACTAGTGATGAACGGGTTTGCTATCCACATGCGCTACAAAATGCGCAAAAACATCAAATGGTAATTAAGCAATGGAAATAAACCCAATGACAATTAACCATTGCATAACAGCATAATTATTAACAGGGATCTCATTTCATGATTAAAGCAACCAGTTCAGTCAAAGCTGAAGCGCGCAACCTTAACTTTTTTTATAACGGTGGCAACCATGCAGTAAAAAACGTTTCCATGCCTTTGTATGAAAACAAAATCACCGCGCTCATTGGCCCATCCGGCTGTGGTAAGTCTACATTTTTACGCTGTTTCAACCGCATGCATGATTTATACCCTGGCAATAAATATGAAGGCCAGATCGTCATGCACCCTGACAACACCAACATTCTGGGAAAAGAGGTAGACCCGATTGAAGTGCGTATGCGCATTAGCATGGTGTTTCAAAAACCAAACCCGTTTCCAAAATCCATCTACGAAAACGTAGCCTATGGCTTACGTGTGCGCGGTGAAAAAAACAGGCGTGTCATTGACGAAAAAGTCGAAGAAGCACTAAAAGGCGCCGCCATCTGGAATGAAGTAAAAGATCGCTTGCAAGATTTGGCATTCAACTTATCCGGTGGCCAACAACAGCGTCTGTGTATTGCGCGCGCACTGGCCACCGACCCGGAAATCATGCTGTTTGATGAGCCAACCTCCGCGCTTGACCCAATCGCCACGGCCAACATTGAAGAGCTGATGAGTGAGCTACGTGAAAAACTCACGATATTAGTCGTGACACATAACATGCAGCAGGCAGCACGCGTGTCAGACTACACAGCCTATATGTACCTTGGCGAACTGATTGAGCACGGTGAAACAGATAAAATCTTCACTCGCCCAGAGCGAAAGGAAACAGAAGATTACATTACCGGTAAATTTGGCTAATTTACAACTGATTAACTAACGCAATTAAAAATCCAGTACAAGTGCTGGATTTTTAATGCTGTCCAGATTAATCCAGATTTTCATCAGGACTTGCCAGCGCCTAATAATCAACACTAAAGCCAACAAGTTGGCTTTTGATGGATTTTTGTGCAAATTTTATGGTCAATCGTTATGCCATTGACAGAAAATTCGCACAAAAAACGCAGAATGGGCAAATTGACATTCAAGTAAATGTAAAATCGCCTAATGGAAAATCTAGGTTAAAGCAGCTAATGCATTAATGCATCAAACATTGACTTCTGCCAGCCCTGCGCCAGCCTCGACACGTGAAACTTTCTCGGATATCACTTGACGATAAAAGTTAAGCAGACGCTCTGCCTGTAATTGTGCGGTCCATTTCTCCAGCACATAGCGTTTTGCGTCGAAGCCCAACGCAAATTTTTCTTCTGGATTAATCAGCAAATAATTCACTTTGTCCGCAAACTCATGAATATCATCAGGTGCAATCAAAGCCCCTTCACCATCTACTAGAATTGAAGCTGTACCCAACTCCGCGATAGCCACAACAGGCGTTTCCTGGGCCATTGCCTCCAATAGCACCAAGCCCTGCGTTTCACTTTTTGAAGAGAACACAAACACGTCCGCCGCCTGGTAGCAGGCATTAAGCTCCGTATTACGGTCTAGATAGCCAATGAATTTAACATGACCTTCAAGCCCCAACTGAGCCACCAGTTTGTGTAAATGACGTTCTGCCGGACCTTGCCCCGCAATCACCAGCAACACGTCCGGCTGCTGGGTTATGAGCTGCTTCAACATGTTTAATAAAAAATCGATATTCTTTTCAAAAGCTACACGCCCTACGTATAACAGCATCGGGCGATCAAGCGCAATACCATATAACGCTCTAAATGCTTTACCATCGACCTCCTTAAAACTATTATCCTGCAAACCTGTAGGAATCACCTCGGCAGCAACATTCACACCATACTTGCGCAATACGTCCAGCATCGGCTGTGAAGGCGCGATCACCGCATCCATGGCATTGCACTGTCGTTTGGATATCATTCTCGCCATGCCTCGCGCAACAGGTCGAGGAATCCACGGCAAATAATGATGTAAATAATCTTCAAAAAACGTATGGTAGGTTTCCACACATGGCACCCTAAGTGCTCGTGCCAGTTTAAGGCCTAGATAATGTGCAACAAACGGCGTATGCACATGCACCACATCATATTGCTGTAGCCTCAACGCCGGTAGAATACGCATGACTTCACCGTACTTCATGAGCTTATCCTCTGGATCGAAATAGATATCTCTTGCCGGGATGCGTTTTATCCAGGTTTCATCACGTGTTAGCTCACCGTAATCAGGGGCAATTAAATGTACCTCGTGCCCATGCCATTGCATTTGCTCTACAAAAGTACGAATTGAAGTGGACACACCGTTGATGCGTGGAAAATAAACATCAGAGATAAATAATATTTTCATGCGTGATACCTGCCTCTCAAATTGATTCATCAATAAGATAAACCCAATATAACGGCAATTTATGACAAACACATGAAAAATCCGGAGTGACGACCTCCGCAATAACATGTCACGCATTTATCGTGACAATGTCATCTTTTTTTCACATTACAATGACAAAGTGCAGTACATGCAAACGCTTAAATTCACCTATAAGCTGTGCTGGTGGCTACCCTTATGCCTATATTCATCTGAAGCCAATGCCTGGGGGCTGCTCACTCATCTTTACTTTGCACAGTCCCTATTATGGGCAATGCCCTTGCTCGACAGGCGCTTCCAGCAAGCGATTAAACGATTTCCCGATCTCGTCATGGCAGGCGCCTGCCTGCCTGACCTGGCGATTATTAGTCAACGTTTTCGTCACACGCATTTGTGGGAGAATGCGCATCACCTTTTAAAAGTTGCGCAGACAGATGAAGAAACCGCCATTGCCATCGGTTATGTCAGCCATTTATATATTGATGTGATTGCGCATCACCATTTTGTACCCGCACATGAGGCCATGTGGCTTAACCGCACCATGTTTACCCACATCACTTCAGAATGGGCTATGGATGCCTACCTTGCACCCTTGATGGAAACCACGCCCAAGCGCCTGCTTTTGCAACACCAGTCCATTCTTGCAAAATTCATTTCACAGCATTTCAGATGCGAAAGCCGCATCACCAATACAGCAATCAAACGTCTGGCATGGGCAGATGGGCTACTGCGCTTCATCAAACTACCCCACCTGATTTTCTTCATCGCCCAGCGAGTAGATCAGCGTATCAGCAAGCATTTTGTTTATTACGTGGCAAAAACGCAAATTTCCATCCGTGAAATTGGTGAAGTAATGCGTGGCAATCAACCACTGCTTGAACCCGAACTTAAGAATATCAATTTAGATCAGTTGGACACCTGGAGAAGGCAATGTTTAAAACATTTAAATTTATTACACCCAAAACCGATTGAATACTTTTATACGATTTACAGCAGCATAGATCACGCGCATCAAACGCAAAGCAATGACCCCATCGCAATTAAAGCGCCAATGATCGCGCCTGCCAGCACATCGCTTGGATAATGCAAGCCCAGCACCACACGAGAAATAGCGACCATTGTACTAAATATCACCAAAATAACCGCAAGCTGCGGGTAATAATGTGTCGCGAGCATACTAAATAAAACTGCATGCAACGTATGTCCTGAAGGGAAACTGAACTTATCCAGCGGCGTGCCCTCCAGGCGAATTTCCTGACGTACCTGGTAGGGGCGCGGTCGTAACGTTTTACCTTTTAACCATTTATAAATCAAGGTCCCTACCAAACCAGCAACTGCCATGTGAAGCACCGCGGGGATACCGTCCACGCCATACGCCACCAGGACACCCAGCATGAGCACATACCAGAACACGCCATCTCCAAGGCGGCTAACTACCCTGAAAGCATGACGGATGAATTTGTACCGACTGGTATGATTGACGGCTACGCATAAGTTGCTGTCAAGCCGATGTATGCGATGTAGATATAAACGGGTCCTAGCAGACATTTTTAACTCCAATTGAATTAGAATTGGAGTTAGGGTGCCATAAGAATATGACTAAATGATGAACATTAAAAAATTACACAGCATGCTTGAACTTGAAGAAGTTTGAGCCCTGCCCATCAAGGGTTCTGCACTGCAGACTGCAAAGCCAATTTTTGCAGCAGCGTGACCAACTGTAGCTAAACACCCTCAGGCTTTTGCTCACGCCCCAACAGATCCATCACCGCTTCCTGCGCACTTTTTCCATGAGACAATGCCTGGTTGACCTCAAATGTGATGGGCATGTCGACACCTAGTGACTGAGCTCTGCGCATCACCTCACGCGCGGTATTCACGCCTTCGGCAACATGCCCCAAGCCTTGCAGAATGTCATTCAGATTATTGCCTGTTGCCAGCTGTAAGCCGACCTCGCGGTTTCTGGAATACTGCCCGGTACAGGTTAAAATCAAATCACCTACACCAGCCAGACCCATAAAGGTTTCGGCTTTAGCACCCAGCGCCATGCCAAAACGCGTCATTTCAGCCAGGCCGCGTGTAATCATGGCGGCACGCGCATTGTTGCCGAATCCCATGCCATCAGAAATGCCCGCAGCAATGGCCATGACATTTTTAAGCGCGCCACCGACAGAAACACCTATCACGTCGGTCGTATCATAGACACGCAAATTCGCCCCATGCATCAACACGGCAGCTTCTTTGGCAAAGGTTTCATCATTAGCGGCCAGCGTCACCGCCGTAGGCAGCCCACGCACTAGCTCAGCGGCAAAACTAGGGCCTGAAAGCGCACCCCATTTCTGGGTGCTACCTAACTCTTCCAGCACCACTTCATAAGGCAGCTTGGCTGTTTCTGGCTCCAAACCCTTATGCGCCCATATAATCGGCACGTCACTGCCGGTAGCTTTAATAGCTTTTAGAATACTCCGAAAGCCCGACGTGGGTACAACTGATAAAATGAAATCTGCCCCCTCAATTGCCTGTGCCAGATTATCCTCTACCTGTAATTGATCATTAAAGCCAAAATCCCCTAAATACAAAGGATTAGCACGCGCCTTGCGCATACCGGACACATGGCCTGCATTACGCGCCCACAATGTCACCTGATGACGCTGGCTAAGATTCATAGCAAGCGCGGTACCCCACGCCCCTGCTCCTAAGACCGCAACGCGAGTCATTGCTTGTTTAGTCATTTAATTTACCCACTAATGAAAGCCCCATATTGAGACAATCAAAATATAGCCTGACACACCATCGCGATGCTTCACTTTGACCCAGCCGTTATTGAGTTTTGCATCCTGCACTTCTAACAACACCTCTTTCTCCACAGTCGCAATCAGCGCAGAGGTGGCGTCAGGCTGTTGCCTGATTTCGGCCAGATCAGCAATCACCAATACCATGGATTCATCAGAAAGCTGCTTAGTCTCTACCCAGTAAATGCCGCCTTGTGCATCTCTTACTTTAGTCCAGTCACCTAAATTAACAACGATCTCTACCGGATAGCTCCGACTTAGCAATTGCATTTTTTTTGCAGAAAGAGAAGGCGCGTCATAGAGCACGGCCTTGGTAACAGCAACTGATTTAAAGTCTAACGCAAAGGCCCCGCCTGGCAATAGTGCTAGACATATCCATACGGCAGCCCGACATAAGCGCAACATGATTAATGCGTCGCTGAATCTGCCTGCACTGCCTGCTGTTGCTGTTGTTGCGCGAACAAGGCTTCAAAATTAATCGGGTTGAGCAATACAGGCTGGAACCCGCCACGAATAGTCAAATCAGAGATACTTTCGCGCGCATATGGGAACAGAATATTTGGGCAAGTAATGCCAACTATCATTGGAATATTTTCTTCTGGGACATTACGAATCTGGAAAATACCCGCTTGCGTCACCTCTGCCAAAAATACCGTTTTTTCCGCAATTTTAGAGGTCACTGTCACTTTGATTGCCACCTCAAATACGCCAGCTTCAATTTGCTGCGCAACGTTACTCAATTCAATGCCCACTTGAGGCTGTGTACGCTCAGTAAAAATCTGCGGTGCGTTAGGGATTTCTAATGAGGCGTCTTTCAGGTAGATTTTTTCTATACTGAAGCCCGGTTGCTGCGCTTCGTTGTCGTTTTCTTGTGCTGCGTTGCTGTCTTCTTGTGCCATAATTTTTCACTTAAATATTGGTTGATAATCGATTAACAAAAGGCATGGTTTAATGCCCTAAAAAATACTTATCCTGCATTTTAGCAGACTTTTCAGCTAAGCCTTACTCCGCTAGCAGCGGATCCAGGCCGCCTGCCTGATCCTGCGCACGCAAATCATCAAAGCCGCCGATATGACGGTCATCAATATAGATTTGCGGCACGGTGCGGCGGCCCGTTTTTTGTATCATTTCATCACGCTTTTCTGGCTGCAGGTCAACACGAACTTTACTGATCACCTTAACACCCTTGCTTAGTAACAAGCGTTCCGCATTAATGCAGTATGGGCACACAGCTGTGGTATACATCACAATATTTGCCATACATTAAGCCTTAACCGTGGGCAACTTGGCTTCTAGCCAAGCGTTTAAGCCGCCACGCAAACTGCTAACCTGCTTGAATTCCGCCTTTAATAAAATATTACAGGCTTTTGCGGTACGCGCACCCGTCTGACAAACCAATAGCAATGGTTTGTTCTGAAACTTCTTAATTTCAGCCAATCTTTGTGGCAATTCAGCAAGCGGGATATGCTTGGCATCCACAATATGCCCACCTGCAAACTCAGTTTCATCGCGCACATCAATCACCAGCGCATGCTGACGGTTAATAAGCGCCACGGCTTCATTAGCACTTAATTGCGATGCGTTACCGGCACCGCCTTTGAATGATGGTAGTATTAACATCAGGCCTGAACCTAATGCCAAACCTATCAGTAATGCATTATTTTGTATAAACTCCACTTAACACCCTCTCAAATATGACAATATTGATCCAGTCACTTTCATCACACTTGCAAATGCGTGATGAAAACAGATTTTACGTGTAATTGCGCTAAAATAGCCATATTACTTTCATCATTTATGTGAAACTTAAGGTTAAATCATGTCCACGATTCAAAACGTCACGCCTGTTTGTTTGCTTATTTTAGATGGTTTTGGCTATCGAGTGGAAACGCAAGATAATGCCATTGCACAGGCCAAAAAACCGAACTGGGACACATTGTGGAAGAACTTTCCTCACACGCTGATCAACGCTTCCGAGCATTATGTTGGTCTGCCTGACGGACAGATGGGAAACTCTGAAGTCGGCCACCTCAACATAGGGGCCGGACGCGTGGTTTTTCAGGATATCGAGCGCATTAATAACAGTATCGCCAGTGGCGAGTTTTTTGAATTACCCGAACTAAAATCCGCGTTACTCAACGTCAAGAGCAGCGGCAAAGCACTCCATATATTTGGTCTGCTTTCTGATGGCGGCGTACACAGCCACCAGGACCATATCCATGCCATGATTAAAATGGCAACTGTTCATGGTTTAAACAAAGTTTATATTCACGCTTTCCTTGACGGTCGCGACACGCCACCTGTGAGTGCCGCACCTTTTATTGAGGCACTTGAACAACAATGCAAAACATTGGGGGTTGGTAAAATAGCCTCCATTAGCGGCCGCTTTTATGGCATGGATAGAGATAAGCGCTGGCCTCGCATAGAGGCTGCCTACACCCTGTTTACGGAAGGCATTGGCGAATTTACTGCAGACACAGCCAGCAAGGCGCTGCAGGATGCCTACGCACGTGGTGAGAATGACGAATTTGTTAAAACCACGGCGATTCGCAGAGCCGGTGAGGCGCCAATACATCTGGAAGACGGGGACTTGGCTGTATTCATGAACTTCCGTTCTGACCGTGCACGACAGCTTACCCATGCAATCCTGGCAGAGGATTTTGACGGATTTCACCGTCGCCATGTGCCTAAACTGGCCGGCTACTTTACGCTCACCATGTATGACAAAAAAGAAACCAAGGCCTCTGTGATATTTCCACCGCAAGAGGTGCGTAACACCTTTGGTGAATATCTTTCTAAACTGGGCCTCACGCAACTACGCATTGCCGAAACCGAGAAATACCCACATGTCACATTTTTCTTTAACGGCGGAGAAGAAACCGTGTTTGCAGGTGAGGACAGAATATTAGTCCCCTCACCCAAGGTCGAGACCTACGATTTACAACCCGAAATGAGCGCCTTTGAAGTCACCGAAAAACTGGAACAAGCCATCTTAAGCAAGCAGTATAACGCGATTATCTGCAACTACGCCAACTGCGATATGGTAGGCCATTCCGGCAACCTCGCCGCAGCGACGCTAGCAGTTGAAACCTTGGACACCTGCATCGGCCGCATTGTCAATACCATGCAAAGCATCGGCGGAGAAGTGTTGATTACTGCTGATCACGGCAATGCTGAACTGATGTTTGATGCTGAAAATCAACAGCCACATACACAACACACAACCAACCTGGTGCCGCTGGTTTATATTGGCAGAGAGGCGACATTAAGCAATGATGGCGCATTATCCGACTTGGCACCGACCTTACTTCACATGATGGGACTCCCGCAGCCTGAAGAGATGACAGGTAAAAATCTTTTGCAACGCCAGCATTAGCACTTAAATTTACTGTTTCCATAATTTAAATGAAAAGGTACAGCAGTGGAATATGTAAAATTAGGTGATTCAGAACTGAATGTTTCTAAAGTTTGTTTGGGTACTATGACCTATGGTGACCAAAATACAGAGGCCGATGCCCATGCGCAATTGGACTATGCGTTGGCACAGGGGATTAATTTTATTGATACCGCAGAAATGTATCCGGTACCACCCAAGGCTGAAACCTATACCCGTACAGAAACCATAGTGGGCCATTGGCTGAAAAATCAGCCTAGAGATAAGATTGTATTGAGTGGAAAAGTAGCAGGTCCACGGCGAGGCATGGATTGGATTCGCGGCGGGCCGCCTGCGCTAGATAGGGCCAATATACGTGCTGCAATTGAAGGATCATTAAAACGTCTGCAGACGGATTATATCGATCTTTATCAATTGCACTGGCCTGAGCGTAACGTACCGATGTTTGGACAATATCAGTTTGATCCCGCTCAGGAAATGGATGCGAATGGCCAGCGAAAGCAGTGGATCAGCATTCAGAATCAGCTGGAAACGCTGGCTGAACTTGTTGCAGAAGGCAAGGTGCGTTATGTTGGTTTATCAAACGAACAGCCCTGGGGGGTGATGGAGTTTGTACGTATGGCCAAAGAATACAGCCTGCCAAAAATTGCCAGTGTGCAGAACTGCTATAACTTAATGAATCGCGGTATGGAGTTTGGCATGGCGGAGGTGCTATATCGCGAGCAAGTTGGGCTGCTTGCATACTCGCCGCTGGCATTTGGCCATTTGAGCGCTAAATATATCGATGACGCAAATGCGCAGGGGCGTGTCACCATGTTTTTAGGGTATGCGCAGCGCTACAAAAAACCTGGTGTGTTTCCTGCAGTGGCAGCTTATGCCAAGCTGGCTCGCGCGCATGGTTTAACCCCGACGCAATTGGCATTGAGTTTTGTGTATCACCGCTGGTTTGTAAGCAGCACCATTATTGGCGCAACCAGTATGGTGCAATTGCAAGAGAATATTAATGCGTGGGATGTAAAATTATCTCCTGAAGTGATGCAGGAAATCGAATATTTACATTTAACGATGATGAATCCGGCGCCTTGACTTGGGGCAAGTTTATAGTGAAACGCTTATAATCGCACCTTAGTAAGCTATCTTGTTAATAATGAAAGAAAGTAACACGTATGAGTAATTTTCCAAAGTGCCCGCAATGCGGTTCTGAATACACCTATGAAGATGGTGAACTATATGTTTGTCCGGAATGTGCGCATGAATGGCCAAAAAATGCGGCTGAATCGGCAGATGAAACTAAAGTGGTGAAAGATGCCAACGGCAACGTGTTGCAAGATGGTGACAGTATTACCGTGATTAAAGATCTGAAAGTCAAAGGCTCTTCACTGGTGGTGAAGGTGGGTACCAAAGTGAAAAACATCCGTTTGGTGGATGGGGACCATGATATCGATTGCAAAATCGACGGTATCGGTGCGATGAAGCTGAAATCTGAGTTTGTGAAGAAGGCTTAAACGTCAGAATTAAAGAGAAAAATAAAAAGTGAATGCTCAATAAGCGACCATCACCTCATTGCGACGCAAAAAAGGCAATGTCCAAGGTGGGTTGTATCGGGCAAGTTCTGGCTCGCTGATTGGCGTGATATCTTTGCTTTTAAGCCAAGCCAATAGTTCAGCTATTTTTTTGGCGGTTTTTTCTTCACCTGCCAAGCCGGAGAAGCGTAACACAGCCATGCGGCTTGGAGGTAGCTCACGCAAACTGACTGCGGGGTTATTGGGAGTTGGCAAAGTGTTTAAGGTATATTGGCTGGGCATTACAAAATACATGCGCCACTGACCGGTAGTTTCTTGTATGGATACAGGTGTAGTCATACTGATCTTCTGTGACGCACGTTTATCTGCGGATGGCGCTGTGGTGACAGGCGCTGTCATGCTGATTTTTTCGTTACTGCCGTTATGTGCAGTATTATTGCCAAAAATATAATCCGCAATGCGTTTAAAGCCAACGCTGGAAGCGTTATCTAGGGAACCATCGACAAGGGTTTCTGCTACGACCCTCGGTGCATAAGCGCGCAACTCGATTGCACCGAAATTTTCCAGTACTGTATATTTTGGCTCTTCAATTGCCATGGCTGTATTGGTAAACAAAACAATGAACGTTGCACATAATAATCTTAACCCCATAAAAAACCACCTAACACAGAATAACCAAGCCTAGTGTTAGACGTCAAAAGTGCAGAATAGATTCATTAGCTACAAATTTTAGATGCAAATAAAGTCTAACAAAATATAGCTTAACCTAAGATGTTGTATATGCATTAGCGATGCTTTGCATGAAATGTGACTGGTTGCGGTTGTGGTATTTGTAAGACAGGTTTACGTATCTTGCCCATCACATGCATCTCACAGGGCTTGCAATCAAACTTCAGCGTAAATCGGTCATTGCCGTTAATGAGGGTCATGGGTTCAGCCGTCACTGTGCCCTGCACACCTATTACGCCTTTGGCCTCTTTGGGGCATAGGCCGTGGCTGAAGCGCAGGCAGTGTTTGGTGATCATCAGCGGTACTTCATCCAGCTCTTTATTGGCTTCATAGGCGGCGGCAATGAGTTTTACGCCGTGTTTCTGATAAAACGCGCGCGCTTTGTGGTTGTAGACATTAGCGAGGTAACTGAGCGTGTCTTCAGGGTAAATGGCCGGTGGTTCGGCAGCTTCGCGGCGTTGCGGGCGCTGGTAGCCCATATCACGTGTTTGTTGCAGCTGTTCGATGGCATCCCGGCGCAGATTGTTGATGAGCGAGGCAGGAATAAACCAAGGCTGGCTGGTTTGTAGCGTGATGGTATTAATAATGAAATCAGTGCCCCCCAGTTTGCTCAGATTTTCACGCACGCTGCTTTCAGCTTTTTCTATATTTTGCGCGGCTTGTTTTTCCGCTTCGCATGCGGCGGTTGCGCTAAAATCGTTTTCATCTGTCACTGTGAGTGCAAAGCCATTGGGAGTTTCATAAAATATCATGCTGACCGCTATTTTACGAAGAGCGGACTCTTTTTCCAGCAGGCGCATAAACGCGTGGTCGCGGTTGCGGTAAACCATGGTATTACGGCGAATATCTGCCGGCATCTCGTTCGGGTATAGTCGTTTGTCTTCGACAGTATTGATACGTAGGCCGACCAGTTCTTTGTGCACATCAAAAAAGCATACGCCGTCGCCATTATGCAGTTCTACATTAGTCTCAACCTCAAAATAGTCTTTAGCCACTTTGCTGACTTTGCCTAATTCCTCTCCGGAGAATTTAGGCGTATCAAACGCGCCAATATCGGCTTTGCGGCCATTCACAAAATAGTCGGTCGCACTGCGGTTGAACGTTTTTTCGGGTTGCGGTGTAAAAGTGTAGGTGCAGCTGCCGGAAGAGGATTTCGCCAGTTCTGGCATGTCGTGCAGGATTTCATCGATCAACTCACGGTAATGTGCCGTCGCATTTTTCACATAAGGCAGGTCTTTGTAGCGACCTTCAATCTTGAATGAGCTGACCCCTGCCTGAATCAATGCGCGCAGATTGGCACTTTGGTCATTATCCTTCATCGATAGAAAGTGTTTATCTTTGCCGATGATGCGGCCTTTTTGGTCTTCCAATGTAAATGGCAAGCGGCACTCCTGTGAGCATTCGCCACGGTTGGCGCTACGGCCGGTATGGGCGTGACTGATGAAGCACTGGCCGCTAAACGCTACGCAAAGCGCACCATGAATAAAGAATTCCAGATTGCAGCTGGTGCTGTCTGCAATTTTTTTGACCGTGTTTAAATCCAGCTCTCGTGCCAATACAATCTGTGAAAAGCCGACTTGATCCAGAAATACGGCTTTTTCTACAGTGCGAATATCCGTTTGCGTACTGGCGTGTAACTGAATAGGCGGTAGATCCATATCCAGCAGGCCCATGTCTTGCACGATGAGTGCATCGGTACCTATATCATAAAGCTGGTAAACCAGTTCGCGTGCACCTTCCAGCTCGTTGTCATGAAAGATGGTGTTGAGCGCAACGAATACTTCAGCATGATAGCGGTGCGCATGTTTCACCAGACGTGCAATATCGGCAACCGTGTTGGTTGCTTTCGCGCGCGCCCCGAATGCAGGCCCGCCGATATACACCGCATCGGCTCCATGATTGATTGCCTCAATGCCAAAGTCAGCGTTTCTGGCTGGGGCAAGTAGCTCTAAATGGCGTCGAGTTTTAATCATGGTGATTGCATAGTAAGGTGAGAGCTTGAATTTTAGACCAAATAGAAGGCTATGACGACATTTGCCTTATTTTGAGGTGCAAAACATCGTACAATGTACCTATGCACTCGTACCTTGTGAGTCAATCCTTGGCAAATAGCGTTAGGGCCATGCATAAAATTTATCAATTACCTGCAACAATTGTCAGGCATGTTTGGATATCGCCATGACTCTGGTGAGGAAGTATCCTCAAGTTTCTATTTTCCGTAGTCATGGTGATTGACTTCGTGGTGCCGTGAAAATAGATGTTTCTAGTGAGGAAGCGTGATGCATAACAAACAAACTTTATCAATTCACCTCATTCTAGTTTGCGGTCTTATGAGCATGCCTCTTGTGCCTGAAGCAAAAGAAATGTTGACGGTAGAGCAGGCAATATATAAATGCAAAATCACTTACCCTTCACAGTTTGAGTCGAAAAAGCGATTGGCTTGCTACGATAGTATTACTACGCCCGCTATCGAGTCCGTTACGCAAAGTACAGCTGAAAATACCAATGTAACTGATATGGCTATACAAGAAGAAACGCCAAAAGAAGCGCTTTTAGCTGCAGAAGACTTACCTAAAATTGATACAGTGGTTGCTATCGCGAAACCCAGTACGGAACTTGGTTATTTGGAAAGAAAATGGCGCTTAACATCACAAGGTGACTGGGATGCGAGTGACTTTGAAACTTATCGATCTAATTATTTAATTGTTACTAAATCCAGTCATCCTAACGATACTCCAGTAAGCCCAAGCCAAAACAATACAGATGATAGAAATTTAGATGCCAAGGATTTAAAATTCCAACTGAGTTTAAAAACAGAAATGATGGGCAATATTCCAATCATTCGTGATCTACCATACGTGACCAGCTCCAGAATTTGGGCGGCCTATACACAGCAGTCCTATTGGCAGATTTTTAATGGCTCAGTATCCAGGCCATTTCGTGAAACCAATTACGAGCCTGAGGTGATCTTGTCATTAGGCATTGATAATCAGGTGGATGGTGTTAAAAAAAGCTATATTCCGAGAATGCTCAACCTCGGTCTTGTGCATCAATCCAATGGGCGTGCTAATCCGCTTTCCAGAAGTTGGAACAGATTGTATCTCGAAGGTGGGTTTGTGTTAACAGACCGGATTTCTTTAATGGTGCGTCCATGGTGGCGTTTCTCAGAAAGTCAGGATGATAATCCTGATATCGATAAATACTTGGGATACGGTGATGTGACTTTTAGATGGGAGGATTACAAACGTAAGCATGCTGCAACGATCATGTTGAGAAATAACTTGCGAAGCGACAACAAGGGCTATGCCAAGATTGATTTGCAGCGACAGGTTTTTAATAACCCCTATTTAAAATTACATATAACACTTTCTTCAGGCTATGGCGAAAGCCTGCTTGATTATAATCATTCACAAAGTATTTTTGGTGTCGGCATTTCTCTTGGCGAATAGTGTTCATTATCTTTTGATTGATGCGGGTTCTATTGTTTTTAAGTAACTGAATATGTCAAACAACTCACTTCTTAATCGCAGTCTGCAATCTGTCTGGCATCCATGCACACAGATGAAGCTGCATGAAAATTTACCTCTTGTTCCTATCAAACGTGGTGAGGGTGTCTGGCTATATGATGCGGAGGACAAAAGATACCTGGATGTGGTGAGCTCGTGGTGGGTCAATCTATTCGGTCATAATAATCCACGTATAAAAGAAGCGATTAAACAACAGTTGGATACGCTAGAGCATGTAATGCTAGCGGGTTTTACACATGAGCCAGTGATTGCGTTGTCTGAAAAGTTAGCCAAGCTCACGGGCTTGGGCCATGCGTTTTACGCCAGTGATGGCGCAAGCGCCACTGAAATTGCGCTCAAGATGAGTTTTCATTACTGGCGCAATGCGAGTAAGCCGCAGAAAACAAAATTTATCAGTTTGCAAAACAGTTATCACGGTGAAACCTTAGGCGCATTAGCCGTGACGGATGTCGCCATTTTTAAAGACACTTATGCGCCGCTGCTGATGCAGTCGGCACAAATGCCGAGCCCGGACTTCAGGTTGGCCGAGGCAGGTGAAAGTGCAGAAGGTTATGCCTTGCGCTGTGCGGATGTACTTGAGTCTTATGTAAGTAAGCACTCACACGAGGTAGCAGCCTTTATTATCGAGCCGCTGGTGCAGTGTGCGGCAGGCATGGCGATGTATCACCCTGTCTATTTGCGGCGTGCCCGTGAGATATGCACCAAATATCAGGTACATTTGATTGCCGACGAGATTGCCGTGGGATTTGGCAGAACCGGAACGATGTTTGCGTGCGAGCAGGCAAAGGTGACCGCAGATTTTATCTGTTTATCGAAAGGAATTACAGGCGGTTATTTGCCGCTCTCTGCCGTGCTCACAACGGATAAAATCTATCAGGTGTTTTACCACGACAGTGCGGCCAGGGGATTTCTGCACAGTCACAGCTATACGGGTAATCCACTGGCATGTAGTGCTGCATTGGCGACATTGGCGATATTTGAGTCAGATAACATCATAAATGAAAATCGTGATAAATCAGCATTTATTCAGCATTCGATGCAAGTGCTTACTGACCTGGAAATCTCGCATTTACGTCATCAAGGGATGATTTTTGCGTTTGATGTTAAGACTAAGGATTTGCAGTTTGTAAGCAAATGCTATCAACTGGCGATGTTACACGGTTTGCTGTTGCGGCCAATCGGCAACGTTGTTTATTTTATGCCACCTTACACTATTACAGAGGAGCAAATCGGTTTTATGATCAGCAAAACCTTACTCATTCTGAGAGATATCTTATGAAGCGACTATTGCTCTTTGTAGGTTTAATGTTGGCGACTTTGCAGGCAGGTGCGGAACTGCCGCCCGATGTGAGTGGCGCACTTAAAAAAGCAGGGATTCCAACGCAAAATGTCGCCATTTACATCAGGCCAGTAAATGCTGAAGCCCCGCTGCTTGAACATAATGCAACGCAGAGCATGAATCCTGCTTCTGTCATGAAGTTGGTCACCACTAACGCTGCCTTGGAGCTGTTAGGCCCAACTTACCGATGGAAAACAGAAGTCTACAGTAACGGCACGTTGGAAAATGAGCTACTTAACGGTGATTTGATCATCAAGGGCTATGGGGACCCTGCTTTCAAAGCGCAGGATTTATGGCGTATGCTGCAGCGATTACGGCAGCTAGGTATTAAAAATATTCACGGTGATTTAATTATAGATAAAGATTACTTTGATAAAGAGGTGGATGCGCAGGCGGTTTTTGATGGTGAAATATGGCGCGCATACAATGCTATGCCCAGCACTTTTTTGGTGAATGCACGTAATACCAGTTTCAGATTTAGCATTGTTGATGGTCAGGTGAAAATAGACCAAGAGTTTGAGCTGCCCGAAATCAAGATCATCAACAACATGAAAGTAGCAGGCCGAGGGTGTGCGGCTTGGCGCAGCACCATGACTTACCAAGTCAATGTCCTTGATGATAGCGCAACGGTTACGTTTAATGGCACTTTCTCACCTAGTTGTGGTGAGCGCTATATAGAGCTAAGTTTGTTTAATGACACGCAGTATGCCTATTTTTCATTTAAAAAACTATGGCAAGAGTTGGGCGGCAGTTTTGAGGGTCAGATCAAAGTTGCTGAAACACCAGATAGTGCAGTTAAGTTAATAGAACAGTTTTCAGATCCTCTCGGTTATGTCGTGCGTGATGTGAATAAATGGAGCAATAATTTAATGGCGCGCCAATTACTGCTCACAATTGCCGCTGAGCAAGTGGGTGCGCCAGCAAGGGTTGACAAAGGTGAGCAGGCCATACAAAGCTGGCTGAGAACCAAGAATTTGCGATTTAATGAATTGGTGGTGGATAATGGCTCAGGTTTGTCGCGCAATACGCGCATCAGTGCTGAGCACCTGGGGCAAATGCTGGTAAGTGCTTATAATGGCCCCACCATGCCTGAATTTATGGCATCACTAGCCATCCTATCAAAGGATGGTACAGTGATGGGGCGATTGAAAGAAGGCCCATCCAATGGACGCGCGCACCTTAAAACAGGCTCTTTAAATGGCGTGAGTGCCATTGCAGGCTACGTGCTGGACGCAAATGGGCACAGGCACGTGCTGGTGATGCTGGTGAATCATGCAAAAGCATCATCAAGTAAGTCGGCGCAAGACGCGCTGATTGACTGGGTAAGTTTGCAGCCATAATCCCGTATCCGTACAAGGCGACTGCTTTTGGTGTTGATTTACAGTATGATGATAAGTTAAGCTTTGTATCACGAAGCTTAGAGTATCCTGAGAGGATGCTGAAGTTTAGGATTTAGAAAATTTAAGATTTAGGACAGGCAATGAAATTACGCAATACATTATTGGCAGGAGTTTTTTTGTTCGGGTTAAGTGCGTGCCAGGCTGACTCCAATAAAGCGAATGGCGAAGCAATCCAATCAAAGGAAACCAAAGTGATGGCCGGGGAAATTACACAGTTACAAAAAATTGATACAGTAATAGGTGATGGTCGCGAGGCTGAACCAGGCTTCAATGTCACCGTACATTACACGGGTTGGCTATATGATGCCGGCGCTGAAGGAGGTAAGGGTAAAAAGTTTGACAGTAGCATTGATCGTGGGCAACCTTTCAACTTCTTCCTTGGGGGCGGTCAGGTAATACAAGGTTGGGATGAAGGTTTTGCAGGCATGAAAATTGGCGGTAAACGTACACTGATTATTCCCTCGGAAATGGGTTACGGTGCGCGCGGCGCGGGTGGTGCAATCCCTCCGAATGCTGACTTGATTTTTGAAGTGGAATTATTAAGCGTTAAATAATTGATGTAGGAGCGATTTTAAATCGTGAAAGCGATGGAGATAACTCAATATCGTTTTCGTGCAATAACGTGCTATAAATTGTGCTCCCACAGGAGATGAAAATGAAAGTCAGTGTGAAATGGATTGATGGCGTCAGCTTTGTCGGCGAGTCTGATTCTGGACACGCCGTTGTGTTGGATGGCGCACCTGAGAATGGCGGTCGCAACATCGGCATGCGCCCAATGGAAATGCTGCTGATTGGGATGGGTGGTTGCACCTCGTTTGACGTGGTGACGATACTCAAAAAGGCACGTCAGCCTATTATTGATTGCGTGGCTGAGATTAACGCAACGCGTGCAGATGAGATTCCCAAAGTGTTTACTAAAATTCACATACATTTTGTGGTGACTGGTGACAACCTGAATGCCGTGCAAGTTGAACGTGCAATCAGATTGTCAGCTGAGAAGTATTGCTCAGCCTCCATTATGCTCAGTAAAAGTGTGGAAATTACCCATGATTTTGAAATCAGGTCTATGATAACAACTGCCTGATTGGCTTCAATAAAAAATCAAAGTTAGATATGCTTACGTTTTTATCGGTATGGAATGCAGCCGGCTTACCACCGGGCTGCATTTGAATTTACTTAAAGCTCAATAATCTTTACACTCAGCGGTTGCTCGTCTTCCAGAATATTCAAAAGCCGATCAATATTGGGGTGTTTGCCGGGGCAGTTTTCAGCATCTGCTGTGTGTTCCGCATAGAGGCTAAGTCCTTCAACGGCCGCGTCTAGTGAGATCTCCCCATACATGCGGGCAAGGTGATTGTACACCTTGACAGAGCCTTGACTGCCAGGCTTGTTTTCAATGATGCCGGCAGAACTGCCATCGGGATGGTAAAGCTCAATACGGGCTACATGAGAAGCATCATCCAAGGTTTGTAATACATCACTAAATTTATCCATTTGTTAAACCTTTATTTGTTATCTATTATTTGTTATCTATAAGTGATAGGTTGTGCTTGTCATGACGGCTGACATTTTTTTCATGCAGTACTTAATGGGTAAAGGCAGTTGCGCCGCCCCTTGACTGTTCGCAGCATCGGCATGTCTAGCTTCGTCTACCTGCATTTGTTCAATAATTTTGCGAGATTTTTCGTCAGCATCCGGTAATTGTGCAAGGTGGCTGGCCAAGTGCTCACTCACTTGTTTTTCAGTTTCTTCCAGAAAGCCTAAGCTCCATTTGTCCCCCATCGCACCTGCAATCGCACCAATTGCAAATGAGCCTGCATAGAACAATGGGTTGAGCAGGCTGGTCCGCCCGCCAACCTGGTCAATACGTGACTGGCACCATGCCAGATGTTCGGTTTCCTCCTGTGCAGCCTGCTGCATTGCTTGGCTGGTGACGGCATCTCGTGCAGTGATCGCCTGGCCGCTATATAAGGCTTGTGCGCAGACTTCCCCTGTGTGGTTAATGCGCATGAGTGCGCCGATATGTTTTTTTTGGGCTTCGGTCAATACGGTTTCGTCAATTCCAGCGTCTGGGTGCGGTCGTAGACTACGCGGCTTGGCTAAAAGTGTACGTAAGGCTGTATCGAATTCGCAAATCACCCTGTCTAGATTAAATAGCTGATTCATGATGATATTCTACCTTTAATTGCGCTCGGATAACTGTATTTGTCTTGTGATTATTTGTACAGGATGGCATACGTTTACATGAATATTTTGTGCGCGTAAGCCCCGGCTGATATGTAGGCTACAGCCAATATTGGACGTGGCAAGCAGTGTAAGCTGCCGGTTTGCGATAGTATCAAGTTTGTCTTGCAATAACGCATTGGCCATGGCTGGCTGGGTGAGTGTGTAAGCACCGGCGCCACCGCAGCATTGATTGTTACCAGGCAAAGCCTGAATATCGATTTCGGGAATTTTCTGCAATAACTGATAAGTGTCTTTGTGGCTATGCAAAACATTTCGTAAGCTACATGGGTCTTGTACGTAAAGCGTTTGCGGCAATGGAGAAATTTCAAGATGTTGCCAGTCGCATTTCACAAGGAATGCACAGATATCTAATATGGTATGCGTGCTGAGATAGTCTTTTAGTCCGGCACCACAGCCGCTTACGGTCGTTAATATTGGATAGTCGGGATTAAAGCAGGCGGCATTTTTCTTGATGAGCGACTGTGCTTCCTCAGCATCGCCCATTTGTCGGGCAATACTACCGCAGCAGGTTTGCAGTTTGGGAATATGCACGTGATAGCCGAGTTTGTTTAGCAGGTAAACGCTGTCATTCAGTGATTGGCTATCCAATGCACTGCCTGCGCATCCCAGAAACAGGCTGACATTGCCTTTTAAGGGTTCGGTTGTTGGGTAGTATGTTTTCCAGCGCTGAGGCATGGCTAGCCTAGGTAGTGATTTGGCTGGCGGGAAAGCACGCTGGAGTAAACCCGTCAGTCGTAACTGTTGCAGCAGCCAAAGAGGCCAAGTGATTGATGTGGCTAGCAAACGGCTACGGATAAAGGGTTTTGCCAGCCTATGCCAGTGATTGGTCTGAGGGGTGTAAAGCGCACGTGTGGTGTCAATCAGCGCACCGTAACTGACATTGTTTGGACAGGCCGACTCACAGCTGCGACAGCTTAAACATAAATCAATATGCGCTGTAAATCTGGCATTGTTAGGCAAAATTTCTTGTGCAACCGCACGCATTAACTGAATGCGCCCACGTGGGGAATCCGCTTCCGAGCCTGTCTTTCTGTAGGTAGGGCAGTGGGGCAGGCATAGTCCGCAAACGACGCAGCGATCAGCTTCAGCAATCAGTTTGTTCAGAGGCAAATTCATGTTGGTATTATAATCAGTTCAGCCATCAGCATGGTGGCTAATGTGTGCATAGGTCCATGCAGCTTTCAAAAAAAGCATGCCATTTGCTAAAAGCAAAATAGATCTATTCATGTTTTTTACGGATCAAATTCTTTTTTCAGTCTACCTGAAAAGCCAAGCGCATACTGGGCATAAAAAAGCCGCCTCGGTTATAGGCGGCTAGATGATTTTTAATATGAATCAATTTGCTTTGGCATTATCTGCCTTAGGTGGCTCTGATTGAATGACAGGTAAACCTTTAAGCAGGTTCATGGCTTGCATGAACTGCACATCGTCTTTACTCGTTGGTTCAATCGGGGCTGCAGGTTCAGCAAATTTCTTCTCATTTATTTTCTCTTTTGAGACTTCTTTTTTAACATTGGCAGCAGGTTTTTCAGCCCCTTTATTTGTAGTGTCGCTATCTTTTGGGTTTGATAAATGGCCTGTTAAATCTGCCTCATGCACGGCATTCGATTGGTCGGTGCCGTCATCTACGATATAGTCTGGCACAATCCCTTTTGCCTGGATTGAACGGCCGTTAGGCGTAAAGTAGCGAGCGGTAGTGAGCTTGATTGCTGCGCCGTTATTCATGGGCATAATGGTTTGCACTGAGCCTTTGCCAAAGCTTTGCGTGCCAAGTACGGCCGCACGTTTGTGATCCTGAAGTGCGCCCGCCACAATTTCTGAGGCAGAGGCAGAGCCGCTGTTGATAAGCACCACCATGGGCACGGTTTTTATGTCAGCGGGCAGGTCGCGTACGTAATCATTGGCAGCTCCCCCGCGCACGTAGTTTTCCGGCACTGCAGTCAGCTGCATTTTTGAGTCAGGTGCACGCCCTTCGGTGTAGACCACCAGTTCGCCTTTAGGCAAAAATGCGGCAGACACACCAACAGCTCCATTCAGCAAACCGCCCGGATCGTTGCGTAAGTCTAAAACAAACCCTTTAAAAGCGCCTTTATTTTCTTCATGCATGGTTTTAATCGCTTTTGCCAGGTCTTCGCCTGTGCGCTCCTGGAACTGCGTGATTCTGGCATAAGCGTAACCTGGCTCGGTTAATTTGTATTTCACGCTCTTGCTCTTGATGATGGCGCGAGTCAGTGTGAATAATATAGGTTTGCTTTCACTTTTGCGTAACACAGTTAACACAATTTGCGTATCAGGCTTGCCACGCATACGTTTCACTGCGTCGTTCAGCGACATGCCCTTGACCGGCGTTTCATCTAGTTTTACGATCAGATCGCCACTTTTCAACCCTGCTGCATAAGCAGGTGAGTCTTCAATGGGGGAAATGACCTTCACTAAACCATCTTCCATGCCGACTTCAATTCCTAATCCACCAAATTCGCCTTGGGTGGCCACTTGCATATCCTTGAATGCATCCGGATCCATATAGGTGGAGTGGGGATCTAGTCCTGTCAGCATGCCGCTGATGGCCTCGGAAATGAGCTTTTTGTCTTCAACCGGCTCTACATAATCTGTTTTTATTTTACCAAACACTTCCGCAAAGGCGCGTAAATCATCAAGTGGCAACTGAGGTTTGGTGATTTTTTCAGCGACAGCTGAATAGGTGAGGCTGAGCATGAGCCCAAGAATCAGCCCTGAGCCTAATAACCCGATTTTTGTGAGCCGTTGATGTTTATTGTTTACTTGCATGTATGAAATGTTCCACTAAGTTTTGATCATTAATATCTGAGTACTCAATTTTGAGTGCTCAGATACTGCGTTAATTTGGTAAGATTAAGGCCATGTTAAATGGATTGATTTGAGCTAAGTCAGCTTTAGCGTTAAATTGTCAATCACTATGAGTTCGTAATCTTTCTTTAGTTTCAAATTGAAGCCACTATAATTGTCCAATATGCATATTAAACTATATCTGTCAGGACATACAAATTGAGCGAAAATCTAGTAGAAATTACTTATTGCACACAGTGTCGCTGGTTGTTGAGGGCAGCATGGCTGGCACAGGAGTTGTTAACCACTTTTGAGCAGGATTTAACAAGTGTAGCATTAAGGCCTGGCACAGGTGGAACTTTTGATATCAAGTTAAATGGGCAATTGATTTTTTCTCGCAAGGAAGCGGGGCGGTTTCCTGAATCAAAAGAAATCAAGCAGGTCATCCGCGATTACATCGACCCCGCACGCAGCCTGGGACACAGCGACAGGTAGCGTATTGCGGTTGCATAATCAATAACAATATGACTTATGCCCTTTGGCAACGATTTGTGATTAGTCTGTTGTTTTTGTTGAGTCTATACGCTGTGCACCGTCGTAGCGCTTTTGCCAATAACTGTTTTGCATATCCTCTACGCGCACACCGCCTCCGCTGCTCGGCGCATGTATAAAACGATTGTTGCCCACATAAATGCCCACATGTGAAAAAGCCGATTTCAGTGTGTTAAAAAATACCAGGTCACCGGGTTTTAGTTCGTGCCTGGGTATGGTTTTGCCCAGTTGGCTAATGGCACGCGCGCTGTGGGGCAGACTCAAATTCGTAGCCTGCTGATAAACGTAACGCACAAAACCACTGCAGTCAAAGCCTGACTCCGGCGAGTTGCCACCGTACTGATAGCGTATGCCTGTTAAGCTAAGCGCGTTTAATAACACTTCGCGTGCCTGTTCTGGCCACGATGCCTCTTCAGCTACCTGTTCAGTAGCGGGTGCGGTGATTGCGGACTCAGTTGCCGTGACTGTGGGTATTGATGGAGTCGCAGCGCAGGATACGCTCAACAAAGCCAGCCAGGCGCATAACGCAATGTGTGTAAAAGGAAGTCTAGGCATGGGACGCATTATAATTAACTTGTTTCAAACAGCCAACCTCCTTAAATTTGTAAGATCCAGACATGCAAGTCATGGGATAATCTCAACGTATGAGTAAATATAACATCCGTCAGGTTTTTGAAAAAGACGGCATTTTAGCTAGCTATATTGATGGTTATCATGCACGTGTCCAGCAGGTTGAAATGGCAATGGTCATTGCTGATGCCATTACACATAATTCCCTACTGGTTGCAGAGGCCGGAACAGGCACTGGTAAGACTTTTGCGTACTTGGTGCCTGCGCTGCTGATGGGTGGCAAAGTGATTATTTCTACAGGCACTAAAAATCTGCAGGATCAGCTATATAACCGAGATTTACCGAATATTCGCGATGCGTTAAAAGTGCCTGTTGCTGTGGCGATGTTAAAGGGTCGTGCAAATTATGTGTGCCACTACCACTTGGCGCGTGCCGAGAATGAGGGGAGGTTCGCCACGCGTGAAGATGCAAAATACGTGCATGTGATCAAAAACTTTGCAGAAAACAGCAAGACGGGGGATAAAAGCGAGTTAAATGCAGTGCCTGAAAACGCCGCAGTTTGGGCGAGCGTGACCTCGACACGCGATAACTGCATAGGCAGCGATTGCAATTTCTATAAAGACTGTTTTGTGATGGAGGCACGCAAGCAGGCGCTCGCTGCGGATGTAGTGGTCGTGAATCATCACTTGTTTTTTGCAGATGTGATGCTGCGAGATGAAGGGGTGGCCGAGTTGTTGCCGAGTGCTAATACCGTGATATTTGATGAGGCACATCAGCTACCCGAAGTGGCGGGTTTGTTTTTTGGTGAAGATGTTTCCACCAGCCAGCTTGTTGAGTTGGCGCGTGATTGTACGGCCGCACATTTAAGCTTGGCTAAAGACTGTGTCGCTCTGGGTGAGGCGATTCCTTCGCTCGAAAAAGCCTGCAAAGACTTTAGGCTGGTTTTTGCTTACGAAGGCTCGCGCATGCCTGTGCAGAAGGCCCTGCTTTTAAAAGGGTTTCAGGCATCCTATGAGCATATGCTCAAGCAATTGCAAAATCTTGCCGCAGCCCTCGAGTCGCAGGCTGCACGCGACCCATTGTTGGAAAAGTGCTGGCAGCGGAGCATGGTGCTTTCAGATTTGCTGAGCCGGTGGCAAAGGGCTGAAAACAATAATCTGGTGCGCTGGGTTGAAGTGTTTACGCAGTCAGTGCAGTTGCATGCCACACCACTCAGTGTGGCAGAGGGTTTTGGCAAGCAAATAAATGGGCAGCCACGTGCATGGGTTTTTACCTCGGCTACTTTGGCGGTAAAAAATGACTTTAGTCACTACCTAGCGCAAATGGGTTTGCAGGCCGCACAGACCGCTTCATGGCAAAGCCCATTTAATTATCAGGAGCAGGCTTTATTTTACGTGCCACCTGACATGCCGGATCCTAACGCCCCAAGCTACACCGCTAACGTGGTCGCGGCTGCACTGCCGGTATTGCAGGCCAGCGGCGGACGGGCGTTTGTGCTTTCTACCAGCTTGCGTGCCATGCGAGAGATACATACTTTGCTCAAAGAGGCATTCGCCGAAAATGGCATTGAAAGCCCTTTGCTGCTACAGGGCGATAGCTCACGTACCGAATTGCTGGAACGTTTTCGTAGGCTGGGCAATGCCGTACTGGTCGGCTCACAAAGCTTTTGGGAAGGCGTGGATGTACGTGGTGAAGCCTTAAGTGTGGTGGTTATAGATAAACTGCCATTCGCACCACCAGATGATCCGGTGCTATCAGCGCGTGTTGATAAACTCAATGCCGAAGGCAAAAACGCCTTTATGGAATACCAGCTGCCGCACTCTGTGATTACCTTAAAACAAGGAGCCGGACGCCTGATACGCGATGAAAATGACCGCGGTGTGTTAATGATTTGTGATCCGCGCCTGATTACTAAATCCTATGGTAGAAGAATTTGGCAAAGCCTGCCGCCGTTCAAGCGTACGCGAGATTTGGCAGATGTGGTGGCTTTTTTCGATGTGGCAAGTGAATGAGGTGATAGCTGTCAATCTGCGTCCAATATTTTCCACAAAATTCAGGACACCCTGACCTGCAGGTATCAAAAGACATGGGTTGCAATAGACCATCCTTTCTTTCCGCTCAATAAGAACCCATTGAATCTCAAATAAAAATTAAACTTTTCCTAACATACCTCCATATCTCGACTTAGATTGCAAATATCTCAATTTAAATTGCAAACGATAATAAATTTTTTGTTTTTTTGATTTATGCACTTGAAAAAGATTAAACCCACCCCAAATTAGCAATCAAGGTGTGCGAGTGCTAAAATGCCGCACTACCCATGCAGTTTCAAATTTACATTTTTTAAACAAGTTTTAATAGTACAACTTATCAGGAGATAACCGTATGAAAATTCGTCCTTTACACGATCGCGTGATTGTTAAACGCTCAGAAGAAGAGCGCACAACCGCATCTGGCATTGTGATTCCAGATTCTGCCACAGAAAAACCTGACCAAGGCGTAGTGCAAGCTGTTGGCAATGGTAAAAAAGACGATAGCGGAAAAACAATCGCTTTGGACGTTAAAGTCGGCGACAAAGTGTTATTCGGCAAATATGCAGGCCAAACCGTTAAAGTGGATGGCGAAGAACTGCTCGTGATGCGTGAAGAAGACATCATGGCAATTGTTGAATAATTCTGGCGATTATTAAAAATCAAGTTATTAAAAGTTTTAACTCCACTCACCGCACATTTAACGATTTTTGATCTGTGTGCATCAGTGGCTAAATACTAATTAGGTTAGGAGTAATGAATATGGCAGCTAAAGACGTAAGATTCGGCGATGACGTTCGTCAAAAAATGGTAGCAGGTGTAAACGTATTGGCAAACGCAGTGCGCGTTACTTTAGGCCCTAAAGGCCGTAACGTAGTGTTAGAGCGTTCATTTGGCGCACCTACGATCACCAAAGACGGTGTATCTGTAGCTAAAGAAATCGAACTAAAAGACAAATTCGAAAACATGGGCGCACAAATGGTGAAAGAAGTAGCTTCTAAAACCAATGACATCGCTGGTGACGGTACAACAACCGCTACAGTGTTGGCACAAGCCATCATCCGTGAAGGCATGAAATCAGTTGCAGCGGGCATGAACCCAATGGACTTGAAACGCGGTATCGACAAAGCAGTTGAAGCTGCTGTTGCTGACTTGAAAGCACAATCAAAACCATGTGCAACAAGTAAAGAAATTGCACAAGTTGGCTCTATCTCAGCTAACTCAGACACTTCAGTCGGCCAGATCATTGCTGACGCAATGGACAAAGTAGGTAAAGAAGGCGTAATCACTGTTGAAGACGGTTCAGGCCTGAGCAACGAATTGGATGTTGTTGAAGGTATGCAATTCGACCGCGGCTATCTGTCACCATACTTCATCAACAACCAGGAGCGTCAAATCGCTTTGATGGAAAATCCATTCGTATTGTTGCATGACAAGAAAATCTCAAACATCCGTGATTTACTGCCAACATTGGAACAAGTAGCGAAAGCTGGCCGTCCATTGCTGATCATCGCTGAAGATGTAGATGGTGAAGCATTGGCAACATTGGTTGTGAACAACATCCGCGGTATCCTGAAAACTGTTGCAGTTAAAGCACCAGGCTTCGGCGACCGTCGTAAAGCCATGCTGGAAGATATCGCTATCTTGACTGGCGGCACTGTGATTGCTGAAGAAGTTGGCTTGAAACTTGAAGGTGTAACACTTGAGCAATTAGGTCAGGCTAAACGCATTGAAGTGGGTAAAGAAAACACCATCATCATCGATGGTGCTGGTAATGAAGATACAATCAAATCACGTATCACGCAAATCAAAACACAAATCGAAGAAGCGACCAGCGACTACGACCGTGAAAAACTGCAAGAGCGCGTAGCTAAATTGGCCGGTGGTGTTGCTGTAATCAAAGTTGGCGCAACGACTGAAATCGAAATGAAAGAGAAAAAAGCACGTGTGGAAGATGCATTGCACGCAACGCGCGCAGCGGTGGAAGAAGGTATCGTAGCTGGCGGCGGTGTAGCATTGATTCGAGCACGTGATGCAATCGTTAAAGTTAAGGGTGACAACCATGACCAGGACGCTGGCGTAAAAATCGTTTTACGCGCAGTTGAAGAGCCACTGCGTCAAATCGTTGCCAACGCAGGGGTTGAACCATCAGTAGTTGTAAACAACGTTGCTGCAGGTAAAGGCAACTACGGTTACAACGCTGCTAACGAAACTTACGGCGATATGGTTGAGATGGGCGTGTTAGACCCAACTAAAGTAACCCGCTCAGCATTGCAAAATGCAGCTTCAGTAGCCGGCTTGATGCTGACTACTGACTGCATGGTTGCTGAACTGCCAAAAGAAGATGCGACAGCAATGCCTGATATGGGTGGTATGGGCGGCATGGGCGGTATGATGTAGCCTTTTGTTTGATTACATCACTTGCCGCACATCAAAACATAAAGTGCGGCATGATGTAATTTCAGCGTCGTCAAAGCGGTGATTGCTGCGTTGCAAATCCTTGTCGTACTAAATGTACCGCCTGCGGATTCGCGCCTTACTCTAACCGCTTTAACTTGCTGAAATGCACAAACTAGCCGTGTAAAAAAACAAACCCGCTTCGGCGGGTTTTGTTTATCTCTCAATCTCCGTCATAATTACGGTTTATGCCTCCTGCATCACTCGGATTAAAAGCACCCCCTTCAAATAACGAAAGAAACACACAATGACCATTGCATTAAACACCTTAACCCAACGCTTAAGTTATATTGTTGGTGAAAACATGGCGCATCAGCTTAAAAATGATGGGCTGGCCTTAGATACAGACGCAATCGCAATGGCGATTAATGATGTAATGTCTGGCAATCCGTCACGCTTAACAGATGCGGAAAAAAGAAGTACGGTTGAACAAGTACAAAAAGAAAGCCAGGAAAAACAAATGGCAGCGCATACTGAGCAATCAGCAAAAAACAAGGCTGAGGGTGCGACTTACCTGGCTGAGAACAGTAAAAAAGAAGGTGTCATCACCACAGATAGCGGCCTGCAATACAAGTCACTGGTGGCTGGCAGTGGTGCAAAACCAGCCAAAACTGACCGAGTGAAAGTACATTATAAAGGTACACTGATTGATGGTACGGTATTTGACAGCTCTTATGCCCGTGGCGAGCCTATCGTTTTCCCTGTGACTGGTGTGATTGCAGGTTGGGTTGAAGGCTTACAGTTAATGCAAGTAGGCAGTAAATTTGAGTTAACCATTCCATCGAATTTAGCCTACGGCGCAAACGGCAGCGGCCCTGTCATTGGCCCAGATGCAACATTGATATTTGAAGTTGAGTTATTAGCCATCGAGTAGCACTGCACGTATTGGGGCTAACTTTAGGTTGCGATGACTTTAGATTTCGATAACTAGGGTTGCCCCTTGTAACACCCACATCCCTTTTGTATCGTTTACATCAAATCTTGAACCCCCTCTCAGCGCCATGCAATTACATTACCAAGCCTTAGGTCAGGGCCAGCCGCTTATTTTGCTCCACGGTTTATTCGGGTCTGGTGATAACTGGGGTACGATTGCCAGGCATTTTTCGCAACACTACCAAGTGATTAGTGTAGATTTACGCAATCACGGTAAATCACCCCACAGTGCGTCACAAAATTATGCCAATATGGCAGACGACCTGCTTGATTTGTGCGATTCGCTAGGTCTAAACCGCATTCATTTACTAGGGCATTCGCTAGGTGGAAAAGTGGCCATGCAGTTTGCTAGCCACTTCCCCGATAGACTAGAAAAATTGGTGGTGGTAGACATGGCGATACGGGCTTATGCCGATGCACATACGCATTTGATTGATGCGATGATGTCGATTGACCTCACCACATTGCAAAACCGCAGCGAGGTGGACAAAGCATTGAGCGGCAGCATCCCCCATGCCACGGTGCGCCAGTTTTTACTCATGAACTTGATTAAGTCAGCCACTAATCAGTCAGAGGGTGATTTGAATAAGATTGGTTTGACATGGCGCATTAATCTGGAAGCACTTAAAACCAACTATCCTAGCCTGCAACAAGCCGTGTGTGAAAACACACGCTATGAAAAATCCTGCCTGTTTATCCGCGGTGAACATAGTGATTACATACAGAATGCAGACACTGAGCATATCAAAACCCACTTTACAAACGCACAATTTGCCAGCTTGCAGACAGGTCACTGGGTACACGCAGAACAACCGCATGCATTTATAGAGGTAGTAGAAAATTTTCTTGTTAAAAGTTAGCCTAACTGATGAGAGTCCGTTTTCTGCTTCACGTTTTCAGTTTTACGTTTTCTGTCTCACTAGCGCTGTGATTCGTGCAAAGGTCTTTTAAATTTAACCCTGCATTAAGCACGCATGCATTTTATAATATCGGCTCATTCCTCAATATCACAATAGCATGATGCCGCAAGAAAAAGCAGGTCAATTACCCCCTTCATGGCAGGCAGTCATAGGGCAGGAATTTGAAAAGCCTTATATGCAGGCCTTACGCGACTTTTTAAAGCAGGAAAAAGCTGCTGGCAGAACCATTTACCCTCCGAGTCACTTGATTTTTAATGCGTTCAACCATACGCCATTTGAAAAGGTACGTGTCGTGATTATTGGGCAAGACCCTTACCACGGGGTTGATCAAGCACACGGTTTAAGTTTTTCGGTACCTGATGGCATAGCACCACCGCCATCCCTCATCAATATCTTTAAAGAGATTTCCGCAGATCTCGGTGTCCGCATGAGTGGTAAGGGTGACCTGACCTCTTGGGCAGACCAAGGCGTATTATTGCTGAACGCCACACTCACAGTCACCCAGGCACAGGCAGGCTCACATCAGGGGCAAGGCTGGGAGGCATTCACAGATGCGGCCATTCATGCGCTTAATACAAAGCGCAAAGGCCTGGTGTTTGTATTGTGGGGAAGTTACGCACAAAAGAAAGGCGGGTTGATTGATGAAAAAAAACATCTGGTATTAAAATCTGTCCACCCTTCTCCGCTATCGGCGCACCGCGGATTTTTTGGCAACCATCAATTTTCCAGAATTAACCAGTATTTAATTCAGCATGGCGAAAAACCCATCGACTGGCAAGTTTAGCGATGGTCAAACAAGTGGCGATTCAGTTATAAGATAAAAAAAGCCCCGACCAAGGGGATGAAAGTCGGGGCGAACTGCCTTATTGTCTAAGGCTTCCGCTCAGGGAGGAAAGAAGCGGAAAAGTAGCTAAAATGAATTAGCTAACATGGTAATTCAGACTTAGCATCGCGCCATTTAGTTCTGAATTTTTTGTAACAGATTGTAATTGCACCAGACACTAACTTTTAGTGCATCCCATGCGATAATAGCGCATGGAAAATCAACCTTCAGTGCTCACAGGGCTTAATAACAAACAACTTGAGGCAGTGACCCTGCCACAGCAATCCGCACTCATTCTCGCAGGCGCCGGAAGCGGTAAAACCCGTGTACTTACAGCACGTATTGCATGGCTTATTCAGACCGAGCAAGTTTCCCCTACTGGGTTATTAGCCGTCACCTTTACCAATAAAGCTGCGAAAGAGATGCTCACCCGCATCACAGCCTCCCTCCCCATCAACACCCGCGGCATGTGGGTAGGTACGTTTCACGGCCTATGCAATCGCCTGCTGCGCGCACACCATCGTGAGGCTGGACTGCCTGCCAGTTTTCAAATCCTGGACATTGCTGATCAGTTATCTGTGATTAAACGTTTAATGAAAGTGCTTAATATAGATGATGAGAAATTCCCGCCCAAACAGGTGCAGAACTTCATCAACGGCTGCAAAGACGAAGGCTTGCGTGCGAATGCGGTAGATGCTTATGACCCGCACACGCAAAAAATGCGTGAGATTTTCGAAGCGTATGATAAACAATGTCAGCGTGACGGGGTGGCAGATTTTGCCGAACTTTTACTTCGCTGTTATGAATTGCTGGAACGCAACGCGCATATTCGCCAGCATTACCAGAGCCGTTTTAAATACATTCTTGTCGACGAGTTTCAGGACACCAACCGCCTGCAATATCAATGGTTAAAACTATTAGCAGGTAAGGATATCCAAAGAGGGATAAGTGGCGATAAAAACACAAGCGCTCAACCGCCAACAAACTGCATGTTTGCTGTTGGCGACGATGACCAGTCCATTTATGGATTCCGCGGTGCGCGCGTGGGCAATATGCGCGACTTTGAAAAAGACTTCAATGTACAAAGCATTGTGAAGTTGGAAGAAAACTACCGCTCGCACAGCAATATCCTGGATGCGGCCAACGCGATTATTTCTCACAACAAGAACCGCCTGGGTAAGAATCTGTGGACCTCAGCCGGTGCCGGCGAACCTGTACGTGTCTATCAGGCATATAACGACAACGATGAAGCACAGTTTATCGTAGATGAAATTAAAATGCTCTACGCAGAAGGCACGGCACTAGGTGAGATCGCCCTGCTTTATCGCTCCAATGCACAATCTCGCGTATTAGAACATGCGCTATTTTCTGCCAATCTGCCGTATCGCGTCTATGGCGGGTTGCGCTTTTTTGAGCGTGCTGAAATTAAACATGCGCTCGCTTATATGCGCCTCATAGCAAATGCCAACGACGATACTGCACTGTTGCGTGTAGTTAACTTTCCTGCACGTGGCATAGGCGCGCGCAGTTTAGAGCAACTTCAAGAGGTCGCCCGTGCTGAAAATTGCAGCTTGTGGCAGGCTGCCATCAACAAAGTGGGGCATGGTAAACCTGGTGGCAGGGGTATTGACGGTTTTGTTGCACTGATTCGCCAAATGGTGGATGAAGCCTATGGTGTGAGTCTGGCAGAGCTAGCCGAACTTGCCACCACGCTTTCCGGCTTAAAAACCCACTACCAAAATGAAAAAGAAGGCGAAGATCGCATTGCCAACTTAGAGGAGTTAGTAACCGCAGCAGTTGCTTTCACCAATCAGGATTTTGGCAACCATAACAATGTAGATGGTGACACCGAACAGGATTTGCTCACGCAGTTTTTAAGTCACGCCAGTTTAGAAGCCGGTGAACATCAGGCCGATGTAGGAAAAGAAGCCTTACAACTCATGACCGTACACGCTTCTAAAGGCCTGGAGTTCAAAACGGTATTTATTAGCGGCATTGAAGAAGGCTTATTTCCTCATGAACAGAGCGCCTATGAAGCAAACGGCCTAGAAGAAGAACGCAGACTCATGTATGTAGCCGTCACACGTGCTCGGCAACGTCTATACCTAAGCCATGCCCAAAGCCGCATGCTGCATGGGCAAGTGCGCTATGGCATTCCATCACGTTTTCTGGATGAAATTCCCGAAGGTCTGCTCAAACATCTCAACAGCAAACCCGTTCAAAAATCAGGCTACACCCGCGATTACAGCGAACTTCCCGCCATGATGAGCAAAAATCAAAGCAGCACTCAAAAAAGTGCCATGCCCTGGAAAATCGGCCAGCAAGTCGCGCATAGCAAATTTGGAAACGGCGTGGTAGTGAGCTATGAGGGCAATGCAAACGACATGCGCGTGCAGGTGAATTTTGGACGCGAAGGGCTAAAATGGCTGGCATTGGAATTTGCGAAACTAACACCGATTTGAATTTTGATTTAGCTATAGATAAAGACGGATAACTAACCCCTCAATTCCTTAAAAAAGCGCTACTAATTTGTGCTTAACCCAGACTTTCCATTAAGACTTGCCAGCGGCTGATAATCAACAGTCATGCTGTTGACAGAAAATTGGCAAGAAAACGCAGAATGGGCACGTTGACGTGCAATCAGATGTGAAATCGCCTGCTTGAATCACGCAACAGCTACGTCTTATGTGGCTTGTCAGAATAAGTTCGATTACCGCTCATGAAGTTGAGTAACACAGGTAACAAGTAGCTGAGGGTAGTATTTTCTTTGGTTTTTTGGCGCCAAGGTCGCAGCGAAGCGGCGGACTCTTGGCGGACATACTCTTTACGGTTACAACTGGAAAAAGAAAGAAAGTCGACAGTCGGGCGATGCCGACGGTTTGAATGGCGGTTAATAGACTTTTGCTCTATCAGTAGCAGATCAGGCAGTTAATTTTACAGAGAAATTTACCATATCACCTAAACCTCAATACCAAACACATCTGCATAGCTGGCGTACAGACTGGTCATCATCACCGGGATGAGCATAAGAAAAATTACCGCTAAAAACGTGCTGACATTAATCAGCAGCCATAACACAACTGCCAAAATCAACGTTAGTGCTACACCATACAACAAAAATGGCAGCATGTTCTTAAAGCATGCGATAAAGCTCAACTTCATGGCATCTACGGCATTGATCTGATGCAAACCTGCAAGCACTGGTGCGAACCAATACGCCATAAGCACCGGTACAATCAAAAACAAGGCTGTCAACAAGGGGAACAACACAGCGCTCGCCTGCTCCGGACTCAGATCCTTACCTTGTGCCAACACCTCCACGGCTTCTTTATCAAGCATTAACACAGTCAATACGGCAATCATTAACAGGCTCAGCATATATAGGCCACCAACTGTAATCAGCTGCGAGGTGTTTTGCTTGAAGCCTTGAAATAAATGATTGATCTCCAAATCCTGATTGCGGTTAAGTGCCTGACAGCCCCACATCATACCCGCTGCAAACACGGGGGCAAGCAGAGTACTTGCAACAGAACCCAATACGGGAATCAGCGACACAGGGATCATAATCAGCAGATAAAGCACCAGCAGAATTATCCACATCACCGGGTTTAGCCTGAACAAGCGCAAGCCTTGGGTAATCCACTTATAACCATTAAGTGCAGGCACCTGACGCACCGTAATTGCCTGAATCTGGGGTTGGTGTTCCATATTATTGTGATACCTTAATAAAACCTTTGCTAAAGCGCTTCTGATTTCATCTTATTTTAAAGCGGCTCGAAGCTTAAGTATATTTTTAAAATGATCCGGGTCTTTGGCATGCGTCAGCTCGCCATCCTGCGGGAATAATTTGTCATATAAACGCGACAACCAAAAACGCAGTGCAGCAATGCGCAACAAAGCATACCATGCAGCGTGTTCAGCCTCAACAAACGGGCGCACCTGCTGGTACGCCTGCAACATGGCTTCCAATCGTGAAGCGTCCAGGCTGCCATCTTCATGCACGCACCAATCGTTTACGGCAATCGCCAAGTCATAGGCCAGCACATCCTCGCAGGCATAATAGAAATCAATCAATCCACCGATTTGATCGTCATTAAACAGCACATTATCTCTAAATAAATCCGCATGAATCACACCTTTGGGTAATGCAGCGAGATCCAGCGTCGCCTGAAAGGTCAGCGTATCGGCCAGCAGCTGCTGATCCTCCATCGTTAAATGCGGCAACACTTTTTCTGCTGTTTGCCGACGCCAAATCGCATCCCGCGGATTAGGGTGTGTGGGTTGCTTAAACGATTGCCCCGCAATATGCATTTTCGCAAGATGTTTACCCACCTCTGCACACTGTGCGGTGTTTGGCGTATCAACATCACGCCCACTCAGGCAGCTCATCAACACCGCTGGCTTGCCATTGAGCATATGCAAACTAACGCCGGATTGATTGTGGACAGGCTGCGGACAGGGCACGCCATGCGCTGCCAGATGGCTCATGAGATCGATATAATAAGGCAACTCATCCATCGCGTTATGTTCAAACAATGTCAGCACATAGCGATTTTGTGTGGTGATCACAAAATAATTGGTGTTGGTGATGCCTGAAGAAATCCCTTTTAACTCAAGCAGATCACCTATCGCATAACCTTGAAGCCAATATTGTAATTCTTGAACGCTGACAGAAGTAAAAACAGACATAAATGAAATTGTTAACTAAATTGAAGAAGAAACGACAGCTATTGTGAGACATCTTTACCGCAGGGCCACAAAGACAATGAGGGGTACTCAGCCCCTCTTTAAAACCAGACAATACCGAGAGGATTAATTAGAACCTGAAAATTGTCCATTTGGGAATACTCAGCGGAGGATTCGGCCCAACGTTTGTCCAACCACCGTCCTGGTCTTCTTTATGCAGATAGTATGGAACACCATGCTCCGGCGTCACCTTCATCATATAAAGTTCGCCATTGATGCGGTACTCCTCGATAGTCTCACCCTGTTTTTTGATAATGGTGATTTCCGGCTCGTCCGGGTTTTCCTGATTACTAATGGCGGGTGGCGGAATATCCTCAAGCGGTTGCAGGTCTACTGGCCTGTCTTTAGCTTGCAGCGAAACCGAAAACATCGCGCCCATCATTGAAAATAAAATAAAGAAAAATAAAATCAAGCTTTTATATTTTAAAAACATCACACCACCACCTTTTAGAGATATCGCCCATGCCTTGATCAATCAATGATTCATTCTATCAAATAACAGACACTGCAAACTTGTAAATTACAAATAAAGCTGCACACGTTCTTCTTCGGCAGAAAGCTTGAAGCCTCTGGTTTCGTAATGTTTGAATATCGCGGCTGCAATTAACTCCGGGTCGTCAATCATTTGTATCAAGTCCACATCCTCCGGCGAAATCATTTCTTCATGGACCAGTGTAGTTTTGACCCAATCAATCAATCCCTGCCAAAAAGCGGAGCAGACAAGAATGATGGGGATTTTGAGCGTCTTGCCTGTTTGCACAAGTGTAATCGCCTCCATCACCTCATCCAGCGTGCCAAAGCCGCCGGGCATCACCACATAGGCGCTGGCATATTTAACAAACATCACTTTACGCATAAAGAAATGCTTGAAATTCTGGCTAATATCTTGATAAGGATTCGCTGCCTGCTCATGTGGCAACTCAATATTCAAGCCTATACTGGGCGATGAACCTGCGTAAGCGCCTTTATTTGCCGCCTCCATAATGCCAGGTCCACCACCTGATATCACCGCAAACCCTGAATCAGAAAGTAAACGTGCGATTTTCTCGGTAAGTACATAATACGGATGTTCCGGACTGGTGCGGGCACTGCCAAAAATAGAAACTGCCGGCGTGATTTCTTTCAGACGCTCTGTCGCATCCACAAACTCCGACATAATTTTAAATGCATGCCACGACTCGTAACCCGTATGATGTTGCGCCTGCACATCCGGGTCTGTAATTTTTGGCATCTTTCTAGCAGTTGACATTATTGTTTGCCCTTAAATTAATCAATTCATTACACACTTCAACTACCACATTTTTTAGAGATATCGGTAGCGTCAATTTCACTAAATTATTTTCTATGACACGCGACATGTCTTATTATGTGAGCGATTAACGATTATTAGCAACAGCGCACGCTCACATAAACTGGATTATGACATGAAAACTTTGCTACTTGTGGATGGCTCTTCTTACCTTTATCGTGCATTCCACGCGATGCCGGATTTGAGAAACAGCCGCAACGAACCCACTGGGGCGATTCAGGGCGTGCTCAACATGCTGCGCCGGCTACATAAAGACTACCCCGCAGACTACAGTGCTTGCGTGTTTGATGCCAAGGGCAAAACTTTCAGGGACGAGATTTACCCAGAATACAAAGCAAACCGCGCCTCCATGCCTGACGATCTGCGTGTACAAATTGAGCCATTGTTTGAAGCAATTAAGGCGCTGGGCTGGCCGCTCATCGTTGAGTCAGGCGTAGAGGCCGACGACGTGATTGGCGCACTGGCAAAGCAGGCTGAGCGCGAAGGGGTAAAAGTCATTATTTCCACAGGAGATAAAGATATCTCACAGCTTGTGAATACGCACGTGACCGTCGTGAACACCATGCGTGATGCTTTTAGAAAAACCGATGAAATACTGGATATCGCGGGTGTTGAAAATAAATTTGGCATACCGCCCCACCTGATGGTGGATTATCTTATTCTTATAGGTGACACTTCAGACAACGTGCCCGGCGTAGAGAAAGTGGGCCCTAAAACCGCTGTAAAATGGTTAACGCAGTACGGCTCATTAGATAACATCATCGCACATGCAGATGAAATCAAAGGTGTCGTAGGGGAAAATCTGCGCAAAGCACTCGCATGGCTGCCAACGGCTAGAGAACTCATCACCATTCGCTGCGATGTCGGTATACAGGAAAATTTGACTGATCTCGCACCACAACCGCCAGATAAAACAACGCTGGCAGCATTGTTTGACCGCTTTGAATTCAAAAGCTGGCGTCGCGAACTGGACAACATGCTGGACAGTACGGCTGGCATCAGCGCGCACAACAGCATGGCACCGCAGATGCAAACAACAGACATGTTTGCACCTAGCGCATACACCGCCAACACTGCGCGCCAATATGAAACCATACTCACGCATGCGCAGCTCGATATTTGGCTTAGCAAATTAAGCTCGGCAGCGTTGATCTCTTTTGATACAGAAACCACATCCATTAACCCCATGACAGCTAAAATCGTTGGCATGTCATTTAGCGCAGAGGCAGGCAGTGCAGCCTACCTGCCTCTGATGCATGACTACTTTGATGCCCCCGGGCAACTTGATTTAGAAAAAACACTAGCCAAAGTAAAACCTGTTTTAGAAAATCCCTTAATCAAAAAAGTCGGGCAAAACCTTAAATACGACCAGCACGTACTGGCAAATCATGACATCAAACTCAAAGGCATCGCGCATGACACACTATTGCAGTCTTATGTGTTTGAGTCACATAAAACGCATGGCATGGATGCCTTAAGCGAGCGACATCTGGGCATTAAACCCATCTCATTTGAAGAAGTGGCAGGCAAGGGTGCTAAACAGGTAAGCTTTAATCAGGTGAGGGTAGAGGTTGCGGCCGAGTATGCCGCAGAGGATGCCGACATCACCCTGCAGCTTCATCAGGCGATGTATCCGCAAGTCGCGGCTGATGCGAAACTGGACTACATCTACAGCCAGATAGAAATGCCGGTATCTCAAATACTGTTCACCATAGAACGCAACGGTGTGCTGATTGATGCCAACATGCTCAATGCACAGAGCAATGAAATCGGGTTAAAGCTGGTGGCATTGGAAAACCAGGCCTACGCGCTTGCAGGGCAACCGTTCAATCTGGCATCCCCCAAACAGCTGCAGGAAATTTTATTTGGCAAGCTTGGTATAAAGCCGCTTAAAAAAACACCCAGTGGCACCCCCTCGACGGATGAGGATGTGCTGCAAGAATTGGCACTGGATTATCCACTGCCAAAAGTGCTATTGGAATACCGCGGCTTGGCAAAACTTAAATCCACTTACACAGACAAGCTGCCGAAAATGATTAACCCGCAAACAGGACGTGTACATACCAGCTACAATCAGGCCGTAGCCATCACGGGGCGGTTGGCAAGTTCAGACCCTAATCTGCAAAATATCCCAGTGCGTAGTGTAGAAGGCCGCCGCATTCGCGAAGCATTTATTGCCCCCCCTGGCAGCCACATTGTGTCTGCCGACTATTCGCAAATCGAGCTACGCATCATGGCGCACCTATCGCAGGATGCGGGTATGCTGAGTGCTTTTGCCAACAATGAAGATATTCATCGCGCAACAGCTGCCGAGATTTTTGGCGTAGAACGTGAACAGGTGGATAACGAACAGCGCCGCTATGCAAAAGTGATCAATTTTGGCTTAATCTACGGCATGAGTGCGTTTGGTTTGGCACAGAACCTGGGTATCGAGCGCAGCGCTGCACAAAACTACATTGAGCGCTACTTTGCACGCTACCCGGGTGTGCGCCAATATATGCAGGACACGCGCGAAATCGCCAAACAAAAAGGCTATGTTGAAACTTATTTTGGCCGCAGGCTATGGGTGCCGGAAATCAACAGCAGCAACGGCATGCGCAGAGCAGGGGCTGAACGTGCCGCCATCAATGCGCCTATGCAAGGCACCGCGGCCGACCTGATTAAACTCGCCATGATTGCGACTGCCAACTGGTTGGCAACAGAAAAATTAAATGGCGCAGGGTTAAAAACTAAACTCATCATGCAAGTACATGATGAGCTGGTGCTGGAAGTGCCTGATAATGAACTTGAGTTAGTCAAAAAACATCTGCCGCTGCTGATGCAGGATGTCGCAAAGCTTGATGTGCCATTATTGGCAGAAGTGGGGGTTGGTGACAATTGGGAGAGCGCCCATTAATGCAGGCAAATTCAGGGACCAGCACCTGACTATTATTTTACGGCCTGACGCAAAATTACTGAAAAATGACGTCCTGACGGTAGCGCTGTCATCAAGAAAAAAAGCGTACCGCATTGCGCCCTGCTTTTTTTGCCTGGTACATGGCAATATCTGCATTTTTTAACAGCTCTTCATGCGACTGCCCATGTTCAACAAACATTGCCACCCCAATACTGGGGGTGCTGATATATTCAAACTCGCCAAGTAAATATGGCTGATTAAGGCTCGCAATGATTTGCTGACTCACGGCATCCACCTGTACGTTGGCCTCAGCCGCATCTTCACTTAAATCCTCCAGCATCACTACAAATTCATCACCACCCAAGCGTGACACGGTATCTGTTTCACGCACACACCCCAGCAAACGCTCCGCTACCTGCTTAAGCAACAAGTCCCCCTTGTCATGCCCCAGGGTATCGTTGAGCATTTTAAAATGATCCAGATCCAAAAACAACAGCGCACCCCGTTTGCCTGAGCGTGCCGACAAGGCAAGTGCATGATTTAATCGGTCAAGTAGTAATCGGCGGTTTGGCAGGTTAGTCAACACATCATAAAAAGCGAGTTGCTTAATCGATTTTTCACTCTCTAGCGCATCAAAATGCAGCATGATATTTTCTATTAAACTTTTATGCATGTAACGCACGCTCATCACCAAAAAAACAAGATACAGAAAGCCTGCAACACTCATGGTGTATGAGATCGTGTCACCTATCAAAAAAAGGCATAATAAAACGGGCAGTAGCGTAAGAATACTGTAGAGAAACGCACTTGTTAAATCTACCGCGTATGAGACAATGCCGCCAGCCGTCATGCCTGTGAGTACAAATATCACAAACATTTGGTGTTGCGGATTTTCAGCGGGAAAAAGCAAGTAACTGGTAGCACCCCACAACAAACCGCTCAATGCTACGCCTACGCGAAACACGACCAAACGCCGCCGTACCAATGCTTCATCTGTCACGGGGTGGCGTTGCTGATAAACACCCAACAGCATACGTAAAACATTAAAGAGGATTAATACAGATAACCAGCCAATCACCACATGCAAGGCAATCACCCCAGACTGCACATAAGCCAGCACCACCGCAATCAAGGTGCTGGTGGTAAGCGTTCTTGTATTTGTCGCTAAAAGCCGCTCAAGCTGAGCCGCTTGTACCGCTGCTTGTCTGACCATTGCATCCGCTCAAACTTATTTGGTAAAGAAATTTCAACTTTATGCTAGCATCTTGTTCATTATGTCCCATCACGATGCTCAACTCAACCTGTTTGTCATTACAACTGCTTATCACCAACTTATCGGCAATTAATTCAATTAGTTAAACAATATTTTATGCAAACATTCGGTATTTACATCATTGGCGATGAGATTCTGTCAGGCAAGAGGCAGGACGCCCACCTGGAATTTGTCATTGCTGCACTCAAAAAACGTGGGTTACAGCTAAGTTGGGCTAACTACCTAGGGGATATTCCGCAGGAAATTACCGCCTCACTCAAAGCCAGCATGGCGCGCGGTGATGTCGTCTTCAGCTTTGGCGGCATCGGTGCAACGCCAGATGACTACACTAGACAATGTGCGGCTGAAGCGGCAGGCCTACCCTTGATGCGCCATGCTGAAGCTGTCGCTGAAATCGAGGCGCAATACGGCGATAGCGCTTACCCTAAGCGTGTACTGATGGCCGACCTGCCTGAAAATGCAACGCTGATTCCCAACCCTGTCAATCGGGTAGCAGGGTTTTCTGTTCGGCAGCATCATTTTGTTCCGGGATTCCCGCAAATGGCACATCCTATGGTGGAATGGGTGCTGGACATTTACTATGCGCATTTATTTCACACGCAAGACTATATCGAAACATCAATTCTCGTGATGGATGCAGGAGAGAGTCAACTGATTGATTTAATGAATGAAGTTATCAGAAAACATCCTGAACTTAAACTGTTTAGCTTACCCAGGCTGGATAATCGGCGCACCACTGAGCTTGGTGTAAAAGGGAGCGCCCTGCAGGCAAAAACCGCTATTGCTGAAATCAAGCTAGCAGTGTCGCACTTGGGGTTCCCCTGGTCAGAAACAACCTAGGCAGTTGCAAAATGCAGTGTAGAGAAAATTGCGGCGCCTGTTGCATCGCCCCTTCCATTACCAGCCCCATTCCAGGCATGCCAAATGGCAAAAAAGCGGGTGAACGCTGTATTCAATTGAATGCGCATCATCAATGCAAGATTTTTAGCAAGGCTGAAAGGCCAGCATTTTGTGCCAGCCTGCAACCCAGCTTGGAAATGTGTGGCGACATGACGCTTGGTCAATCGCGGGAATATGCCATAGCATGGCTCACCAATTTAGAGCAGCTAACTCAGCCTAACTAAATTTGCGATGCTGGGTTTCACGCATCACAAGTACAGCAAGAAAACTCACCGCTGCCATCGCAGAAACATAATAACCAACCCAGACAAGCCCGCCTTTTTCAACCAACATCTGCGAAATAAATGGAGCGGTTGATGCCCCCAGAATGCCCCCTAGCTGGTAAGCTAGCCCTGCGCCCGTATAACGTACAGCGACAGGAAACTGCTCAGGCAGAAAAGCCCCCATCGGTGCAAAACTAGCCCCCATTAGAAAGAGCGCAATTGCTAGGAAAAGTGTAATCAACAGCACAGAATCACTGGCGAGTAATGTGCTCAAACCAAACCCGGTCAATATTGCCATCAAACTCGCTACCAGCAACACAGGCCGTCTACCCAGGCGATCGCTCAGCCATGCTGAGATCGGTGTAGCCAGCGCCATAAAGACAATGGCGACACTCAACATCTCTAAAAATTGAACCCTTGGAATGAGCAGAGTCTTGGTACCATAACTCAAACAAAATACCGTGGCGGTATAAAACAGGTTGTAACATACAACCATTGCCAAAGCCCCCAGCAACACTGCTTTAGCATGGTGTTTGAACATGTGGCGAACGGGCATCATGTGCGTTTTATTCTCAGTCAGCACCTCAACGAAAGCGGGAGTTTCTGCAATCTTAAACCTGACGTACAAGCCCACAACCACCAGCAATGCACTCGCGACAAAAGGCAAGCGCCAACCCCATGCGCTAAACTGCGCTTCTGTTAAAAATACGGACAAAGCCAAAAAACTGAGTGTCGCCAACAAAAAACCGACCGAAGGCCCCAACTGCGGGAACATGCCGTACCATCCGCGCTGATGCACCGGTGCATGCTCTGTAGCCAACAGGGCAGCACCACCCCACTCCCCACCTAACCCCAAACCTTGCCCAAAACGCAGCACACACAGAATCGCAGGCGCCCAGACACCCAGCACCGCATAGCCTGGCAGCAAACCGATAAGCAAGGTGGAAACCCCCATCAACAGTAGCGAGGCCGCAAGCGTAACCTTACGCCCCACGCGATCACCGAAATGTCCAAACAGAACAGCGCCCACCGGCCTTGCGACAAAGGCGACGCCAAAAGTTAAAAATGCATTAAGCGTTTGTGTGGCAGGGTCGCTCGCAGGAAAAAACACCTGCCCTATCACCAGCGCCGCAGCCATTGCATAAATATAAAAATCATAAAATTCAATAGCTGTGCCGATAAAGCTGGCAAAAGCGATATGCGTAACAGAGGCTTTTTTCATTTGTTTAATTTTGCTTTTATTAATTTTGCTTTTAATTTGAAAAGCAGCTTAGCTAGGCCAAACATTCTGCATTGTAAACTCAAAATAATCTATTTATAGGTTTTCTCTAACAGCAATTGCGTATAAAATAGGCAGCTTTTCTGCTACTTACATTTAAGTCCCGCTCAATCGATTTTCCTAGGGGAACGAGGATAAATCAGGGCAAGCGGGCTTGTTGGAAAAAGCTGTGCATTAATGCGCCAAGCCTAGTACCGACAGTAAACTCAGGCCATAAACATAAAATAATCTAAATGCAAATCGGCAATTATATTTTAAAAAACAACCTCGTCGTTGCGCCCATGGCTGGCGTGACAGACCGGCCTTTCCGTCAGCTTTGCAAAAAGATGGGCGCAGGCCTGGCTGTTTCAGAAATGGTCACGTCTAATTCGCTACTATATGGTAGCGAAAAAACCAAGCGCCGCGCCAATCATGAGGGCGAGGTCAGTCCGATCTCGGTGCAGATTGCAGGGGCAGACCCGAAAATGATGGCAGAAGCCGCGAAACACAATGTTGATAACGGTGCGCAGATCATTGACATCAACATGGGTTGCCCTGCCAAAAAGATCTGCAACGTAATGGCCGGCTCAGCCCTGCTGAAAGACGAGCCACTGGTTGCGCAAATTCTTAAGGCAGTAGTGGCTGCCGTCGATGTGCCTGTCACGTTAAAAATCCGTACCGGCTGGGACAAGCAAAACCGCAATGCGATTCAGGTTGCAAAAATGGCTGAGGATATCGGCATTCAAGCACTTGCCATGCACGGCCGCACCCGCGCTTGCGCTTATATGGGCGAGGCAGAATACGACACGATTGCCGCTGTCAAGCAGTCCATCAACATTCCACTCATTGCAAACGGCGACATCACGACGCCGGAAAAAGCCAAATATGTGCTGGACTACACAGGTGCAGATGCCGTGATGATAGGCCGCGCAGCGCAAGGCCGTCCGTGGATATTCCGCGAGATTGAACATTACCTCAGCACAGGCACCCATCTGCCGACACCTACAGTAGATGAAATTCACGCAGTCATGCTCGAACATTTGCATGATTTATATGCTTTTTACGGCGACTTAACCGGCATGCGCATGGCGCGCAAGCATATCTCATGGTATACCAAAGGCTTGGCTGGCTCCGCTGCGTTCCGCCACAACATGAATACCTTACAGACGATTGAGCTGCAATTGCACGCCATTAACGATTTTTTCTCAGAACTTAAAGCGAAAAATGACCGTTTAGTCTATATCGAACATGACGTCGAACATGACACTGATGCCGCAACATCAGAACCTCTCGCCGCGTAATTAACACATGTCACAAAACTGCAAACTAAGCCAAGCTGTTAACGAATCATTAGATGACTACTTCATGCATCTGGATGGAGAGCCGCCGCATGCGGTTTATGACATGGTGCTGGGTTGTGTGGAAAAGCCCTTGCTTATGTATATCATGCAAAAGGTCGGTGGCAATCAAAGCAAAGCGGCAGAGATACTAAGTATCAACCGCAACACGCTACGCAAAAAACTACAGCTTTACAAAATCGAATAATCATCCTTTTCACTATCTTTAATTTCTTTTAGAGTTTTCACATGGCAACTATTAAACGTGCGCTCATCAGCGTTTCTGATAAAACAGGCATTATTGACTTTGCTCAAAGTCTCAGCGCGCTGGGCGTAGAAATATTATCAACCGGCGGAACCGCTAAATTATTCCGCGACAATCACATTCCCGTGACCGAAGTCAGTGACTACACAGGGTTCCCTGAAATGCTGGATGGCCGCGTTAAAACATTGCACCCCAAAGTGCATGGCGGCATTTTAGGACGCCGTGATTTGCCGGAACATGTCGCTGCGATGCAAGCGCAAAACATTCCTAACATCGACATGGTCATTGTGAACCTTTACCCGTTTGAAGCGACAGTGGCAAACCCCGACTGCACACTGGAAGATGCCATCGAAAATATCGATATCGGCGGTCCGGCCATGGTGCGCTCAGCCGCCAAAAACTGGAAAGACGTTGCTGTGGTGACAGATGCTAGTCAATATGCTGACATCACACGTGAACTACAAAGTACTGGCGGAGCGCTTGCAGAAGCCACCACTTTTGCACTCTCAGTCGCTGCTTTTAACCGCGTTTCACAATATGACGCGGCAATCAGCAACTATTTATCCGCCATTGATTACAATGCCAGCCAATCCTCTAACAAGCCTGTATTAACGGCTTTTCCGGCGCAAAGCAATACTAACTTCATAAAAGTGCAGGACTTGCGTTACGGCGAAAATCCGCATCAGACTGCGGCATTTTATCGCGATTTACACCCTGCACCCGGCACACTGGTGACAGCACAGCAACTGCAAGGAAAAGAACTGAGTTACAACAATATTGCAGATGCAGATGCAGCCTGGGAAGCGGTCAAAAGCTTCGACACCACCGCCTGCGTGATTGTAAAACACGCCAACCCCTGTGGCGTGGCTTTAGGCAAAGATGCACACGAGGCTTATAGCAAGGCATTCCAGACGGATCCAACCTCAGCTTTTGGCGGCATTATTGCATTTAATACAACCCTGGATAAAGTGACAGCGGTAGCCGTCAGCAAACAGTTTGTTGAAGTGTTGATTGCCCCGGATTACACTGCGGATGCTCTGGAAGTATTCAAAGCAAAAGCCAATGTGCGTGTACTTAAGATTGCCCTGCCGACGGGAGGCATCACACCTTGGGAACAAGGCCGTAACTCACATGACACAAAACGCATTGGCTCCGGCTTACTAATTCAAACAGCAGATAACCATGAAATGCACATCGACGACCTAAAAGTGGTCAGCAAAAAGCAGCCAACACCTGCACAACTGCAAGACATGTTATTTGCCTGGCGCGTTGCCAAATACGTAAAATCAAACGCGATTGTATTCTGCAGCAACAGCATGACACTTGGCGTAGGCGCAGGCCAAATGAGCCGTGTGGACAGCACAAAAATCGCCGCCATCAAAGCGCAAAACGCCGGTTTATCACTTAAAAATTCCGTGGTGGCATCCGATGCCTTCTTCCCGTTCCGCGATGGTATCGACGTGCTCGCTGAAGCAGGCGCAGCATGTGTGATTCATCCGGGTGGCAGCATGCGGGATGAAGAAGTGGTTGCCGCAGCAGATGAGCATGGCTTGGTAATGGTGGTGACGGGCGTTCGTCATTTTAGGCACTAAGCTAGCCGTCTACACGTTGCAATCACTGCATTGTGCTCCGTGTGCCTAGATTTAGCGGAGTTTTTTACGGTTTTGCATGAAGTATTGGTCAACTTGAAATAAGGGATGAGTAACAACATGATTGGCTCATCAATCAATTTATGAAAATTTTAGTCATCGGCAGCGGTGGTCGCGAACATGCCTTAGCCTGGAAAGTCGCTCAGAACAAAGAGGTAAGCCGCGTTTATGTTGCCCCGGGCAATGCAGGCACAGCGCTGGACCCAGACATGATGAATGTGTCGATTACCAGCATTCCTGACTTGGTTCAGTTTGCCATCGATGAAAAAATCCACCTCGCCATTGTTGGACCTGAAGCGCCCTTGTCTCAGGGTGTAGTCGATGCCTTCCGTGCGGCTGGACTCAAGATTTTTGGTCCAACCAAAGCGGCCGCGCAACTGGAATCTTCCAAAGATTTTGCCAAAGCATTTATGGTACGCCATCAAATTCCCACTGCTAAATACGCAACCTTCACAGATGCAAAAAAGGCGCATGACTATGTCAATGCCAATGGCGCACCGATCGTGATTAAGGCAGATGGTCTAGCCGCCGGCAAGGGTGTGGTGGTTGCGATGTCACCGCATGAAGCACATGCTGCAATTGACGCCATGCTAGAAGACAATAAACTGGGTACCGCTGGTGCACGTGTTGTGATCGAGGAATTCTTGCAAGGCGAAGAAGCCAGCTTTATGGTGATGGTAGATGGCGAGAACATCCTAACACTTGCCACCAGCCAAGACCACAAACGTCTGCTGAACGCTGACCTTGGCCCTAATACTGGTGGCATGGGTGCATATTCACCAGCGCCTGTGGTCACTCCTGCGATTCACGCTAAAGTGATGCGCGAAATTATCAAACCCACGGTTGATGGCATGGCGAAAGATGGGATACCGTTCACGGGGTTTTTATATGCCGGCCTGATGATCTCACCTGGCGGCGAGGTAAAAACTCTGGAGTTCAATTGCCGTATGGGTGACCCCGAAACGCAGCCGATTATGATGCGCCTCAAAAGCGATTTAGTTGGCCTGATGGAGCACGCGGTGAATGGCACACTCAATCTGGCAGAGGCCGAGTGGGATAGACGCTTCGCTTTAGGGGTGGTGATGGCCTCTGCCAATTATCCCGACACACCAAAACTCGGCGACGAAATCACAGGCCTACCAGAACAACTGACTGATGCCCACATTTTCCATGCGGGCACCACACTCAAGGATGGTAAGGTTGTCACTAGCGGCGGGCGCGTGCTTTGCGTCACAGCACTGGGAGAAACCATCAAGTTTGCTCAGCAACAGGCCTATGCTATCCTAGAGCAAGTAAAGTTTGAAGGTGCACAATATCGCACAGATATCGGTTACCGTGCAATCAAGGGCTAGGCCTTCATTCATAAACGATAACGGCCTTAGTTTTCTTGGCGGGGCGGGTTGACTTAATACACTGGACGGCCTTATTCACACATACGTCGGAATAGCTCAGGGAATTAAAATAAAGAGAATGATAGATGAACACGCAAGATGTATTGAACTACCTGCAAAACTTACAAGCTAAAATTGTTGAAGCCATTGAACTGGTAGATGGTAAACGCTTTTTGCAAGACAGTTGGCAACGCCCTGAGGGCGGTGGCGGCAACTCCTGCATGCTGGAAGATGGCAATGTATTTGAGCGTGCAGGCATTGGGTTTTCTCACGTATTGGGCACCAAACTACCGCCCGCCGCGAGCATTGCACACCCGGAAGCCGCGGGGAGGCATTGGGAGGCCATGGGGGTGTCTTTAGTGTTTCATCCGCGCAATCCCTATGTGCCAACCGTACATATGAATGTGCGATTTTTCGTGGCTAAAGCTGCTAACAAAAAAAACGAGACAACCTCACAGCATTTGGGTGCGAGCCAAAGCGGCGAAAATGAAAGCACGCAAACAGCGGAATTAGTGCGGCAAGCGTTTGAATCTGAAGCCAACACAGGCACAGCCTCAAAGGATGATGAGGATATCTGGTGGTTTGGCGGCGGTATGGACTTGACGCCCTATTACGGCTTTGAAGAAGATGCAGAACATTTTCACCGCACCAACAAAGTAGCACTTGATGCTTTTGATACCAGCTACTACCCAAAACTCAAAAAAGAATGTGATGAATATTTCTATCTGAAACATCGTAAGGAGCCGCGCGGCATTGGCGGTATTTTTTATGATGACTTCAATGAATTGGGCTTTGAACGCTGTTTTGATTTTCATCGCGCAGTGGGAGATGCCTTCCTGCAGGCGTACTTGCCGATTGTGCAACGCCGCAAGGACACGCCCTACGGCGAACGCGAGCGCGACTTTCAGGCCTACCGTCGTGGACGTTATGTTGAGTTTAATTTAATTTATGATCGAGGCACCATTTTTGGTTTGCAATCCAATGGTCGTACAGAGTCCATTTTGCTTTCCATGCCGCCAATTGTGAAGTGGCGTTATGACTGGAAGCCGGAGGCTGGTAGCCCTGAAGCTAAACTTTACACCGATTTCCTCGTTGAAAAAGACTGGCTACAACTGAACCCCAATAAGTAATCATCATGACCATCTCGACTGAAGCTCGCGCACTTGCACAAGACTTGCTCAATTTTATTGATGCCAGCCCGAGCCCATGGCATGCGGTCAAGACAACGGAGCAGCGACTATCCGCGCATGGTTTTTTAAAGTTGAATGAAATAGACCATTGGTCACTACAAGCCGGTGAGCGCTATTATGTAACGCGTGACGACTCTTCTATCATCGCCTTCTCGCTAGGCGCACAATCGCCTGCAGAAACTGGGATGCACATAGTTGGCGCACATACAGACTCCCCAGGCCTAAGACTCAAGCCGCAAGCCGCTTTTGAAAGTGACAACCTCATCAGGATAGGCGTGGAGGTCTATGGAGGTCCAATTTTAGCGACATTTACAGACCGTGATTTAAGCATTGCAGGGCGCATCATGGTGCGCACGGCAGATGGCTTTGAATCGAGGTTGCTTGAATTTGACCATGCACTGGTACGCCTGCCCAATCTTGCCATTCACATGAATCGTGAAGTGAACGACAAGGGACTAAAACTGGACAAACAGAATGAATTGCCGCTTATCTTTGGTGAACTCATCGCCGGCATTAAAGCTGACCAGCAGTTTCTAGCTAAAATTGCGCAGCACATGGCAATTGACACCCGAGATATTCTCAATTTTGAACTCAATGTATATGACACGCAAAAAGGTGCATTCTGGGGCGCTAACCAGGAATTTGTCACGGACAGCCAATTGGATAATCTGGCATCATGTCATGCTGCGATCACTGCACTCATCGCTGCAGAAAATAATCAAGCCACCAACATCTGCGCACTTTTTGACCACGAAGAAGTCGGTAGCGAAAGTGCAAATGGGGCAAGTGGCAGCTTTTTAAGCGACATCATTAACCGTATCGCTATCAGCACAGATTTAACAGATGAAGACAAACAGCGTGCGCTTGCCAGAAGCTTTTTTGTCAGTGCAGATATGGCGCACGCCTACCACCCGAACCACCCTGGTGCTTATGAACCGCGCCACCATGTGATGGTGAACCAAGGCCCTGTGATTAAAACCAATGTCAATCAACGTTATGCAACCAATGCTGACACGGCAAGCCGCTTCATTACACTGTGTGAAAAAGCAGGCGTACCTTACCAGCAATATGCACACCGCACCGACCTGGGCTGCGGCAGCACTATAGGTCCGATCGTTGCTTCGAGCCTGGGCATTGCCAGTGTAGACGTAGGGTCCCCGATGTGGGCGATGCACAGTATTAGGGAAAGTGCTGGTGTCCTTGATCAATATTATATGGTTAACGTACTTTCAGCATTATTCAACCCTGCATAGCAGGCTGAATCACAAGTTAACAAGTCAATTGAGATGTTGCTGGGATAAATACTATGCTGAGCGCTTGCGCAGGGTGAATTACTGTGTGGCACGATTTTTTGATTACGATCGCTTCGATTAATACATACACACGCAGGACAACCCTATCAATAACTTATTCAGCGTTTCCTTATTTTGTGCAATTTATGTTTTTTGTGGATGATCTGCTTGATATAGGATAATCTGCCAGTCAGTTAACAATAGGGTATTTTATGCAAGCAATCGAATCCTTAGTCGCAACGCTTTCCACCCTGATATGGGGCCCTCTCATGCTGGCGTTGTTATTGGGTACGGGGCTGTACCTCACGGTTTTACTCAAAGGTATGCAGTTCCGGGCGCTGCCATTGGCTTTTAAGCTCATTTTCCATAAAGATCACCACCATGAGGGTGACATCAGCCATTTTGCCGCGCTGATGACAGCGCTGGCTGCAACCGTAGGCATAGGCAACATCGTAGGCGTTGCCACCGCGATCACCCTAGGTGGTCCGGGCGCGGTATTCTGGATGTGGATAACAGGGCTGCTAGGGATGGCAACCAAATACAGCGAAGCGGTATTAGCGGTGAAATACAGAGAAAAAGGCCCGCACGGCATGCGGGGCGGCCCAATGTATTATCTAGCAAAAGGCGCAGGACTACCTTGGCTGGGTACCTTATTTGCCATTTTTACCGCAGGCGCTGCTTTTGGCATTGGTAACATGACGCAGGCAAATGCGGTGGCCAAGATATTTGAATCCACCTTTAATATCGCACCTCACTTAACGGGCTGGGTACTCATGATACTCACTGGCCTGGTGATTCTTGGTGGCATCCGTACGATTGGCAAATTCACATCGCTTCTAGTGCCCTTGATGATTCTAGCTTATGTTGGCACAGCGCTGATTGTGCTCTTAATCAATCTGGATAAGATTCCACACGCATTCTCACTGATTTTTCACCATGCGTTCAACCCTATTTCTGCTACTGGCGGCTTTATCGGTGCAACCATTGCAGCTGCAATGCGCTATGGTATTGCTCGCGGCGTTTTCTCCAACGAGTCAGGGCTGGGTTCCGCACCAATTGCCGCTGCTGCGGCACGCACTAGCGACCCGGTAAAACAAGCGCTGGTGAGCATGACGCAAACCTTTATAGACACACTGGTGGTATGCACAATGACCGCACTGGTGATTCTCACCACCGATGCCTGGATGCAGGGCATAAGTGCCGGCGAGCTTACCAGCGTCAGCATGGCTGCAAGCCTGGGTGAAAGTGGCAGAATCATTGTCACACTGGCCACTGCATTGTTTGCCTATTCCACCCTCATCGGCTGGAGCTATTATGGTGAAAAAGCCATGGAATATTTACTTGGGTCACGTGCCGTTGCGCCATATCGGGTAATTTTTACTGCCGCAGTGATTATCGGTGCTACCAGCAGCCTCGAGTTTGTGTGGAACTTCTCCGACCTGATGAATGGCATGATGGCGATACCAAATCTCATAGGCTTATTGTTGCTATCACCTATTATCAAGCTAGAAACAAAGCGGTATTTTTCTGAATTGAAAAAATAGTGTGTTAGTAACAATGAGCGCGTTAGCGTTACAAGCAAGTTCATTAGGGAAACACGAAATTAGTAACCAAGATGAAGAACACCCACAGGGGCATGTCCGTGGCCTATATGCCTTTAACCGCACATGGTCATCACCATCAATCCAGTGTTGCTAAAGCAACAAGATTAGTGCAAAAAAACCATGCACTTGATATTTCATTGAGTAATTTATGAGTTTTTTTAAAAATATATGGCAACAAATCATGGGCGTAAACCCATTCAATGGTGATGTTTTGCCATCACGCGTGCATCTGTTTGAACGTGGACGGCCATGTCTTCCTTTTCCTCATCTTTTAAACTACAAAACACCTTTGTTAATTTTTGATGCCTTTTATGCAAATGCCAAATCACAAGATTTGTTTGAGCGCGATAACAGGTATTTATATGTGATGGGCATGCCTCCCGTCCTTCTAACGCGCGACCCTGCTGTCATCAAATCAATTCTACTTGCTACTGGAGACAAGCCTGGGCAGTTTGACCGCGACACGTCGCCTATGGCAGGAATCGCGCGAGTTACAGGTGTTAACTCATTGTTGTATGCAAACGGCAAATTGTGGCGAAAACAAAAACAGATGTCGGCAAGACCCTTTGGTAGAGGCACTTTGTTTCAACCAGAAGAGTTTCATGAGTTTGAGAAAACTTTTCGAGCGACCATAGAAAAACGTCTCACAGTTTTACGTGATGCGCAGAATATGAGTAAAGAAAAAGTTTCTCGCATCGAAATAGAACAGGAAATTCAACCCATCATGCTGGAAATGTTGGTTAATAATTTCTTTGGCGGCTCGGTTGAGTATACAGAACTACGCGAACGCTATGTCCCCGCATTGCTGGCATTGATTGATTATATGATTACCGATACAGTCGCACCCAATCTTTCAGCCATTCATCGATTGATGACTGGTAAAAATGCTGCGCTGCAAGAGTGGCGAACTGCACTTGAAGACTTAACTGACATTGCGCTTGCTGGTCGGGATAAAAAATCAGGTCATTGGAAAAACTTCACTGGAATGGTTGAAGATGAGGAGGCATTGCGCAGCAATGTAAGAGTCTTTTTAGCTGGCGCATTAGAAGCAACGACATCGTTTGCGGCATGGGCGCTATCCCACTTAGCTCAACAGCCTGAATTACAAGAAGAAGTGTTCGGCGAAATAAAAGACATGAATGTTTATGACCCAGAAAGTTTAGCTGAAGCAAAATTGCTTAACCAGTGTATGGACGAAACTTTACGTTTAACTCCATCGTTATATTTTTTTCCACGAAAAGCTACAGCCGACACCTGGCTTAAATTAGACGACACAAAAAAATTAATGATTCCTAAAGGCACTACAATTCGCCTGGATATTTGGAATGCGAATCGCAACGAATTTTTTTGGGGTAAGGATGTTTCAGGATACCCTGCAGACTCTTTTGCTCCCGCCCGCTGGGATGTGCTGGCAAATGAAGGTATATCGCGTAAAAATTTAATGCATTTTGGATTTGGATATGGCGCTCGTGTGTGCCCTGGTCAATTTCTTGGCATGTTAGAGGTTGGTTTGGTTGTAGGTGCATTTATTAAAGTGTTTAGATTCAGGGCTGCTAATAAAGCAACAGTAGCGCGTGCCGGAGTTACAACCAAACCAGGTGACAACACGCTACTTGATATTGAGCTACGTTAACCCAAACAAAATTCAAACATCCAGCATAGCATAGGGTCTTTATGGCTTGATGCTGAACCAAGCAATCTCAGTTGCTATAATTGCATCTCTACCGCCCCCTCGTGAGGGGAGTTAAGCTACGCTATAAAATTGAACCCAGATTTTGCATTCGGACTTGCCAGCGGCTGATAGTCAACACTAAAGCCAAGAAGTTGGCAAGTGTTGCTAGAAATGGCAACGCCGCATAGTTTGATGGTTTTTTTGTGCAAATTTTATGATCAATCGTCATGCTATTGACAGAAAATTTGCACCAATAAGACGCAGAATGGGCAAGTTGACATTCAAGTAGATGTAAAATCACCTAATGGAAAATCTGGGCTAAATGTGGCATGAATCAATGGGATGAATCGATCGGTGCAATACACCATTTGATGATGTACTTATTGAGCTTTGAAGTCATTTACATGGAGGTTTAACTCAATGCAACACCGTAGCGCATGGAAAAACCGCTGGACATTCATGCTAGCCACGGCAGGCTCTGCCATCGGTTTAGGCAATATATGGAAGCTCCCCTACATGATAGGGATGAATGGAGGCAGTGCTTTTGTGCTGCTCTTTATTGCCTGCGTCTTTTTTGTCGGCATTCCACTCATGATGACCGAGATTCTTCTCGGCAGACGCGCGCAAAAAAACCCTCTCAACGGCATTGAATCTTTAGCGATTGAAGCCAATATCTCTCCGCGCTGGAAATATATTGGTGGCATGGGAATGCTCACCGGCCTATTAATACTAAGTTTTTACAGTGTTATCGGCGGCTGGGTGTTAAGCTTTATCACCTCAGCCGCCATGGGAAGCTTTACAGGTATCACCGCGGCAGAATCTACCGCCAACTTCGAACGCCTGCTCGCCTCACCCATCACGCTACTGTTTTGGCACTCTGTATTTATGGTCATGACCATGAGCGTGGTTGCCCACGGCGTAAATTCCGGGCTGGAACGCGCGAATAACATACTGATTCCCGCATTATTCGTAATTCTACTCATATTGCTCGGTTACAGCATGTCCGTTGGTGACATGAAAACAGCCTTCAGTTTCATGTTTAACCCCGACTTCTCAAAAATTACACCAATAGTTGTGTTATCAGCACTGGGGCACGCATTCTTTTCACTTAGCCTAGGTATGGGCTCTGTCATGGTTTACGGCTCGTACCTGCAACGCAATGTCTCTATTGCACGCACGACCATCTGCATCGCACTTCTAGACACCATGCTAGGGCTTCTGGTCGGCCTCGCCATCTACTCGCTCGTGTTTGCCAATCAACTTGCCCCGAATGCAGGGCCCGGGCTTATTTTTCAAACACTACCGATTGCATTTGGTCACATGCCAAGCGGCAACTTTATTGCCACACTATTTTTCATGCTAGTGGCATTTGCTGCCTGGACATCAGCTATTTCACTGGCAGAACCCACTATCGCCTGGGTCGTGGAAAATACAAAAATCTCACGTAAAACCGCCTCAACACTATCTGGGCTTGCCATATGGCTCGTTGGCGTCAGCGTTGTTCTTTCATTTAATGAGTGGCAGGACATTAAAATTGTTTTCGGCCTCAACATATTTGAAACACTGGATAAACTTACCTCAACCATACTTTTGCCACTAGGCGGCTTATTAATGGCCGTGTTCGCAGGCTACTTTATGCACAAAAAACATGTGCATGAAGAACTTAACCTCAGCAACAACGCATTTAGATTATGGCAATTCACCAATAACTACATCTCTCCCATTGCGATTATTGCCGTGTTCCTTTACTTATTCGGACTCGTTAAATAGCATACCCGCGATGCGTTTTCAAACAAGCAATGGTATGAGAACCCTGCTTTGACTGATTGCATGGAATTACATAGTGCTAACCCGGTTTTACCCCATCCCTCCTGACGGGTTATTTGAATTACGCCTTAAAAGCACAGAAGGCATTGCCCGTGTTTTTTTACTGCACCCTAATTGGCAAACGCATTGATATGTTACATAACCCTTTTAAAAACCCGCATCAAACCATTAGTTGAGGTGGGTATTGCAGAAGCAAGAATGCAGTAGATAAAACATGCTAACTCACACTGAATTAAAGGCTAAAGCCTTACAAAACCCTGCCCTATCAAGCGAATACGAACCCTTAAACCGTGAGGATTTTGCAATTCTTGATGAAATATTGTTGAACTGGCGACTAAAGGGCCTTGGACTTACAGTAACGAACATATTCACTCATCCATTGCCGGGTGACACCAAGAAGATTGATTGAGCGTAATTTAACCCAGACTTCCATTATTAGGCGATTTTACATCTACTTCTAACTGTGACTAAATATGGGAGGATTACTATTACAACACTACAATCATTTAAGTTTTAACGCAACGACTGCGCAACGTTGAAAATGGGCAAAAAAAATTGACCAACCTTACGTAAGTCATTGATTTTTATGGTGCCCAGGGCCGGAATCGAACCGGCACGCCTCGCGGCGCGGGATTTTGAGTCCCGTGCGTCTACCAATTCCGCCACCTGGGCCCGTTTGGAATATACATTACTGTATAATTGCGATTTCGCTATTATAGCAAGCTCTTTGATTTATGCGAACCCTTGATTTCGATTTTTTATTACCTGATCACTTAATTGCGCAACATCCGACCTCTGAACGCAGTGCAAGCCGCATGCTACACGTGAACGCGGCGCAAAATACTCTCACTGACCACACCTTTAGTGACTTTCCAGATTTTCTGAATGCTGGCGATCTTCTTGTGTTTAATGACACAAGAGTGATTAAAGCGCGTTTATTTGGACACAAGCATACGGGCGGCAACGTTGAGGTGTTGGTAGAACGTGTGATTAATGATCATGTGGTATATGCCCATGTGCGGGCATCGCGCTCGCCCAAAGTTGGCAGTCAGATCAGTTTATCCAATGCATTTGATGCAGAAGTGATCGCGCGCCATGATGATTTGTTCGAGTTGCGTTTTTTAGGCGCTCACACAGTGCTGGAGTTGCTTGAACAACATGGCGCGTTACCTTTGCCGCCATACATCACTCATGAGGCGTCAGCTCAGGATGAAGAGCGCTACCAAACGGTGTATAGCAAAAATCTAGGCGCGGTAGCTGCACCAACTGCCGGTCTGCATTTTGACGATGCCACGCTGGATAAAATCAAACAAAAAGGCGTGAATATTGCCTATGTTACCTTACATGTTGGTGCCGGGACATTTCAGCCGGTGCGTGTGGATAACATTCATGACCACAAAATGCACAGCGAGCTTTACAACATACCGCAAGCAACCGTTGATGTGATCGAAGCAACAAAACAAAACGGCGGCAAAGTAACCGCGATTGGCACCACCGCCATGCGCGCGCTAGAAAGCGCTGCCGTCAACGGCACTTTGCAGGCTGGGAGCGGAGAAACCAGTATTTTCATTACGCCCGGTTACCATTTCAATGTAGTAGACCGCTTATTTACCAACTTTCACTTACCAAAAAGTACGTTGCTAATGCTTGTATCCGCTTTTGGAGGATTTGCACACATCAAAAAAGCCTACGCGCATGCCATAGCTCAGCAATATCGGTTTTTTAGTTATGGCGATGCAATGTTAATAGAAAAAATGAACCATAATCACTAGCCGGGCACTAAATCCAACAGCAGACTAGACGTTACATTGAGTAAATAACAACCCATTACTTATAGAGAAACATATGCGCACTTCACTTCTGATATTATCTTTATTCACAATTGCTACTGCACCGATAGCGCAGGCAGAAATTCTGCCAGAAGCGCAAACAGGCATTAAAATTGCGCTAGTTAAAAAACCCACTACCAGACCGATGACGGTAGCTTACATTCCAGGATTAAAGCGCTATTACATCGCTGATGGCGGACTGGCGCCCCTAGGCAGTGAAACTGAAGCACCTTTCTCAAAATCACTCATACATGCCTATGATGATGAGGGTAATTACGTTAACTCCGCCCAGCCAGGCTATGACAACCGCTCTATTTATTACAATATCAATACGCACAAACTTGAAACAATCACATATAACATTTCCAGCGATTTAGGATTTGCGCCCAACTCGGGGATATTTTCTATTGATGTAACCGAAACGGGGGAGATTAAAAGCTCCTCTGATGAAATTTCTCAATTTAACCCTGCGTTCGGTCATGCCAGCACCATGCCATCTTATGACGCCGAAAATAATCTCTATTACGCAAAGCAGGCTCGCAGTAACAAAGTGTTTGTTGTAAACCCAAAGGTACGCGAAAAAGTGGGGGAAATTCAGTTGGAACTCGACAAATCAGGTGCAAAAATTGATGACATTAGCGATGCCTTCGTTGCCTATACCGCGGTAAAAGGCGAAGAGTTCGCCTTACTCGATGTTGACCATAAGGCAATCCTAGTGTTTGATATGTCAGGAAAATACATAGGCCGCTCCGAACTGCCTAAAACAATGAAGTTACGCGCCAATAACTACTATTCCGGATTAGGTTACGCCAATGAAATGCTGTTCGTTTATCATGAACCGGAGGGTGAGTTCGGCACCTATTACGGGTTCAAGTTTCAAAAGAATTAACACGTTATGTGCGGTAATTAAAAGGCAGGCAACAAAGCTAATGCAGGAAAAAGAGGTGGCTCAATTGCTTATCTCACTTGGCTAATTTTTATTAGTTCTTTTTGCATGACTTTCTATAGATATTGTAAGAATATTGACCTGCCGCCAATAACACTACCACCAGATTCTAAAAAAATTCCGTTAAAAAATCATGTTGCCTGCCTGACTTTATTTCAATTTAGATTGACAGTGCAAGTGGGGAGCAGGTCAAACACATGTTCACATTGCGTGACGGGCAGGTTAATTTTCATAAGCGTATTCTTCTTAGGATGAATGGATTAACAACACACTTTACTGATGATTCTAGCAGAAATGCACAACGCTTATCCACGACACTAGCAAAGCACTAAGACACTGTCACTCTACGCTGAATGTAAAAAAATGATTTGATATGTGTCAAATGATAGTTTGATGAAAGCAGATTTGGTTTCTGCCGGCAGCTTTTGCGCGATACATGGCAGCATCTGCCCATTTCATTAAATCGCTGGCACTATAAGTATGGTTAATAAAGGTGGCAACGCCGATACTTGCTGTGCAGTGGTGAGTGATCGGCTTGGTTTCTGCACATGCACTTAGTTGATAAGGTTCAGCCAGTGATGTGCCTATTTTTTCTGCAATCAGGCCAGCTTGCGTATGCGCAGCGGCTTGGTTGTTTCCTAATTCGGAGAGTAGCACCACAAACTCATCCCCGGCAAAGCGGGCAACGGTATCCACTTCACGCACGCAGGCTTTGAGACGATTGGCCGCTTCAATCAGTAATAAATCGCCCATGGCATGGCCATGGCTATCATTTAGTGATTTGAAGTTGTCCAAATCTAAAAACATGATCGCAGCATAAGTTTGGTTACGCTTGCTGGCAGCCATTACTTGCTGTAAGCGATCTTCTAGCAGGCGGCGGTTGGGCAGGCGAGTGAGCGTGTCGTAAAAGGCGAGTTGATGCACTTCAGCTTCTATGGCTTTACGTGCTGTCACGTCACGTTGTATCGAAACCCAATGCGTATACCAGCCTTGCTTATTGGCAATTGGTACAATTTGAAACTCATTCCAATAAGTTGAGCCATCTTTGCGATAGTTTTGAATTTCCGCTCGAATGGGTTGCCAGGCTTCTAGGGCCTTGCGAATTTTATCTAAAGTCGCCCGATCTGTTAGCGGGCCTTGCAGTATGCGTGGTGTTTGGCCGATGATTTCTTCCGGCGTGTAACCAGTCCGGTCGTAAAATACTTTATTTGCCCACAAAATGCGCGGTCCGGGCAGGTTAAACGGTTCAGCTTCGGTGATCACAATGGCATCGTTAAGCTGATCAACACAAATTTCTAATAACTTAGCTAAGTCCAGAGTCGGTGATCACAATGGCATCGTTAAGCTGATCAACACAAATTTCTAATAACTTAGCTAAGTCCAGAGGCGGAAGGTCTTTCGTCATGGCTGAATCGCTTACTATTGCATTTTGAACAATCATTTCATGTGAGGGTTATGCAACGCTAATTTTTCTCTAAACTGCGCGGGTGTCATCGGCTTACCGAGCAGGTAGCCTTGAATTTGCTCACAGCCCAATCGCCTTAAATAATCAGCCTGTGCCTGTGTTTCAACGCCTTCGGCAATACATTCCATCTCTAGGCTGTGGGCTAAATTCACAATTGCGGCCACAATGGTTTCATCATCAGCGTCACCGGGCACATCATCAATGAATGATTTATCAATTTTGAGTTTGCCCACGGCAAAGCGTTTCAAATAACTTAAACTCGAATAACCGGTACCAAAATCATCAATGCTGAATAAAATGCCCAAACGTCTCAATTCCCGAATCACTTCCAGTACTTGGGTGGTGTCCGAAACAAGAATAGATTCAGTGATTTCCAGTTCTAAATGATGCGGTGGCAATTGACTATCGCGCAACGAATCTAGCACCAGCTGGGTGAGGTTGTTGCGCACAAATTGCGCATAAGACACATTGATTGCGATGCGAAGGGTATGCCCGGCATCAACCCATTGCTTGGTTTGATGGCACGCCTGCTGCATCACATAATGGCCCAACTCGACAATCAGACCACTTTCTTCTGCTACCGGGATAAATTCAGAAGGGGTGATGAACCCTAATTCCGGATGGCGCCAGCGTAGTAAGGCTTCGGCACCGATGATGCGTCCGCTTTCTAAGTGAAACTGCGGTTGATAATCAATGTAGATTTGTTTGCGGCCTATGGCTTTGCGTAATTCTGACTCCAGGGTTAGGCGGCGGGTGACACGTTGGTTGATTTCATCGGTATAGAATTTATAGCAGTTACGGCCGGTGTTTTTTGCCTGATACAAGGAAATATCGGCCTGCTTCAATAGCTGGTCAAAATCTACGCCGTCATTCGGGTAGACGCAAATGCCGATGCTACAGGAGATGTTTAAAGTTTTTTCATCAATCTCAAATGGTAACTCTATGGCCACTAGAATTTTTTCTGCAATTTCTGCAATGCTTTCATAGCTGTGAATGTCATTCAGCAGCACAATAAACTCATCGCCCCCGACTCGGCTTACGGTATCGGTATCACGTACGCACTGACGCAAGCGGCTGGCTGCTTGAATCAGCAATTTGTCACCCAGCGGGTGCCCTAGGCTGTCGTTGATGTTTTTGAAATGATCCAAATCCAGATACAGCGCAGCCACCATGGCTTCTTCGCGGTCTGCAAAGCCCATGGCTTGTTCAAAACGATCACGCAACAAGGTGCGATTAGGTAAATCGGTGAGCGGGTCATGGTGGGCAAGGTGATGAATTTTCTCTTTCGCTTGAAGTTGCTCAGTGATATCCATAAAAATGGCAATATATTCAGTGACTTGTCCGCTAGTATTTCTTACCGCGCTGATGCCTAACCATTGCGGATAAACATCACCGCTCTTGCGCCGATTCCAGATTTCGCCCTGCCAGTGTCCCTGGTGAGTGATGTGTTGCCACATTTGTGCATAAAAGTCGGGAGAATGTCTACCAGATTTGAGCAAACTGGGCGTGCTGCCTAATGCTTCATCCTCGCGGTAGCCAGTAATTTCAGTAAATGCGGCATTGACTGAAATAATATTGAGCTGCGCATCCGTGACCATGACCGCTTCACGACTTAAGCGGAATACATTGGCGTCAATTTCCAGTTTACGTTTGGCATGATTCGCCTGCAATAAGGCCCACGTGTTGTTTGCTGCCATTTCCAGCAGGACTTTATCTCCATCATCATAATCATGTTGTTTGTTGCCGACACAGAGCAGCATCACCACTTTGCCTTCTGCAATCACAGGTACGGTAATGTAGCGGTTTAATTGCGTGCCACATGCGCTATGGTTCAGTTTTTCTGCGCGCAAGGCTGTGTTGTGAATGATCGTGCGTTGTTCACTTAGGCTGGCAGACCACAAGCCAGTCTCATCTAGCCTGAAACGCTGCGTTTCGAATGCTTGACTATCGCTTTGCGCACCATCTTTCAAATGATGCACAGTACAGCCACATAATTGTATGCTGTTCTGTGCGTCGTCAACTAAGTACATGCTGGCAACCTGGCTTTGCGTGAGGGTTGCAGCTTGTTGGATTGCAAAGTCTATTAGCGCCTCATCACTCAGGCTGGGCGCGTTGGTAGTGAGTGCTAACAATGCCGCATGCCGATGAGTAGTCAGTGCCTGCTCGGCTTGACTGCGGATGCGGGCTTTAAAGCGACCAATGATTTCAGCAATGCCTTCGATCAGTGCTTGTTCTTCCTGAAAAAACGGGCCGATGTCGGCAGGATCGTGCGCGCGGGTGTAGCCTACTTCTAAAGTGCCGCATACCGTATCATTGACTTTAATCTCACTTTTGATTGAAGCGAGCATTTTTTTTGGCTGGCCTGGCGGATAAGACCGGTCTGGTAAGTTGAGTTGCACTGCGACATCTTTCACGTGCTGCATGCCTTCTGGGATGAGTACTAAAAGCTGTTGTGCGAAGGTCTCTAAGTCATTGAGTTGCTGGGTGAGTTTGGAAATGGCATAAATGGTTTTGAGCTCTTTTACCCTTTCGTTCAGGTTTTGCGCCTGTTTCTTGAGTGCCGCATCGCGGTTTTCAATCGCTTGCAGTGCTTGTTTACGCTCATGGATATCTTCTAGAATGGCAACTAAATAATCCACGCTGCCATCGTGCCGGCGCACGCAACTGACAGCAAGATGCACTTCCAACACACGACCATCTTTGCGGATAAAGCGTTTATCCATTTCGTAGCTGTCAATTTCGCCACGCAGCACTTGATTAAATTGCTCCACATCCGCGGTGATGTCATCCGGATGCGTGAGCTCCAGCCAGGTGAGGCGGCGCAATTCTGATTCGCTATAGCCTAGCAGTGTGCAAAGTTTGTCATTGACTTCAATCCAGCCTTTTTCCACGCTGGTAGCCGCCATGCCCATGGGCGCAGAGTCAAAGTAAGCCATAAAATGCTTGCGGCTGGCTTCCAGCGCACGGCGCTGTGCCACGCTTTCTGTTTGGTCCACAATGGTCAGGACGAAACGCGGCTCGCGTTCGGAATCGTTAGGCAGCAGTGAGGCGTGAATGTCGCCGATAAAGATAGGTGCGTTGGAGACCTCAAAGCCAACATTAAACATCACGCCTTGGCCAGTATCTTTGGTTTGCTCAATCAAGCGACGGAAACGGCCATGCTCAGGTTTTTTGAGCATGCGTGGAAAGAACTGTGCTTGCAGATGGTTGCGATTGAGTTGAAAGAAGGTCACCGCGAGTTCGTTACATTCTTTGATGATGCCCATCTCATCGGTCATCACAGCCGCCACAGGCAGTGAATTAAACAGGTTGCTAAAACGGCGCATCGCTTCTTCCGTGAGCAACTGGCTGTGGCGCAGCTCTTCATTTTGCACTTCCAGCTCGGCCTGGTAGATTTTAAGGTCTTCTACCATTTCCGGAATGCTGGCATCACCACGCTGCACGGCCTTGAGGGCGAAATCAAAATCCCCGCTACGCAGTGCTTTGAGGGCTTTTTGTTTCACCTCTTCTTCGAGTCTGTTTTGTTCAGTTAAGTCTGTTGCAGCTGGGTCTATCGGGGTGTTACGCGTCATGTTTTTGCATCCAGCTGGTGATATTAACGTGACTGACCACTACGCCGCCACCGTGATATTCAATCGGCGCCACATGCATCAAGAACCAGCGTTTTTGCGTGGGCGAATGACAGGGGTAGGTCATGCTGAAATCATCTAAATGGCCGTTCATCACTTCCAGTATGCCCTGTGCGGCTTTATTGCCATCCAGTCCATCTGGTGAGTTGGAGTCATTGATATTGCATATTTCTAGGTAATTGGCGCCGGGGCCAGTGTGCACCAACCCACGCTCGCCGTTTTCTTCAGCGAAATTACGCCAAGCTTTGTTCACCATTAAAATGATGCCTTTAGGATCCAACACTGCAATATGTTCAGGCAGCGAGTCGAGTATGGCTTGCAGGCGCTGCACGTCTTTAAGCAAAGTAATTTCAAAGAACGTCAGTACCGCACCATGATTGCTAAGCGGCTGATCATTATAGGGAATGGCGCGTAAAATAAACCAGCGGTTATCCCAGGTTTTGACTTCACGCTCATGCGCACGGCCATCTTTAATCACGCGCTGCACATCAGCAATAAATTCCGGGTATTCCATCTCATGCGTAAAGTCTGAAATAGAGCGACCGATATCGCCCTCGCGAATTCTGAAAATGTTGCTGGCCTCGGGTGTAAAGCGAGTGAGTCTGAGGCTGGCATCTACAAACACCGTTGGAATCAGTGCGGCACGGGTCATGTTATCGAGGTCGGAATTAAGGCGATTGAGAATTTCGATTTTCTCCTGATTCTCCGCATTCACGGTATACAGCTCTTCATTCACTGATTGCAGTTCTTCGTTGGTACTTTGCAGCTCCTCGTTCGAGGCCATTAATTCTTCATTGGTGGCCTGCAGTTCCTCATTGGAGGTTTCCAGTTCTTCAATGGTGGCTTGCAGACTGTCACGCGTAGCGGATAAATCGCGTTCCAGCGACTGAATGCGTTCACCGGTAATTTCGGTTAAATCAATTTCTTTGCTGTTCGATAGTGCAGTCACAGGCACAGCCTGCAACTCGAAGGTCATCAAAAAGTAGTTTTCGGTTTCTGAGGCCGATGGCACCGGACGCACCGCGACGCGCACATGTTCGCTCAGGCCTTTGCTGGGTTCAACAATTTGAATGTCGGAGCGCAGTTCTGTTTTTTCTTTAGCCACTTTGTGCAACAGTGCCACGCCCACAGGCGCCAGTTTGCCGACTAGTAGTTTGGAAATATCCAGACTCATGCTGCCTTGCGGTATCTGCATATAGCGTTTGGCATCACCATAAACATGAATCAGTTCGCGTTCTTCGTTAATCAGCAAGGCTGGCGGCGTATAGCTCTGCATGAGCATGGCCTGCCCGGCATCAATCAGGCTGGTTTCAGAATTAAATAGCCGTGGACGCTTGAGGCGACTGACACGGCCATGTGCTTCGGATTTTGAGCTGCCGCTTTTGAAATCCAGCGGCAAGCTCACCGGCCGCAGCACGCGGTAGATTTTGTGCTTCGCATTGGTGACGCTGAAATCTTTATGCAGCGTACCGAGCGATTCGCTGGAGCCGAGTAACAGATAGCCGCTATGCGACAACGCATATTGAAAGCGCAATAAGGCTTTTTCTTGCGCAGGGGTGTCAAAGTAGATCAGCACATTGCGACAGGTGACCATGTCTATGCGCGTGAAGGGCGGGTCTTCAAGCAGGTTGTGACGGGCAAACACCACGTTTTGACGGATTTCGCTTTTGACGACGTATTGATTGCCACGACGGGTAAAAAATCGCTCCAGACGTTCGGGTGATACTTCATTAGCGATGGCTTCGTTGTAGACGCCTGCGCTGGCAAAGTCGATGTACTGCTGTTCAACATCGGTGGCAAAAATCTTCAGTTGCGGCCAGCGCTTCAGGCGATCAAATGCCTCAGCAAATAAAATGGCAACTGTATAAGCCTCTTCACCGGTGGCTGTGCCTGCCACCCACACGCGTATAGGCTGTGCATCTTGATGTTCTTCAATAATGGTTTTAATCGCAGTTTCGGAGGCCACATCAAACGTATTTGGATCACGGAAAAATCCGGTCACGGGAATGAGCGAATCACGCTTCAAGGCGATGATCTCACCACGTTCACTTTCCAGCAGTTTGAGATAATTGCCAAGGTCGCGCACATGGCGAATCTGCATGCGGCGCTCAATACGGCGTTTAACAGTGGCTTGTTTGTACTCTTTAAAGTTGATGCCACCCACTTGATACAGCAAGTGCAAAATGGCTTCAAGCGGATTGTCGTCATCCATTTTGGCACGATCGGCCACGACTGGTTTGTGCTCAATTTCGTTTTTGATATGCGAAATGATGCGTGAAGCCAGCATCTCTGGCGCCAGTACTTCATCCACCAGCCCGGTGGCAATCGCACTGCGCGGCATGCCGTCAAACTTGGCGGTTTCAGGATCCTGTGCCAGCAAGAAGCCGCCTGCGTCATTGATGGCTACCGCCCCGCGTGTACCGTCTGAACCAGTGCCGGACAGAATCACGCCCACGGTTTTGTTACCGTATTCTTTGGCGAGTGAATTGAAAAACAAATCTATCGGCAAGCTGAGTACATGCGGTGGCTTGGGGATAAGGCGTAGCTGGTTTCCTGCAACGGTCATGTTTTTACCCGGCGGAATCAGATACACATGGTTGACCTTCATCTCCATGGTGTTTTCAGCCATGAGCACTGGCATCGCGGTATGTCGCGCCAGCAGATTATCCATCATGCTTTTATGGTCAGGGGACAAGTGCTGCACCACGACAAACACCGCATCGGAATTGCTGGGCAGTTCATCAAAAAAACGTTCCAGCGCATCTAAACCGCCAGCAGACGCGCCAATGGCGACAATGTAGCGATCAGGTAGTGTGAAAGCTGGGGATTTTTTGGATTTTTTAGGCGATGAAGTTTGTTTGCCTGCAGGGGTGCTTGCAATAGCCGTATTTAAATCAGAAGCGGCCACTTCTGTTGTATGTTTGATGTTTCGCGCCATGATGCGAAGAAACCTTTACTAAAAAATTTTAACTAAATAATTGTTGCTGAATGCTGAATGCTGAATGCTGAATGTCAGATTAATTAATATTCAAAAGTTAAGTATTGTCTGATTTTTTTGTTATTTAATTGATTTTGCTCAAACTATGTCTGACTTGGATCTGTAATCCCCCCTAAAAATAGTCACATTTAAAAGTAGAAATTTCTCGTAAACTATTAACAGGAGAATTTCTATGAAGACCTCGAAATATACAGATAC
>PHCJ01000004.1 GCA_002842285.1 Betaproteobacteria bacterium HGW-Betaproteobacteria-22
TGTATCTGTATATTTCGAGGTCTTCATAGAAATTCTCCTGTTAATAGTTTACGAGAAATTTCTACTTTTAAATGTGACTATTTTTAGGGGGGATTACATACGGACTGCACGACTATTAGCTGTTGCATTGATGTTGCGTATAAATCTACTTTTATTTGCCATGAATTCTCCTAGGTATAGACGTAAAAAAGCCCGCAAGCGATAAGGCTATGCGGGCAAACTGAAGGCAGCGAATTAGTTAGTAGGCCGCTTTATTAAAATTTCTAATCACTTTGTACTTAATAATTTGATTGGTAGCATCCAAAATTTCCAATTCAGCACCTTTGTAACCTATCGTTTTTGATTCAGATAAATCATATTCGACATTATTGTTAAAAGCGGGTCTAGCAATACTGCTTGAAAACTCTCTGTAGCCAATATTGATTTTATTACCCACTTTTCCACTATAAAGTAGCGTTTGCTGAAATGAGTCCTCAGTTAAAGATGGTTTTTTAACACGCCGAAAATTTCCACCCTCTGTGCAACTTTTGACATTAAAGATCGTAACAATGCATAGTTTTGAATCTGTAAATAACTGCACGTGAAATTTCAGTCTAAGCATTGATTTAACATTAATGCTACTTATAGTCTGTCGTCTTATAGTCATCATTTGTAGAGAATAGCTGTTTTATTGCTATGAAAGCTTTTTAAATGTCTAAAAAAGCTCTACAAATCCTTCTCGCCAAAAATACGCGCGCACTCCGCGTCTCTCTAGGTTACTCGCAAGAACAGCTCGCTCATCACTGCGGTCTTCATCGCACTTATATTGGCTCTATAGAGAGAGGTGAAAAAAATGTCACGCTCAATACTTTATATGTTCTGGCACAGGCATTTGGCACCACAGTGCCAGAGCTTCTTAGCGAAAAATAATCAAATACTTGAATATCTCACATGCTTATTTCAAAAGAAAAAATTTATGATTAAAAAAAAACCAAAATATGGTGATGATGCATTTTTAAAGTATGCAAAAGTAATTGTAGAACATCCAAACTATATAGGTATGCCAGATCCCATTGGAGAGCGTGGTGAAATTCAGTGGGAGGCGCCTTCAAACCGGAAATCGGGAAAATTCAAAGATACTCATCATCGTCGTCGTGAATGGTGGCGACAGAAAGCTATCTCTCTTGGAATTGACCCAGCATCAGATAGTACTTGGATCAGCAAAACTGCAAAAATGATTCATCCATTCGGATCGAAACCATGCAAGACCTGCGGCAAAGAACTAAATATCGCGTATTGTTATCCAAATGAACATTTTTTCAAGCGACTTAAGAAGCTTGCATATATTGATGACACCTTCGAAGTATCAGAAGTAGAGCATATTTGTGATCTAATCGCACGAATGGAGAAACACTTTGGAAATCGCATCTTTGCCGACCTTCCAAATCTTTTAGCTACATCCTCAATAAACATTCCACCTGTAGAGAACTCGCTTAAATCTTGGCAACATTTTCTAACCAGAACTTACATTCCTCAAGAGCCACGGATGCTCAGTCCTGGGGCAATGTCAAATCCACCAGACAGATTTGATGGATTCCATTCATTCAATAGATGCTGCCGTGCAACATCAGATACTGGGCGTTCAAAAGAAAATCTAAAAACATATGTAACTGATCGACGAGTTTTCGAATACTGGGTTGATGGAGACTGGGTTGCAGCCGACCGACTAATGGGGCAGGTTCGCTCAAACGCCATTTTCGAGAAGGAAGAATGCTTTAATGCACAGCAAGGCGGAGTCCACCCTATCCCTTGTCAAGCAGACCATATTGGGCCAATTTCACTTGGTTTCACACACAGGCCACAGTTCCAGCTTTTATGCAAAATATGTAACAGTGGGAAAAACAATCGGATGTATGCATCTGACGTCGCTCTTCTAAAAGAATCAGAGGCCGGTGGCGAAAAAGTAATCTCTTGGTTCGCCACTCAAATATGGGATCTTCGTAAAAATTCAGCAACAAATACTGAAACATCAATTCGGTTAAGTAAACTCCTTCGAGATAATCGTCATACCTACATGTCATTGTTAAAACGTATTCTCGACGAAAACCATCACACCTTCCTAGCTAGCCTATTATATCTAGAGGCCGCCGATTTCGATCTAGAGTTTGTTAAACTGCGAGCCGAGAATCACATCACAAAATATGATCAATTACTACGCAGCTCGCGAACCACGAAATATGCAGTAGAACAAAAATCCCGAAGAATTCGCATAGCATTTTCCTCTCTCGCTGAATACCACCGTAAGGAAAATCGGAGTGCATATGTTATCTCCAACGCAAGAATTGAAGAAGAAATTGCTCGTGGGCTGGCTGAACTTCAGACAGCAAAATCGATTACATTAGACCTTGATAAACAAATTGGGAAAATATTAGAAGACAAGAACATTTCTGAAGAGGATTTACGTACACTCGCATCAACACTCCCTAAAGTACTAACGAGTCATAGCAAAACTTTCGCTTCAATTCGTACACATTTCGAAAATGCAATGACTGAGGTTGGAAATGAACTAAATAAAATGTGGGATGACGACAGATACGTGCGATCAGCACCCGATGAAATTATCGAGTGAAATGATCAATATACTGCGCAGCAGAAATATAGCCGCGCATGAATTCTTGGTATTTAGTGGATGCTTTGTACCTGTAACCTTTGTCACCACCATCTTGGCCTGGATTCAAACTTGGGAGGTCATCAAGAGCATCTCTAACCGATGGGGGGTAATGCAAGTCACTCACAATATCTTTAACATCCAGGCTTGTGAGAATAGGCGGAGGTACTTCTGGCACTCGACCAGTATTGTCGCCAATAATTACAATTCGCGAACGACGTTGAGGTATAGCATAGTTTTCCGAGTGGAGCTTCCAGACCATCAATCGCTTTGCATGCCTGCCAAGCTCTTCCTTCAGCATACTAAAAACGCGCCCTCCTTCCATATTTAGCAGCCCAGTAACATTCTCGAACACAAAGACATCGGGCTTAAGCGCTTCCAACAAACCACAATAATCTCTGAAAAGCCAGTTACGATCATCTTCCATGGATCGCTTGTTACCCGCTGTAGAGAAGCCCTGGCAGGGTGGCCCGCCTAGCACACATAAAGGCATTTCTGGATTACGAATCATTTCAACTTTAGTGAGAAGTGCTTCAGTAACATTACTTTTCCTAACATCCCCAACGATAACATCGTGATGCACGTTATCTTTATAGGTTTCGGCAAAGCTGGACTCAAGCTCATTGCCCACTAGTGTTTCCCAGCCTGCCCATCTAAACCCAAGACCAAGCCCGCCTGCCCCAGCAAAAAGATCAACGGTTTGCCCAACCATGCCTAAATGCCTCGCAACCTGATAAGCCAAGAGTGGTGGAACTGCATTACCAATCTGAGTTCCAATCGAAGTTTTACTTCCCTTAAATTCAAAACTATCAGGAAAAGATTGGAGGCGAGCCGCTTCCCTCTGGGATATCGTTCTATGTTGACCGCCTGCGTAGTCATAGTGAATGTGGCACCCATTTCCTGGGCGAGTAAAGTAAGTATTAATGGTATAGGCCGGTCGATCTGGATGTAATCTTCCATAATAAGTTGATCTACTTCCTTTACCTTCTGCGAAACTAATCCTGATATTCTCCAGCCTCGCAGACGGAACATTTTCAGGAATATCTTTCCAGTTCCCACCTGGCGGCACAGCTCGACATATCATGAGGTCTAGTTCGCTTAAATTTGATGCGTAGTGATTTCTAATTAGCGGCATTTATAATGTATTATTTCTGGGACTATCAATAAGGATTTTTCTGATTTCTGCAACATCGTCAGGAGCTTTCATTTCAAGCTGGTCAAGCATTTCTAAATAAATATCATCAGGTAAACCATACCATCTAGCAACTCCCACTTCAATTTCTGCTGCAGTTTCGGAATTTGGAGAATGCAAAAAACTCTCAACTAACTGACCTATTTCAGCAAGAAACTTCTCATTGGTAAGATCTGGAACACGAATCTTGCGAATTGCTCCCACTGAAAGATGATTAGTGCTGATAGATGCGCGGATCAACGCCTCAAAGATTGCAGAATTAAATACAGCAAGCAAGGCATTAAGCAAACGTTCATAACCTGCTTTTACGGTTAGGACATTCAGAGAATTTCCTGTGACATACCCTGGCGGCAAAAGAGTCGCGATCATTCTTCTTACGGAACTCTGGCGAGCAACATCACGCCATACTATCCTTAGGGAATTAGCTGAGACAGGAGGAGTAATTTCTCGATTTAAGAAATCTGATGCGCTGTCATCAAATGAAAATCGCTTTACCTGCCTACCCTTAATAAATCGATAATCACCTGTCTGGCAGAGCTTGTGCGCTATTCCAGTTTCATCTAGTTCTCGCCCAAGTTTTATTAAGCCATATTGGTTTGATTCGAAATCACTAAGTTTTGGCAACTTCATTAGATATGGCATTGCCGATGATATTCCTAATGAGCTAGTAAAACCAATCGCAAAATCGTGAGACTTTAGAAATTCAAAATTTAAATTAAGCGTAGGAGGTATACCTTCACCTGGCTTTTCCTGATGTTGAATAATATCAAGCTGGGAATTATCAAACGCGTTTAGATTGGTAAGTCCCTCCTTTTTTCCAACAAAATAAACAGCCGCTTGATCCACACCGTCAAATAATCTCGCCTCGGCCGGGTAGTGATGAATGGTGTTAACTTGATTTGTCGTTAGTAGCCATGTACGCAGGGGTGCTGAAACTTGATCTCCAAAAATTGTAGCTGGTGCAACGATACCAAAATACCCCTTATCTTTTACTAGACGTACGGATGCTTCAATACCGCAGCATGCAAGGTTAGTACCCCAACCAGAAAATTTGCGGGCAGGTTTGGCGTGGGGGTATGCATTCTCTAAATTTAAAACTTTTTCTTTTAACAATGCGATATAAGCATCTTTTGCTACTTCATCAAGTTTGGATAACTCTCTGCTATCTGGTCTAATAATTTCCCATGGAGGATTAGTAATACAAACATCAAATGAGCATTCAAAATTTAAAGTCTTACTAAAAGAATCGACAGTGCAAGCTTTAACGCTGTATTTTATTAAGGGTAGAAGCTTAGATAATGCCGCTAATACTGAAGTTTCAGCAAGCTTTAAAGATGCTTCATCACAATCCCATAAGGTTATATCTACAGCAAGGATTGAAAGCTTTTTTTGGCTGAATAACTCTTCAATCAACCAGCATATCAAACGGCCATCACCACAGAATGGATCAATAATCCGAAGTCGTTTAATATTTTGAAACGTAAGTCTGTCAGCAATATCAATTGCCATAGACCGTCCGATACGTTCATGAGTATAAAAGCGGCCAGTTAAACGCTGCTCTAAATCTTTATTCCCAGCATAAACAACCTTAACCCCTCTTGTCGCAGCCTGCAACTTTATTAAGTTGGACTCATATTGATTTTTAGTATCGCTAGCTTCCAAAAGCATTTAATGATTAAGCCCTAGTATTTATGTAAAAAAATATTTTAAAATTGACCATACACTATACTAATAAATTAACCAAATATTGTTAGTAGCATTTATTTAGATGAAGCCAATCACTATTAATTAAGCTTAATATGCGAATTTAATTTACACCTTAAAAGCAATCTCACAGAGGCTAATACACAGCTCCTAAAAATCAAAAAGGGGTTACATTTTCACGTAACCCCTTTATTTTAATGGTGGCCCCCCTGTGAGTCGAACACAGCACCAACGGATTATGAGTCCGCTGCTCTAACCAAGCATGAGCTAGGGGGCCAAAACTTCAAAGCTTCTATTCTAAACTAATCTTGACCTGTTTCTAAGAAGCTTCTTAATCTCTCTGAACGTGTAGGATGACGCAGCTTACGTAATGCTTTAGCCTCTATCTGACGAATGCGCTCGCGCGTCACATCAAACTGCTTGCCCACTTCTTCCAGCGTATGGTCGGTATTCATCTCAATACCAAAACGCATGCGCAACACTTTTGCCTCGCGCGGAGTCAATGACTCCAATACCTCACTCGTTGCATCACGCAGACTAGCATAAACAGCCGCATCAACAGGCGCCAAAGTCGTACTGTCTTCAATAAAATCGCCAAGGTGTGAATCTTCATCATCACCGATCGGCGTTTCCATTGAAATAGGCTCTTTGCTGATTTTCAATATCTTGCGAATCTTGTCTTCAGGCATTTCCATTTTCTCAGCCAATAGCGCGGGATCCGGCTCTACACCGGTTTCCTGCAATATCTGGCGGCTGATACGATTCATTTTGTTTATTGTTTCAATCATGTGCACAGGGATACGAATCGTACGTGCCTGGTCTGCAATACTGCGTGTGATTGCCTGGCGAATCCACCATGTGGCATAGGTTGAGAATTTAAAACCACGACGATATTCAAATTTATCAACCGCCTTCATCAACCCAATATTACCTTCCTGAATCAGGTCCAAGAACTGCAAACCACGGTTGGTGTATTTTTTCGCAATAGAAATCACCAAACGCAAATTCGCCTCGATCATCTCGCGCTTGGCGCGACGTGCTCGCGCCTCGCCGGTTGTCATCTGCTTGTTGATCTCTTTCAACTCTTTGATTGAAATACCAACTTTGTTTTCCAAATCAATAATACGCTGCTGCTGATCAAGGACTGAGTGATTAAACAAGGCCAGCTTCTCAACATAAGGCTCATCTGCTTTAAGTTCTTGTTGCAGCCAATCTAAATTACTTTCATTACCAGGGAAGGATTTAATAAAATGCGCGCGCGGCATACCTGCACGCTCGACACAGAAATCCAACACCTTGCGCTCGTGCCCACGCACTGCTTCAACCAGAAGACGCACTTGATCACACAACGACTCCACCTGTTTTGGTGAAAAACGGAATACCGTCAACTCATCAAGAATCACTGCCAATAAAGCTTGATACTCAGAATCCTGCGAACCGCGCAAAGGCAAAATATCCGCCATCTGCTGGTGTGCCGAACGTACAACAGAAAAACGGGCAAGCACTTCCTCTTTAAGCTTGGCTAAGGCTTCAGCTGATACAGCGGCAGCTTTGGCGCCACCCTCGTCTTCGTCTTCTTCTTCGTCATCCTCAACCTCTGGCGCATCTTCTTCATCAGAAGTTTCAGCCATTGCATCATCTAAACCAATATCGGCATCAATCAGTCCATCCACCAGCTCATCAACACTCAGCTCGTCTTTTTCAACTTTATCCACGATTTCGAGCAAAGCTGCGACCGTTGTCGGGCAAGCGGCAATAGCCTGCACCATATGCTTAAGACCATCTTCAATACGACGCGCAATTTCAATCTCGCTCTCGCGGGTAAGCAAATCAACCGTACCCATTTCGCGCATATACATACGCACAGGGTCTGTCGTACGGCCAAATTCCGAGTCTACCGTTGCCAGCGCCTGCTCAGCTTCTTCCACGGCATCTTCATCAGTTACGGCAGGAGGTGCATCTGACATCAACAGCGCTTCAGCATCAGGCGTCTCTTCGTACACCTGAATACCCATGTCGTTGATCATCCCAATGATGCCGTCTATCTGCTCTGAACCCTGAACATCATCAGGCAAGTGATCATTAATTTCAGCATAAGTAAGATAGCCGCGCTCTTTACCTAGCACGATCAAGCTCTTTAGACGCACCCTGCGCTCCTCAGCGTTCACCTCATGCTGCACAGCGCCTGTATGCTCCTCTACGTTTTTCTCAGCCGCTTGATCACTTTTCTTTGGTCTTGCCATCTCTTACCTCTAATCTTAGCTTCACCATGTTAACAACCGACACATGGACATATGGTTACCGTAACCCATTATTATAACAGAAATTAAGCCTTATTTTGATGTGGTTTTGTGCCCACTGCCTTCAATATTGCGATTTCCTCGGTAGTCAATGCGCTGAGTGGTTTGTCACTTAATCTTTTCAGCATCGACTCAGCTTTGCGTTGCCCATAAAAACCCTGCAGCTGCTGCCTTGCGCCCAGAAACTCCTGCGACAAGTTCAGCGTGTCATCCAAATGACTAAGCTCACGCTCCAACTCTTTGAGCACGCCTGCCTCCACCTTATTCTCCAAAGCCCTTAATATCACCACAGGCTTAGAATGGGGATGCGTCAAGCAAGTTTCAATTACATGCTTTAACAGTGCATCCTCAACACCAGCCACTTCCAGCCATAACAAATCATCTTCAGCAGCCAGTGAAGGGTGCATGAGCAATATCAGGCAAAATCGCCTTTGCAAGGAAACTGTGGTACGCGTTAATTTTGGCCTCGCCGACACTGCCGGCTTATTTAAATTAGGCAATTTGAGCAGGCTGTGCATTTCTTCCGCCGACAACTGCGCCAACTCCGCCACTTTTTTACGCAGATACATGGCGCTCCTTGGCGCCGTAATCAGCTGCATGATCGGCTCCGCCTCATTCAGGAAACGTATGCGGTCTTCCTGGCTTTGCAGGGGGTTAGTTTCACTCAGGTGCTGCAAAATATATTGCGAGAGCGGCATGGCAGCCTTCATCTCACGCTCGAATTGCTCCTTGCCAAATTCACGCACATAAGAATCAGGATCATGCTCTTTCGGCAGAAATAAAAATGAAAGCTTTAAACCGTCTGTCAAAGCCGGCAATGCATTCATCACCGCTCGCCAGGCCGCAGCGCGTCCCGCGTTATCTCCATCAAAACAAAATACCACCTCATCCGTCTGACGCATGAGCTTGGTCACATGGTAAGGGGTTGTCGCTGTTCCCAGCGCCGCTACCGCATACTCAATGCCATACTGAGCCAGTGCAACCACATCCATGTAGCCTTCTACTACCAGCGCCCTGCCGGCATCACGGATGGCGCGACGCGCCATGAACAAGCCATAAAGCTCATGTCCCTTTTGAAACAGCGGCGTTTCAGGGGAGTTGTAATACTTGGGCGCATCTTCAGGATTAATGACACGCCCTCCGAAGCCAACCACCTGCCCCTTACTGTCATGTATTGGAAACATAATGCGGTCGCGAAAACGGTCATAGCGCCGACCTTGCTCATTCACCACCACCAGCCCGGCAACCGCTAATGCTTCATTATCATAATTTTGAAAAACAGACTGCAAATTCTGCCAGCCTGCAGGTGCGTATCCTATTTGGAATTTAGCTGCCACATGACCGCTCAAGCCGCGCGCCTTTAAGTATTCAATTGCGCGTGGCGATTTTTTAAGTTCAGCTTTATAAAAATCAGCAGCTTGCAGCAAGGCCTCCTGCAACCCCACCACAACCTGCGGTGCAGGCTTATTTACATCTTTCGATGTTTGCGGCACCACCATCCCCGCATGCTTTGCCAAATCATGAACCGCCTCCACAAAACTAACACCCTGATACTCCATTAAAAAACCAATGGCAGTGCCATGCGCCCCACAACCAAAACAATGATAAAACTGCTTGGTCGGACTCACGGTAAAACTAGGGGATTTTTCGTTATGAAACGGGCAGCAGGCAGAATAATTGGCACCGGCTTTTTTTAGCGGCACGCTTTTATCAACCACATCCACAATATCTACGCGGTTTAATAACTCTTGAATAAAGCTTTCAGGTATCAAAGTGTCTGCTTTTACAGAAAATTAACTGCGTTAATCGAGTTTGCCAATAATTTTAGCGCAATCTTTACAAAACAAAAAAGGAGCATAGCGCTCCCATCATGTTTACCCGGCTTTTTACAACTTTTAAAACTTAACCTAAGCGTGCCTTAATTAATCCTGACACCTTACCCATGTCAGCAACGCCTGCTAACAATGGTCTCACAAGCCCCACCACTTTACCCATATCTTTAGCGCCTTCTGCACCGACATCCGCAATGACACGATCTACAATTTCCGCAATCTCACTGTCAGTCAGCTGCTGTGGCAAATATGTTTGCAATACGCCAATTTCAAATTTTTCAACGTCAGCCAGATCATTGCGATTAGCAGACTCGTATGCAGCAATGGAATCACGGCGCTGCTTGAGCATTTTCTCAATCACGGCGATCACATGGCTATCATCCAGCTCTATACGCTCATCCACCTCACGCTGCTTAATCGCAGCCTGCAGCAGGCGAATGGAAGCTAAACGCGCACTATCCTTAGCGCGCATCGCTGTTTTCATATCTTCAGATATTTTTGACTTTAAGCTCATACCGTGAAATCGATTCAGAATTAAAAAGCGCCTTGCAGATTTGCACTCATGCAAATAGTCTATGCACTACTGGCAAAGACCACTTTTTGCAAACACGCAAATGTGCTACTACAACAATCTAATTTAGTAAAGTTTTGCTGGTAAGGTTTGCTTCATCAAGCGGCGATATTGACGCTTAACAGCTGCAGCAGCTTTACGTTTACGCTCCCAAGTCGGCTTCTCGTAAAACTCGCGTGCGCGAAGGTCATTCAAAAGACCAGTTTTCTCGATCAGGCGCTTGAAGCGACGCAATGCAACGTCAAACGGCTCATTCTCTTTTACACGTACTGTAGACATTCGTTCTCTCTTATCAACAACTATTATTCAGGGTTCCACTCAAATCCATCTATCCGAAGATTGATAAACTTGAGAAAAGTCCGCCATTTTAATCGTATAATTGTTTTTGTTCAATTACTTTTATAGTTTTAAGCTATAAAAATGCTTTTAGATAGAAATGGATACAAAATAAATGTTGGTTTTAGGCGTTGAGTCTTCGTGCGATGAAACAGGTATTGCGCTGTATGATACCGAACATGGGCTTTTAGCGCACGCATTGTATTCGCAGGTTGAAATGCATGCGGAATATGGCGGAGTTGTGCCGGAACTCGCCTCTCGTGACCACATACGTCGCGTGTTACCACTCACAAAAACCACGCTTGATAACGCCGGAAAGACCCTGCATGACATCAACGCCATTGCCTATACGCAAGGCCCGGGATTATCCGGGGCGCTGCTAGTGGGCACCAGTTTTGCCGAGTCACTCGCGTTTGGTTTGAAAATTCCCACTATCGGCGTACATCACCTGGAGGGGCATTTGCTGGCACCATTGCTGGAAGACAACCCCCCGGCATTTCCGTTTGTGGCATTGCTGGTTTCCGGCGGCCATACGCAGTTAATGCGTGTTGATGACATAGGTCAATACGCATTACTGGGCGACACCCTAGATGACGCTGCAGGCGAGGCTTTTGATAAAACAGCAAAACTTTTAGGTCTGGGTTATCCGGGTGGGCCGGCCTTATCTAAATTAGCGCAACATGGCAAACCGCGCTTTAAGTTACCCAGGCCATTATTGAATAGTGGCGATTTGAATTTCAGTTTTAGTGGATTAAAAACCTCCGTACTAACGCTGGTTAATCAGCACCAACCGCTAGACAAACAAACGCAAGCAGATATTGCCTATGAGTTCCAGGAAGCCGTAACAGAAGTGCTCACCAAAAAATGCATGAGCGCCCTTCGCGACACTGGCTTGGATAACCTGATTGTTTCTGGCGGTGTAGGTGCTAATGCCAAATTACGGGAAAAACTCAACGCTGCAACTAAACGTAAACTATGCAAAGTCAGCTACCCGCGTTTGGAATTTTGTACCGACAATGGCGCAATGATTGCATTCGCAGGCGCGATGCGACTAAAAGCCATGCAACACAGTGAGGAACGAAATTACAGCTTTAGCGTAAAACCGCGCTGGAATTTAAGCGAGCTACAAGCGCCTTAAACTGTCATTGCAGACCTGTTCCGCTATCTAGCATTTAAACCATTAAGATACTAAACCCATAAGATACTGAAACAGGTTCAGGATGACATTATTTTTTGCCAAACCCGGACTCGGTACCTGCCAGTAACTTTTTGATATTGCTTCTATGGCGCCATATCAAAAATAGCGACATCACCAAAACCATCAGCACATAATCGGAAACGCCCACGATATTATCTGCATTGGCCAGCAAAAACCACGCATACACCGGCGCCATCGCCGCAGCCACCAGCGCTGCCAGTGAGGAATAGCGCGATACAGCAAACACAACAATCCAGGTAACCAACGCAGCCATAGCCAGCATTGGCGAAACCCCCAACATCACGCCAAGCGCAGTGGCTACGCCTTTGCCACCTTTAAAACCGTGATAGATCGGGTACAAGTGGCCAAAGAACACTGCCAACCCCACAGCACTGACAACCCACATCGTCATACCAGACTGCAAAGCCAGCCAGACTGGAAACCAGCCTTTAAACACATCGCCCAGCAAGGTAAGAATCGCTGCGGATTTTTTACCGCTGCGCGCAACGTTGGTGGCACCAATATTACCGCTGCCGACAGTGCGAGGATCTGGCAGGCCAAACAGTTTGCTCACTAAAATACCAAAAGCAATTGAACCCAAAAGGTACGCCGCCACGACCCAAACCGCAGGAACTAATGTGACGGGAATAAAACCTAACTCATTCATAAAGGCACCTCTAAAAAAGCATATTTCGTCATCATACTGCGTTACTCACCAAAAACTTGTGCTTACATATCATTTATATGCCGCGCCCAATTTTTGGGTTCGCACCTTGCCTGATATATCGCACCAACCTTGCGGCTTCAACTGCCTAGATTGGTGGTGATGCCCCTTACAGGTAGAAATCTGCATTTTTATAGATACCTTTCAGTCATCTTTATAAGTTAGAATTTACCTGCCACATTTTAAACCATCACTTGAACACAGGCATCATATTTTATGGACATCATTTTTTTAAACGAAGTCAAAGTACAAACCAGGCTCGGCGTCCCCGAGTGGGAGCGCATGACACCACAAACCATCCTTCTCGATATCGAGATTGCTTACGATCTAACCAACGCCTGCAAAAGTGACGATGTTGCTGACACAATCGACTACGGCATCGTAGTGAACCGCATCCGTCAAACCCTGGCTGAAAACAGCTTTCAACTGGTAGAAGCACTAGCAGAACATATTTGTCAGTTGATTCTGAAAGAATTTGGCGCTTTGAGTGTAAAGATTAAAGTGGCCAAGCCTGCGATATTGCCGGGATTAAAAGCACTCGGCGTTATCATTGAGCGTAGCCGTTAGAAATAAACGCTAAGAGACATAAAAATGACAATTCGCCCCCGTGGTTAATCCCCCCTTACACCACGCCGAGGAACGCAGGCATAAAGGGAGTTTTCAGCAAGCGGATGTTTGAACCCAAAGATTTTATTGGGCGAGTTTTCACATCAGAACAATTGCTTTAGCAATTCGTGATGATGGGGATGACCTTTACGGTTACCGATTGCTGCACTTTGTGTTGAGTAGCGCAGGGAAGGCCTAGTCCGTGGTGTTGGGGTGCCGTTTTTCTTTGGCTACTTTCTTTTCAGGCAGTTAAAAGAAAGTAACTAGCTGTCGGGCTACCCCCGACATGGTTCAATAACCAGTTCTGCGACAAAGGCACTAGATTCCGACTTTAGTCGGAATGACAGGTCAAGATGGATTCTCGCCTACGCGGGAATGACGGTCAAAAACACCTGCCCTGCAGCGCCATATCCATAAGCCTCACAGAGCATACCTTTTACACAAATTAGCCCCTCGGATGATGAATGCTATGCAGCTGTTTCAACCTCTCCCGTGCTACGTGCGTGTAAATCTGGGTCGTGGAAATATCAGAATGCCCCAATAGCATCTGCACCACCCGCAAATCCGCCCCATGATTCAGCAAATGCGTTGCAAAGGCATGACGCAGAACGTGGGGCGACATGTGTTTGGTAATCCCCGCCAACAAAGCATAGCGTTTAATGGCATACCAGAAGGCCTGCCGCGTCATCGCTTCACCGCGATTTGTCACAAACAAGGCATCGGATAATCGCTTTTGCAGAATCTCGCCTCTGGCTTCTTTCAAATAGCGTGCAATCCAATCCGCGGCCTCCTCGCCCATTGGCACCAGCCGCGTTTTACTGCCTTTGCCGGTGACACGTACCACGCTGTCACTTACACTGACTTCGGTGGTTTTAATGCCGACCAATTCTGAAACACGCAAGCCACAGGCATACAGCAACTCCAGCATCGCCCTGTCACGCAAGCCTGCAGGCTCACTTAAATCAGGCGCATTGAGCAAGGCTATTACCTCGTCTTCATTCAGGCTCTTGGGCAAGCTGCGTGGCAGCTTGGGCGATTCTATTTGAATGGTCGGGTCAATTTTTATTTTATTTTCACGCAGCAAGTAGCGGTAGAAACGCCGCAAGCTCGCAATCAGACGGCTGATGCTACGTGGCTTGCTTTGCGGGAATTTTACTGCGAGATACTGCTGAATATCCGCCTGTTCCACTGTAAGCAATTGCTTGCGCTGGCCAGGCAGCCAAAGTGCAAAAGTGGTTAAATCAAGCCGGTAGCTTTCCAATGTATTTTTTGCTAGACCATCTTCCAACCATAAGTGGTCTACAAAAATATCCAGCTCTGCCAAGTCTCCCGATGAAAGTGCTTGCTCACTCACCACGATAGCCTTTCACACCTTCATGCCTTAATAGCCATTTTTTAATGAGTAAACCACCCTGCTTACCCTGCATGAAACCGCCTATGCCGCTCTGCGCAACCACACGATGGCACGGCACCAGCAAAGGCAGTTGATTTGCACCACATGCGTTGGCCACCGCACGCGGGCCGGAGCCTAACTGATGCGCCAGCTGCCCATAGGTGCGCGTCTGTCCACAAGGGATTGCTGCAATCGCCTGCCAAACGCGCTGCTGGAATGGCGTGCCCTGCTGCGCTAGTGGCAAACTAAAATGGGCGTCGGGCTGTTGCAGATAATGCATCACCTGCTGGCAAGCCAAATTGACCAATGGGTGCGTTGATTGTTTCTCCAATCTAATGGGTGAATGCGTCAATTGCCCCGCAGGCCCAAGCAATTCAATCGCCAGCTGACGACCATGCACAACCACAGCCACCCGACCAAAAGGTGCGTCAATTAAAGCATCATCGACTGTTAATGAATAGCTCGCCATAACATGATGTTAAACCAAAGCTTATATAACGCAATGCCTAGCAACAAAAAGCCCCATCGATTTTCATCAATGGGGCTTTCAATTTCAAATGCTGACTTTTAAGTCTTATGCGCTTTCTGCTGGCGCCGTCACTTCTTTATCACGTGCTACCAATTTTTCTTTAATACGTGCAGACTTACCTGAACGCTCACGCAGGTAGTACAGTTTTGCACGACGTACATCACCGCGACGTTTCAATTCAATTGAAGCGATCAATGGTGAGTATGTCTGGAATGTACGCTCAACGCCTTCTCCTGAAGAGATTTTACGTACGATGAATGATGAGTTCAAACCACGGTTACGTTTAGCGATCACAACACCTTCATAAGACTGCACACGTTTACGTGTACCTTCAACTACGTTCACACCAACCACTACAGTGTCACCTGGAGCAAAGTCAGGGATTGTTTTGCCTAAACGGGCAATCTCTTCCTGCTCTAACATTTTAATAATATCTGCCATCTTCTATATCCCTTGCGGGTTCCTTTTAATTATGAAGAAACTTGTTCCTGCCAACTAATCCTGCTGTAGCAGCCGTGCTTCTTCTTTCGTCAACGGCCTTGCGGCCAATAAATCGGGACGTTGATCCCGAGTTCTTTGCAATGCCGTTTTCAAACGCCACTGCTTGATCTTTGCGTGGTTACCTGACATCAACACCTCAGGCACGCGTCTACCGTTATATTCTTCCGGCCTCGTGTAGTGCGGGCAATCCAGCAAACCATCTACAAATGAATCCTCAATCGCAGAATCGCTATCACCCAAAGCACCCGGTAACTGGCGGATGATTGCATCCATCAACACCATTGCGGGCAACTCACCGCCACTCAACACATAATCACCAATTGATATTTCTTCATCTACCTCTGCATCTATCAGGCGCTGGTCCACACCTTCATAACGGCTTGCCAGTAATATCAACCCCTGCTTTTGACTTAATTGCATCACTTTCTGATGCGTCAGCGGCTTACCCGCTGGTGAAAGATGGACAACCCAACTCTCTATATTACTATTCGCTTGCTCCGCTTTTGCGGCAGCAATCGCCTTTTCAAGCGGCTCAACCAGCATCACCATGCCTGGGCCGCCACCGTAGGGTCTGTCATCTACGGTCTTGTGATTATCTATAGTGAAATCCCGCGGATTCCAATACTTCACCTCATAAATACGCTGCTGTAATGCCCTGCTGGTGATGCCCTGCCTGGTCACAGCATCAAACATCTCAGGAAACAAGGTTATAACATCATACTTAAAAGCCATAACTAGATTTACATGATGAGACTAAAAGTCTTCATCCCAATCAACTAACATTGTTTTTGCTTTTAAATCTACTTCCAGTACTACTGTCGCAATAAAGGGAATCAATCTTTCTTGCGGTTTTTCTTTTACACCATCAGCTTTAGCTGCATCCACCTTTGCTGCCTCATGCTCTACAACCATCACGTCGTTAGCACCGGTCTCAAACAATTCAGTGATAAGACCGAAATCCACACCTTGTAGATTTTTAACTCGCAAACCGATCAGATCTGACCAGTAATACTCATTTTCTTCCGGTTCAGGCAATTGATTTCTTGGCACTGCGATCTGCTTACCCTTGCAGGCAAACGCAGCATCTCGATCATCAATACCTTCCAGCTTGACCACAATGACATCATTATGGATTTTGGCAGTTTCCACCACCATTTCGCGCCAGTCATTGCCTTTGCCTAACCACCATGTATCGTAGTCAAACAAGCCATCAATCGCTTCGGTATCCGGTATGACTTTTAGCCAACCATAAACGCCATAGGGCGCAACAATGCGCCCCATCACTACCATGTCATTTTTAACCAATTTATGCATTGCCCAGGCTAGCAAGCCCAAGCATATAAATTAAGCGTCAGCAGCTGGAGTTTCAGCCGGTGCTTCAACAGCAGCGGCAGCTTCTGCAGCGGCTTTAGCAGCTTCTGCTTCTGCAGCAGCCTTAGCATCAGCCTCAGCTTTAGCTGCATCAGCGGCAGCTTTAACTTTTGCAGCTTCTTCCGCAGCAATCTTAGCTTTTTTGGCTTCAACCTTAGCAGCGTCTTTTGCTTTAGCAGCGACAGCAGCTTCCGGGCCTTTAGCGTGGAATTTAACCAGACGTGCAACTGTTTCTGACAATTGCGCGCCATTGTTTTGCCAGTGTGTTACACGTGCCAAATCAATGCGCAAGCCTTCAGCGTTAGCACTTGCAGACGGATTGTAAAAACCAACACGCTCAATAAAGCGACCGTCACGACGGTTACGTGAATCAGCTACAACCACGTTGTAGAAAGGAGTTTTTTTCGCGCCACCACGAGCTAAACGAATAATAACCATAATCTTTGTTCTCTTTTAGAAAAAATTTTTAAAGCAGAAAGGCGCGGATTTTACGTTACTTTCATATGGTTTGGCAAGCGATTTATCACTATTTGTCAAACAAGCTGTCAATAAAAAGCCTGCACGTTACTGTGGCGCTTTATAACGCGTGGGATCTGCCAATTTTGCTGCCAGAAACCCCTCTCTACGCAAGCGGCACGAGTCACACAAACCACAGGCGCGGCCATCATTATCTGCCTGATAGCATGACACTGTCATCGCATAATTCACACCTAATTGCGCACCAAGCTGAATAATCTGCGCTTTGGTCATATCAATCAAGGGCGCATGAATCGTAATCATTTTACCCTCTACCGCACTCTTGGTTGCCAAATTAGCCATGTTCTGGAATGCCTTGACGTACTCGCCACGGCAATCAGGATAGCCGGAATAATCTAGTGCATTGACGCCTATAAAAATATCCTGCGCTTCCAATACCTCAGCCCATGCAAGCGCCAGTGACAACATAATTGTATTACGCGCGGGCACATAAGTGATGGGGATGCCTTCCGTTTCATGCTCAGGTACCGCTATGGCATCATCGGTAAGGGCTGAGCCGCCAAACAAGGACAAATCCAGCTGTGCGGTTTTGTGCGCGGCCGCTCCAATGACTTGTGCAACATTGCTGGCCGCCTGTAACTCCGCAATGTGCCGCTGATGATAATCCAGGCTCAAGCAGTAACATTCGAACCCCAGATTACGGGCAAAAGCAAGCACGGTTGCTGAATCAAGCCCTCCAGACAATAAAACAACTGCTTTTTTCATAATATCAATAGATTCTGCCCAAATAAAAAAATTACGCGAAACTGAGCCGCAGTTAGTGTGAGCTGCACGGCCAGGTGAAACCGACAAAGCAAGATTATAATTTAACGCAGACTTTCCATTAGTACGCGCAATGATAGTGAGGCCGTTTTTGAGGTGGCCTTGTGGCTTACGAGGCGCCCATAGCTGGCTATAGACGACAAATAAACTGCAAAAAACGCCAAAAAACGGTCACTCGTATTCGCGAGACTATAAAGGATCTCCCCACAGAATATATCTGCTTAACCGTAAAGGTCATCACCACCAATCTAGCATTGCTAAAGCAGCAAGAGTGGTACGAAAGTCAGATTATTCGTGCGTGAACAGGATTGAAAACATGCCTAACGGAAAATCTAGGGTTAAGCTGAATCAAACCCCCGGCTTCTCGCCCCATAAAATCTTATGCAACTGCAACTGCATACGTACTGGTAATTTGTCAGCTAGTACCCACGCCGCCAACTCGGTGGGTGCTACCAGATTATAGACGGGTGAGAATAGTACCGAACATGTATCCGCAAGATGATGTTGCGCCAGCACTTCTCTCGCCCATTCATAGTCAGCGTGGCTACACAGCACAAACTTCACTTCATCGGACTTCTTAAGATACTCCAGATTGCCCCAGACATTATTCTCCACCTCGCCGGATTCCGGTGTTTTGATATCAAGAATCACCGAAACGCGGGGATCTACAATACTGATATCCATCGCGCCACCCGTTTCAAGAGAAACACTATACCCTGCATCACACAATTCCGTGAGTAACACATGGCAATTTTTCTGCGCAAGCGGTTCACCGCCAGTCACAGTGACATAGGGCGTGCCAAACTCGGCCACTTTAGCCAGAATATCTGCAATCTCCATATTGCTTCCGCCACTGAACGCATAAGCAGTGTCGCAATACACACAGCGCATTGGGCAACCCGTCAGGCGTATAAACACAGTAGGCAGCCCCACTCGTGTAGACTCCCCCTGCAGGGAATAAAAAATTTCGTGAATTTTAAGTTTCATTTAATATGAATACTATGAATGCGTTGTATTAAGTGCTTAATAACGGATGTGAGGCACCAGTGGCAGCTTGCAAAAGAGAAGGTGCTTACAGCATTTCAGTGCACTCGTATAGCAGCGCGTAACGGGTAATCAATGCGTCAGTCACTTTTTCTCTTTAACCTTTGGCGTATGAAAACGCTAAAAAATAACGCCAACTATTTAAGTTGGCGTTATTTTAACTTAAAACCTGAATTATTCTAAAAAACCGGATTATTCTAACCTTGCGCTACCGAACCGCTACTTATCATGAGCACTTTGCTAACGGATTGCCTCTAAAGCCTTTAAGCGCTTTTGCGCAGTGGGGATAACATCGCTAGTCGGAAATTTCTCAATCAAATCTCGCAAAGTTTTTTTTGCGCCCGGCACCAAGCCCAATTGAATCTGACTGTTGGCCATATTCAACATAGCACTAGGTGCCTGAGCACTATCAGCATACTGATCCAGCAATTTCTGCTGCGTTGCTATTGAGGATTTGTAATTTTTCAATGCAAATTGTGAATAACCCAAGCCATACAGCGCCTCCGGCGCGAGCGTACTTGCAGGATAGTCTTTTAAAAATTTATCGTACGCATTAAACGCATCTTTATGTTTTGATTCTCTTGACAACCCGTTTGCCAGTTCCAGTAATTGATATTCCTGTGAATTTTTTTGCAACTCTGCCGCTGGTGGGTCCGCGGCTACAGGTGCCGCAGCAGTCTGGGTTTCAATTTTCCTTAACCGCTCGTCTAAATCTGTATATAAATCCTTTTGCCGCTGCTGCGTCAAGTTCAGATTGTGATTGGCAACTTCCAGCTCGCCCTTTAATCTGGCAACCTCCTGGCGCAGACTGTCTATTTGCGACTGCATCTCAACCAAGCCGTTCTTGGAAATCGTTTCTAGCGCAGAAAGTCGCTGGTCAAGCGTCTGCTGCTGCCTTTTTTGCTCTTCTATTGCAGCTTGATTAGCCTGATTCTGAGTTAGCATGTTTTTTTCAACCTCAAGAATCTTCTTGCGCGCCTCGGTATCATCAAACAAGGCGGCATGGGTGATGCTTGACGCAAATTGCACAGTGGCAAACAAGCCTACCAGAATCAGTTTTTTCATTTTAACCTACCAAAACTTAAAAGCATTATTCGTTGCCGTAAACGATATCGACACGACGATTCAAAGCATGGCAGTTTTCATAGTCACAATTAGGCGTGGCTTTTTCTTCACCAAAGCTCACCGTTTCAATTTGGTTATCCTGCACACCTAATAAGTTAAATGACTTTTTAACTGACACGGCACGGCGCTGACCAAGCGACAAATTATATTCACGTGTACCACGCTCATCGGCATTACCTTGCAAAACCACCTTGGCGCCTCCGTTTTCCAGCAGGTACTTGGCATGCGCTTCAATTACAGGACGAAACTCTGCCTTCACTGCATCGCTGTCAAAGTCGAAATAGATATTACGTTTCGACAAAATGCTGTTAGGGTCATTCAATGGACTCAGCCCTGAGGTTGCATTGCTGTCAATCACGACCTCCTTAACACCTGACGTATCTGCACTGCTGTCTGTTGATTGCGTAGATTGTGATGCAGCTGCACTTGGGCTTTTATCTTCAATACCTGCTGGTTTATCAGTCATTGGCGTGCTTTTGCAAGCCGTCAACACCATCCCGAGCACCAAGGCACCCAAAAGCTTCTTACTTAATATTACGTTATTCATCACATATCTCCTTTTAAAATCTAACATTCCACCCATCAAAAAAAATTAAAACTAATTTAACATAGGACCCCAGGCAGGTTCACGAACATCTCCGCCAGACTGCGTTAACCGCTGCCTGACACGTCCATCAGCCGATACCGCCGCCAAAGCGCCTCGACCACCAACCCTTGTGGCATATAGTAACACACGACCGTTGGGAGCGAAACTTGGAGATTCATCCTGCGCACCCTCACTTAAAATCTGCACCTGGCCGCTTGCTAGATCCTGTAGTGCCACTTTAAATTTACTGCCGTCAAAGCGTATCATCGCCAGTGACCTGCCGTCTGGCGATAGTTTAGGACTTAAATTATTCACGCCGTCAAAGGTTACGCGCTGCGCCTCTCCTCCTGTTGCAGACACCTTGTAAATTTGCGGGCGCCCGCCACGATCGGAGGTGAAATATATCCACTTACCATCCGGCGACCAAGTGGGCTCTGTATCAATCGCGCTACTTTTGGTAACTTGCTTGAGCCCGGAGCCATCCGCATTGATCGTATAAAGTTGGGAATTAGCAGAATGCGTAAGCACAATTGCCAGTTTTGTGCCGTCTGGTGACCATGCAGGCGCACTGTTATTGCCCTTAAAACTCGCCAGGGTTAAACGCTGACCAGTCATGAGTGACTGTACAAAAATAATGGGTTTCTTCTTTTCAAATGACACATAGGCAACCTTGGCACCGTCAGGTGACCATGCAGGCGAGATAATCGGCTCATTTGAAGACACCACTGTTTGCGGATTGACACCGTCCACATCCGCCACCTGCAATGCGTAACGGTTGCCAGATTTGTTAATGTAGGCAATGCGGCTCGCAAAAATGCCTGCTTCCCCCGTCAGTTTTTGGTAAATCGCATCTGCGATCTTATGTGAGGTCAACCTGAGCTGACTGGGCGTAATGTTGTACTCCATCCCGGTTAAATGTGTTTGTTTCAGCACATCCGCCAACTGAAAACTGACCTTTAAGCGATTTCCAGGCAACACCTCAACCTTCCCTACCGCTAGAGCCTGCGCTTGCAAACTTGTCCAGTCGCCAAAATTGACCTGTGAAATGCTGGTGGGTCTGCTGGCAACTCCTCCCGTTTCCAACACTCGGAACAAACCGCTACGGCGTAAATCTGCACTGATAATATTAGCGATATTTTCATGCCCTTTAAAAGTATCCTGACTAAAAGGCACTATTGCAATCGGGATTTGCTGGGCGTTCCCACCACTAATTTCAATCTCTAAAGCAGCATGTGCCATATTGGGCACCATTACTGACAGCCATAACACAAATATCCGTGTGAAATCTTTGATTTTTTTCATATTGTCTAGTATGTATGTGAATTAGCAAAAAAGTTCATTATTTTTTTATGAAATCAGCATTCCAATAGCACTCTTGCGACCCATCACTTTTATAACCATGTAACAGCCAACTTATTCAGTGCCTGTTGCATTGTCAGATTAAGCCAGCAGTCCTCAATCGCTATTGGGGTAAAATGTAAGTTTTAAATTTCTAAACTGCGTAAACAGTGACTTATCTTCCGGTAGCGGCAGTGGCACGGACGCTCTAATCGCACGGTCAACCGCATCATCGCAGGCGACATTGCCACTCGATTTGGTAAGTCTGGGGTTGCCGCTTAACTCCCCGGTTGGCATAAGACCAATCTCAAACTTCAATTCCGGGTTACCATCACCGCATAATGATTTATTCACGTTAGCACGAATTTTGGCTTGTATTCTCGCCTTAAATTCATTGACAACGCCATTGCTTACAGCCAGTTTAACCGCATTATTTTTAGCGCCCTCTTCTGCTTTTTCATCGGTCAAGGCTTCTTGCTGTAACTTTTTAAGGGCATCATCCACCACTTGCTTCCTAGGCGCCTGTACAGCATCCTGCATCAGATCTTTCTGCAAGGCAGCCAATGCATCTGGCTTTTTAGGAGGTGGTTTTAGCTTCTCTGGCGGCTTTTTCTTAATCACAATATCCACCTGAACCTTTGGCAGCGGTGTAGGCGCGGGTTCCGGCTTGGATGATTCTTTCACGGGTTCTGGAATAACTACTGGCTCGGGAGGTTTTACGCTTGAGGATTTTTGCGTTTTTTCAACAGGCAGGCTATCCCACAACTCAACCTCAGCAATGCTGACAGGGTGTGTGGTTTTCCAGTTAAATGAAATCAGCAGCGCACCCAACAGCAACGCATGCACAGCTACTGACAACGCGCCTGCTTTAAATGCCTCTGAATTTTCGTGCTGTCTTAGCATGAACGTTCTATCTTAACCCCGGATTGACTGAAAATTTACTGCGAAGGCTTGAGCAGCAAACCCACTTTATCCACTTGATTACGTTTCAGGAGATCCATTAGACCAATGACTTCGTCATATTTTACGTTTTTATCGGCGGCAATAACCACGGAGCGCTCAGGTGACTCGGCTAGCAAAGCCCGCACATCTAACAACAATTCGTCACGCTGCAGGCTTTTTGAATCCAGTTCAACAGCACCACTGGTCTTGACTGTTAACACTACTGGCGGCAACTGAGGCTGCTTTAGCACGCCCTGACCGGCACTTGGCAGCTCAACTACGCCAGGATTAGTCATAGGGGCAGTCACCATAAAAATAACCAACAGCACCAAGGTAACGTCGATATAAGGTACGACGTTAATCTGGTTCATCATACGGCGCTTACGGATACGGGACATCGCGTTTGACCTTTAAGACTTACGTTGAAGGATATTAGTAAACTCTTCCATAAAACTCTCATAGCGCACTGAAAGCCTGTCGACAGAACTCGCAAAACGGTTATAGGCAATTACGGCAGGTATCGCGGCAAATAAACCTATGGCAGTAGCCACCAGTGCCTCGGCAATGCCGGGCGCCACCTGGCTTAATGTCGCCTGAGCAACATTAGACAAGCCTCTAAATGCATTCATGATGCCCCAGACAGTTCCGAACAGGCCAATATATGGGCTGACAGAGCCAACTGAGGCCAGAAACGGCAAATGCGCATCCAAATCATCCATCTCCCGATTGTAGGCCGCACGCATGGCACGGCGTGCGCCCTCCATTACGTCGGACACTTCCATGCGCGCCTGCTGTCTATGCCGCGCAAACTCTTTAAACCCCGCTTCAAAAATGCTGGCCATACCTCGTGGTTTACGATGCCCGGAAGCGATGCCTTCGTATAGCTTATTCAAATCACCGCCCATCCAGAAGTTCTTCTCAAACTCCTCCGCGTCGCGCTCTGCACGCTTAAGTGTGGCCACTTTGATAAAAATGTACCACCAGGAAAACAATGACACGATTACCAAAATAAGCATCACCATCTGCACCGGCAGGCTGGCGCCGGCAATTAAGGTAAAAATCGACATATCACTGTTTACGTTCATAACTTCTCCACTTATTGCGCCAACATCGCTTGTTTGATTTGTTCGGGGATTCCGACGGGTTTAAATGTATCAGCACGCACAAAAGCCACTTTCACATGCGCATTGACTAAGGTCTTGGCATCAGAGGTAATCTTTTGTGCGATTTCAATGCTGCTTTTGCCAATTTTTGCGATGTCGCAATGCACCGCCAGCAAATCATTGAAATATGCGGGGCTTTTAAACACTATCGATAAACTGTGTACAACAATCACAATTCCCAAACTATCTTTAAGGTCTGTTTGCTCAAACCCTAAAGCACGTAACCACTCAGTCCGCGCACGCTCCATAAAATTCAGGTAATTCGAGTGATAGACTACACCGCCGGCATCAGTATCTTCATAATAAACGCGTACAGGCCAAGTAAATTCAATCCGCTTATCCATGAGGTAATTCTAACACAGCACTTACAGTGCGCAGCATCCGCAACAAGATTGCCAGCATACAGCAACGCTAAATTAATGCGTCTGAAAATAAAGCGCCTGTCGCCAGCGCATTGGGCACTGGCAAGCCAAAATGCTGATAGGACTGCTGTGTCGCAATCCTTCCGCGAGGGGTGCGCATCAGATAGCCCTGCTGAATCAGATACGGCTCCAGCACATCCTCAATAGTGTCGCGCTCTTCGCCGATGGCTGCGGCCAGATTATCCAAACCTACCGGGCCACCGCCGAATTTTTCCAATACAGCCAGCAATAATTTTCTATCCATCACATCAAAACCTAACTTATCTACATCCAGCATTCTGAGCGCTGCATCGGCAATCTCTGCACTGACTTTGCCGTCAGCTTTCACCTGCGCGTAATCACGCACACGCCGCAGCAGACGATTGGCAATGCGTGGTGTTCCACGTGAGCGCATGGCAATTTCCAGTGCGCCAGCGTCACCCATTTCCACTTCCAGCAAATCTGCTGAGCGCTGCACGATGCGGCTTAGCTCTTCTGAGGTATAAAACTCAAGCCTGGACACGATGCCAAAACGGTCACGCAGCGGATTGGTGAGCATGCCGGCACGTGTTGTTGCACCCACCAGCGTAAAGGGTGGCAAATCCAAACGTACACTGCGTGCAGCAGGTCCTTCGCCTATCATGATATCCAACCGATAGTCTTCCATCGCAGGATATAAAATCTCTTCAACCACGGGAGATAGTCGATGAATTTCATCGATAAACAACACGTCATTCGGCTCAAGATTGGTCAGCAGCGCGGCAAGATCGCCAGCACGCTCCAGCACAGGACCTGAGGTCTGGCGCATGTTCACGCCCATTTCTTTGGCAATAATATGCGCCAATGTCGTCTTGCCTAAGCCGGGCGGACCGAACAGCAGCACGTGATCCAGCGCCTCGCTACGGCCACGCGCGGCATTAATGAAAATTTCCAATTGCGAACGGGCCTTTTCCTGCCCGATATACTCATCCAGCACCTTAGGGCGCAATGCGCGCTCCAGCGCGTCCTCTTGCGGGCTCACATTATCAGCGGCAATTAATCGATCTGTTTCTATCATACAACCTCATCTGCCTTCTTATTTTGTAACACGACCCAATGGGTAATCAACGTGACCCCTACCGCTAATAATGTTGGCCCTAGAAAAATGCCAATAAATCCGAATGCCAGCAAACCACCCAGCACCCCCAGCACTACCAACAGCAAAGGCAAGCGTGATGAATGGCTAATCAACAGCGGTTTAATAATATTATCTACGCTGCTAATCACAAGCAAACCGTAAACAGCAATAAACACTGCCCAGCCATGCTGGCCATGATTAAACAGCCAGAACGCTGCCCCTCCCCAAATCAACGGAGGGCCTACTGGCACAACAGACAGAAAAAATGTCGCCAGCGCCAGCAATAACGGCATGGGAACGCCTGCAATCAAAAAACCCATCAATGCCACGGTGGCTTGCGCAATCGCTGTGCCAAAAATACCCAACATCACGCCTTTGGCTGTATTGCAGGATAAACGCAACATTTCTTCACCAAAACTGCCACCTACCCTGTGCGCCATGGCTACGACACTTTGTGCAAGCCATCGACCATCACGGTAAAGAAAGAAGGCAACAAACACTACCAGCAGCAACTGCAGAAAACCGCCCGCCACTACCTGTACCGCGCCGAGCAAAAAATTGCGTATGGGTTCTGCATATTGCCCGAGCAACCTTGCCAGCTCTCCCTGATTAATTGCAACTAGTTTCCATGTATCGGCCAACTGCCCCCCGATAATGGGGAAATTACGAATCCACGCCGGCGCATCAGGCTGCAAGCTTCTTAACGCCATTTGCACCTCATCAAACAACAGCGTGGCAGAACCGGCAAAGCTGGCGGCGAGATATGCCATGGGCAATATTAATGAAAATAGCAGGAGCAATGTCATAATGACTGCTGCCAACACATCCCGCCTGCCAAGTTTTAGCCAGATTCGGTGATAAAGTGGCCAGGTAAATACACAAATCACTGCCGAGAATAGTACCGCAGCCATAAATGGATACAACACTAATACACAACCAATAATTAGCAATGTAATTAAGGCAATGCGCGCAATTTTATTGGTATTGATCATATCCGGCCAATTGTTTTACAAGTGTGCATACTATGCATGATACTGTTTTACTGGATAATTTATAAGGGTGCATTTACAGTGCGACAAAAAATATCTTCCGTGCGAAAGGTGAAGTCGTATGCTGGCACCCGCCTCCTGCACGCGGGATCATTATTAAGCTTAAGTCTTGGACAAAGATTTCAAGGCCTGCTTAATCCCATCACTGACAGTAATATCTACTGGCAACTGCTTAACTGCAGCTAATGCCTCGCGTTCGCTATAGCCAAGCGCCAGCAAGGCATTCAGCACATCACCACTGGCTGACTTTGGCTGATTGGTGTTTGCCATTGCTACACCATCCAGCATAAATTTATCTTTCAACTCCAGCAATAAACGCTCTGCTGTTTTTTTGCCGATGCCTGGCACACGGGTGAGCATGGTGGTTTCTTGCAGGGCAACTGCCTGTACTAGCTCATCCAGTGATAAACCGCTTAATATTGAAAGTGCAGATTTAGCGCCAATGCCATTTACTTTTAAAAGCTGCCTAAAGGTGACACGTTCCTGATTGCTGCCAAAACCGTACAATAGCTGCGCATCTTCACGCACCACAAAATGCGTCAGCATCACGACTTTTTCACCCACTGCGGGCAGGTTATAGAAAGTACTCATTGGCACTTCACACTCATAACCCACGCCATTGCAATCTATCAACACCAAAGGAGGAGTCTTTTCCAACAAGATCCCATGCAAGCGACCAATCATGACATATTCCAAAACAAGATAATGCTTAACAATAACGCATGGCCAAGCATGCTAGCAAGCGTCAATTGAATCGGCAGCAATAAATGTGCAGGTTGGGCTGCCGATTGCCTAAGCATCAACAAAGCAGGAATGGAAAATAAAACAGGCACCACAGATATTGCTGTCCATAACGGCAGCTTGCCAGTGACAAGCATGGCCATCAACCAGGCAAAAGCAGAGGCTGCCAATAAACCATACCCCAAAACCGCAACTGGCAGCGAGAACATAACAACGAGATTGCGCTTACCTACACCCGCATCTGCCTTACGGTCAGGAAACTGATTGATATACAACAAATTAGTGACCAATAACACATACGGCATGCCGACTAACACTGGTTGCAGCGAAAAGGCGTGGCGCTGTACATAATCGGCACCCACAATTAAACATAAAAACCCCGTAAGCACACACACCTCACCCAAGCCTCGGCTATTTAATTGCAAGGGTGCTGCTGAATACGCCCAGCCAATCAGCATACCTAACATGCCAATCCACAGCAAGCCGATGCCCGACTGCCAAACCAGCCATAAACCGCCTAAACTTGCAGACCCTAGCAGCAAATAGGCAAAAATGATGGTTTGCCCAGGCGACAGCAACCCGTTTTGAATAAAACGGCTACCTCCCGTGTAAGGATATACGCGCTCGATATTGACTGCATCAGTACCATTCATCGCGTCAAAATAGTCATTTAACACATTGACGCCCGCATGTGCCAGCATGGCGAACAGCACCGTCAACAACGCAGTAGTGCATTGAATGTGAATTCCGGAATAAGCGGCACCGGAAAGCCCGATCAAACATGCAGCCAGGCTCGCCAATAAAAAAGCCGGGCGAGTCGCAGCAAAATAACGCTTATAGAAATTTAAAAAATGATCCGGACGAGGTTCTTGCACTGATTCAGTCATCCAATCAGCCGTCCACCCTTGACCCGGAACCCCGCTGTGGCCAATTTACCCAGGCCCTGACCACCATGCGCATGGCACATCGCGCAGGCAAGCGCATCCGCAGAATCAGAACTTGGCACTGCAGGTAAGTTAAGCAGCCGTTTAATCATTTCCTGCACCTGCTCTTTTTTTGCGTGACCATTCCCCACCACCGCTTGCTTGACCTGTAATGCGGTATATTCGGCGACCGGCAGATTTTTAATAACCGCCGCGCTAATTGCCGCGCCGCGTGCCTGACCCAACAATAGCGTCGATTGCGGATTGACGTTCACGAACACCTTCTCTACCGCCACCTGGCTTGGCTGATAAATATCAATCACCTCAAACAAACCATCCAGAATGATCTTAAGTCGTGCGGGTAACTCTTCGCGCTCGGGGGCGCCCTCAACCCTGCTTTTCTTGCCACTCGCGGTTTTAATGGTACCACTGGCGACATAGGTAATTTTTTCACCTGTTTTTTCAATGACACCAAAGCCTGTTAACCGCAAGCCTGGATCGATACCTAAGATTCTAATGCTGCTCACCATGCTGAAAAAGTGAATCGCCTTAAGTCAAAAAACGCTTATTAAGAATGAATTACAAGACGTAAAGCCCGCAACATTTGAGACAGCACGCGTGGTAGGGCCAAGACGAGAGCACTGCGAAACGATGTGATTCGCGCGAGACATGCGTTTTTATTCTTCGATCACAGCAGAAGTATAAACCTCCTGCACATCATCCAGATCCTCCAAGGCATCCAGAATTTTCTGCATTTTCACGGCATCTTCACCAGTGAACTCAACCTCATTTAACGCCTTCATGGTCACCTCAGCCAATACTGCTTTCAGACCTGCCGCTTCCATCGCTTCTTTTACCGCAACAAAGTCAGCCGGTGGCGTAATCACTTCGATACTGCCGTCATCATTTGTCACCACGTCTTCGGCGCCAGCTTCAAGCGCGACTTCCATCACTTTATCTTCATCGGCGCCTGGCTCGTAAATCAAGCTACCGCAGTGTTTAAACATGAATACCACGCTGCCATCCGTACCTAAATTGCCACCGTGTTTGCTAAGCGCATGGCGCACATCCATTACAGCACGCTGCTTATTGTCGGTTAAACAGTCAATGATGATGGCAGCACCATTTATGCCATAGCCTTCGTAGCGGATTTCCTCATAGCTCACGCCTTCCAACTCACCCGTGCCTTTTTTAATTGCGCGCGTGATGTTGTCTGATGGCATGTTTTCTTCTTTTGCCAACGCAACTGCTGCACGCAAACGGGGGTTCATGTTGGTATCACCACCGCCTAGACGCGCTGCAACCGTGATTTCCTTAATAATTTTGGTAAAAATCTTACCCCGCTTAGCATCCTGACGCCCCTTGCGATGCTGAATATTCGCCCATTTACTATGCCCTGCCATTACTTTTCCTTTAAACACCTGTTCAATTTGCGTATTTTATCATATCGCAGTAGCCATTTATGTGGCTTTGGGTATGCCAAGAGTCAAACAGAGGCAGCTAGCAACAGCTTCACCAAAAGCTAATCAATCAATCTTGCCCCATCGCGGAATCTACCGGCGTGTGCTTTTTGATGCTCACGATAGAAATAATGACTAGAGACAAGGCGATCAGTACCATTCCTATGAGTTCACCCGCATAAGGCACCTCGTTCAATTCAATCCAGGCTGCCAGCACGCCTATCACGGGGGCGAGCATACTTGCCATACTTGCCACTCCGGCTTGCAGACGCTGTAGCGCATATAACCACAATAGCCAGGCCAGCGCGTTGCAAATCAAAGCGTTATAGGCTACAGCGCTGATAAAATAAGCTGTCCATTGAATGGCAGGTGCCGGAATTAATATTGCAGCGATCACAATGGGAATACTGCCAAACAACATTTGCCATGCGGTGAGCGTTAGCAAATCCAGTTCAGGCGCGACTTTGTGCAATTTTTTTGCCACGATCACCGCCAACGCCCAACTTACTCCCGACAGCACCGCCAAAAACATGCTGAACTGATCGGCGCCTAAATGCAACGGATCCAAGATAAACAATATACCCATTGCAGAAAGTAGAGCTGCCAGCCACTGCAAACCTTGCAACTTTTCACCCAGCAACGGCCAGGCCAGCAACATCACCCAGAATGGCATGGTGTAAGTTAACACCGCGGTTTTGCCCGCACCACCTTCTACCAGCGCCCACATCAGCAACCCGGTAAAACCACTGGTTTGTAATAGACCCAGCAAAATGAGTGTTGGAATATGGTTGATTTTAATGGGCTTACGTAACGCGATAACAATTGCGAACAGACTTGCAGCACCTATCACTGTGCGTAAAGCAATAAACTGAAACACCCCCGCGAACTGCAAGGCACTTTTCATCACCACCCAGTTATAACCCCAGAACAGGGTAAGAATAAATAAGGCCAAAAAAGCTTTAATTGTCGTATTTTTATGCATCAGCCATCTTACTCCAGCTATTTGACTCAGAGATAATACGGTGTATATTTATTCAAAACACAGTGCGAGGGTATTCTCATGAAAACTTTACAACAAATTCTGGATGAAAAAAAATATAAAGAAGTCATTTCTATCGCGCCGCACCGACCCGTATTTGATGCGCTAGTAGTGCTGGCAGAATACAAAATTGGCGCACTGGTTGTATTGGAAGGCGACAAACTTGTCGGCATTTTCTCAGAGCGCGATTACGCGCGTGAAATCGTATTGAAAGGAAAATCCTCAAAAACCACCCCCATAAGTGATGTGATGACCAGCAATGTGCTCACCGCCAAACCAACCGACACTGTCGAAGATGCCATGTCGATCATGTCAGATAAACGCATTCGCCATTTACCTATACTGGAAAATGCCAAAGTTATCGGGGTGCTTTCAATTGGCGACTTAGTCAAGGAAACCATCACCTACCAGCAGGAACTCATTAAACAATTGCAGGCCTATATCAACAGTTAGCGCGTAATGATTAAACGCACTATTTATCATCATGAACATAACGCATCATTCATGAATTCAAATAGTGTTGCCAGGCCTTTCATATTGCGAAAAAAGCTCACGCAAACATCATGCGTAGTTCGTTTGCGTGCACTCAATCACCTTAAACAAGACAGAAATAACCATGTGGACAATTCCAGCTGCGACCGAAATACGTTTTGGCTTTGACGTGACGATGTACGTCATGAATAAGTAATATCCGCTTTGCATTAATAAAGGGGGCCTAAACCCAGATTTTGCATTAGGTGGATTTCAATCCTATCAGGCATGAATAATCTGCTTTTCGCACCAGTCTTGTTTCTTGTTGCTTTAGCAACACTAGACTGGTGGTGATGACCTTTACGGTTAAGCACATATATTCTGTGGGCAACCTTTACGGTCTTGCGAATACTGGCGGCTGTTTTTGGTTATTTTGCAGCTTATTCGTCCACAGCCAGCTATGGGCGCCTCATAGGCCACAAAACCGCCTTACCAGCATTCTGCGTCTTAATGAAAAATCTGGGTTAAACGCACCCTTATCATGTCTTCCGATATCACTCTACACTACAGATACTTAACTACCATCGCATTACTCAGGTCACCAGCAGCAATCGGCAGGCGCACAAAATAGCCACTGCCTGAAGCCTCATGAATAGGCTCGCCTTTTTTGTTGTACATGGTTTCAACCGTGACATCCTGGTTACCTGTCGGATGAATCACCTGCAAACGATCACCTACCCCAAACTTATTGCGCGCCTCAATATCTGCCAAGCCTTTTTCAGCATCATAGGCGACGATATCGCCCACATATAAACTACGGTTAGAGCTGGAATAGCCTTGCTTGTAGTTTTGGTGCTCCGCTGTATGATGGCGCTGGTAGAAACCATCGGTATAACCACGATTAGCAAGATTTTCCAGATCACCCAGCAAGCCCCAATCGAACGGCCGCCCCGCCAGCGCATCGTCAATCGCCTTGCGATAGTTCTGGCACGTGCGCGCCACGTAATAACGCGATTTAGTACGGCCTTCGATTTTCAGCGAATCCACCCCCATCTTGATCAGCCGCTCCACATGCTCGATCGCACGCAGGTCTTTACTGTTCATGATATAAGTACCGTGCTCATCTTCCTCAATTGGCAGCAACTCGCCCGGACGACCTTTTTCCTCAATCAGATACACTTTATCGGCCAATGGATGGCGCGGCAGACTGCCACACCCGGATAAACTGGATTTTTCCATCTCAGCTTTAAAATCAAATTCATTCAGGCGAATCACGCCAGCGGCATCCTCTGCGGCATCATGCACTTTGTAATCCCAGCGGCAGCTATTGGTACAAGTGCCCTGATTCGGATCACGCTGGTTAAAATATCCCGATAACAGGCAACGGCCTGAATATGCAATGCACAGCGCGCCATGCACAAATACTTCCAGCTCCATTTCAGGGCATTGCTGGCGAATTTCCTCAATCTCATCCAGTGATAACTCACGTGAGAGAATCACACGCGTCAGCCCAAGACTCTGCCAGAACTTCACCGTGGCGTAATTCACCGTATTGGCCTGCACGGACAGATGCACCGGCATTTCGGGCCATTTTTCGCGCACCATCATAATGAGACCAGGGTCTGACATAATCAGCGCATCTGGCTGCATCGCAATGACCGGCGCCATATCCGCCATATAAGTTTTTACTTTTGAATTATGCGGCGCAATGTTGCTGGCCACAAAAAACTTCTTGCCGCGCGCATGCGCCTCATTGATACCGATTTCCAGATTTGCCATCGAGAAATCATTGTTACGTGCACGCAGGCTGTAGCGTGGCTGGCCTGCATAAATCGCATCCGCACCATAGTCGAACGCTGTACGCATACGGTCCAAGTCGCCCGCCGGGGCCAATAATTCAGGTATTTTCATGTCTACTCTACTTAATCTAAAACATTGGTAACCAACCACAGATGCACTCTGATTAACACGGATGTTGTAGTGCAAGGTTAGGTTTTATCTGTGTGTACCTGCGTTCATCTGTGGCTAATTTTTACTCGCCAATAATTTTTACCAGCACACGCTTTTTACGCCTGCCATCAAACTCACCATAAAATATCTGCTCCCACGGCCCAAAATCAAGCTCACCATTCGTAATCGCCACCACCACTTCACGCCCCATCACCTGACGTTTCATATGCGCATCCGCATTATCTTCGCCCGTATCGTTATGACGATAGCTACTCACAGGCTCATGTGGTGCAAGACGTTCCAGCCACTGCGTATAATCATGATGCAAACCACGCTCATCATCATTAATAAACACACTGGCAGTAATATGCATGGCATTCACCAATACAAACCCCTCACGCACACCACTCTCACGCAAGCACTCACGCACCTGTTCGGTAATACGGATAAACGCAACACGGGTAGGCGGGTTAAACCAAAGTTCTTTACGATAGCTTTTCATGAGAATATCCTTAATTTTCAATCACGTAATTTTATCACTGTGAAGCACAATAAACACTATTCACCTGCGATGAAAGGAAGAAGTAAAATAAAAAAGCCCGCTTGAGCGGGCTTTTTTATTTTAAGCTTTGCTAGAATGCCATGCAGACGGTATATTTAGTTGAGTCATCTATCGTAGGTGGATCTGTTAAATTGGTCACTGCGGTAGCGGCCGTCGTACCGTCCACAGATGTAGCCGTCATCATTGTACCTGTAGCCGTATTACCATCATCCATTGCCGTGTCTAGCTCCTTGGCAAATTTACCTAAAACACCGTTAGAACACACTACATAAGAACCTTTCAAGTTGGCAATGGATGGGGTGGACGCGGATTGTATTCCCACTCGACCGCCTTCGGCATTGGTAGGTGTATACGTGTCGTCAGTAGTCACTGTTGAGCCGGTAGCCAACCCTGCTAAACGAATATGTTGCCAAAAATTGAACGATTCACCGGAACCAGCATTCCAGGCGCCAGCAATCACACCATCACCGTTACCATTGGCCGAAGCCCCTACATGATTTTCCGCAGCCTTATCATCCCCTGGCAAGGCTCTAAACTTATCTTGGTAAGAATACACATAGACTTGAATGTTACGGAAATCATTCGCCATGTTCTTCACTTTGGCACTATTGATTAATTCCTGACCTTTTAATACCCCACCAAGCAACAAGCCTATAATGACCAGCACAATTGCTAATTCAATCAAGGTGAAGCCTGTTTGTGTTTTTTTCATTTAAATCCCCAAATTCTTTAAGTTGCCTTTTATGGGCATCACACATCACTCAAATCGCCAAACCTAGCCATCTATTAGCCCAAGGCTTAACCACTTTGTTTAGTATAAAAAAAGCAATTTATGTACCAGTTGCAATTTATTGCAAATACTACAGTCAATCAAGCACTTTTTGTCAAAATAATACAAAAAATTATCAGTATAGCGTCTATTTTTTGACACTTTTGTTCAAATTTGAACACTTTTGACGCATCTATATTTACTTCACATGATTTACTTCACTTCAATTTTAGATTAAAACATAGACTTACTTGAAAGTTAATACGTATTATGAACATACGTATTATCAACATAAGATACTACACCTCTCTAATTATGATGAGCTAAATGATGCAGTCACTTTACAAACGATACCAAATATTACTGGATAACTCCGACCGGCTCATGGCACTCATGCTGCTATCGCTGCACGCCATATTAATTTGGGGCGACGCAAGCTCGCTTACGACTGCACTGCTGCTTTGCCATTATGGGGTTTTTCTGCTGTGGCAGCCCGTAATGCGACAAAGTGACAAACTATCCTGGAAGATGGCGATCATCCTGATTGCGGTGGTCGGTTTTTCCAGCGCTATCACTAGCTGGTGGCTCACCGCTTTCTGGATTGCAGGTCTGTTTGCCCTGATTAGCGGCCGCATATTCTCGAGCCAACCTAAACATTCAAGGCTGTCCAACATTCTTGCGGCTTCCTATCTGCTTGCCATCTTACTGCTTTGGGTGGTGCCGCAGCTGCTGGGCGCCAAAAATGATTTGGAGGCCAGCGAGTTTTTGCTGACTTATTTTCTGCCGATACTGCCTTTAACTGTTTTATTTTTGTCTGCTAAAAATACACCACACACATTCACCAGCAATATCGACTTCTTTTACACTACTTTAATTTTTCTCATTACGCTGATTGTCGTATTGGGGAGTTATGCTATCGGCGTGATTTGGCAGATTCATTATGTGAAACTACTCATTTACACCGTCATTGGCCTGGCCATTAGCCTGGTTGCATTGAGCTGGCTATGGAATCCCAGCGCAACATTCTCAGGCCTAGAGCTATTAATGTCGCGCTACTTGCTAAGCATAGGCCTGCCATTTGAAGAATGGGTGAGAAAAATTGCACTCTACGCAGAAGACGAAACTTCACCCGAACTTTTTCTTATGGCGTCCATGCGCGAGCTTCATGCATTAAATTGGGTAGGGGGCGTGCGTTGGCAATCCAGCAATGGCAGCCACCATATCGGGGAATCTACGCCTTATATTTCCAACTTTAATTTTCATCAACTGCATCTGACTTTATATTCACGCTGGCAATTTACCCCCGCCATGTATCTGCATGTGCAGTTGCTCACACAAATTTTGGGCGAGTTTTATGAGGCAAAACGCCGCGAGGAAACCATCAGCCAAAACGCTTACATGCAAAGCCTTTATGAAACAGGTTCCAGGCTTACCCACGACATTAAAAATATTTTGCAATCGCTGGGCACTTTGGCATCGGCTTCCGAACAAAGTCAGAACGCACATGACGATACGCAGTTGATCGCACTGATTAAAAAACAGTTGCCAAGATTAAACCAGCGGCTCACCAGCACCTTACACAAACTGGAGCAGCCAAGTATTGAGAAAAAATTTCAGGCAAAAGTCAGCTTCTGGTGGAAAAACTTTAAATTACTAAACGCGCATTATCAGATTCAGTTTGAAGCACCAGCCAACTTGCCAAAAACAGAAATCGATCCTGATGTACTGGATAGCGTAGTAGACAACCTGCTGCAAAACGCACTTGAAAAGGCAAAATTGGAAGCCAACGTGAATATCAAGGTGACATTAATGCCATCTCAACACTTTTGCCTGGAGGTTACTGACACGGGCTCTGCAATCCCTGCCGAGATTGCAGATAAGCTATTCAAATCACATGTCAGTTCAAAAAATGGTTTGGGCGTAGGTTTATACCATGCGGCACAGCAAGCCAAGCAGGCCGGCTACACACTGAGCCTGCAAGATAACCACGACGGAGAAGTGCGTTTTAGAGTGGAACTAACAAAACTCCGTGAGTAAGGCGCGCATCATCTCCGGCCTCTCAACAATGGCGAGGCTGTATAGATCAACTATTGAGAGCTAAAACAGAAGCCTATAACGTTCCGTATGAATGCAGCCCACTTAAAAACATATTCACGCCTAAAAATGCAAAGGTTGTAATTAACAAGCCGATTAATGACCACCAAGCCAGGGTTGGTCCACGCAAGCCTTTGACCATGCGCAAGTGCAGCCAGGCTGCATAATTGAGCCAGACGATCAGCGCCCATGTTTCTTTTGGATCCCAGCTCCAATAACCACCCCACGCCTCTGCAGCCCACATTGCGCCAAGAATTGTCGCAATGGTGAAAAATGCAAAACCTACCGCAATCGCCTTGTACATTAAATCATCAAGCACATCCAGACTTGGCAGACGTGAGGCCAGAACTCCTTTTGCAGCAAGCAGATACGCTAAAGCCACCATGGCGGCCAACGAGAATGCGCCATAGCCCACAAAATTGGCTGGCACGTGTATTTTCATCCAGTAACTCTGCAAAGCAGGCACCAAGGGCTGAATGCCATGTGCCTCACGATCAAATGTATACCAAAGAATAAACCCGACAGCGGCATTAATCACCAGCAGCACAAAACCGCCCAGCTGCTTGGTATTTAGCTTTTGTTCATAATGCAGGTAGAGCAAAGCTGTAATCAAACAGAAAAGCACAAACACTTCGTAAAGATTGCTAACGGGGATATGCCCTACTTCAGGCGCAATTAAATAAGATTCATACCAGCGCACCATTAAGCCAACGAAACCAAACAGTACTGCCACCCATGTCAAGCTGGAAGCAACATTCGCTGTAAATGCGCTGCGTCTGTACAGTGCAAACCAATAGGTAAGCATTGCCAGCACAAACAGCACATTCATCCACATGATTGCCGACTGGCTGGCAATGAGAAATTTGAGAACAAATACCTGCGACACACGCTCCAGGCTGCCTTGATATAACGAAACCGCAATTAAGCTCACCAAGCCTACCGCCAACACCAGCTTGGCAAGTGCACGCCAGCGCCAGCCCAGGTAGCTCGAAAGCACTGCCGCGCCAAACAAAAAACTGACTTCATAGGCATCCATGTAATGCGCATATTTTGTAAAGGCGAAGACTGCACCTATCAGCAAAATCACTGCATATAGCCAATCCTGCCAATCCAATCGCTGCAACAAAGGTTTTTGTTGATAATCCGGTAAGTTACTCATATTGATCCTCAGCTGATTAAGCTAGTTAACTGGTTACGGTATAAATCGAACTCTTGCTCAAAGTCTAAATTCTTGCGATTTGATGCCATCGCAAAATGTACCTGATTTGCATCCGGCTTTAAATAAAACCAAATGCGCCTTTCTCGAATGTACATCATGGCAAAAATCCCCAACACCAGGAGGACAGAACCTAAGTAAACCCATTTTTGCCCTGGTGATTTAGTCAATTGCAGGCCGCTTGCCTCTTTATGTTCAAACTGCACTAGCTGCAAATAATAGGGTGCGCCATAAAAAAACATGTCACTGAATGCGTTTAAACTTTCTCTTAATAACATCTCCACTTCAGGGCCATGACCTAGCGCCGGCTTTTTTTGTTGCGTGAGACTTAGGTTATAAGCTTCATAAGCTGCGATGTTGATCATTTTAATATAGGTCGCGGCTGAGGTTTCACGCTCAGACTCTGGCACATGTTCTTCAATCATACGCGCCACCTGATTATAGCCACCCTGCGCAAACACAGCCAGCAAACGTACAATACTGCTCTCAAACTGCGCGCGTATTGCTTTGTCTTTATTTACATCTAATGAACTATCCGCTATTTTTTTTGCGATTTTTTCATACTGTGTTGCATCAAACATGGTAGCGCGGAAATGCATAAAATTATGCAGACTCAAATCATCATCTGCAGGAATGCGGAGGTATCTGAACTCATCCTGCACCGTCTCACGCATGCCTGATATAAAGTAAAATTTGCCATCTATCTGCATGGGCTGCATGTACGTGACATATTCAACGGCTTGTCCACGATTATCACGTAACTTATAAGTCACATTAGGACCTACGTTATGAGGCTTGCCTTTACCATCGGGTGACAGGTTAATGATATTGAATTTACGAAAATCATTAAACTCTACACTCAGAGCATGATCACCATCGCCCAACTTGGCTTTATCAAAAATTGCGCCGGATAACCCTTGCGTCTGATTGTTAGGTGCTAGCAGGTTCCACACATTAAAGTTAAGTGTCGTGCCGCCATCTTGAAAATCAGATTGATAAATGGCTATCCCTTTATAAGTTAAGGGATGATTCACGCTAATCGTCTTAGTAACGGGTGCTTCCAAAGCAGGATCAATGATCACCAAGTCACTTTCAAATGACTTGGGCTGGCCTGTCGCGTAATGCTCAATGCGAAAGTCCTTTAACGCCACAGCAAAAGGCAGTTCCTGCACAAGATAGCCGTCACGCACACGAATGAAGGCCACATTGCTGCTCGACCCTTCAGGCAAAGTCATATTTCCGCGGAAGGAGGGATTGCTGATCGGCATCCGGCTCTGCGCTGGCACTTGGGATAATGGAATATCCAAAGTTTCAATACGTTTCTGGCCTAAAAGCTCCTGAAGCTTGAACGGCAGGTTGCCATCAAGCAAGCCGCCAAATAGAATGACCACCATTGCCACATGGGTGAAGATATAACCCCAACGCTGGTGTGTTCCCGCTTTTGCAGCTATAAGCTGGCCACCATCTGCTTGCTGCCTGATTTTGTACTGAAAACCTTTTGACGCCAAAAAACCAATCAATTTTTGTTTTGCGCCCTCAACATCTGCTACGTGATTGAAAGTAGCCTGATGGCTAAATGCATGTAGTGATTTTTCGGTCGCATGCTCTTTGAAAGTACGCCATTCTCTGAGCATCATTGGCGTATTGCGATAGATACAGAAACTTGTGGATACCACCAAAAATAAGAGAATAACCAGAAACCAGCCGCTATGATAAACATCATAAAGGCCTAGTGTTTCAAACAAGCCAAACCAGAACTGTCCGAACTTCACGATGTAGTTTTCGTAGGGCTCGTTTTGTTTAAGCACTGTGCCAATAATCGAAGCAACGCCCAATATACTCAACAGGCTCACTGCAAATCGCATGGAGCTAAGCAGATCAAACAGGTTTTTTATAAATGATAATTTTGGATTCTGCATGCGGTACTCTGGAAATAACAACGCGGGCTTAATCAATCAGCTGACAATATAGGACGCCAATTCCATCAAGATAGTTGCCAAAAAATAAAAATTAGCTTTATTTGGGGTCAAAAAAAGGGCAGCAATGCCACCCTTTCAACTCATGCAGACTTAGCGCAGGCCCTGTATATAATCTGCAACCGCGGCCATTTCAGCATCGGTCATTTTAGTGGCAATCACCGCCATCATAGGTGCGTTTGCACGCTCACCAGTGCGAAAAGCCTTAAGCTGTGCCAACGTGTAATCCGCATGCTGCGCACTCAGGCGCGGAAACTGTTTAGGCAACCCGGCGCCGTTGGGGCTGTGACAGGCAGCGCAAGCAGGCACACCGGTTGCCGCATTGCCTGCACGATATACCTTCTCTCCAAGAGAGCCTTTGCCATTGCTTACAGCCTGCGCCAGATTAAGTTTTTTAGCTGCAAAATAACTGGCCACAGCCTTGATATCTTCATCGCTCAAACTCGCCGCCATTCCCGACATGACCGCATTGGCACGTTTGCCGGATTTAAATTCCATCAGTTGTTTCTGTAAATATTCAGGATGCTGCCCAGCCAACTTAGGGTTCAGGCTGATCGCACTATTACCATCCGCACCATGGCATGCCGCACATACGTTATTGACGGTTTTCTCCGCAGCACTTAATGCAGCTGGCTCAGCTAAGGCTTGCGCAGACAGACCTAGCACAAAACCAGACAACACCCACGCTAAATGACGAATTTGCATTACCGCTCCTAAATCTAGATTATTCAACTAATTAACGCGATATTTTAGCGAAAAACCAGTATTCGTGATAGCATTTTTCGACGTAATCTCAATTCATTTATTAAATCATCAGTGACTAACACCAGTTCACATACGGTGATGTCCGCATAATTGAATTTTCAAACAGAATCGGATTGTTATGCCTTTGTTTCAAAATGCCACATTTTTCATTTCCGCGCACCACCTGCGTGATCTGCCACCTGCCAGCGGCATCGAAGTCGCTTTTGCCGGGCGCTCCAACGCAGGCAAATCAAGCGCGCTCAATACACTTGCCAACCACAATCGTCTGGCTTTTGTCAGCAAACAGCCGGGGCGCACGCAACTGATTAATTTTTTCACACTTGGCAATGATCGGCATTTGGTTGATTTGCCCGGTTATGGTTACGCCAAAGTGCCTGAAGCAATGCGCGCGCACTGGCAAAATGTGCTTGCCCGTTATTTAAGTGAACGCTCCAGCTTGGGTGGTTTGGTGCTGGTGATGGATAGCCGCCACCCTCTCACACCGCTGGATCGGCAAATGCTGGATTGGTTTTGCCCTAGCGGAAAACCTGTACACGTGCTTTTGACCAAGTCAGATAAGCTCTCGCGCGGAGAGGCCTCGCTGACCTTGAATAAGGTCCGTAAAGAGCTTAATGAAACCTGGGGCTATCACTACCACAGCGCTTGTACCGTGCAATTATTTTCCAGCCTGAAAAAACAAGGGGTGGAAGAAGCAGAAAAAGTGATTGGCAAATGGCTATTTTCTGAAAACAATGAAGAAGCCTCTGAAGTGACGCCTGAAGAGCGCGAAGCTCAAACTTAAATGCAAATTTATTTACGCTTAAATACCAAATCCCAAACGCCATGCCCCAGCTTGATGCCGCGGTTCTCAAATTTGGTGAGTGGCCTGTAGCTCGGTTTTTCTGCGTAATCTTTTGCGGTGTTTTGCAACAGCGATTCTGAACTCAACACCTCCAGAACCCATTCTGCATACGCCTGCCAGTCCGTCGCCACGTGTATATATGCGCCTGTTTTCAATTTGCTGCACAGCAGTTTGACAAACTCAGCCTGAATCAGGCGACGCTTGTGGTGGCGCTTCTTGTGCCAGGGGTCAGGGAAAAATATATGCACACCATCCAGGCTGGCATCAGCCAGCATATGCTGTAGCACCTCGACCACATCATGCTGAATGACTCGCACATTGGTAAGTGCCAGCTCATCAATCAATTTCAGCAAGGCGCCCACACCCGGGGTATGCACCTCTGCTGCCAAAAAATCATGGTCTGGCAGTGTCTGCGCTATTTTTGCCGTGGTTTCTCCCATACCAAAACCAATTTCCAGAATTTTTTTGTTCTCTGCACGATTAAAAAGCGCATTTAAATCAAGCAACTCTGGTGTATAACTAACGCCAAACTTAGGGAAAACCGTTTCCAATGCTCGTGCCTGCCCTTTTGTTAAACGTCCCTGGCGCAAAACAAAACTGCGAATCCGGCGTGACTCGGTAAGCTCTTGCGGTAATACTGCTGTGTTTGTTAAATCATTCATAGCGCACATTATACTTTAGCCAATCTCTAAAATTCAGGTTTCAACACAATGCATATCATGCCGACCAAGCATGACTGTGATGAAAGATGCTTAAATTATTGCTTTCTCAAAACTGCCGTGCAGTCTACTACCCGGCTCACCATCACAAAGTATGTGATCTGTCCCCCGACATAAAGCCTATGAGTGCTCGCTCAATCCCTTTACTTAAAGCAATCACCTTAAACAAATCCCCCATTTCAGCAGGTGAGAGTAGTTTCTGTACGGCAGCTGCCAAAGGTGCATACCGAGGAACATCGTCAGCAGGAACGCGACTTAACTGATCCAGAATACCGCAGTTCATTAAAAACTGTGCCTGCGTACAGTATCCTTCCAACGTCAAACCTGCATTTAGGGCGGCATGTGCAATCGCACTAAAGTCAACATGTGTAGTCAGGTCCTGCAAGCCCACGTAAATTAGTGGATCGGTATGCGCATATTGCTGGAAATGGCACATCAATGTACCCAGGTTGCGTTGTGGATGGTAATACTCACGTGCACAGAATCCATAATCCACCAGCAGCACAACTCCCCGCAACAAACTCTGTGCCAAGCTATTGATCAACCCATTCGCCGCGGGATTCACTTCCGTCAAGTAGTCTTCAGGCAAATCGTAGGTTTTTACATAATCCAGAAGCGCACCCGGCTCGATTAATTTATCCTGCCAGACAAAGCCACCTTCAAACTTGACGCCACGTTCAAACAGCGCATTTTGGCCATGATAGATCAAATGTGCGGGAATCGCATCCAGCACTTCATTGCCGATTATCACTCCCACAAAATCTTCAGGCAAAGCATCCAGCCATACAACGCACTGTGCGAGATGTGCCGGCAAGTTATCTTTAACCGTCTTTTTTTGGATTTCACGCAAGTGCGCGCTTACTTCCAAAATAAAATAACGCTCGGGCCACTGCTTTATTCCCTCAAGCGCCATCAACAAGTCGACTGCTAGGCGCCCGGTGCCGGCACCCAGTTCCAACACATTCCCATCAGTTTCTGCCAATACCTGTGCAAGCTGATGCACCAAGGTTTGAGCAAAAACAGGAGAAATTTCAGGTGCGGTCACAAAATCACCGCCCGCACCAAACTTTTTCGCGCCGCCACTGTAATAACCTAAGCCTGGCGTATATAAGGCCATTTGCATAAAGTCAGCGAATGACAGCCATCCACCGCAATCTACAATTTTATTTTTTATTAGTTGAGCCAATTGCAGGCTGTGTGCCTGCGCTTGTGTATTAGGAATAGGTAATGAAGTCATAAGCCATTATAATATTTTCTAACCAAGGAATGAGTACACTGTGAATACAGTCAAAGATACAGTTAAAAATAAAGTCGTGCTAATCACAGGGGGTGCCAAGCGGGTTGGTGCCGCTATTTGCCGGGAATTGCATGCAAATGGCGCACAACTCATGATTCACTACAAAAACAGTGCGGTTGAAGCACGCGCATTACAAGCGGAACTCAATTTACTACGCCCTAACTCTGCAGGCATTATTCAGGCCGATTTACATAACATTACCGTTCTGCCTGGCTTAATCCATGAAACAGTCAGCTTATTTGGGCGACTCGATGTACTGATTAATAATGCCTCGACTTACTTTCCCACAGAAATCGGCCAGATCAACGAAGAAAACTGGTATGACTTGATAGGCAGCAATTTAAAAGCGCCTGTATTTTTAGTACAAGCTGCGGCAAATGAACTACGCAAACACCATGGCTGCATTATCAACATAACGGATATGCACGTGGAGCGTCCAAAAAGAGGCTATGTCATTTATAGTGTTGCCAAAGCCGGCCTGGTAACACTGACCAAATCGCTTGCGCATGAGCTGGGGCCGGATGTGCGCGTTAATGCCGTTGCACCCGGGCCCGTGCTGTGGCCAGACGACAACCCGCAATTTGATGAGGTTTATCGCCAGCGCGTGATTAACCAGACCTTGCTCAAACGCACAGGCCAACCTGAAGATGTCGCCAAAGCCGTTAAATTCCTGATTTACGACGCAGCCTTTGTTACGGGGCATGTGCTCGCAGTGGATGGCGGACGGTCATTAAATCTCTAACCATGGCCGAACTACCGGTCATCAGTTCACTTTACTCAATATTTTTATAATACTTCACTTACCCAGCAATGATTAAACACTTTCCAGACAACCACTCCAATAATTTCGTCAAACTGCGTAACAACCTGATCAGTGCGGTAGGCAAAGCCATAGGCGACTACAACATGATTGAGGACGGAGACACGGTGCTGGTGTGCATGAGTGGCGGCAAAGACTCACATGCATTACTAATGATATTGCTTGCGCTGCAGGAGCGTGCGCCGATTAATTTCAAATTAATCGCCATGAATCTGGATCAAAAACAGCCAGGTTTCCCTGCGGATATTTTACCCGCCTATTTCAAAAAACTGGGCATTGATTATCGCATCGTCGAGGCGGACACTTACTCTATCGTGAAAGAAAAGATACCTGAAGGCAAAACCACCTGTTCATTGTGCTCACGCCTGCGCCGTGGTGTAATTTATACCACCGCGAAAGAATTAGGCGCCAACAAAATTGCATTGGGACATCATCGTGACGATATTGTAGAAACATTATTCCTGAACCTGTTCTTTGGTGCAAAAATGAAAGCCATGCCACCCAAGCTCGCCACCAACGATAAACGTAACGTGGTGATACGCCCGCTTGCATACTGTAGCGAAAGAGACATTGCAAGTTATGCACGCCAGATGGATTTCCCCATTATCCCTTGTGACTTGTGTGGCTCTCAGGATAATCTGCAACGCCAGAAAATCAAAGACATGCTGCAAAGCTGGGAACGTGAGCAACCTGGACGCATCAATAATATCTTTCGTGCAATCACTAATGTAGAACCATCGCATTTAGCTGACAACAAGCTGTATGACTTTAAGAATTTAAGTCAAGCCGAAGCAGAAGATGAAGACCCGCTATTTGGTGATATAGTCCATGAAAACAACCCCCTTAATCTGGCCTTGGCGACCGAGAACAAAATTGAATTTATACGCAGCAAATAATCGCATTTATATTGAATGTGCGACACCTTTGCTAACATCACGACTCACGTCGCATACTGAAAATTGCACAGGCTAAGCAAAAGTTAAAAATCACAGATAAAACGCACGCTTTCACCAAAAGTGCTTTATTTGATGATTCTGAATTAAATTTGTAGATGAAACGCTATAAGTTGTTGTATTTTAGGCGTTGTACTTGCTATCATCCGAAATAATCACCAACGTATTCATTTCTAGGCATTCATGTCCAAACTACTTATCGTCGAATCTCCATCTAAAGCAAAAACGCTGAAAAAATACCTGGGCAGCGATTTTGAGGTGCTCGCATCCTACGGTCACGTGCGTGACTTGATTCCCAAAAATGGCGCGGTGGATACTGAAAATCAGTTTGCCATGAAATATGACATCATCGAGCGCAATAGCAAGCACGTGGACGCAATTGCCAAGGCGGTAAGGGGCGCTGACAGCATCTATCTTGCTACCGACCCGGATCGAGAAGGCGAGGCGATTTCCTGGCATATTGCCGAGATTTTAAAATCTAAAAACCTGCTCAAAAACAAGCTGATGAAGCGTGTTGTGTTTCATGAAATCACCAAAGGTGCGGTGGAACACGCCATCGCGGAGCCACGCGACATTTCCATGAACATGGTCAATGCGCAGCAGGCGCGGCGCGCCCTGGACTACCTGGTTGGCTTTAACTTATCACCACTGTTATGGAAAAAAATACGTCGCGGACTTTCAGCAGGCCGCGTACAAAGCCCCGCTTTACGACTTATTGTAGAACGCGAGTTAGAGATAGAAGCTTTCAAGTCTCAGGAGTACTGGTCGATTCATTTAGATGCACTCAAACTGCAACATGGCTTTAATGCAAAACTGGTGCTGCTTGATCACAATAAAGTTGAGCAATTCACGGTCATCAACCACGACCAGCAGGCTGAAATTGTCGGTCGTTTGCTACTTGCAAGCGCGGGAAAAGCCACGGTATCACGGGTTGAGAAAAAACAGCGCAACCGCAGCCCGGCCGCGCCATTTACCACCTCTACCCTGCAACAAGAGGCAGTGCGCAAGCTTGGCTTTACCACCTCACGCGCAATGCGCATTGCGCAGCAACTGTATGAGGGGGTTGACGTAGGTGGCGGCACTGTAGGGCTTATCACTTATATGCGTACAGACTCTTTCAGCCTTGCGGCCGAAGCCGTCGCGCAGATTCGTGATTACGTTAAAAAGAATTTTAGCGTGGAATATCTGCCAAAATCCGCCATTGTCTATAAGACCAAATCCAAGAGTGCTCAAGAGGCGCATGAGGCGATTCGACCCACTGACATTTCGCGCACGCCAGCACAAGTCCGTCAGTTCCTCACTGACGAACAGTTTAAACTATATGAAATGATCTGGAAGCGCACTCTTGCCTGCCAGATGTCGCCAGCCAAGTTTGATGCGTTAAGTGTTGATTTAAGCGTAGGGAGTGATGCCAACCTGTTCCGTGCCACAGGGCAAACCCTGGTGTTCCCCGGGTTTATTGCAGTATACATGGAAGGCTCAGATGACGAGGAAGAAGAGGCCGAAGCCAAGCTTCCGCACCTGGAAACAGGAGAAGTATTAACCGTACAAAAAATTTATGGTGAGCAGCACTTCACTGAACCGCCGCCTCGCTACTCTGAAGCAAGTCTGGTTAAGGTTTTAGAAGAGTATGGTATTGGTCGGCCTTCCACCTACGCCAGCATCATCAGCACCCTGCAAGACCGCGAATATGTGGTGCTGGATAAGAAGCGATTTACACCAACGGATGTTGGCCGTGTAGTCAATAAATTTCTTACAGAGCACTTCACAAAATATGTGGATTACGACTTTACCGCCAACCTCGAGAACGCCTTGGACAGTGTTGCCGATGGAGATCGCGACTGGATCCCGCTTATGGACGAGTTCTGGCGCGACTTTAACCAGCAAATACACAACAAGGCAGATGTTGAGCGTCCGGGAAATGAACTCATTGACGAAGCATGCCCAAAATGTGGCAAACCACTGCAAAAACAGCTCAGTCGTTATGGCAGCTTTATTGGTTGCACGGGCTATAATGACACCCCAAAATGCGACTATAAACGTAGTATTGACGGCGCCGCGAGCTTAGGTAGCGATCCTGTTACGATTGGAATCGACCAGGTGTCCAACAAAGAAATATTGCTCATGAATGGACCTTACGGTCCGTATCTTCAGCTCGGCTTGACCATAGAAGGCGAGAAGAAAAAACCCAAGCGTGTAAGTGTGCCAAAAGAAATTCCAATCTCCACACTGGATATGGAAACAGCCAACATGCTGCTTTCACTCCCGCGTGATTTAGGTTTACACCCAATCACCCAGAAGAAAATCATCGCAAACATTGGGCGGTTTGGGCCTTACGTTAATCATGACGGCAAATTTAAATCCATCCCCAAGAGCTTGAGTGTTTTTAACATTGATTTAGAAAGTGCCGTAGCACTGCTGGCGCAGGCCAACACTGGGCCAGCACCGCTCCGCTCACTTGGCGCGCATCCAAATGAGGATGGGCAGATAGAAATTTTTTCGGGTCGCTATGGCCCCTATGTACAACACGGAAAAATTCGTGCAACCTTACCCAAAAGCCAGGCGCCGGAAGAAATCACATTAGAAGATGCTTTAGCACTATTAAGCGCCAAGGCCGCTAAAGATGCCCCTGCGAAAAAAGTAAGCGCTAAAAAAACAGCAACTAAGAAATCTTCTAGCGCTAAAAAGACCACCTCTGGCAAGGTTGCCTCCAAAAAAACCGCAACTAAAAAAGCAGACCAAGCTACTGAGTAAAAAAGCTTGAGTAAAAAATAGTAGCGTCACATGCAATAAAAAAGCGGCTTATGCCGCTTTTTTATTGCATGGCCTGACTAACCACTCACATGTTTACCCAACGGTGCGGCATCGTTGCGCTCAATCCACTTACGCACTCGATTTGCATCCCCAATACGTGTCATTTTTCCAGCAGAATCGAGCAATACAATAATCATCGGTTGACCGGAAATTTCTGCCTGCATCACCAAACAACGGCCTGCCTCATTAATAAACCCTGTTTTCGATAGACCAATCTCCCATTTATCATTTCTTACCAAGGCATTGGTGTTCACAAAATTGAGCGGGGTTTGACGGCCATATAATGTAATCTCTTGCGAAGGCAGCGTGCTGACCTGTCTAATCTCAGGGTAGTGATAAGCTGCATTCACCATTTTTACTAAATCCTCTGCGGTTGAGACATTGCCGCTATCCAAACCTGTGGCATCGACAAACCGAGTAGCACGCATACCCAATGTCTGCGCTTTATGATTCATATCCTGAACAAACGCTGAAGCACCTCCTGGATAGTGTCGTGACAATGCCGATGCGGCACGATTCTCTGATGCCATAAGCGCCAACTGCAACAACTCGCCTCTAGTCAACGTGGTACCAACCGCCAGCCTGGAACGTGTGTGTTTAAGATAATCAACATCTTCATCGGCAATATACAGCAACTCGTCCAATGACAAATGGGCATCGAGCATCACCATAGCTGTCATCAATTTAGTGACCGAAGCAATAGGCGTAGCAGCATCCGTATTTTTAGCGTAAACAACCTCACCCGTTAATTGATTAATCACCAAAGCCTTTGTTGAAGCTAGCTTCAAGGGGGTAGTGCCATCATAGTGGTCAGCATTTGCAATAGCATTATTTGCACGTATGCGCGCATTGATCTTGGACTTGCCGGCTTTGTAGCTGGCTTTCTTCAACTTGCCACTGTTCTTATGCTGTTTAAAAGATGCTTGTTTCTGTGTTTTCTGCGGAGCCGCATCAACCGCCATAGGTGCGGCAGAAAGCATTAATCCAAGATACAGAAAAAAGTACTTACGTAATGTAATTTTCATAATTACTTATATCTCATAGAGTTACAGGTTAATACTATATAAAAACTTTAGCTTTGTCACCTATATTTTATTTTTAGTTTTTAACCGAGATTTCCATTAAGCGACTTTACATCTACTTGCATGTGAACTTGCCAAGCTGCTGGCAAGTTCTAATAATGGAAAATTTGGTTGAATACAAAAGACAATGGTGCAAAAAACATTACCTGACATGTGATTTACGATAAAATCTACTTAATTATTTTTTACTCAAGATAAAAACCACGCCATGAAAACCCCGCAAGACTTGTTGTTCAGCTCCCATCACTTATGGGCCAGACCCAGTGCAGACGGCAACTGGGAGGCAGGCATCACAGACTATGCGCAAGATTTACTGGGTGACATTGTATTTATTGACGCACCCGCTGTCGGAAGCAAATTACACGCGGGAAAGCCCTGTGGACTGGTAGAGTCTGTCAAAACAGGCTCAGATCTGCATGCACTTGTGAATGGTGAGGTCATGGAGATCAATCAGGCAGTGATTGACATGCCTGAGCAGCTGAATGAGCACCCTTATCAAGCATGGATTTTCAAATTCAAAGCTGACAATAACGACCTTGCTGCAAGCCTGCTCAGCGCGCAGGCCTACGATGCCCTCACAGATGCACTTTGAACCCAGATTTTCCATTAGGCGCACATCTACTTGAATGCCAACTTGGCAACTTGTTGGCTTTAGTGTTGATTATCAGGCCCTGGAAAGTCCATGTATGGGAAATCTGGGTTAAATTAAACTCGCGACTATCTGTATTAGATTTGCAAGGCAGATTCTGTTAAAAACTAATGCTGGTTTGGCAACACCAGCCGCACCGCATCCAGCAGTTTAAAAATCTCAGCAGTGACATTAGTCGAGATTGCCTGCTCTATTTTCGGAATTTCAACCACCAGAATTTCATGCACTTTATTTGCCAAAGCTTGCTCCACAGTCGGCAGTTCTGCGTTCAAGGCTTCAATAAAGTCATTTTTTGCCTTTTCTGCCAGCGCGATAAAGTCTGTCTTTAATGTTGCACTTAACTCTTGGGATAGCTCCTGATACAGTGGCGGGAAAGTATCACCTAACTTCTGCTGTAAAGCCTGCTGCGACTCCATCTGTATGGCATCGAGATAAATGCTCAATTCTGATTGTGTATGTTGTGTAAGCTCTTTATAAATCGCCCCCAACTCTTGGGATAAATTAAGCTGATGTGCAGCTAGTATATCTTCATGCAATCGGGAAATCTTGGCCTGCAGCTCATGTGTTGCATTTTCCACAGTCACTTTTTCCAATTGCTTGAGCGATGATTGCAAGTCCCCTGTTAATTTTTGCCCAATTTCTGGCAATGCAGCGGTTAGTTTCTCCTGTACCTCCGAGATGCCTTGTTCCTGCATTTTCTCTAAGACACGACTTAAATCTTCTTTGATAATTTCGGTATTCGCTAACAGAATTTTAGGGACTTCAGTCGCAAGGTCTGCCCTGGTTCTATCGACTACGCCAGCAGTTTTGTCAACAATTAACCGCTGTGTATTGGTGAGCTCCGCATCAATGTGTGCTTTCAATGCAGCCTCTGCCGCCTGCTGCATCTGCAACGTATGCTCTCTTTGCTGATCTAGTTGCTGACTGAGTGCACTGGACAAATAAGCCTGATTTGCTTTCTGTATGTTTGCAGATTCACTTAACAAATGATCAAGTAAATCCTGTCGCATCTCAGCCTTAAGCTTCTGGGTAACTGACAACTCAATTTCCCGCGTAATCTGCTGCCTTATTTCAGCAACAGTAGCGGTCAACAGCTCAGGGGTCAGGCTCAATGACTGCGCAGCAGATTGCTTAGGCTGCGCATGCACCTCAGTGAGCAACGGGATATCATCTTCTTGCATATACACTCAACCTAAAAATTAGAACTTATCCAAGCATTCACAGAATACGTCACTTACGTCACCTCAAACGCGGCAGGAAATCTTGTAAATCAAACAGTAATTTCCTACACGGCGGTTAATGCCACTCGCCATGCTACGCATGGAGGCGCACTAATCGCCTTGCTCACAATGACACTTGTTCAGTGAATCCTTATTGTGGCGCTGCTGCCAAATCTGTTGATTTAATCTGGTAGCCACGATCCCGGTAAAACTTATAACGCATCCTCGCCTGTGCCTTGTCCGCTTCATCCTGTCCGACAATTTCTATTAAATAGCGAAATCGGCTAAAAAAGGGCGGGCAATCCGATTGCAAATTAATCAAGACATCATCCTGAATTAAATTTAACCCATCTATCGCCAACACAATAGGCGTCACTTTACTGAGCGGCTCTCGGGACAATGCGCTAGGTAAAAAGCTGCTTGCCTCATGCTGCCAGAGTATATGCTGCAAATCTTTACAGATGCGCTCATTTTCGGCAAACACTGTTAACTGCCTGCCTTTGCTAAGTGCTTTGCCACACAGAGAAGCAACTTGCACCAGCTTATCTGGCACATTAACAAAAAACTCTACTCGCGTCATATCGTTTAAAATAGGCACTCACAAAATAAACCAGCTTCAATTAGCGGGCACGTGCCGCCAGAAACTCCGTGAGTAAAGGCACTGGTCGGCCAGTACCGCCTTTTTCCTTGCCCGATTTCCAGGCTGTCCCTGCTATATCCAGATGCGCCCAATCATATTTTTTAGCAAACCTAGATAGGAAACATGCCGCTGTGATACTGCCCGCCGCCCTGCCGCCAATATTGGCAATATCCGCAAAATTACTATCCAGCAACGGCTGATACTCATCCCACAATGGCATGTGCCATGCACGATCCAGCGCAGTTTCGCCTGCCTGCTGCAACTCTTTTGCCAGCCCATCATTGTTACTGAAAAGCCCTGTGGCATGGTGCCCTAGGGCAATCACACAAGCACCTGTCAACGTGGCGATATCCACAACAGCGCCAGGCTCAAACCTCTCTGCATAAGTGAGTGCATCACACAAAATAAGCCTACCCTCGGCATCTGTGTTTAATACTTCAATCGTCAAGCCAGACATGCTGGTCAACACGTCGCCTGGCCTTGTCGCGCGGCCATCCGGCATATTTTCACAGGCAGGAATAATACCCACCACATTTAATGGCAAATCCATCTCAGCCAATGTCTTGAATGTACCCAGCACAGTTGCAGCACCGCACATGTCATATTTCATTTCATCCATCTCAGCACCTGGCTTCAGTGAAATGCCGCCAGTATCAAAAGTAATGCCCTTACCTACTAATACAACTGGTTTTTGTGTTTTTTTACCTTTTAAATGCTGCAATACAATCAATTTTGGTGGCTGCTCGCTGCCCTGCGCCACACCTAAGAATGACCCCATGCCCAACTTGGCCATATCTTCACGCTCCAGCACCTCCACTTTGAAGCCATAAGTATCAGCCAGCGCCTTTGCCTGAAGAGCCAAATAAGTCGGCGTGCAGACATTTGGTGGCAAATTGCCGAGATCCTTAGTCAGACTCACGCCCAACCCTAATGCCTTACCATCTGCCAAACCGGCATTAGCCTGCTGCTCGTCAGGCTCACGCACAAACACGGCCAATGCTTGGATGCCTTTTTTAGCGTCCTGAGTTTCTTTAGCCTCTTTTTTGCGCTTAACCGCATCAAACTGGTAGCTAGCATCTATAGCGAGCTCGATTAGACGTGCCGTTTTCCAGCGTGTATCTCTAGCTTTTACAGGCAAATCTGTTAAATAGGTCAGCGTATTAGCCGCATTACTTTTTGCCAGCGCCTTTACCGAAGTACGTACCGCTTTACTATATTGCTTATCATCAAAAGTATCTTCTTTACCCAGTCCGACCAGCAGCACCCGATCGCTCGCCACACCTGGTACTTGATGCAGCAACAGAAAGGTTTCCGGTTTTCCATCCAGATCACCATGCGCCAGAACTCGACTAATATAGCCATCTGAGAGCTTATCCAGCTTTTTTGCCGATGCTGAAAGCTGTTGCGACTCGTATACCCCCGCGATGACGCAATCATGATGCTGTTTTTCCACATTACCTGTTTTTATGCTAAATTCCATTTATTGCTTCCTTAAATTTATTGTTATTGCAACTATAATGGGTGCGCCCGCATATACGACCACAGCCCGACACAAACACCGTGAGGCACCAGTGTCTAATCGTGAGAAAATTCAATCAGTTGTTTGGCAAACCGCTCGATTGGATTAATATTGCTTAAATTATCGCGTGTTTTACACGTAATTCATAGTAGTAAATATTACACTTAACTGATTCATCTTATGCTTTTTAAGCGATCTTTAATACAAGAACTCATTTCTACCGCGGCGGGCGCCTTTTTGATTTTATTAGGCATCGTCATCGCGCAGCGCGCCGGCAACTTTATTCGCCTGGCGGCCAAGGGCATTTTACCAAACGATGCCATTACCACCATGCTGGGCTTTAACATGGTGAAATTCTTACCGATGATACTATCCCTCGCACTTTTTCTGGCCATACTCATGACGCTGTCACGTTGGTATCGAGATTCAGAGATGGTGATATGGTTTAGCAGCGGATTGAGCATTACCAGTTGGATTCGCCCGGTGCTAACTTTTATCGCGCCTGTGATAGGCTTCATTCTGATTTTAAGCCTTTTCGTCATGCCGTGGGCCACCGATAGAGGTGAGATTTACCGCACCCAGCTTGAAGCACGCGACGAACTGGCAGCCATCAGCCCCGGCGTATTCAAGGAATCAAGCAATGGGGAGCGCGTATTTTTTATCGAAAGCTTCGATGAGCTTGGGAACATAGTCAAAAATGTATTCGTACAAACACTGCAGCACCAAAAATTAGGCATTATTGTTGCCGCTGAGGGCAGCCGTTACCTTGAGAAAAATGACGATCACTTTTTACTGATGAAGAATGGTCGCCGCTATCAGGGCACACGAGGCACAGCTGAGTTTTCAACCACAGAATTTGAACAATATGCTATCCGAATTGAGGCAAAAGAGGCTAAGCAGAGACCACCTAGTACGCAATCAAAATCAAGCCTGGATCTATTAAATTCGCCCAGCAGTACAAATTATGCTGAAATTCAATGGCGGCTTGCTATTCCAATTTCCGCCCTGATTCTTGCGCTACTCGCCATTCCACTCAGCGCGCTGGATCCGCGCGCCGGGCGATCGGCCAATTTTGTACTAGCGCTCATCATTTACATTATTTACAACAATTTATTAAGTATTTTTCAGGCTTGGGTAGCACAAGGAAAAATTTCCCATCTCATAGGTTTATGGCCCGTACATGCGCTGTTTCTAGCCATTACCTTATACATGCTTTATAGACGTGGGCATCAATTACCCATGTGGCCTGCAATATTTCGCAACAGCTGGTTGAAACTGAAGCAGAAAACCCGGCCAATCGCGCAAACCAATCACAAGCGTTAGTTTCGCCGCCAATTACCCATGAGCATCATCACACGCTATTTATTTAAAGAAATCACCGTCAATGTGCTGCTTGTAGCATTGGCGCTCATTGCCATGTTCTCTTTCTTCGACCTCATACAGGAGCTGGAAAGCCTGGGCAGAGGGAATTACGGCTTAGGCAAAGTCATACTCTTTGTGCTGTTAAGTGCGCCTGGTCACATCTATGAAATCATGCCTGTGGCGGTGCTTGTGGGCAGCATGTATAGCTTGGGTCAACTGGCAAGACATTCCGAGCTCATCGTACTCAGAGTGAGTGGTATTTCACTATTCAACATTACAAAAAACCTGCTAAAAACAGGCTTGATTTTTACACTGCTTACCTTCTGCATCGGCGAACTGATTACACCATTAAGTGAAAAACTGGCACAGCGCATGCGCATCAAAGCCACCGACTCCGTGATTGTGCAGGATTTTATGTCAGGCCTGTGGGTGAAAGATGGTCGTAGCTTTGTGAACATTGAAGAAGTATTGGCAGATGCAACCCTGCTCAATATTCATATCTACGAATTTGACAAAAACTTCAAACTGGTGCGCGTTAATCACGCTAAAAATGGGCAATTTGCAGATGAACAATGGCAACTGCAATCTGTATCTCAAACGCATTTTGATGGGGATACAAACCGGGTACAACATCTGGAAAAAGCCACTTGGCGCTCTCTGATTCGACCTGAACTATTGAATGTGCTTCTGGTGTTACCTGAGAAAATGTCAGCATGGAATCTGTACGCCTATATCGACCACTTACAGACCAATAAACAAAAAACCACACGCTATGAAATGGCACTTTGGGCGAAAGCGATTTATCCTCTGGCATGCCTGGTCATGATTATTCTGGCATTACCCTTTGCATTCATACAGCAGCGCGCAACGGGAGCCAGCACAAAAGTCTTTATTGGAATCATGCTGGGTGTGCTTTATCAGATCTTAAACCGTACGTTTATCTACTTGGGTGTACTGAACGATTGGACGCCCGCAATAAGTGCCATGATGCCAACCGTTTTATTCCTCATCGCAGGGCTTGTGATGCTGTATCAAGTCGATCGACGATAACAAATGCCTCATTGCATTAAGTTGCGCATGCGGCCTTACTCCTTATTCACAGCGTACTTTTTCGGGTTCAATCTAGGAAAAACAGCACAAATCGTCGAGCGGGATGAAGCGTACCCGTAAAGGGCATGTCCATAGAATATATGGCTATACCAGCACTTGGCACCACCTACTTGGTATCGCCGCTCCACTAAAAGGCTAACACCCTGATTGGATGGGCGAAAGCGCATTGTTTTACCATAGCCTTGCTAATTTAGCGTCTTACCGCACTAGCGGCTTTAATCCAATTGGGGATGCCAAGAGTTGGTATGGCTTATGCCGTAGCCAAAAAACGTGCGACTCTTTGTTTAATCATTTTTGGCGATTCACCCGTGCAGGTACGCATGAAGTGTTTTCTAGAATAATTCTGGACTTTAAAACTCTGTCATGCAGGTAGCGGTGCTCTCTGTCCAGCAGTGCCCACAAAAAACCAAATCCTAAACATAGCACGCTGATGCTAGCTAACATATAACGCAACACTGCCACAGATAAAGGCAGCGAGCGACCATATTGGTCAACGACACGCATACGCCATGCCTGCATGGCCAGCGTGCGTCCTGTGTTTATCCAGCACCAGACGAAGTAAGCACCCAGACCAAGCCACAAAACCAGCTGCAATAACCAGTGCCTGGCACCCGCCGTTGCATCCCCAAACAGAAAAATAAACACAAACACCACTAAAAAAGACAATGCTGTGACTGTGAGTACTTCATAAATCAGGCTTGCGCCAAGCTTGAGTATCCCCGGGGATCCTTCAATGTTTTGTTGGGATGGCATGCGATAAATCGTTAAAGCTTAACCGAAACAAATCAGATACACGCATTAATCGAGGTCAGAGTCTGGGTAAATGTCTGGCGACTCCGCACGCAGTCTGGCGCGTTCAGATTCTGGCAATTTCTGATATTCCTGCCATTTCTGACGTAGCTCATTTTTTTTCTCTGCTGACAAAGACTGGAACTGCTGGTGACGCTTGCGTGCATTTTCGCGCTCATAAGGCGTCATTCGGCTCCAGTTTGTCAATCGTTTCTGCACCAGGGCCTTTTGTTTCGCGTCCATTTTTGGATAATCATGCGCAATGTCCAGCATTTTTTCACGCTGCCAAGGCCGCAATGTATCCCATTCCTCAGCCAGCGGCTTTAATACCTGCCGCTGCTGCTCGGACAGCTGCGCCCATGCCGCCGATTCATCAGCCGCACGGGCGGCCTGCCCGAAACACAAGGCTAAGGCGAGCACTGCTATTTTAAATGTGATCATTAATTGGTATCCAACCATGCATTAAATCCCTTATCTGCATATGCCTCTGGCGGCAATTCTGATGCTAACAAAAATGCATCGCTATTTGGAATGTGATGATATACGAACTGCTGCGCCGCAAACAAGGTTAAAAGTACAACGCTCAACAACAATAAACCAGTAAAAAGGCGGTGCTGATTGAAATAACGTCCGAAACGCTCGCCCATCCACAGCAAGGCGGTGCCATTTTTATTGAGCTGATAATGCTGTGCCAATTGAGCCTGACGGCTTGTTAAATGATGCACCGCGCGCGTACGTGCATCCAGCAAGCGCTGCGTTTGCGCTTCATTCAACTGCCGTGTTTGACTATCCAGCAACTCGACCACATTTTTTGCAATCTGATGTTCAACTTCAGCATGCAACTCTAATTTAGCTTCTGTTTTGTTTTGTACGATCATTGCTCGCTCCTTTTTTTCGAGCCCTTGTTCCCTAACACACTCTCTGACAAACCAATATTGCCCAAGCCCTGTCTTTGCAACTCTATAGACAAAGCGTGAACCGCCCGCGAACAGTGCGTTTTCACACTTCCATCCGAGCACCCCATAATTTCTGCTGTTTCTGCCACATCCATCTCCTCCCAGTAACGTAGCACGAAGGCTTCTCGTTGACGTGTCGGCAATTTTTCTAAAGCGCGCTCTATCAGGCGTATGGTTTGTCCGCGCTCAAGCTGTGCTGAAGGCTCATTTCCGTCATCTTCCACATCAATGGTTTCTAGCGGATCTCGCTCTTCACCATCTTCATGGTGGCTAAATGAAGAAAATAACGTTGTCCATAAATTGCGCACTTTCTGTCTGCGCCAGAAATCACGCATGGTGTTTTGCAAAATACGCTGAAATAACATTGGGAACTCGGCTACCGGCTGCTGGCCGTACTTTTCTGCCAGCTTCATCATGGCGTCTTGCACAATATCCAATGCAGCATGCTCATCACGCACGGCATAAACCGTCTGCTTAAAAGCGCGGCGCTCAACTTCTGCTAAAAAATCAGAGAGTTCCTTAGGTGTCGCCATATTAAAAATTAATCGCCATGATAAACAAGTAGGGTAAATGCCTTAGACTAAATGATGTATGCATCAACCGCAACTGCTGATTTTCAGTTAATGTGTTAAAAGTATATCAGGTTTATATTTTGTAGTAATTGATAGCTTGGATACAATCTGAAATGAATTGTCGCTTCACGCATGTAAACACAGCAACCATGCCACGTTTTAAAACACAATGAGTAGATATTTAGGATAGCGCCATGTGGAAACTTATTTTTCTTGCCATCATCATCTGGCTTGCCATCTACCTCATCAGGCAAAGCTTAAAATCTAACCAGACGCCCGCGCCTGGCAATCGTTCTGAGTCAGGAGCAAATCATTCAAATACAGAAAATCCTGAAATAGAAAATATGGTGCAATGTGCAAGCTGCCATATTCACCTGCCAAGATCTGAAGCATTTTTGGTTAACGGTAAATTTTACTGTTCCAAACAACACATCCGGCAAGATGCCTCATAAAGATGCGCCATAACCAGAGACTAACCACGCAAGTGAGCTAAAAATGGGCCATTATCTATTTGATATTGAGAATAAATTTAATAAGAACTTTGCGCTGCACCATGACTCAAGTTTACAGGTGCGGGCTATTCGTACCATCAATGTGCTCAGATTTATTTTAAGTTTAACTTTTATTCTGTTTTACCTTTCCATAGGCCAGCTTAGTCTGGGAGATAAAGAAAATCCTGATTTGTTTTTCAGCTTATCGCTAGCCTATGCTTTTTTCAGCATCTGCCTGCTTGTCATTACGCCCTTAAAATCCTCTGCGGTCATTTTCTTTCATCCCGTACAAATCGTCATTGATATTTTCTTTATCGTTTTGATGATGCATGCAGCCGGTGGCGTTCAGAGCGGCTTGGGTTTGCTTCTGATTATTTCCATCGTTACTGCCAGCTTGGTCAGTAACGGCAGGCTCGCATTATTTTATGCGGCGATAGCCACCATAGGCCTGTTACTCGAACAAAGCTACCAAATAGCAAGATGGGATTTGCAACCTTCCACCTACACGCAGCCCGTGATTCTGGGCCTCAGCTGCTTTGCGACAGCCTGGCTGGCCTATATTCTTGCGAAACGCATCCTACAAAGTGAGGCGCTGGCCTCCGCTCGTAGCATTGATCTTGAAAATCTGGCACAGGTCAACGCGCTGATTACCCAGGAGATCCAGGATGGCGTAATTGTCGTCGATGAAGATTTCAATGTAAGGCACCATAATGTGCAAGCACAACTGCTACTTGGACTCAAAGCACAACGTTTAGAAATATTTCCACTTGCTGACTGTGCCGCAGAGATCAACCTGGCATTTAAGCATTGGATAAGCCATGGCGACAGTGAAAATCATGCCATCATCAACATCAACCATCGCGAGCTTAAACTACGTTTTGAACCAATCAATCATCAAGACCACAGGCAAGGGGCGGTGGTATTCATACAGGACTGGAGCCTGATACAATCAGCATCGCAGCAGGCAAAACTGGCCGCACTCGGCAGACTGACCGCCAACATTGCGCATGAGATTCGCAACCCATTAAGCGCAATTAGCCATGCCAATCAGTTATTGCAGGAGGAAGAGCAAAACTCTGCCTCCAATGTGCGCATGCTGGAAATCATTGCCGACAATATTCAACGCATCGAACAAATCATCAAAGATGTACTTGAACTCAACCGTCGCGACCGCACCCAGCAGGAAAAAATCCACCTTGACCAGTTTCTTGTTGATTTTCATCACCAGTTCTGTGCAGTGGAGAAAATTCCTCTCGCACACTTTTCACTCACCTTACCAGATAAAGATGATGTGATTACCTTCGACCAGCGTCATTTAACCCAGATTTTATGGAACCTGTGCAAGAATGGTTGGGAACATAGCCAAAAACAAGCTGGCAGCCTGCATCTAAAGTGTGTGAAAATATCAGAATCGATATTGAATTTGGAAATCATTGATGACGGATTAGGCGTGGACGAGCGCGACCGCAGTAAGCTTTTTGAGCCATTTTACACCACTAAAACTACGGGTAACGGGTTGGGACTTTACATTTCGCGCGAGCTTGCAGAGGCTAATAATGCCTACTTAAATTACCATTCGCCAGGTGCTGGCAGTGCGTTTATTCTTCAGTTAAAAAATATACATTAAAAGTGATGATTCAAGCCATGTCTCAAAAACCAAACTGTTTGATAGTAGATGATGAAACAGACATTCGAGAACTGCTCGTAATGACACTGGATCGCATGGATATTGACACCTACAGTGCCGCAAATATAGACGAGGCAAAATCCTTACTCAAACAACGCCAATATGCACTGTGCCTGACCGACATGCAGATGCCGGGAGGATCCGGACTGGATCTGGTAAATTACATTAATGAGTTTTACGCAGGCTTGCCTGTTGCGGTGATCACAGCGCACGCAAGTGCAGAAAATGCAGTTTCCGCACTCAAGGCAGGGGCTTTTGATTACCTTAGTAAACCTATTTCACTCAAACAGCTGCGACCTGTTGTCGAGTTTGCACTCAAATTATCAGCCAAACCTAGCACGAGCAACCCCAATACATTGGAAATGACCGGAGATTCAGAGCAGATAAAGCTTGTACGCACGCTGATTGCGAAACTGGCTCGTAGTCAGGCGCCGGTTTACATCAGTGGCGAGTCAGGGAGCGGCAAGGAACTGGCGGCAAAACTCATTCATAAAAATAGCTCACGCGCCGAAGGGCCGTTTATTGCTGTTAATTGCGGCGCCATCCCTGAAAACCTGATGGAAAGTGAGTTTTTTGGCTATAAAAAAGGGGCCTTTACAGGGGCAATGCAAGATAGAGAAGGGATGTTTCAGGCGGCGAATGGCGGCACTTTGTTTTTAGACGAGGTCGCGGACTTACCGCTGGCCATGCAGGTTAAACTGTTACGTGCCATTCAGGAGAAAAAAGTGCGTCCAGTTGGAGGTACCACAGAAGAAACCGTGGATGTGCGAATTATCAGTGCCACACATAAAAACCTGACTGAAATGATGGATACCGGGTTGTTCAGACAGGATCTTTATTACCGCCTGAATGTCATTCAACTCAAAATGCCTGCATTACGTGACCGGCCGACTGATATTCCCCAGCTAGCCAATCTTTTGCTATCAAAATTGTGTACGACACAGCATGTCGATATTCCAAAAATTGAGCCTGAAGCCCAAGCCTATATGGCGAAATTACCGTTTCCGGGAAACGTGCGTGAATTGGAAAACATGCTCGAACGCGCCTTGGCCTTGTGTGACGGTGCAACCATCACGGTTGACGACTTATTAATCGATGACCATCCCCATCGCTCAAACAACCCAGAGCACGGTTTATTCAGCCCCGCGAACAAAACCGACCTTAACCTGACAGATTACCTTGAAGAAGTTGAGAAAAAAGCCATCATTCAGGCACTGGATAAAACCAACCATAATAAAACAGCCGCGGCTAAATTACTGGGGGTCACCTTCCGTACTTTTCGTTACCGCTTGGCGAAGCTAGGCCTGAGTAAAGAAGAAATTAGCGAAACCGATAACGATGACGACTCAGCACCCCGGTAGTGTTTAACCCAGACTTCCATTAGGTGATTTTACATCTACTTGAATGTCAACTTATTGGCATTAGTGTTGATTGTCAGCCGCGGGCAAGTCCTGATGGCAAATCTGGTTTAATCCACCATATCCGGTAAGCGCCAGCCGGCATCAGGCCAACACTAAAAGCAGATAACTGATATACAGCGCACCATTGACTAACAAATGCCAAACGCGCAGCCCGCCCTTTTGTACCAGATAGCGCAACCAAATGGCAGCCACAAGGGTCAGCACTATGCCTAACAGGACCTCCTTCCGAGGCTGCCATGGGGTCAGCATAATGCCAATCGCCGGCAACAGCGTCCCCTGAAACACCATGGCACCAGTGATATTACCAAACGCCAGAGTGTCCTTCCCTCTGCGTATCCATAAGATACTATTCACTTTTTCCGGCAGTTCTGTCGCAACCGGAATAATCAGTAGCGACAGCAATAATGCAGAGATACCAAGCAGCTGCGAGGCCTCCTCAACACCATGGATAAAGCCTTTGGCGCCGGCGACCAACAGCACCAGACCCAAAGCTAACTGTGCAACAATCACCACCATATTATTGGGCAAACCCACCTTACATAAAAACATCACGCTGTCAGCCTCGGTAGCGTGCCCATCCTTAACCAGCACTTTCGATGCACGCAAGGTCATCATGACATAGACAAAATATATCATCACCATACAAAAACCAAAGGCGTAACGCACCTCAATTAAGCTGTGGGGAACAAACATCGCAATCGCTGCAAAGCTGAAGGCAACAATAAAAAAGTTAAGATCGCGAGTTAATCCTGTGCGCTCAGGGCGCAAATGCCCATGTGTGCCACGGCGCTTCCAAACAGAAACCGCCATCAGGCAAATAGACAATGTTGCCAGCATAAGCGGCGCGCCCAGAATCGCCCCTACCCCGATTTCTTCATTGGTCGCCGCATTCTGCGTACCTGCGAGCAAGGCCAGCAAAGGCACTGAAGTTTCAGGCAGTGCAGTGCCCACAGCCGCAAATAAAGAGCCGGTCACCCCTTCTGAGATCCCTAACTTCTCACCCAAATGCTCCAGTGCATTGGTAAACACTTCGGCCGCGACCAAAATCACCAACAACATAAGCAACAGCTCTAGAAATACCATTTAATCCTACCCTTGCAATGATTGTGAATATAAATTTTATCGCTTGTCATTTTATGCCCAAATACGCATAAAATGACCTGCTATGAAAAAATATGTCATCAACCATGCTGGATTTATCGAAAACGTGACCTTTATCGCGTCACCTAACTTTGATGCCAGGCCGCAAAACGAGATTAGCCTGATTGTTATCCACAACATTAGCCTGCCGCCTGGCGAATATCTGGGAAATGGCATTATTGATCTATTTACCAACAAGCTGAATCCTGACGCGCATCCCTACTATGCTGAAATTCATACACTTAAAGTCTCGGCGCACTTTCTCATTCGCCGCGACGGTAAATTAATACAATTTGTATCCTGCCTGAACCGTGCATGGCATGCCGGAGAGTCAAACTGGAAAGGACGTGAACGTTGTAACGATTTCTCGGTCGGAATAGAGCTGGAGGGCAGTGATTCTGATCATTTTGAATCGGCACAATACACCGTGCTCAAGTGCTTGATTGCCAGCCTGAAAGAAAAGTATCCGATACAGGCGATTACTGGACATTCAGATATCGCACCAGGACGGAAAACCGACCCAGGACCTTTTTTTGATTGGAAGAAAATCATATAAGCTTATAGCGAAATGTGATGAAAAACCTTTCTAATCCAGTGAAATTAATGCCTATTGTTTGTTAAAGTATCAAACCATCCGTTATTATTTTAGGTAGTTACTATTAAATTTAGTCATAAAGAAAAATCATGCCACTTAATCACCTCTTGCTATTAAGCCTGTTGAGTTTGGCACTCTGCGCCTGCGGCCGCACTGAAGCACCGCAGAAACCGCCACCCAATCTGCCATTGGTGACAACCGCGGAGGTTCAATCACAGCCATTAGAAATTACTGAAGAAGCGGTTGGCAGCCTGGAAGGCCTGATTGACCCCACGCTGGGCGCCGAGATTGCTGCGCGTGTGGTTAAAGTACACGTGGGCGTGGGTGATCGGGTTAAAAAGGGGCAACTCATTGCAACGCTCGATGTGAGTGATTTCAATATGCAGCTTAAAGAGGCAGAAACTGAAGTCTCCAGAATAAAAGCGCAATTGGAAAATCAGCAAAAGATTGTTGCCAGAAACCAGACCCTGGTTGACCGGAAATTTATCTCACAAAATGCAGTCGACACTGCACAGTCAGAGCGAGATGTCCTGACACAGCAACTCAATGGTGCGTACGCGCGCATCAGCACCATTAAACAGAACAGCAGCAAAACCAGAATTTACACGCCTACCGACGGCATTATTGAGAAAAAAATCGTCGACTCCGGTGAGTTTTTAAAAGCAGGGGATCCAATCGTACAGATAGTCGGCAATCAAAAACTCCGCGCCCATATCCCGTTCCCGGAATCCATCGCAGCCAAAATTCAACCTGGGCAAGTTCTAAAGCTCCGAACACCAACCTCTGACAAAACCGTCACCACAACCGTTAAAGAAATTAAACCTGTGGTAATGGCTGACAACCGTGCAGTGGATGTGATTGCCGACATCAACAATCAGCCGGGCTGGAAAGCAGGCGCCAGCGTGAATGCAAGCATCATTCTCAGCCAGCAGGACAACACCCTTGTTGTACCGGAGCAAAGCATTGTGCTTCGTCCAGCCGGTGAAGTGGCTTACGTCATAGAAAATGACACCGCCTATCAGCATATTGTACAAACAGGCAATCGTAGCAATGGTGCAGTTGAAATATTAAGCGGTCTGCAAGCAGGTCAAATCGTTGCCGTCGACGGAGCGGCCTATTTAACAGATAAAGCCCGCATTAAAATTGCGCCTTCCGCACAATAAGACAGGGGCTACACACGCATGACACTGCCTGAACTCTCGATTAAACGCCATGTATTAGCATGGATGATTTCCGGCATGCTGGTGCTCTTTGGCATTATTGCTTATGAGCGCATTGGGGTTGACCGTATGCCCAATGTCGAGTTGCCGGTCATTTCCGTCACTACCACACTACGCGGCGCGAATCCTGAAATCATGGACACCAGCGTCACCAATGTCATTGAATCTGCCGTTAACACCACGCCAGGGATTGAACATATCCAATCCAGCTCATCGCCAGGTGCATCTAATGTCACCATCACCTTCACCCTTGAAAAAGACATTGATGTGGCCTTTAACGAGGTGCAGTCCAAAGTCAATCAAACACTGCGACGCCTGCCCGATGCAGCCGACCCCCCTGTTGTACAAAAGCTGGAAACCAACTCGCAGCCCATCATGTGGTTAGCGCTGCACGGGGACCGCACCGTTCAGCAACTCAATCTTTACGCACAGAATATTATTAAAAAGAAACTGGAAACGATCAACGGTGTGGGTGAAGTCCGTATTGGCGGTCGGCGTGACCGCACTATTCGGGTCAATCTGCTGCCAGAACGTATGGCTGCCCACAAGGTAACCGCATCCGATCTTACCAGTGCATTTCAGAAAGAGCATATCCAACTGGCTGGCGGATTTTTGGTGGGAAACCACGCGGAGAAACTACTAAAACTCGATCTTGAGTTTCATGATATTGCAACGCTTGGCAACCTGGTTGTGAGCTACAAAAACGGTGCGCCTATTCTTTTAAAGCACGTGGCTGAAATTGAAGACGGCCTCACAGACAATCGCCAACTGGCTCGTTTCAATGGTCAGCCCACTGTTGGATTAGGCATTGTAAAGGTTTCCAACGCCAATACAGCCGCCATCATTGCCACCATACAACAAAAACTCGCAGACGAAATCCGCCCATCATTGCCGCCAGGCCTGCATTTGGACATCTCAACCAACGATGCGGATTTTATTCATGAAATGGTGAGAACGCTACAAGACCATCTAGTAGAGGGCACACTATTTGCCGCATTGATTGTGTTAATCTTTATGCGCTCATTTAGCTCCACGCTGATGATCTGCCTGGAAATTCCCGTATCGTTATTTGGTGCAATCGCCGTGATGTATTTTGCTGATTACACATTTAACAGCATGACCTTGCTAGCACTTTTGTTACTGATCGGCATTGTAGTGGATGATGCTATCGTCGTGCGGGAGAGCATTCTGCGTCACATGTCGGGCGAAGCTGGCGGCAAAAAAGTCTCCGACCTCAAAACCCGGCAGGAAATTGCCGAATTTCGCACCCTAGCCACCATTAATGGCAGTCGCGAAGTCGTGTTTGCGGTGCTAGCATCGACCGCGGCCTTGGTATGTATCTTTGCCCCCGTTATTTTTATGGATGGCATGATAGGCAAGTTTTTCAAATCTTTTGCTGTGGTAGTCACATTTGGCGTGCTCGTTTCGCTACTGGTGTCACTCACCTTAACTCCCATGCTATGCGCACACTATCTCAAAGTGCAACCTGAGCAAAATCGCATCTATCTGGCACTGGGACGTTTTTTTGACAAAATGGATAGTAACTACCACAAACTATTACATAGCGTATTAAGACACCGCTGGAAAGTGCTACTGGCAACCTTGCTTGTTGTGTTATCCAGCGGGTATTTTATTCAAAACGTTTCTAAAGAATTTGTGCCAGATACAGATGAGGGCAGATTTATGGTGTCGTTTAAAACACCTTTAGGTTCAAGCTTAAGCTACACCGACTCCCGCCTAAAGCTCATTGAGCAAAAGATTGAATCACAGCGTGAACAAATTGCCAGCTACTTTAGTGCGGTTGGCTTGGGGAGCGCCGGGCAGGTGAATCAGGGCATCGTATTTGTCAGGCTCAAGCCAAAAAATGCGCGCTCCATGAGCCAGCAAGCCTTGATTCAACAGCTCAAACAGGACTTCGACACCATTCCCGGGGTGCGTGCTTTTCCTACTGCCGTATCAATTATCAGGGGTCAGCGTTCTGAGAAAATGCAATTTAACCTCACCGGTCCCAATCTGCATCAAGTCGCATCGCTCGCGCAAACCCTGCAGAAAAAACTAACTGAAGTGCCAGGCATGGGCAGAGTCGATCTGGATACACAACTGGATTTGCCGCAATTTGTTGTTAGCATTGACCGTGTGCGTGCCAATAGCCTGGGTTTGTCTGCCGCTGAAATTGCCAATGCCATTAGTATTTTTACAGGCGGCATGGACGTTGCGGAATACAACGACAGCATAAGTGATGGACAGCGTTACAATATCCGCCTTAAAGCCAAAGACTCAGACTTTGGGCAAATTGCCGATGTCAGCAAAATTTATCTGCGTACCAGTAGTGGAGAACTGACCAGACTTGATTCTGTGGTCACATTTAAACAGGAGCTGGGCGCCGCCGTCATTGGCCGTTACGACCTGCAATATGCCGCCAATTTTTACATCAACCCCACTATTCCCTTGGGCGAAGCTACTGCCGCGCTGGAAGAAATCAGCCAATCACTCCTCCCTTCCGGCTACACAATAGGGCTCACAGGCCAGGCACTGGAGATGAAAAAAACCATCAAAAATACAGCGTTTATTTTTATACTCGCGCTGGTATTGTTATATATGGTACTCGCCAGCCAGTTTAACTCCTTCCTGCAGCCCATGATTATCATGCTGGCTCAGCCCTTGGCCATTATAGGCGGGGTATTTGCACTTTGGCTCACCAACAGCTCGCTTAATATTTACTCCATGATAGGGCTAGTGCTACTGATAGGGTTAGTCGCTAAAAACTCTATTTTATTAGTCGATCTTACCAATCAACTGCATGAACAAGGCCAAAGCGTGAATGAGGCGCTGCTTCAAGCATGTCCAGTGCGATTAAGACCCGTACTCATGACTTCACTCACACTGATTCTTGCCTTGCTTCCCGCCTCGCTGGGGCTGGGTGCGGGAGCAGAAACCAACGGGCCGCTAGCCATTGCCGTGATTGGCGGCATGATCTCATCTACGCTGCTCACCCTGGTGGTTATTCCTGCGGCATATTCGCTAGTCATGAATTATTTTTCAGATAAAACAAGCACGCATGACGAAAGCTAAAAAAAGCAGGCACATACAGTTTAACGCTTGCGATTACCGGCAGTTAAATGAATCCGCGCTTCCAGCCTTTACGGACTGCAACCCCACATCCCCTCCTGCATCAAAAGTCTGTTAGAATTTAACCCATGTTGCAACGTTTTGTCATCCATATTGCCCTAGTACTGTTATTTGCTTTTACGCAGATGGGCGTGGCTACGCATGAAATTCGCCATGTCACAGAAGGTGCAAAGCATGGCCAACAGGATCAGCACAACATTGCCGAGAAATGTGAACAGTGCCTTAACTACGCCAAAGTAGCCAACGGACTCACATTAAGTGCGTTTGTTATTCCATCTCCCTGCGCGAATATCGCACTGGCCCATCAAAAGCACGTTGAGACCTGCTCTCAGGCAATCACTGCTTATTCCGCTCGCGCACCCCCTCAGAAAATAAGCACCTAAGCTATCTAAAGCCAGCACTTTTTTAAAAAGTCGCTGGGATTTTGCTATTTATTTTTTGAGATGACTGCGATGAAATTTACAAATCTGCCGCAAAAGCCATCGGCTTTTGCATACAAACCTATTGTTATCCTCTTTGCCACATGTTTTAGCACACAGGCGGCGCTGGCCGAAAATCAGACACAGATTACGCTACCCCCTGTTGCCATTACAGGCAACCCGCTCGGCGTAAGTTCTGACGAACTGGTGATTCCAGTATCTGTACTCAGTGGCCGTGAACTATCACTCAAACGCGAAAACACACTGGCAGAAACACTCAACGGCATTCCCGGGGTGTCTGCCACCAATTTTGGCCCCAACGCCTCCCGCCCGGTGATTAGGGGGCTTGATGCCGAGCGCGTGCGTATCATGCAAAATGGCATTGGTGTGTTGGATGCCTCCTCTTTAAGCTTTGACCACGCCGTAACCATAGACCCGCTAATTATTGAGCAGATAGATGTCATTCGAGGCCCTGCCGCTTTGCTGTACGGTGGCAGCGCCGTAGGTGGTGTCGTCAATGCCATTGATCATCGCATCCCTACTGAAAAAGTCGATGGCATCCTCGGGCGTGCTGAAGGCAGAGTTGGCGGTGCCGATAGCCAAAACAGCCTAGCCGGTGTCGTTGATGCGGGGGACGGGAAAATTGCCATACATGCCGACGCTTACACGCGTAAAACCAGCGATCTTGATATCAAAGGCTTCGCCATGTCGAGCAGAAAAAGCCGTGCTGAAAACCTCACGCGTGAGCATCGCGGCAAACTAGTTAACAGCAGTGCAGATGCTGAAGGTGGCGCAATCGGCGCATCTCTCACTTTTGATAACGGTTATCTTGGCACCTCCTATTCAGGCTTTAGAAGCAACTATGGCACGGTCGCAGAAGAGTCCGTACGTGCGGATATGAAAAGCAACCGCTGGGATATTGCCAGTGAATTTAAAGAACTTGGCGGTATCGTGCAGCGCGTAAAATTCCGCCTGGCACATACCGACTACCAGCATCAGGAAATTGAAAATGGTGAAGTAGGGACTACGTTCAAGAATCGCGGCCTGGAAGGCAGCCTGGAGGCAGGACATGCGAATTTTGGCGCTTTAACAGGGGTGTTAGGCCTGCAGTTCCAAAACACCAACTTCGAGGCGCTTGGTGATGAAGCTTTTGTGCCTGCAGTCAACACGCAAAACAAGGCCGTCTATCTATATGAAGAGTTGCCAATCGATCAGCTCAAGCTGAGTTTTGGTGGCCGCGTTGAGCATGTCACTGTCGATTCACGCAGTAATGACAAATTCACAGGCCAGAATAATCGCTTCACCCCTAGCAGTTTTGCACTGGGCGGCCTCTACACCTTCAGTGATCACTGGTCGATGACGACCAATCTATCACACAGCGAGCGGGCACCTAGCTACTTTGAACTGTATGCTGATGGGCCACATTTGGCAACGGGGCAATACGAAGTAGGCAACGCACATTTTGCTAAAGAACGCTCAAACGGAATTGATGCACAAATCCGCTGGAAACAAGATAAACACACATTCAGCATTGGGGCTTTTTACACCCGATTTGGACGTTTTATAGGTCTGTTAGATACCGGCAATACACGTGGTGTTGACGGTGAACTCAACCCAGTAGACGCAGATAATGATGGTGTTGCAGATTTGTCTGGTGAAGACATTCTGCCGGAAGCTAAATTTAGCGCGATAAAAGCCACGTTTAAGGGTGTTGAGATAGAAGGTAAATTCAACCTCATTGACAACCTGGATTTAACCGTAAAGGGCGACTACGTACGCGCAAAAAACAATGAAAGTGGTGACTCACTACCACGCATCAGCCCATTACGATTAGGATTTGGCTTACGCTACCAGCTTAACAATTGGGGAGCCAGGCTAGATGTATTACACGCTTTTGGCCAAAACAGAACTGCAGCCAATGAGCTAAAAACAGATAGCTATACCGATGCCAGTGCAATGGTCACCTATAAATTACCTGTCACGCGCTTTAATGTAGAGGTGTTTGCCAAGGGCAAGAACTTGCTCAACCAGGAAATACGCGAGCATGCTTCGTTTTTGAAAGACATTTCACCCGCAGGTGAACGTTCTGTGTTGTTAGGGCTGCGAGCCGATTTTTAACATTGTGGGGTGGCAGGCGTTTAACCGCCTGCCAGTAGCTTACCCCAGCAATACCAAGCTCCACACAGTCACAACAATCAGCAAGGCAATAAACACGGCCGCGCTACCTATATCTTTCGCTTGCTTGGCCAATGGGTGCTTATCTGTTGAGGTATGATCCACCGCCGCCTCAATCGCAGAGTTCAGCAACTCTACGATCAATACCAACAACACGCTGGCGATCATCATTGCCTGCTCTACCGGCGTATTATCCAGATAAATTGCCAGTGGAATAAGCACGATAGCTAAAAACACCTCCTGCCTAAAGGCATCTTCATGCACGAACGCCGCCTTAAAACCTTCTAATGAGTAACCAAACGCATTAATCAACCTGCGCAACCCGGTTTTACCCTTAAACGGACTTACGGCTAACGCTAAATGTTTTGATGGTTCTTGATTTGTTTCCGGAGTTTGCATCATCAGCTTTCTGGTTAAATTAAATTGCGCATTACGTAGCGCAAATTTTACCGCAGATTCTCGATCCACATGCAAAATCATAGAAACTGGGTTTAAGGTGATATTGCAACTTATGAGGAATCCAAAACTGCCTATAAACGACAAATGAACTGCAAAAAACACCAAAAAAAGACTACCTGTGTTCGCATGGAATTGAATATCTGCCTTATGGATAATCCGGGATTAAGATTGACATCTCCAGCGCATCATGCGCTATCATAACGTTTTAAATGACAAAACAGTTACATCCAAAGGATCATCATGGCACGCACAGTGAATTGCATCAAATTAGGAAAAGAAGCCGAGGGCATGGACTTTCCTCCATATCCCGGCGAGCTTGGCAAGCGTATCTATGCCAATGTTTCCAAGGAGGCATGGGCAGCATGGCTAAAACAGCAAACCATGCTGGTGAATGAAAACAGATTAAGTTTAGCTGACCCATCAGCACGCAAATACCTGGCTGAGCAAACTGAAAAATATTTTTTTGGTAGCGGCGCCGACACAGCCAGTGGCTACGTGCCTCCTGCACCTTAACCATTAGCCTTGGACTGACAAAAAAGCGCCATAACGGCGCTTTTTTATGCTCGAATAACAAGAAGCATGTATGGGTCACAAAACTGCTTTTTTATGCAGCTCTATACACACTCAACGCCATGCCCAGCAGATAAACCCCGGGCTTAGCCACTATGACTGCAAGGTTTCGCGCTCCATTTCCTGTACAGAAATATGACGCACATCTTTACCTTTGACCATATAAACCACATATTCAGCGATATTTTTGGCATGGTCGCCAATCCGCTCAATCGCCTTAGCGACAAACAATACCTCTAGCGACATTGAAATCGTACGCGGATCTTCAAGCATGAAGGTAATCAATTGACGCATTGCCGCACGGAAATGCTCATCCACCTGCTCATCCTGCCTCGCCACTTCAACGGTTTTACTGACATCCAAGCGCGCAAAAGCATCCAATGAGGTACGCAGCATTTCACGCACCAAGGCAACCATGGCTTTAATCTCATTAAAACGTGGCTTATACATACGATCTTCTTCAAAGATCTTTTGTGCAGTACGTGCAATCTTGGTCGCTTCATCACCTATGCGCTCCAAGTCCGTGATGGTTTTAACCATCATCATCACCATACGCAAATCACCGGCTGCAGGTTGTCTGCGCGCAATAATATGGCTACAGTCTTCGTCAATCTCAACCTCTAGCGCATTGACACGAGCATCATTGACCATTACCTCTTTAGCAAGGTTGGTGTCTAACTTAACCAGTGCTTCAAGCGCCTGTATGATTTGCTGCTCTACCAAACCACCCATCTCAAGCACTTTGCCACGCAAAGACTCTAATTCTGCATCATATTGTTTAAAGGTGTGTTCCGAATGCATGTTGTTTTCCAATCGTTGCTATTATGTAGATCATAGCGCTCAAATATGACAGTTTAATGACAATATGTACCTTAATTACCTTACTTCTGATAGGTCTTTACACCATCAGCCGTTGCCAGTAAAAGCACATTAGCGGGGCGAGCCGCAAAGATACCATTGGTCACCACACCCACAATTTGGTTAATGCTTGCTTCAAACGCCACGGGATCAGTAATTGTTAAACCATGCACATCCAAAATCACATTGCCGTTATCGGTTGTAAAGTCACGTAGCTTTGGCTGGCCACCTAATTTAACCAACTCGCGTGCTACATAGCTTTTTGCCATCGGCAGCACTTCGATAGGCAGCGGGAACTTGCCCAGCACCGGCACATATTTACTTGCATCACAAATACAAATGAATTTTTTAGCTACTGCCGCCACGATTTTTTCACGCGTTAACGCGCCACCGCCGCCTTTTAGCATATGCATGTGTTCGGTGATTTCATCGGCACCATCGACATAAATATCAAGACTATCAACCGCGTTCAGATCAAATACTTCAATCCCGTGTCCGCGCAGACGCTGTGCTGTAGCTTCCGAGCTGGCTACAGCACCGTCAATTTTGTGTTTAACTTTTGCAAGCTCTTCAATAAAAAAGTTGGCGGTTGAACCTGTGCCCACGCCAATAATCCCGCCCTTAACATACGCCACTGCTGCCATGGCAACTTGCTGTTTCAATTCATCTTGTGTAAACGCCATTTACTTAATTCCTTATAAATTCTTTATAATGTCAGTACAAACCATAACTATACACCGCTACTGGCGAATACAAAATAACGCATGTCTATCAACTACCTAGAAAAAATACAAAACTCGCACGTTTATGATGTGGCTAGAAACACACCACTGGACTTTCAACCCAATTTGTCAGCTCGTATTCACAATCGTGTTTTATTAAAACGCGAGGACATGCAACCTGTCTTTTCATTCAAACTGCGTGGTGCCTACAACAAAATGGCAAATCTGCCCAAAGACGTGCTTGCGCGTGGCGTCATTGCCGCCAGCGCCGGTAATCATGCGCAAGGTGTTGCGCTATCTGCACAAAAACTGCGCTGTCGCGCAGTAATCGTAATGCCGACCACAACCCCGCTGATTAAAGTCAATGCCGTCAAGAGTCGTGGCGCTGAAGTTGTGTTATTTGGTGACAGTTACTCAGATGCTTATGTGCATGCGCTTGAACTCGAAAAAACACAAAACCTTACCTTTGTACATCCCTATGACGACCCAGACGTCATTGCAGGCCAAGGTACCATTGCGATGGAAATACTCAACGCACACCCTGAACCTATCGAAGCTATTTTCTGCTGCGTGGGCGGTGGCGGTTTGATTGCGGGCATAGCGGCTTATGTAAAGGCGGTAAGGCCTGAAATTAAAATCATCGGAGTAGAAGCACGTGACGCCGAGGCAATGACAGAGTCACTCAAACAGGGCAAGCGCGTTATGCTGGATCAAGTTGGCCTGTTTGCCGATGGTGCAGCAGTCAAACAGGTTGGTGAGCATACATTCGCTTTATGCCAGCAATATGTTGATGAAATGGTCGTGGTTGACAATGACGCCATTTGCGCCGCCATCAAGGATGTATTTGAAGATACCCGAAGCATTCTGGAACCCGCTGGCGCTCTTGCTACCGCAGGCCTTAAAGCCTATGCAGCACGTGAAGGATTACAAAACAAAACCTTAATTGGCATTGCTTCAGGGGCGAATATGAACTTTGACCGCCTGCGCTTCATTGCAGAGCGTGCTGAGTTGGGCGAAAAGCGCGAAGCAGTGTTAGCGGTCACCATCCCTGAAAAACCGGGTGCTTTTAAAACTTTTTGTCGCCTGCTGGGCAACCGCAGCATCACTGAGTTTAACTACCGGTACTCAGACCCTAGGGAAGCGCATATTTTTGTAGGGGTTGCGGTAACCAATCCGCAGGAATCTGAAAATCTGGTTAGCGCACTGCAAAGCAAAGGCCTGCCCGCGCTTGATTTATCCGATAACGAAGTCGCCAAACTGCATTTACGCCACTTGGTGGGTGGTCATGCGCCACAGGCCGAACATGAAGTGGTTTTCAGATTTGAATTTCCGGAAAAACCAGGCGCACTCATGAATTTTCTAGACACCATGGGACACGACTGGAATATCAGCCTGTTTCATTACCGCAACCACGGTGCCGATTTTGGCCGTGTCTTGGTCGGCATGCAAGTACCTCCGAATGAACTTACTGAATTTTCTGATTTCTTAGACAATTTAGGCTACCCTTATTGGGATGAAACAAACAACCCGGCTTATAAGCTATTTTTAGGCTAACGCAGCTTTTATGGCTGATATAAACCAACCATTATGGTTTATATCAGCCATGCAAACCGCTAGTTGCGCGCGTAAAGCCCAAACGCATCACAATTGACACCACAATGACAATGAGTACGGTTCTTGCGTGCGTTACTGTTTTGGTATGTTTCAAATGTATGAAATATCCATATAAATTGCACCATCATTTCAATAAACAACACTTTGGAGAGAATAAATGAAGCTTGCCCCTACTTTGAATAAAGTACGAATTAGCCTGGTATTGTTAACACTGCTCGCAACAGTGAGCGGCTGTGATAAAAAGTCTGAAGACAGCGCAACTGCAGCCGAAGCTAGCGTAAGTGCAGGTGGTTTTGCTTATGTCACCAGCCAGGATGCGGGCGTCAGCGTCGTTGATCTTGCCACAATGGAAGTGATCAAGCAGTTTGATGTAAAAGCAGAAGGGCCTCGTGGCTTGGGCGTAACAGATGATGGCAAAAAGCTGATTGTTGCCACGCGCGAGAATGAAAGCATTTCAGTAATCGACACGGCAACGGGTGAAGTACTGCAACAGATTCATGTCGGAAAAAATCCTGAATTTGTGCGCATCAACGGCAATTTTGCTTACATCTCTTCCGAGCCTAGCGCAGTGGGTGGGCCGCCGCCAAAACCAGGGGCGAAAGAAGAACGCGACGATGATGATGACGATGATGAAGAAAAAATTCCCGCTAAAATCGCAGTGGTCGATTTAATCAAAGGCGAAAAAGTGCGTGAAATTACTGGTGGCCCCGAGACCGAGGGCATTGAGTTTTCAGCCGATGGTAAAAACTTGGTTATTACCAACGAGGCCGACAACACCATCACCGTGCACAACATTGCTGATGGCAGTCTGACAAAAACCATACACACCCATGAGCATGGTGACCGTCCTCGTGGCATTAAAGTTTCGCCTGACGGTAGCACCTACCTTGCTACGCTTGAGTACGGTAACAAGTTTATGGTGTTGGATAAAGACTTTAATTTTGTACGCAATGTAGAAACAGGGCAAACACCTTATGGCATTTCTTATGACCATGCAGGCAAACATATCTTTGTTGCCACCAATAAAGAAAAAGCCCTACAGGTCTTTGACGCACAAACCTACGAAAAAATTAAAGACATCCCCACAGGCAATCGCTGCTGGCACTTCAGCTTTACCCCTGATGACAAACAAATCCTGCTTGCCTGCGGCAAATCAGACGCAGTGTTTGTGATTGATGCAGAGAAACTAGAAGTCACAAAACAAATCGAGGTGAAAAATATGCCTTGGGGTATCGTGACTTACCCCAAAGCCATGGGTAGCCTGGATACAAAAATCACTCACTAGCAAGCAATTGCTAAAATTGACTTTGCCAAAATCAACCCCGCAAAGTTTGCGGGGTTTTTATTTTAATTTTTCTAAAATTAAAGCCCAGTCGCGCGGGTCAACAGGGGTAATGGATAAGCGGTTGCCTCGTTGCAATATGCGTAAATTTTGCAGTTCCGGCATTTCACGCATTTCTTTAAGACTCAATAAACGGGTTTTTCTAACCAGTCTTACATCCACATTAAACCAGCGTGGTGTTTCAGTTGTGGCTTTAGGATCATAATATTTATGACCTTCAATAAACTGCAGGCGGTCAGGGTAAGCCAGCGCACTCACCTCGGCAAGCCCCGCAATCCCGGGCACCTCACAATTAGAATGATAAAACAGCACACCATCCCCCACCTGCATTTGGTCACGCATAAAATTGCGCGCCTGATAATTGCGTACGCCATACCAATCTACAGTTTGGTTCGGCATCGCAGCCAAATCATCAATTGAAACATCGGAAGGTTCTGATTTCATGAGCCAGTAGCGCATCTGTATTTTCCCTGTAAATATTAAGTGCTTATGATAATCTATAGTGAAATTATAAATAATGAAGTGCGCTCATGAATAAATCTTTAGCCAAAAATGTACTTGGCACACCCTTACAAACTTGCAGCTTAAACCCCATGACAGGCTTCACCCGCAATGGCTGCTGCGAAACAAGCGCAGAAGATACAGCAAGCCATACCGTTTGCGCACAAATGACAGAAGAGTTTCTGGCTTTTTCACTCTCGCGCGGCAATGATTTGAGCACGCCTCGCCCCGAATACGGATTTGAAGGCCTGCAAGCAGGTGATCGCTGGTGCCTATGCGCAAGCCGCTGGTTAGAGGCTGCTGAAGCTGGCTTTGCACCACCTGTGATTTTAGAGGCCAGTCACGAAAAATGTTTAAATCTCATCTCACTGGCGGATTTAAAGTATCACGCTTTAAGATAAATAAAAACCAGTAAGATCAGTGATCTTTAGCCAGCGTAGTCGTCAGTCAGCGTAGGTTCGATGGAATGGAATGAAGGTTGCTGCATTGCTGCCTCAGCCAATTGAGGAGTTCTCTACGAATACAGCCTAGGCCAGCATCCTGAACCAAAAAGGCTCAAGTGGTAACAGCCTAGAGCGCATTAGGTACACCCGCCAAGAAGCTCTTAAAAGAGACCTCAATTTAGAGCGCGCACACAGCTACTCGAATGACTAAAACCGATGCTATAGACTAGTTCAAGGAATTATTAGCCTAAACCAACCCGTAGAGAACAAACTTTAAAATCTTTGTGTCTTTATGCCGAACATTAAACGCGTATTTTTAACATTACAAGCTCGTTAAAAGCACAATATAAATCCACAAAAACATTCTACCGCATTTACAATTAAACATAACGACTCACTAGTAAATTTACTTGGCGAACCATGCTTAAAACTTTAAATCTGCATTTCAAGCAAAATAAGGCATTGTTAATTGCCATTGCCGTTTCTATGCTCATACACAGTTTGTTTTTAATTGGCCATCAAATCGAAATACCCGACACAACTTTTCAACAACACACTATTGAAGCGCGTTTAATCCACACCACACCTGTTAAAAAAAAACCACATGCCACAATAGTGCCGACGGCCAAAAAAGCACTACAGGATAAACCTGTCGCCACACCAGCACTGGCAAATGAAAAGCAAATTACCGCATCTGAATCTGCGTCACTTGTCGATGTCGACGTGACAAAAGAAGCGTTAAAGCAAGTAGCCAACCCTGTAAACGAGACTTCCGAAACCAAAACTGACAGCGACATTGCAGTTGTACCAGAAAGCGTTGCTGATACAGATTCAATTGAGGCTTATTTCTCTGAAAACCCTTCAGCACCTTCACCTCAACAAATTTATCATTACATTGAATCAGAATTTGAAATTAAACGCGGCAATGACCAGACCCCTGCAGCTACTGCCATTATGATATTTAAAAAAGAAGCAACTGGGGCCTACAGCATCAGCAGCAACACTGAAGCAATAGGTCTAGCCTCACTTTTTTTTAATGCGCTAACACAAACCAGTGAAGGCACAATCACTGAATATGGCTTACAGCCGAGTTATTATCAGTACCAATACGGAAAAGATGAACGAAAATTACAGTTTGCCCAGTTTTCCTGGTCTGATGGTGTGATTGAACTTAACACGGCAAAAGGTAAAGAAACGGTCAGTCTAACGCCTGGCACCCAGGATTTATTAAGTTTTATGTACCAGTTCATGTTTGTGCCACCGCTAGAGAATATGCAACTCAACATTACTAATGGTAAAAATCTACGCCACTATGCCTACGAGTTTGTGGGGGAAGAAAAAATCAGCACCGGATTAGGCATACTCAACACAATACATATTCTACATAGTGGTGACAAAGAAGCCAAAACCGAGCTCTGGTTGGCAACAGCGTACCAATATATACCCGTAAAAATCAGAAAAACAGAAAAAAATGGCGAAGTCATTGAGCAGACAATCCGTCAGCTCTCTACAACAATGCCTGAATAACAGGTTTTCGAGAAAAGTTCAGATCTCAGATAGTGACAAGCCACTTATAAAACAAAATCCTAAACCGCAAGAAGACTACTTTTAACAGCCTTCTTGCGGTTTAGGGTTATTTAAAGCCTAATTCACGATTTCACGCCAGATAGACCTTCTTTGCTGGAAGCCAGTGCCTGAACCTTGGAAGGGTATATCAGGGATCAGTTGTGGCGTTGGGTCGTCCGCCGTGACGATAGAAACTTTTGGTTTGCCATCAATATACACCACATTAAAGCCCACGGTTGGTGCATTGGTGCGTTTAGACACATTTAAGGTAGTATCCACGGACCTGCCAGTTTTGTAGTCTAAAAAGTTAAACCAACCATACCCAGCAGGCTGACACACGGATGAGGTTGGCACAGTCGTAGGCACTAATAACGTACCCAACACCAAACGCGCATTCACGTTCTGCCGCTCGCCTGAATCAGGCAAATCAATATACCAGCCTAAGCCTGTAGAAAAATCAACCGCATTCGTTGTGCCACTTTTACGATTATCCGCCCCATCAGGTACTATCGTCTGCTCTACGAGTGACGACCTTGGATCAACCAATGTTGTGCCTGTATCGTCATCTTTAATCGCATACAGTGTTTGCTGGCTAGTATCGGTTAAATCGCTAATCTCCAGATACTTACCCGTGCCTACAAACACCACGCGTTTATTGTTAACAAAGCCTAGCTCAGGCGCCGTGGTCACAGGTTGCGCTGTACTAGAGGCCTCCAACTGAGCGATTTTAATCTTGGTGCCATCATCAATGTTAAAGCGCCAAAGATTACCGAGCAAGTCACCGCCATACACATACTTGGTCAGGTTGTTTTTTTCGGCGTCTTCACTAAAGGCCTTAATCTTGCCTAGCCCGCTTGGTGCTGAAACGCTCCCTGCGCCCGTGCCGATTTCTTGCAGCTTTACCCCTGTTACAGCATCCAGCACATACAAATAGCCCTGACCATTACCTGAGTTGTATAACGCGGGGTTATTTGGTTTAAATTTAGTGCTAGCTAAAGCATAAAAAGCACTGTTATCTGGAATGTTGTTATAGCCAGAGGTGACCAGCACCACCCATTTGCCATCTGGGCGCTTTGTAATGACAGGTGTGCCAAATGTATAGCCCAGATTTGCGATATCATCAGGGCTCACCTCCCACAGCAAAGCTGGGCTGGCTGGGTTAGTGATATCTAGGGCAAAATAGCCACGTCCGCCACCGCCTAGACCTGCCACTAAAATCGTCTTCCACACGGCACCTGCCCCTGTACAGCCAGAAACACAAACGTCTGAAATTATCGGGTCGCCATTCACGTAGTAGCTATGCTTATTGGCATACCCTGTATCAGCCAGCTTCCACATGTTTGGGATTACCATACTAGGCACATAAGCCCAACGCTCTTCTAGCGTGTCCGCATCAAATGCATGCAACATGCCGTCATTAGCGCCCATATACACCGTTTTTGCACGGCCTACATTATCTGTTTTAAAAGTATCATAGCCTGGGTCAGTATAGCTAAATGTAGGCTTGCCGATAAATGCGGGTTTTGAGTCTACGGCATCACCCATCACTGCCTGACGCTTGCGAAATACGCGTTTATCTAAATCGATAGCATTTCCATCAAACTCTTTTTGTCCACGCAGGTAGTTGACTAGATTGACGGCTGTTACATTGGACTGTTGTGCACTATTTAAGGTTGTCCACTGTGTAAGATTAGCTGCTAAAAAAGCACTATCAAACGTGGAACCTAACCCAGCTATGCCAATTGCAGGCTGACTAAAATCCACCAAACTACCGCTCCCATTATTCATTTTAATAGTACGAGTATCACTAGCTAAACTTACCTTAGCTTTTAAAGTCCCGCTACATGATACAGAAACAGGGATTTTACAATCTGTGCCATCCAAGGTGCCAGTACAAGCTAATGGGTCGGTGACTCCAGGAGTAACACAATTATAACCCCCACCACCATCCGCGATGATGCTCGCTGGTGCAGCACAACCGCTGGTTGGCAGAACATCTTCAACACATTTGCTAGCTGAAGCACTCACCTCCCCAGTAACCACATCAATAGTACGTCTTTCTAGATTACCAATCCAGTGCGATGTCGTATAGCTAGCAACGTAAGCAAAGTTATCCCCAGACACTGGATTTAAAGTACTTGTTGCAGCTGCAGTTGCCGCACCAAGCTTTACCTTAACAGAAGCCAATGCCTCTTGTAATGATTGAATCAATTCAGCTGGATTTTTCGCACTAAAATATGACCCCTCACCATTAACGGCAGCATGCCACAGATCGTCTACTGCTGAAGGCTGCTCCGCTATAGGTTGGGGCCAGTTAGCGCCTGGTTGACCTGTTCTAATATCGTAATAATCGCCCTCTGTGGCCGTTTTATAGTCACTGCGATAAGCTAACTGCCCGTCAATACCCAGTCCGAGCGTCATCGTCACCATAGTTTGTTTTTGGTTGGTTGTCGCGGGAGGAGGGTCTTGGCAAACCGTGATGCTTGGAATTGCACCATCACAGTTACCTAGAGCCGAAGTACGCAAGTCAGTATCTCTATAATGTTTCGCCACATCGGCAAGTGAGTTAGTTGATGCATCAGGCCCTTCGAAAAACGGCCTTGGCGTCGCACCTCCATCCTGGTTGGTCATGGTAGTGCCATCCACTTTAAGGCCACCATCTCCATTCCAGAACCCATCCGTTGTCAATAATGTAAAATTCTGTTGGCACGAATACTCAACTGGGTCGGGAATAGCGCCTCCGATATTATCTTTAGCCGCATAAATGCGACCAGCTCGCGACAAAGCCCTACGCAAGGGCGTGCCACTTGGCGTACTTGTACCAAATACCTTACCATACCAATTAGATTTATGAGTAGATGCAAAAGTATCAAACTTCAAAGCATTACTAGAGCTGGGGTTAATTGTCATAAATCCTACTCTAAAATCTGAGCCTATGTCCCTAAAGGCAATACTCACAGCAGTTTTCATGGATTGCATGCGTGTACGATAATAAGCGTACCAATTTGCGAAGTTGGTCATTTCCTCACTATAAGTACATGTGGTAGCAGCGCAATCACTTCTACCACTGGCTTTTGGGTAGCTTGTGGTTGACGGCGTGATATCAGTACGAACAAAAGTATATGGGGGGAAAGACGACCCAGACGCACCACCCGATAAATTAGAAATATTGTCAATTACACCATTTGCTAATGTGCCAACTACCAAAGTGCCGTTAGCTGTAGCACCTGCCGCCGCAGTAGATGTAATAGTAATTACAGGGCGGGATTCACTGCCTACACTCGCCGTATATTCTGGGCTAGAATTACAGCTATTAATCTTTGAAGCAATAGCAGTGGCTAGAGCAGCTCGCCTGGTTGAACCTGACCCAGACAGACTTACACTGACAGCACCACATCCAGCACCACCGCCCGCCATAATCTCGATGCCGTTTACTTTCAGGCTATTTAGCGTTGCGGCACCTGTACTTGCATCGTTCACCCTCATTGAACCCACCGCCGCTACTGCTGAATTAGTTGCCCCTACATAGCGTGGCCAAACAAAGTTTCCACCAAATGTGGACTTGCAATTTGTTAATGCAGTGCTGTCGCACCAGCGCGATTTCGCGGGAATCGTGTAGACTCCAACTGGCACTGAAGTCAAAATGCAATCTTTGAGCGTTTGATCGCTGCAGTATTCGGTAGGAACTACAGAGTAATAATAAGGCCCGCCAAACACTTTAATAACTCCATTTAACATGCTAGTAGTGACTTGCGTATTGGGCGAACCCGTAGTTCTACCATATTTAAATGTAGCGTCAGGGTATAAGTAATCACTATTTTTACGACATACAGCCGTGTTTGTTAGCTCTGCTGTAGTTGGATTGTTCTTAGTGCACCACACCCTGTCTGGATAATTGGATGTAATATCTACGCTAGTCGCACTGGTTCTCAATTGCGTCTGGTTATGTTTATTAAACACATCTGTCCGCACGTTCGTCGAGTCAGTTTGACTTGCCTTGCTCGTGCCATCAGCGTTCAGTGCAGGCCGATAACGAATGTCTGGGTTGTAGTACTGACTATTCATGTCACTATTCATGTACGGAACATCACCAACCACGCACATATCAAGTACACGACTCGTCCCGCTCGCCAAGCCCGCACTGACTGAGCCATCATCGTCAGCACTGTCCCGGCACTGCCTGTCAGTAGTAAGTGGAGTATTCCAAATATCACTCATATAATCAGGTGTGTAGTCTTGCGCCATACTGCCCGAATCATCCAGCACAAACAGCAAATTAGGTTGAATGGTAATCGTTGGGCTATTGGCTAACGGGATAGTCGCCAAATCTAATGGATCTGCTTTTGCAGTAATTGGCAACGCCAAAATGAGGGCAAAGCCAAGACTTGCAAACTGATGCAGGATGTTTAAGTTTGTTTTTTGGCAATGTTGCATGGTTAACTCCTAATACACAAAGGTTTGCGCGTAGCTGAAGGTGTTTTTTATCCCAGCGACTCTTGTGGTAATACGGTACATCGGGCTTTGCAGTGCATCTATTTTTGCGCCAGCCTCAGTGGCGTCTTTTACGCCACGGCTGCCTGTGCCAATTTCAGTATCGCCAAACAGGCATTTTTCAGTTACTGGTGCCACGGCCTCTCGGCACATACGCTGAATAATATAGCGTATATTATTTTTACTTGAAGCTTCAGTACCCCCTACAATGCCTGTACCCGCAGCATCAGCGCTCAGCGCAGCCGCCCAGGTGGCATCACTCTTAAGCACGGCGGGATCATCTAAGTCCAGCGTCAGATAAGTGGCATAATATCCCTCCAGCGCATTATCAGCGTTTAAGGTGAGAGGGTCTGCCAACGCAGTTGCAGCGAGCCATGTCATGGCGGTTTCCACACCACGGTCAGAAGACACCAGTGCAGAATGCTTGTAGGAAAGATTACCCGCAATCATATTGTTCGTATCTACTGAGCGGATCAGGGCTACTGCCGCCAGTGACATCACGACCAGGGCAATAAGCGCCAGAAAAAGCACCACACCACGTTGGCTATTCTTTTGTGCCAAGCCATGTGCAAAATCAACGATTGCTGTGCTGTTTCTCATAGCGCATCCTTAGACCAAATCATGTTGCGTAGTGGAATAATGGTTTCATAAACCCTGTAGCGATAGCGATTCCAGTTGGCAATGCCCGTTAAATCAATATCGGGGGCGGGGGATGCAATGGCTGGTGCGGCTGAGGTGGCATCCCAGGCACAAAGCCCCGTTGGATTAGCCACTGTCGTAGAACTACAAGCATCAGTAACGACCTCTTTTTCAAGCAGGTTATTACGTGCCACTACAGCCACACGAATCGCTTTAATACGGTTACGGTCTGCCACACTAGGCGCAGCCCAGCCACCCGTAGCATCTACCCATTGAGTTACCACGCTACTGTTAGCAGCTGCTGAAATGCCGTATTGCGCCTGCAAATTAACAACTTCTGAAACTATAGGTACGTCATTTAATTGCAGCTGGTTGGCCACCACCTGGTAAGTTAAATTGCGCCAGTTACCCATACAGGTGAGTTTGGCTCCAGCGACCAGTGGCCCGCCTGCTGGCGTTGCCGCCACCAGGCTGATGTTTACCAATGTGTTTGGGTCACCATTTGCATCTGCAACCTGAGTCATCACACAAGAAGTGCCATTGCTAATCAGTACAATGTCATCATCTCGGCAGCCTAGATTATTATCGGCCGAAAGACCCGTCGCCGCTGTAGCGTTAGTCGCATTAACGATTTTGACTGGTACGGCACCCATCCCTGAATTGCTGTAACGAACGGTAATGGTGTCGCTTATACCATCCACTATGGTGACTGGTGAGAGTTCTAAATCTGGCGTGGCAGGGTTGACATCATGGTCAAAAGTGGGGGCAGGGTCACATTTGAGCGAGGTATTCTCTTTGTCGGCCATTGGCACTGGCAAACCAAACCCTGCCATCTGCGCATCGCGCTGTATGGAATGCAGCGCAATGCTGCCGTTAGTTTGAGCATCTGCAGAACCTGATGTACTGCGTTTTTGACCCTCAAACACAGAGAACACCTGCATAATCACCATGGTCGCAAGCAGGCCGATCACCAGGCCCACCAGCAGTTCCACCAGACTAAAACCTGACTGTGCATAGGCTTTTGGTAAATGAATCTTCGTTTGCCTGACCTGCCTAAATTTATTTTTTGCACTCATTATCAAATACCCTCGATCCGCGCATTAGTGCTGTAGCTGTGAGCGGACTCTCCTGGCGACTGCCATGATACAGTCACTGTGACTACTCGTTCGGGTGACACCGTGACCGTGCGCGTGCCGTTAGGCAGCAATGCAGAAATGTCGGTATTTTCTGCATAACCTGCTGGTAAAGCTGTCCCAACCCAAATCATGCCCAAGCGCTGCTGTGCAACAAAAGAAGCTTCTGCCCTATATTTGGCATCTGAGGTGTTTTTAACCATCGCCGCCTGCAAGCCAGCCAGCGCCAACATCCCCATTGAAAACAACAACACTGCAATCAAAGCTTCAAGTAGGGCGATACCAAGCTGCGTGTTTGGTGGTTTCGACCTATCGGAGCATTTACGATTTTTTTTCACTAAATCAGCCACGCCAGAACCATTCACTGGCAGCACCTGCTTGATTTGCTTGCAATGTTTCATGAATTTCCTCATGGGCATTTACGTGGGTCAGTTGACGACAACCCACTATATGGGTCACAAAGCTTACCCGAGCCACCCGCATCAATTAAAATTCTTAAATCTCTACTTTCTGCTGCAGCCAACAGGGTATTGTCTACATCTAGCCGCGTAAAAGGCGCATCGGCTGCGCCCTCAGCCACGGAGCGTACGCGACCTAAACTGGTAAACACAATGGTGTCAGCCCCTGCTGGTGTAGGCGTCACACTGATCGCGACTGAGGCGCCATCGCTCGCTGGCCGCGCCTCTATCAGGCCTGGGCAACCAGCAGTCACTACTACACACTCAATTGTCCAAGCTGAATTTGCGCCCAACTCTAACTTGACGTCAGCATTTCGCTTAACCGCCTCCATCCGTGCTTTTTGTAAACCCACCTGTATGGAATCAGCTGCGTTACGGATACGCGTGTTTTGAATCCAGGTGGTGAAACTAGGCACCGCCAATGAAGCCAGCACACCGAATATCGCCACAATCACCAACAACTCAATCAGGGTGAAGCCACGCCATACACTCCTTAACTGCGCCTGATTGCCCGCGCTTACATTGTACTCACGCATCAGCATGAGCCACTCCGGCTTGTCAGCCAGCACGTACCGCCTACCGTACCATCATACTTAGAGGCTTTGGCATTAGACTGATCCACACTGAATTCGAAATTACTCATATCATTCTGACCTGTAGCCGCAATAGAGAAAGATACATCATCCGCATTACAAGCATAATTAAAATACTGGCCGTTGGCAGGGCATGGCCCACCGGTATAGGTGCGATTGTCCTGAAAGAACTGTTCCATTTTAACCTTGCCATCAGCCAGTGCAGCTGTGGCTTCTGCCGCCTTGCCACGCTTAACGTAATCGGTATAAGCTGGAATCGCGATGGATGCAATTATGCCTATAATGGCGATAACAATCATGAGCTCAATGAGCGTGAAACCGCGCTGTACAACACCGTAACGTACAGATTCCTGCCTGATTTTATTTTTAGCTTGTGGTTGCAAAGTGTGCATGACAATTCCCCTTCTAGTAGTGTGAATCTTGCACTCTAACAAAGTCTATTGTCTATGAGTAGCCGATAACCGGTAAAAATAGATATACAAACGGCGAATTAAATCTGGATTTTCTATTCGGCGACTTTTCCTCCATATCGAATGCCAAGTTACCCATTTCGCGCCTTAATCAAAAATTCAGGTTATAAGGAATCACATACGTTAAAAAGCATTAATGATAGAATGAACATATTGGAACGTTCACCCATTAAAATATTCCGAACACTGGAAAGCGCAACCATTAAACACCTATGCAACCAACTTCTAATAAAATAATATTGCTCGTATTGCTCGCTTGCCTGCTTGGCGCCTGTGGCACTAAAGGTCCGCTATACATCCCTGAGCAGCAATACCCGCAACCAGCAGCGCAAATTAATTGATCGAAGCCCGCTTTATGACAACCGCCAATACTTTTACATTTAAAAATAATACCCTGCACATTGAAAATGTCGCGCTTGACAAAATTGCTGAAGCTTATGACACGCCTTGTTATGTTTACTCAAAATCGGCACTCACTAATGCGTTCGAGACTTTTAATGCGGGGTTTGCAAATAGCCGGCATCTGGTGTGCTTTGCAGTTAAATCCAACCCTAGTCTGGCTATTTTGAACCTATTTGCAAAGCTGGGGGCCGGGTTTGACATCGTGTCGGGTGGCGAATTAGCACGCGTTATCGCTGCCGGTGGCGACCCCGCCAAAGTGGTGTTCTCAGGGGTGGGCAAAACCGCAGATGAGATGCGTGCAGCACTTGAGGCTGGCATTTTTTGCTTCAATGTGGAGTCTGCCAGTGAACTAGTACGTTTAAATGACATTGCAGGTTATATAGGAAAAGTGGCCCCTGTATCACTCCGCGTCAATCCGAATGTGGACGCAAAGACACACCCTTACATTTCTACTGGTCTTAAAAATAATAAATTTGGGGTGGCATATGAAGATGCTCTGGATATTTATTTACAGGCCGCCGCCATGCCCAACATTGCCATTCATGGGGTGGACTGCCATATCGGCTCGCAAATAACAGAGTTATCGCCGTTTCTGGATGCGTTTGACCGTGTGCTGGCGCTGGTTGATGCGCTAGAAAAAAATGGCATTCATATTCAACATATTGATGCGGGTGGTGGCATCGGCATTTGTTATAACGATGAAACACCGCCAGCATTTGATGCTTACGCTGCCGCAATGCTGGCAAAACTAGGTGAGAGTAACATTAAGCTAGTGTTTGAGCCTGGCCGAGCCTTGGTAGGTAATGCGGGTGTTTTGCTTACAAAAGTTGAGTATTTAAAACAAACTGAATCGAAAAATTTTGCCATTGTTGACGCGGCGATGAACGATTTGATGCGCCCAGCACTTTACGATGCGTATCACGCTATACAAGCGGTACAACCGCGCAATGCCGATGCCGTTAACTATGAAATCGTAGGCCCCGTATGTGAAAGCGGTGACTTTTTAGGCCACGACAGAATGCTGGCACTGCAAGAAGGGGACTTGCTGGCAATTATGTCTGCCGGGGCTTATGGCATGAGCATGGCGAGCAATTACAACACCAGGCCGCGCGCGGCTGAAGTGATGGTGGATGGCGACCAGACTTACCTTATTCGTGAGCGAGAGAAAGTTGCCGATTTGTTTGCAGGTGAAAGCGTTTTGCCGGGAGTTTGAATTACCGCCCTTCGACAAGCTCAGGGCATCGCCTTCGACAAGCTCAGGGCATCGCCTTCGACAAGCTCAGGCAACAAGTAGCGTTGAGCTACAGGGCATAACTCTAACATTTCTCGTTCACTGAGCTTGTCGAAGTGAGGTTGCTGTTGCTGCCAAAGTGGGTAAGTCATCATATCGGCCATCAATTAAAGCCTGTTTTTTAGCACGATTCCAACCCTTCACCTGATTTTCTCTATAATAAGCCTCATCTATACGTGAGAACTCTTCACAGAATACTAGAATGACGGGTAATCGTTTCTTGGTATAGTTCGCACCGAACTTATTTTGATGTTCCCATAATCGTTTATCCAAATTAACAGTACTGCCAGTATAAAAGCTGCCATCAGCGCACTTTAGGATATACATGTAAGGCATCTGCAAGGTGTTCCGTATGTTAAGTATTCACTTCGACAAGCTCAGTGAACAAGAAATGTATCGAAGGCGGAAACTTAATCAAAAATCACCGTCTTATTCGCGTACAGCAAAATACGGTTTTCAATATGCCAGCGTACCGCTTTTGACAGCACCACACGTTCTAAATCACGGCCTTTCTGAATCAGGTCTTCTACCTGATCCCGATGGGATATACGGTCAGTGCCCTGCTCGATAATTGGCCCTTCGTCCAGCACCTCTGTCACATAATGGCTGGTTGCGCCAATCAATTTAACGCCACGCTCAAACGCTCGATGGTATGGTCGCGCACCGATAAACGCAGGCAAGAAAGAGTGATGAATATTAATAATACGCTGCGGGTAACGGATCACAAAATCAGGCGATAAAATCTGCATGTAGCGTGCCAGCACGATTAAATCAATTTGATAGTCATCAAATAATTTAAATTGGGCAGCCTCTGCCTGCACTTTGTTGGTTTTATTCACTTCAATATAGTGAAAATCTATCCCATAGAATTTTACCAACGCTTCGGTATCACGGTGATTACTAATCACCAATGGGATTTCGCAAGCTAATTCTCCACTTTTGTGGCGATGCAACAAATCTGCCAAGCAATGGTCGTACTGAGACACCATAATGGCAACGCGCGTTTTGTGTCGGGATAATTTAAGCTGCCACTGCATGCTAAATTGCTTGGCGACTGCGGCAAAGGCAGCTTCAAAATTTTCTATCTCGATTTTAAAATCAGTGAGATCCCATTCCACGCGCATTAAAAACAGATTATTTTCTGCATCCTGATGCTGGTCTGCGTGTAAAATGTTGGCATTGTTTTGATGTAAAAAATCAGCAATCGCTGCCACTATGCCGCGCGTATCGGGGCAAGTAATCAATAAGGTTGCGGTATTTTTCATAGTTTGGTTTTTATGTTTGGTTTTTTTGCCTAAATTAACCGCAAGCTAGCATCCTTCGGCTTTGAGCCAGTTTACATTCTGGCGCGCAGTTAATGTGCAGTTTTTTTAAGTAATACTTTAAGTAATAAAATTAATTAATGCATCATGTTTGCGTCATTATACCCGATGCATCCGACACTCACGCAATTTGAATACGAATGATAGCCATGAGCGAAACAAGTACCGTTAACATCATTGAAAATAATGCCAATGCACAGATTGTGCTCGCCAACCCGCGCGGTTTTTGTGCAGGGGTGGATCGCGCCATTATCATTGTTGAACAAGCGCTGGAAAAATTTGGCGCGCCAATTTATGTGCGCCACGAGGTTGTGCATAACAAATTTGTGGTAGACGCATTGCGTGCCAAAGGGGCAGTTTTTGTTGAAGAGCTAGACGAAATACCGACAGGTAGCACCGTTATTTTTAGTGCGCACGGGGTTTCTAAAGCGGTGCGTGCCGAGGCAGATGCGCGCGGCCTGACAGCTTATGACGCCACATGCCCGCTTGTCACCAAAGTGCATATTGAAGTTGAAAAAATGCGTAAGGCCGGCCTTGAAATCATCATGATCGGTCACAAAGGCCACCCCGAGGTTGAGGGCACAATGGGGCAGGCCGAGGGTGAGCAAGCGAATGGCGGCATGTATTTGGTTGAAACTCCGCAGGATGTGGCTGGATTACAAGTTAAAAACCCGGAAAAGCTTGCATTTGTCACCCAAACCACCTTATCTATGGATGATGCAGCCAAGGTGATTGAGGCATTGCAGGCAAGATTCCCCCATATACGCGCACCCAAAAGCGATGATATTTGCTACGCTACGCAAAATCGTCAGGATGCCATTAAAATAATGGCCAAAGATTGTGATCTGGTGATTATTGTAGGCTCACCGAACAGCTCTAATTCCAACCGCCTGCGTGAAGTTGCACAAAATCAGGGCGTTGAAGCCTACATGGTAGACAATGCGAGTCACTTTAAAGCCGAGTGGCTGATTGGTAAGCATAAAATTGGCGTCTCTGCGGGGGCGTCTGCACCAGAAGTACTGGTGCAGGAAGTCATCGCCAAATTACAACAGCTAGGTGCAGCCGATGTACAAGAGTTGCATGGTGTGGTTGAGAGCGTGGTATTTCAATTGCCTAAAAATTTAACCTCTGCCGTAGGTAAAGTTTAACTTGGGTTAATCTAGGGAAACACCGAATAAGTCGTCGAGTGGGATGTAGCGCTAGGCGCAGGCAAGGCAAGGCAAGGCAAGAAACGATAGTAGGTAAAATTATATTCATGGTATTTTAATTGCCGGCGTAGCTCAGTTGGTAGAGCAGTTCATTCGTAATGAAAAGGTCGGGGGTTCGATTCCCTCCTCCGGCACCGTCTTAATTATGAGTCATATGCAAAACTACAAAACTCCCATCTCCGCGCTCGTGTTAATTTACACACCAGATTTACAGGTTTTGATGATGGAACGTGCCGATAAGGCGGGGTTTTGGCAATCGGTCACAGGGAGTGTGGAGGGGCGTGAAACCCCATACGAGGCTGCCATTAGAGAGGTACGTGAGGAAACAGGGCTTGATGCCTTGCAATATACACTGTCAGATTGGCGTGTTGCGAATGTATATGAGATATATCCGCACTGGCGGTATCGCTATGCACCGGGTGTGACTCAAAATACAGAGCACTTGTTTGGCTTGATGTTGCCGGCGGCATTGCCTGTTCAGCTAGCCCCAAACGAGCACGTCGCTTATGAGTGGGTTGATTGGCGAGTAGCCGCTAAACGCGCTTTTTCATGGACAAATGTAGATGCATTAAAAAGATTAGGTGAGTTTCATCAACTCACGCTGTAAAATAACAGGTAGTCGGAAACACTTTGATTAAACACCGTAGATCACACCATGCAAGTATCACCCATTAAATTTGAAAAATACCAAGCCGCTGACGACGCAGATTGCCAGCGCCGCATCATTGCAGCCAAAGAAAAACTGGGTAAACGCCTGGTTATTCTGGGTCACCATTACCAACATGAAAGCGTGTATCGCCATGCGGATTTTACTGGTGACTCACTCAAGCTCTCCCGCTATGCAGAAAACCTGGATGCCGAATTTATTGTTTTTCTCGGCGTGCATTTTATGGCGGAAGTGGCCGACATTTTAAGTCGCCCTGAACAAGTTGCCATATTGCCTGACATGGCTGCAGGCTGCTCAATGGCTGACATGGCTAACCTTGCCAAGGTTGAGCGCAGCTATCGCGAGCTCAACAAGGTGCTTGACTTTGATGCGCAAATCACGCCCATCACTTACATAAACTCAGCTGCGGACTTAAAAGCATTTTGCGGCGAACACGGCGGCATTGTCTGCACCAGCACCAACGCGCCTAAGATTTTAGACTGGGGCTTTGCGCAGCGTGAAAAAGTACTGTTTTTCCCTGACCAGAACTTGGGGCGCTGGAGCGGTTACAAGATGGGCATCCCATTAGAGCAGATGCCGGTGTGGGATCCAGACCAGCCACTGGGTGGGTTAACGGCAGAGCAAATCAAAAATGCAAAAATCCTGCTTTGGAAAGGGCATTGCGCGGTACATCAGATGTTCCGTCTGCAAAATATCACGCAGTTCCGTGCGGAGCACCCGGATGGTTTTGTGATTTCACATCCTGAAGCGCCTTTTGAAGTGTGTCAGCACTCAGACTACGTGGGTTCTACAGAATATATTTTAAAAACCGTGAGCGAAGCCCCTGCCAACACAAAATGGCTGGTGGGTACCGAGCTTAATTTAGTGAATCGCCTGGCTGAACAAATGAAACCGCAAGGCAAATTGGTGCAATTCATGAGCCACGTGGTGTGCGAGTGCTCCACCATGGCGCGCATAGACCCGCAACATTTAGCCTGGGTACTGGAGAATCTGGCTGAAGGCAACGTGGTCAACCAAATCAAGGTACCCGGTCACGAGGCCAAACTTGCCAAGCTCACACTTGAACGCATGCTGACTGCCTCATAAATTGCTGAAGGCGTGAGTAGACCTTGGCGCCGCAGCTAGTCCAGATGAACGCGTGACTTATGTGGTGCGTTTTTCGCCAAACAATCCCACAACACTGGCGGAATTAAGCGCATCAGTCTTGCAACCCAGCCCATCTGCCATGGAATCACCACAAAACGTCGCTTGGCTTCTATCGCATTCACAAACTTGTGCGCTGCGATATTCGCCTCCATTAAGAATGGCATGCGGTAAGGATTGATTGCCGTCATCGGGGTGCGAATATAGCCAGGAGCAATGGTTGTGACAGCAATACCGTGATGCAGCATTTCCACTCGCAAACTCTCAAGGTAGGCTATTGCTGCTGCCTTGGACGCGCTGTAAGCGCCAGCACCCGGCAGGCCGCGTATGCCGGCCACACTGGCGATACCCACCAAATGGGCGCGCCGCCCCGTGCTGCCAGCCTCGCGCATTGCCTGGATAAATGGCTGAAAAGTATGCACCATGCCTAACACATTGATATCAAAGACTATCTGGAATGCAGCGGTATCTTCCATGTTTTCTGTCAACGTGCCGCTACTCACGCCCGCGTTGGCAATCACCACATCAGGCACGCCAAATTGCGCAATAAAATCTGCTGCGGCCAGAGAGAGCGCATTGCTATGGCGCACATCCAGCGGGTAAATTTTGCAATCAATAGCATATTGACGCTGCAAAGTGTCTTTAAGCGCCGTCAGCGCATCAGCGCGCCTTGCCGCGAGCCCGATAGCAACACCCTCGCCCCGGTAGCGCTGTGCATATTCATGTGCCAGCGCCTCGCCGATACCACTGGAGGCACCTGTGATAAAAACCTTCATGTCACAACCCTCGCATGCTTAACCAATAACAAAGCCCGTTTACCTCACCGGTAAGCGGGCTGATTTACCTGCTTGTCGATTTCAAAACCAGTTGAGAAGCTTTTGATAAAGCGTCTCAAACCAGCCTTGGGTTTGCATTACTTTTTTGCTGGTGCCGACACCTTTGCTTTATCAGCGCGCAGGTTGGTGATAATGTAATCGGCTGTTTTTAAGGCAAGGTCGTTATTGCCCGCCATGGTACTGGAGGTGATGTAGTTGCCGTCGATTACCAGGCTTGGCACACCTGTAGCGCCTGATGCACGGAAAATATTCGCTGCCCGATTTAGGCTGGTGTTGGTAGAAAATGAGCTAAATGCCTCTTCAACTTTCTTTTTGTCCAGGCCACTTTGCCTTGCTATCCATTCAATTGCAGCTTTTTCATCGGTCGGGTTTAATATCTTTTGTTTGTGAATAGCCTCAAACAATGGGGAATGCAACTTATCCAATACACCTAGAATCTCCATTGCATAATAGGCTTTAGCCATGGGGGCCCATGATTTATTAGGTAGGCCAGGTACGCGTTTAAACACGACATCTGCCGGCAATTTCTTTACCCACGCATGCAACGGCGCTTCCATGTGATAGCAATGGCCGCAGCCATACCAGAACAATTCGATTACTTCAATTTTACTGGGGTTGTCTGTATTGATGGTCTGCGCTGTTTTATCAAAATCCTTACCCATTTGCGGGTCGGCGGCCATGACATTAAACGTCATCAAAAACATAAGAGCAGTAAGCAGTTTTTTCATTCGATTTTTCCTATGAGGGTGGTTGTTTTTACAAATGCTTTTAATCCATAAATCAGGTTAAGGCTTTCTGTTAACGCTTCACACACAACCTGCGCTGACACGTGAATTCTGTGCAAGTTTCCTGTAGACAATGCGTTTATCCAATTAGTTTTCGGCATTGATCTTAATGAGGTCGGTTTTGAATCCATTGGCCAGTAAATCACTTTGTGTTTTGCTGATTTGATCCAGGTCATTGAGCGGCCCCACACGCACGCGATGCCAAATACCTTTATTGGGAATATCAGCCGTCTGTACCACGGCCTCAAAACCCTGCAACGCTAATTTCGCCTTCATGTTATCAGCCTCTTCCCCGGTTTGAAAAGCACCCACTTGCAGATAATAATCATATTGCACAGCAGAAGCCGATTGGGTCTTATCCTGCTGGCGGTCTATGGTATTCACCTTGCTTTCGCTACCCGGCAGAATCGTATAAAAATCAAACCGCGTTTTGTCGTCCGCATCATCTACGCGATTATCAGGCACAATGGTATCAGCCTCCACACCCTTGTTAGCATCAATCTGTTTGCTATTTTCCATGATGCGCTGGCTCAACGGTTTTTTGTTGTTGGTATTTTCAGCAAATGGGCTGTCTACCCCCTTGATATACATCACAACGGCCAGTGATGCACCAACTCCTAGCAAAAAACCTACAAGCAGGCCACTCAGAAAGGGGCTGCCTTTGCTCGTTTTTTTGCTACGCTCAGGTCCTGGTTTGTAATCTCTACTCATTTTTATCCTATTCTTAAGAAAGCACACGGTTAAGTGTCGGCCTTACTCTATCTGCATTGATTTACATTTTCTCAGGGGCGCTGACACCTAATAAATCCAATCCATTTTTAAGCACCTGCTGCGTTGCACTGATTAAACTTAAACGTGCCAATTTAAGCGCATCATCATCAATTAAGAATTTATACTCGTTGTAATAGCTGTGTAAATCACTTGCCAATTCTTTTAAATAGTTGGCAATCACGTGCGGCGCTAACTCTGTCGCGGCATTGGCCACAACTTCCGGATAGTCACTTAAACGCTGCATTAAGGTTGTTTCATGCGCATTGTGCAACAACGACAAATCTGCATGTGCCAGTTTGGCTGCATCATCATTCCACTGACCGAGCACACTGCAAATACGCGCATGGGCATATTGAATATAATAGACTGGGTTGTCATTGCTTTGACTGCGCGCCAAATCAATATCAAACACCAGCTGCGAATCAGCACGCCGTGCGGCTAAAAAATAACGCGTTGCATCACAGCCAACTTCTTCAATCAGGTCACGCAGGGTCACGTAGCTGCCTGCACGTTTAGATAGTTTGACTTCTTCACCCCCACGCATGACGGTCACCATCTGGTGCAGCACGTAATCCGGCCAGTCTTTTGGAATGCCAATATTCAAGGCCTGCAAACCGGCTCGTACTCGTGTGATGGTGCTGTGGTGGTCAGCGCCCTGCTCGTTAATAACGCGCACAAAACCACGGTTCCATTTATCGGTGTGGTAAGCTACATCAGGCACAAAATAAGTGTAGCCGCCGTCCGTTTTACGCATTACACGGTCTTTGTCATCGCCAAAGCTTGTTGTTTTAAGCCAGAGCGCATCGTTGGCTTCATAGGTGTGACCGCTGCTGATGAGCGCTTGCACTGTTTGCTCCACTTTGCCTGTGGCATAGAGTGCGCTTTCAAGGGAAAACACATCAAATTGAATCTGGAACGCTTTTAAATCCAAATCCTGCTCGTGGCGAAGATAAGCTACGCTGAAGGCGCGGATTGATTCCAAATCGTTGATATCACCACTTGCAGTCACTTCAATGTCATCTGCCACCACGGTATGTTTAGCAAGAAATGCCGCGGCGATGTCATTGATATATTCGCCACGATAGCCATTTTCAGGAAAGCTTTCATGTTCGGTAGAGATGCCTTTGCAGCGCGCCAGCACAGAAATGGTGAGGTTATCTATCTGTGCACCGGCGTCATTGTAATAGAACTCGCGTGTGACATCCCAGCCATTGGCATCCAGCAGACGCGCCAGGCAGTCACCCACCGCAGCACCTCGCCCATGGCCTACGTGCAGTGGCCCTGTTGGATTTGCTGAAACAAACTCTACCTGGACTTTTTGATGATTACCGCTGTTGTTGCGCCCATATTGGCTACCTGCTTTAAAAATATCTTTAATCACGGCCTGTTTGGATTGGGCATTTAAAAAGAAATTAATAAAACCTGCACCCGCTATTTCGGTTTTAGCGATATAGTCACTGCTTGGCAGTGCGTCAATAATTTGCGTCGCCAGCACGCGCGGGTTTTGTTTAAGCGGTTTAGCCAGCACCATGGCCAGGTTGGTGGCAAAATCACCATGCTCTGCCGACTTTGGGCGTTCTAATACAATGTTTAAATTTTCAACGTCAGGCGCAATAGTTTTTGCGGCGCGGGCAAGTAATTCGGTAAGATGTGTTTTCACAATAATTGCATAACATGCTAAAACGCGTATTTTAACCTATCTGCTGTTAATTTTACTTAAAGTCCTTCACAGTTGAGTCCAGCCATCTTAAAAATTGCACTAGATGTGCCCTTAGACCGTTTGTTTGATTATGCAAGCAATGGCCAAAGTGCGCGCATCGGCCAGCGTGTACTGGTGTCGTTTGGCGCGCGTCAGAAAATTGGCATTGTGATGGACATTGCGCATGCGACAGATATTGCACCCGAAAAATTAAAGCCCGTGCTACAGGTTTTCGCAGACGAAGTGCCGCTCTCTGCTGAGCTACTCAATTTACTTAAATTTAGTGCCAGCTACTATCAGTATCCGTTTGGTCAGGCACTGTTATCAGCCTTGCCGACGCGTTTGCGGCAAACTGCCCCCGCTTTGGCACGCAAGCAATTTCTTTATCGATTGACTGAAGTCGGCCGCTTGCTTGACGTCACACAAATGCCTAAAAGGCAGCGCATACTGCGTCAAATCATGGCGGCATTGCAAGTAGCCGGTCAATTAACAGAAGCGGAATTAAGCAATCTATCTACCACCGCGCGTAAAGCTGCCAAATCACTCGTGGATTTAGGTTATGCAATGGCTGAACAAGTGCTTGTGCCACCGCGCGTTGCTGCCATTGGAGTTGCACCTGCCCCAGTGTTGAACGACGAGCAGGCAAACGCGGTGCAAACCATTACCCAACAAATGGATATATTTAAGTCGTGGTTGATTTACGGCGTGACGGGCAGCGGTAAAACGGAAGTGTATATACGTCTGATGCAACATGCGCTGCAGCATGGCAATGCACAAGTGTTGGTGTTGGTGCCGGAGATTAACCTCACCCCGCAACTTGAGGCGCGCTTCAGAAACCGCTTGCCTCAGTTCTCTCTGGTTAGTCTGCACAGTAGCTTGAGCGAGAGTGATCGCTTACATCATTGGCAGTTGGCGCAGTCTGGCGCAGCGCAGATTATAATTGGCACCCGTCTGGCGGTGTTTACGCCCTTGCCACATCTAAAGCTAATTATTATTGATGAAGAGCATGACGGTTCTTACAAGCAGCAAGACAGCATGCGCTACCACGCCCGCGATGTCGCTTTAGTGCGTGCCAAGCGCTTGGCTATTCCGGTCGTGTTAGGTTCTGCCACGCCATCTTTAGAAAGTTGGCATAACGCTACCCATAGCAAAACATCGGTCAATAAATATGACCTGCTCACCTTAAAAAAACGGGCTGTTAGTGCGGCCCAATTACCGGCCATCGCCTGTATCGATACCACCAAGGTAAATTTGCAGCATGGCCTCACCCCGCAGCTGGTAACAGCGTTACGTAGCCGATTGGCGCGCAAGGAGCAGTCGCTGCTTTTTATCAATCGGCGCGGATATTCCCCAGTATTGCTCTGCTCGGCTTGCCACTGGATAGCGCCCTGTCTGCGCTGTAGTAGCCGGCTGGTGGTGCATTTGGGGCAAAGAAAACTACGTTGTCATCATTGCGGGCATGAGCAAAAAATTGTTCAGCAATGCCCTAGTTGCGGTAATGCTGATTTGCATCCAACCGGGCATGGCACGCAACGGCTGGAGCAAACGCTCGCTCAGCTGTTGCCCGAAGCACGAATTGCCAGGGTTGATCGCGACAGTATCAGCCGTAAAGATGCGCTGGTTGAAATACTAGACCAGGTACACCGTGGTGAGATCGATATTCTGGTGGGCACGCAAATGCTGGCCAAGGGGCACGATTTTCCTAATTTGACTTTGGTAGGCGTGATCGACACAGACAGCGCCCTGCACAGCCCTGATTTTAGAGCCAGTGAACGTTTATTTGCTCAGTTGATGCAAGTAGCCGGTCGTGCTGGACGCGCAGACAAAGCTGGTCAGGTCATCATTCAAACTGCTTTCCCTGATCACGCGTTATTTCATGCTTTACGCAGCCAGGATTATGAAACTTATGCCCATGCCATGCTGGCCGAACGCGAGATGGTGCAGTTTCCTCCATTTGTTTTTACTGCATTGCTGCGCGCAGAAGCCCATGAATACCCCACAGTGCAGCAATTTTTGGATGACGCATTTCAGCACGCGCGCAGCTTAAACCATGCGGTCACCGTTTATGATCCAGTACGGCCGAAAATGGAGCGCCTGAAAGGCATGGAGCGCGGCTATATATTGCTACATGCACAGCAGCGCGCTGTTCTGCAACATGTGCTCACTGCATTAGTTAGCGCGCTACGGACACATAAATTGGCAGCAAAAGTACGCTGGGCTGTCGATGTGGACCCGCTGGCGTTTTAGTATGGCTTGTTCAAATGGATTTTCAGAACATTGCCGCCAGTGATACAGATTTTGGGTGAGTCAGTATGACTATGCTGGATAGTGGTTTAGAAACTTGCTTAACACGCACTGCAATTGATCTTCGCGGTACATAGACAAAATCAGTCAAGCAATCTCGCTATTTTCGCATTTGATGTTAGATTGCCAAGCCTATTAGTTATTTCGATTTATATTGCATCGGGCACCTGACCGCCATCCACCACCAGTACATCACACTGTGATTCCGCCAGTACATGCTTGGTCACACTGCCAAGTAACAACTCTTCCATGACATTTTGACCATGTTTACCCATGATGATTAAGTCCACATCAAACTCCTGCTCCTGGTCAATCACAGACTGAGAGGGATCGCCATGGATAACCAGTGGCGTATAGTCCCCAACATCCAAACCGGCAGCATCTGCTGTAGCACGTATTTGTGCAAACACCTTATCTCTGGTCGCAATACGATACTGCTTGAGTATATTGTCATCTACGCCAGCGTAAGTAATTTTTCCCTCAAATGGCACTTCAAATGCATGCATCAATATGATTTCCGCATCCGGTGCCAACTGTACTGCAAACTTTATCGCATTTGCAGATGCGCTTGATAAGTCAATCGGAATCAGTACTTTTTTGTAGGGTTGGTGTGGAGACTGTTTAACCACCAGAACCGGATATCTGACTGACTTTCTGATCAGTCTGGAGGCTGTGGAACCCAGCACATGATGCCTCAAAAAACCCTGGCCGCGCGCACCGATTACCAAAAGTTGAGCATCGAGCTGCTTGGCATAATCCGTTATCGCAGCCAAATGCGACCCATGCACAAGTGCCGCCTCTGGTTTGATATGGTAGTGTTGCTCTGCCTGCGCCACAAGCTGCTGCAAACATGCATTAGCCTCATCCTCAAGCTTGGACTTAACGCCTGAAACATCCTCGCCTATCCATTCCTTAAGTTTATCGATTGCATCCAGTTGCAGTGCATGAATCACAGCGCATTTTGCCTGATGTGCAGCAGCAACTTGCAGCGCCCTATCAACCGCATGTCTTGCTGGTGCAGAAAGGTCTGTCGCTACCAGAATTCGGCTTAAATTGGTCATGCCGCAGTCTCCTTTTTATTTTCCTGGACGAGGTTATAAATACTTTCAACCGTATAATGCACGGCATTTTGCATAGGGTAAATCACCGTGACAGGTTTTGTACTACAATACAATTTTTGCTCCACGCCCTCTCTGGCGATAATCGCAACTTCGCCCTGAAACTCATGCTGTTTAAGTGCGTCAAGCAGACTGGTGTTCGATGCAATATCTGGCAATGCGCTCACTACCCATGCAGCGCCATTTAAAGGCAAGGTTTCCAGAAATTCTAAACTGGTACAATCGCCGTAATACACTGGCAAGCCCTGACGTTTCATACTTCTTATTGTTTCCGGGTCAAAATCCACCCCGATGACTGACAGCCCGGCTTTTTTAAGCCCAGAAGCCAGACCAGCCCCGTAGCGGCCCATACCAAAAACAATCACATCAGCATGCTTTTGTACAACCTTACCGCTTTCAACCGCCATTTCTCTGAATGGTTTGCGTCTTTCAAACCAGCCCATCCACGGCGATAACTTTTCATACAGCGGGTGTGAAAAAAGAATCATGTATGTGGATAATGTAATAGTCACAATGCCGACTAAAGTTGTCAGGCTGAGCGCTTCTACACCAACATGACCGATGCTGATTCCCATGGCAACAAAAATGATCGAGAACTCACTAATCTGTGCCACCGTCAGACCAGCCAGAAAGCCTGTTCTTTTCCGGTAGCCCATGTAGCCCATAATCGCCATGACAATCAATGGGTTACCTATCAGCACAAATACTGACAACGCGATAGCTGGCCATATCTCAGCGCCCAGCGTGGACAGGTCAAGCTTTGCACCTAAATCGACAAAGAAAAATAGCAATAAGAAATCGCGAATACCGCTCAATCTTGCATGAATCGCATCACGATAAACAGTAGAAGCCAATGTAAAACCGGCTAAAAATGCCCCCGCCTCTTTGGAGAAACCTATCATCTCGCCTATTGCAGCAAAGCCGGTACCCCAGGCAATGGCAAAAATCAGCAGCAGTTCCTGAGACTTGGCTATCAAGGTTACCCACTTGGGCAAAATGTAGCGCATTAACACGTATATCACGACTGCTGCGACAGATACACGCCAAGCCAGCGAAAGTAGTACATCCTGCACCGCTGCATCACCATCGCTGCGCATAGCACTCATTGCCATCATGGCGAGCACTACGGCCAGATCCTGCACAATCAGGAAACCCACCGCAATACGTCCGTGCAAAGAGTCAATCTCGCGTTTGTCTGACAATAACTTGACGATAATAATGGTACTTGAAAAGGTAAGCGCAACGGACACATATAACGCTTCCATCATGGTCTTACCCAGCAACAGGATTAACACAAAACCAAACACGATGGTAAACGTCAATTGTCCTAGGCCTGTTGCCAGCGCCACAGGCCCGATGTGGCGGATATGCTGAAGGTCAAGCTTCAAGCCCACAATAAACAGCAGCACTGCCACACCTATCTGCGCGAACAGGTCTATCTGCTCATGTGCGGTCACCAGCCCTAGCATAGATGGTCCTGCAATCAGGCCAATTGCGATATAGGCGATCAACAATGGCTGGCGCAGCCAAAGGGATATTGCGCCAGCCGCTGCAGCAATCATCAGTAATATTGCCAGTTCACTAAAAACCGAATGCATCATTTCTCCGTTTACATGCGCGAGACATTACATCTGCGCCGGACTGTTTTTTCAATTTCAACGGCCACAAACTTGGCCAAACTAAACACAATCATCACCATCCATGACAGCATGTCCAAGCTTGCGCGCTACCACATCATTATGCATGGCTAATTGCTTAAGTGCATCATCAAGCGTCTCAATCATGTTGCTAGTCAAGGCTAGTGAGACGCTCAAGCCAAATTTTTGCCCGATAGCCGTGGCTGAAATCGCTTGGCCACCGGCAATCACTCCCGGTAATGCCTGGCTCGCGGCACCCAGCTAACGCCTCTACTTGTGGCGGGAATACAATCTATCCAATAGGCCATATCCAGCGCGGTCTTTCCTGCTTGTCTAGCGCATATTGCTAGAAGACGCTGATGCGCCTTTTAATAATATTAACTGATGCGGGTGATGATTATGATGTCCACCTGCTGTGTCACGCCAACACTTAGCACCTTGAGATCTGCTCGCAACGGAATCCAGACATGCACATCTCAGTCAAAATGACCAAAATTAGCCACTGATAGTTCCTGAATATCTGCCGCGCCATGCGTCAGCGCATCAAACAAAAACTGATAGTCAGCCTTAAAAAGCTAGGTAATTAGGGTGTTTCATAACTATGGTAGCTTAGGAGAAACTGATGATTATTACCCTCAATAAGGGTTTAGTTGTTGTGCCAACTTTTTGAATGGCAGAAAGTGTATTTTTTGTGGTTCTTTTAAGGTCAATAAGACTGCTCGCGGTTACATTTAATGCAACCTCTCCTCTAACTGTATGGTTAAGTTGTTAAAGCAAGTTTCTACACGACTATTCAGTATCGTCATCCTGTCTCACCCAAAATAAAGTAAAATAGTGTATTCGCGGGTGTAGTTCAATGGTAGAAAAACAGCTCCATAGCGGTGTGTGGAATGGGTGTAACCAAACCTTAACCGCTTCTGGCACTTCCTATCGGATTTCGTTAATTATTTCACTCTAGCCGTTGCCCTGTAGCCTTGGTTGTTGGATAGTAAAGACGGTGAAGAATCATCCCACTGTAAAATCTACGGACAGTTCGGGGAACAGTGATTTATCAATTTCCCTATACCCAGCTTGTACGTTCTAATAATTTCCAAATGTTTCTTAAACAGTCAAAAACAATGGTTTTAATCGTAAAGTCATAACGATTCTCTACCACTCTTACTGTTAGATATGGGAAACCCCCAGTTAATGGGGGTTAAGAAACGTACATATGAAGATTTGAAACAACAGAGATTGTGGGTAGATTGTTTGTTATTGTTTGTATAGTGCTGTTAAAAGTTGTTAATTAACCT